>NZ_JALIGJ010000002.1:0-761701 GCF_023096305.1 Exiguobacterium sp. 17-1
AACGTTAGTTGCTTGCGGTCCGCGTTGGCCTTCTTCAACTTCAAACGAAACTTCTTGACCTTCGTCAAGTGATTTGAAACCGTCTGTTTGGATAGCTGAGAAGTGAACGAAAACGTCGTCGCCGCTTTCACGTTCGATGAAGCCAAAACCTTTTTCTGCGTTAAACCATTTTACTTTACCTTGTTCCATGTGTGTTGCCTCCTGCGTATGACTAAGTCACACTGATTATTACTACTGTGATCAATTTCATCGAGTCGAAAGTGTAAACTTTGTATCTCCACCGAACAACAATAATTACTTAATAATATAACATGGTCTCTAAGAAAAAGGAAGTAATAAACAAAATAAATGATATCTCGCCTAAAATTTATCAGAATCCATTAAGTAATGGAGCGTTAAAAGGAATTGTCGTCTCGTGGTCCGAATACATGAATCTAAGTAAATAAGTAGAAGGATTCAGTCAATTGTTTATCCGACCGGTTCACGTTGAGACCTGGCTTGTTTCACTGCACTGATTAAATAACCATGAATCGATGCGTATCGTTTAGGATTTGTCCAGACATCATGGAAAATTTGTTTTAGAGTAAGTTGGATGCGCCGTTCATCGGACAACATTCGTGTTAATAACAGATATAACGATTTTTCATACCGGTCATATAACAATTCGAGAGCGTATCTATTTTTTAGTTCGATTTGTTGGAATAACTCTTTATCAGTTCGCATGCTCTCCTCCTTGTAGTCGTTTACATCTTATTTTGTAAACACTTTGTTACTTGTTTGTTATTGTAATTTTCCCGATAAAAAAAATATCAAACACCTTAACTCTTTGATATTAAGATATTTAAGGAATAAGTTAGTCACAAAGAAGGAGAATGACTCCATGAATTCGATTTATTTACGTGTGTATACGAAAGAAGACGCACAGGCATTGCTCGATCTCAGCATTCGAAACCAAGGACATTTTGAATATTGGATGCCGGTCAAACCCCCAAAAGATACCTATACGTTGCCGAAACAACTTGAGCGAATTCAACAGTTGGAAGAGAACCAAAAAGCAGACCGTTCGTATGCGTTCGGGATATTTTTAACAGAAACGAATCAACTGGTCGGAGAAGTGTCTGCGGCGTTCGTCGAACGTTTCCCGGCAGAGACGTGTATGATCGGGTATCAACTTGATCAGCAGTATAACGGGCAGGGGATCATGTCAATAGCTGTCCGCCAAGCTGCGCGTCTCTTGTTCGATGAGTACCAGTTCCACCGTTTGCGGGCCGAAGTCATGCCTGAGAATATCGGATCGATCCGCGTCTTGGAAAAAGTAGGATTCAGACAGGAAGGGGTCGCAAAAAAGAGTTTGTTCATTAACGGTGCCTGGGAAGACTTCGTATTGTTTGCACTATTAAAAGAAGAACTCGATTAAAAGAAGAAATCGAATGAAGAGAAACGCTCGGGTACAGTCTTTTAGACATACATCAGGATTATCAAAGGAGAATGATTTATGCCCATGTCGACTTATTACCAGAATCTGCGTCAAAAAACAGGAAATCAATTGTTGTTCACGCCGTCTGTCGGTGCAATTATCCGCGATGCTTCCGGGCGAATCTTATTCCAAGATCCGGGAGGTCCGTTCTGGAGCCTTCCGGCGGGCGCAATCGAACCGGGCGAGCCGCCGGCAAAAGCGGTAATCCGTGAAGTATATGAAGAAACTGGATTGATTGTCCGTCCGGTCCGCCTGATCGGCTGTTTTGGAGGAGAGGCGTTTCGCCTGACCTACCCGGATCAAAACCAGGTGGAGTATATCGGCTTTATTTTTGCGTGTGATGTGTTGGAAGGAACGTTAACAGCGATTGACGGAGAATCCAAACAACTGTGTTATTTTGACAGGAAAGATCGTCCACCCTTAGCGCTTCCTTATCCCGAGCATATTTTTGAAAAAGGAACGGAAAGTAGCTTTTTTGAATGGTAAGAAGCATGGATTGATCAATTAAAGATGGAATACTCTATAAAAGACGAACATTAAAAGGTTTTTTGATAGAAAAATATGTTTTTTAGTGATTTTATTTTGACAAGCTTCCTAATGTTCGATATAGTATCCAAGTACGAACGTTACTATTTAATTAATAAAAAATATTCGTTATTTGGGGTGCTAGTGATGGATGTAGTATTTGATTATGAAGATATTCAATTAATTCCTGCAAAATCAATCGTAGGAAGCCGGTCGGAATGTGATACGACGGTTGAGTTTGGTGGACGACGCTTTAAGTTACCGGTCGTTCCGGCCAATATGCAGACAATCATTGACGAAAAAATTGCGACTTATTTGGCAGAGAACGGTTACTTTTACATCATGCATCGTTTCGAGCCCGAAACACGACTGGATTTTGTCCGGTCGATGCAAAAACGCCATTTGATTGCATCAATCAGTGTTGGCGTAAAAGCGGAAGAATATACATTCGTCGAGACGTTGGCACAAGAAGGCTTGACGCCAGAATATATCACGATTGACATCGCTCATGGTCATTCGGAAGCGGTCATTCGGATGATCCAACATATCAAACTGCTGTTACCGGACAGTTTTGTTATTGCTGGAAACGTCGGGACACCGGAAGCCGTTCGTGAATTGGAACACGCCGGAGCAGACGCGACAAAAGTTGGAATTGGTCCAGGTAAAGTATGTATTACGAAAATTAAAACGGGATTTGGTACGGGAGGCTGGCAATTGGCGGCATTAAGATGGTGTGCCAAAGCTGCCAGTAAACCAATTATCGCTGATGGCGGTATCCGGACCCACGGCGACATTGCAAAATCGGTTCGTTTTGGGGCGACGATGGTGATGATCGGTTCACTGTTTGCGGGACACGAAGAGTCTCCAGGTGAGACGCACGAAGTTGATGGATTACGCGTTAAAGAATATTTTGGTTCGGCGTCCGAGTTTCAAAAAGGTGAAAAAAAGAACGTCGAAGGAAAAAAAGTGTTTGTTGAACATAAAGGCAGCTTGTCAGAGACGTTGATTGAAATGGAGCAAGATTTACAGTCTGCGATTTCGTACGCGGGCGGTAACAAACTGCAAGCAATCAGGACTGTCGATTATGTGGTCGTCAAAAATTCAATCTTTAACGGCGATAAAGTGTATTAAGCTTGAGAAAGCGGCATCCTTAAAAGGTGTCGCTTCTTTTTTTATTTTATTGAGAGCGCTTACTTGAAAGGGAAAAGGGTAAAGAGAATGGTGCATATTTTCAGAAAAATCCATTTAAAGGAGTGCTTTGAAGTGAGACTGGAAACGACGACTTACTTAGTAGACAAGTTTTCTGCTGTCCGCAATCAAACCTTAGCATTGATCGAACCGCTCGAACCGGAGGATTTTATTATTCAAGCCAGCCCGGATGTCAGCCCGCCGAAATGGCATATCGCGCATACCACATGGTTTTTTGAGCGGATGATCCTCCAGGAATATGATGACCAGTATACAGTGTTTCATCCAAAGTATAACTATTTGTTCAATTCCTACTATAATTCGATTGGACCTTACCAACCGCGTCACCAACGAGGTGTTCTGTCTCGGCCAACCGTCGAGGAAATACTTGCTTACCGAATGCATGTGGACAAAGCAATCTTGTCCCTGTTGCAACAAAAGCGAGAAACTCCCGTTCAGCAAAAACTGGAGCAACTGATTGAAATGGGGCTACAACATGAACAGCAACATCAGGAATTAATCTTGATGGACGTTAAGTACAACTTTTTTGCTAACCCCTTACTGCCTGCTTATCAAAATAAAACAGAACCTGAACGTACTTTTGGCGTTGACGGTTCACCGACATTTAAACGGTTTGAAGGAGGACTCGTTGAAATCGGTCATGATGGTCAAGGGTTTGCCTTTGATAATGAAAATCCAGTCCACAAAACCTGGCTCAACCCGTTTGAGTTGGCAAGCCGACCGGTCACCAACCGTGAGTTTCTGGCCTTCGTCGAAGCAGGCGGGTATGAACAGTCAGAGCATTGGTTGTCTGACGGGTTTCATGTCGTTAATCAACAAAGTTGGAAAGCACCTTTGTACTGGATGAAAAACGAACAAGGTGAGTGGTCCGTCTTTACATTAAACGGAATCAAACCGTTACACTTGGACGAACCTGTTTGTCATGTCAGTTTTTACGAAGCCGACGCCTACAGCCGCTGGTGTGGAAAACGATTACCGACCGAAGCGGAGTGGGAGTACGTCGGACGGCAGGTTGAACAACGAGGAAATATGATGGGAGAAGGGTCCTACCATCCTCGACCTGTCAGTTCCGATCTGCAAGAGATGACCGGCCTGTTCGGTGATGTCTGGGAATGGACTGCGAGTGCCTATGCACCGTATCCGGGAAGCCGGCCGCTAGAAGGCGCGTTGGGGGAATACAATGCGAAATTCATGTGTAACCAGATGGTGCTACGAGGAGGGGCATGCGTAACGCCGGATGATCATATCCGCGAGACGTACCGTAATTTCTTTCCTCCGGATAAACGTTGGCAGTTCAGTGGTTTTCGGTTGGCAGGTGACCTTTAAATGAGTCAGCAGGTCAAAAGTTATGACATGTATACGAATCAACACAATATGCGTCAGGAAGTGTTGTACGGGTTATCGCAAGACAAGAAGACGCTCCAGGCAAAATATTTTTATGATCAAAGAGGGTCTGAATTATTCGAGCAAATTACACAACAACCGGAATATTATTTGACGAGAACGGAACTCGAGATTTTATCGGAGCATCAAGTGGCGATTGCCGATTGTATCGGACCGGTCCATACGCTGATTGAGTATGGAAGCGGCAGCAGTCGGAAAATCAAAAGTCTGCTCAGCTCATTACATCAGTTGGAGGCATATATGCCAATTGATATTTCCAAAGAGTTTTTGATTCAGTCCGCGCATCAACTTTCGCAGGACTATCCGACTTTGGATATCAAAGCCGTATGTGGTGATTATTCGACGCCACTGGTTCTGCCGATTGAAGACAAGCTAAAAAAAGTGATTTTCTTTCCCGGATCAACCATCGGCAATTTTGATCCCGACGAGGCCGCTGCTTTTTTGAGTCGTTCGTGTCAACTGCTGGAAAAGGGTGACGGATTTTTGATCGGTATTGATACAAAAAAAGAGGTGACGGTCCTACACGACGCCTATAACGATAAGGCGGGTGTGACGGCGCAGTTCAATTTGAACATTTTAAAGCATATCAATGAATCACTTGACGGAACGTTTGACCTGACATGGTTCGAACATGTTGCGTTTTATAATGAAGTGCTTGGCCGGATTGAGATGCATCTGAGAAGTCGGATTGATCAACTGGTGACCGTCGCGGATCAGACATTTAGCTTTAAACAAGGTGAAACCATCCATACGGAAAATTCCTATAAATACAGTGTGGATGACTTTCAAGTGTTGGCCAGACAAAATGGATTTACTCCGGTCACATGTTTTACGGATCGAAATCAATATTTTAGTGTCCATTATCTAGAAAAGACATGACGACAAAGAAACGACCATCCAATGGCGGATGGTCGTTTCTTTGTCAGCTCAGTCGGCTTCCGTCCGGAATCGGGTGCTCCGGGCAGACCAACACGGGCATGAGCTGATCGAGAGAACCTAACTCGAGAATACGACCGGACGAGCCGACGACGAGTCCTGGGACGTTCAGAGCGACAAGTGCTTGTTTGCCGATGATTTCTTCGTATTCAAAACGTGTTTCTTTCCAATCGAGGAACAAGGACTGTTGAAATTCTAAGAAATCGATCAGCAGTAACAGTAAAGCTGGTTCTTCGTCCGAAGTCCGGAGCGAACGAATTGTACCGACACGAATGTCGAGAGATTCCAGTTGATCAAGGGTCACGAAAGGTTTGATCGGATGCACATTCAACTCTCCTTTGATATCTCGAGTATAGAACGTTTGTTCTTGTTTATTAGCGGGTATAGACTATCAAGAAGGTAAAAGTTCGTTCGTTGTTTGCTCATTGAGGTAAATAATCCTCCAGATTGATATCGAGTTCTTGTCCTAACGCTAACTTCGCTAATTCACGCCCGAGATAGGGACCAATCGTTAAGCCGGAGGCTCCAAGTCCGTTAGCGACCAGTACATTCGGATGAGTCGCGAGTCGTCCGATGATCGGTAAGGAAGTACTGGTATAAGGACGAAGTCCGACACGCATCTCATTGATTTTCGAGTCTTCCAGTGCAGGTGCAACCGGCAAGGCGCGTGTCAATAAAGCATGCATGCCCTTGACGGTCGGTTGGAGGTTATAGTCAAGTTGTTTCTCATGCGTGGAGCCGAGCGCCAATTTTCCATCCTCAATCGATACAAGATACAGTCCACGTTGCCCCATGATGACGGGCCATTGTTGTGTTTGTTCCGCCGTGATGTCCAGATGGAGAATCTGCCCTTTTTCAGGACGGATGTCAAGTTCAAGATGCAACGGTTTCAGTAACTCATTGACCCAGACCCCTGCCGTCAAGATGATTTGCTCCGCATAATGCATTTCATCATCAATTTGGACACCCTTCACTTGACCGTCCACGACGATTAACGCGGCATCTGCTTCGACCACCTTCGCCTGCTGTTTGAGGGCGCCGCGTTCTAGTGCAGCGCGTAACGCACGTCCGTCAACTCGTGCTCCGCCGGAAACGAATAATGCATCTTCGACATATTCAATCAACGGAAACATCTGTTGCACACGATCAGCAGTCAAACGCTCGATTTGCTGAATCGCCGGCGCCTCGGGAAAACGATTTTCAGCAATGACCTGCATTTTTTCGATTTTTGATGTTTCGTGTAAAGCGATTGCGCCTACTTTTTGATAGCCGGTCGTCGTCTCACCAAGTGCCTCGAGTTCCGGAATCAAGGTGTCATAATAATGAGCACCGTTATTGGCTAATCGATACCAAGCCTTGTTCCGACGTTGCGTCATCCAAGGACAAATAATTCCTGCTGCGACGTGCGTAGCACGACCCGCTTCCTTCCGGTCAACCAACAAGACGGATGCGCCTTCTTTCGCTAAATGATATGCGGTTGAGGTGCCGAGAATACCTGCCCCGATCACGATATGGCTGTACATGCTTTTCATCTCATTTCTAAAATAATCTAATTCAAGTGTAAAGAAAAAAACGGCAAAGAACAAATACGAGTAAACGGCTGAAAACAGCACATTCAAATATGGGGAATGATGGGAAAGTAAAACTATTCATTAAAATGTTTCGTATACTGAATATAAACCAATATTTCACACGAAATATACGATTAGAAATGGCCCAATGAGGAAACATACCCTTATAGGCATTAGATCCCGACATCATCGACTCGAACATGTAGTCACCATTGAAGGAGGGGAAGGCAATGAACATTAGTCGCGCCATCGTACGCAAACGCTACACGGATCACACTTTGTTTTATTCTGCCATCCTAATTTGGAAGTTGCTCTTCTTCCTACCCTTGCTCATGTACGTCAACAGTGGGTCGGACAACATTTTTCGTCTTTATTTTGTACCGTATTTGACGGTCATCGTTTTATTTCGTGTCATGACCTATTTTGCCACGTATAAAGCGTCCTTCATGGAGATGACCGAGATGGGATTATCCGTCTTTTTGATCATTGCTGATTTTTATTTAATCGCGTTGTTTGATGTCCCCTTACCGTTTGGTATGATTATCATGCTGTTATCGATTTTACACTTTACAGCTGCTTTCAGTCGGTTCCGTTGGTTCCGCCGTCGTTTATGGCTGAATCGTCATTTAGAAATTTTAAATTTTTTGACCGATCACGGGGAGACACCGATTAAGATTGCTGTCGTCTCGGAGGATGAGATGCTTGTAACGACAAAAAGTGGTAAAGAATTTACGTATCGTCATGTCTATTGGAATGGTTTTTACTTCGAACGTGGATAAAGGGAAAGACTGTAGTGCTTGATTAAGTCTACAGTCTTTTTTTTATGGAAATGGAAGCGGATGTTTGCGATACTAAGTGAACAAACCGTAATGAAAAGAAGGTGAATGTTCATGATACGCTGTCTTCTAGTGACGAACGATCATCAAGTTTTAGTGGATGATGGTTTGGAACGTCTTCACGCACCAAACGTCAGATGGTATTTTGTCGATTTTGATCAGCCGACGGAGCAGGAAAAACAACAGCTGGTGTCCGCATTTGATTTTCACCCGCTGGCCCTTGAAGATTGTTTTCAATACTTACAGCGTCCAAAGTTAGAATATTACGACGGATACAGCTTTTTTGTGTTGCATGCCCTGGATACGGAGTCACTAAAAGGAAAAGAAATTAACCTGTTCGCCAATGAGAACTATGTCGTTTCTTACCACGAGGAGCCTTCAAGTGAAATTGATGTCGTGTTCCAAGCTTTTCAACGGATACATAATAAACCCGAACAGTGGGCAATCGAGATTGTTCATAAAATCATGGATAAAATCGTCGATGGTTATTTTCCGATCGTCCATGCGTTAGAAGACAAGATTTTTGCACTGGAAGGACGGTATGAACAGCGGGGGAATGATAAACGGATCATGGAAGAGATATTTGAGATTCGATCCGATTTGTTAGTAGTCGCCAGGACCATCTTGCCGATGCGGGATTTGTTGTACCGGGTCGTTGAATCCCGCCGGCTTGCGATTCACGCCAACAAAAAAGCGTTTTTCCAAGATATTTATGATCATCTACTTAAACTTAATGAAATGATTGAATATAACCGGGAGATGACGTCTGAATTCCGGGATAATTTCATTTCGCTCAACTCATATCGGATGAACAATATCATGAAGACGTTAACGATTTTCACGACCATTTTCATGCCTTTAACCTTCATCGCCGGAATCTATGGGATGAATTTTGAACATATGCCGGAACTGACGACGCGATTCGGATATTTCTTCACATTAGGAGGAATGGGAGTCATTGCGATGGGGATGATCCTGTATTTCAGAAAAAATCATTGGTTTGATGAGTAAGAGGGGGAAGTCGAGTGGACATTCGGCAATTGACATTTTTTACGACCATCGTAGATCATGCGTATAATCTAACACGGGCTTCCAAGTATCTTCATATTTCGCAACCGGCGCTCAGTCAACTGGTACGGGAATTTGAAGAGATGGAACAAGTGGAGTTGTTTTTGCGTCATCACGGACGATTGACCGGTCTGACAGACGCCGGACAACAATTTTATGAGGATGCGCTGAGTGTCCTGCACGGACATCAACAAATGATGGAACATCTTCACGAACGGTCACGTGTCATACGAGGGAAAGTCCGGTTGGGGATTCCACCGGTCATTTTGCCCGTCCTTTTTTCGCAACTGATTCCGAAATTAATGGCGGAACATCCCGGCATTGAGCTGGAAATCATCGAAGAAGGAGCTTTTGAATTGAAGCGTCGCCTGCTGCTCGAAGAACTGGACTTGGCGATTTTAATTGAACCGGGAGAATCCTATGGCATAGAACGCTATCGATTAATCGAGGATGAGGTCGTCGTCGCGGTGAGGCCAAGCCATCCGTTAAGCCAAACCAAAAGTGTATCTTACCGTGACCTGGCAGAGGAACCTTTGGTCATTCTCAATGATAGTTTCATGTTGCACCATCAGATTTTATCCCAGTTCCGGCATGTGCAAGTCGAACCACACATCTTTTTTACTTCCGGTGCTTGGGACTTATTGATTGGGATGGTACAAGAACTCGACGTCGTGTCGATTTTACCAGAACCGATTCTCCGATTTCATCATGCGGAGGATATCCGGATTTTACCGTTTGACCCTCCGATGTTATGGGATGTTTCGTTAAATCATTTAGCAGGGGTCGAGCAACGTCCGCTCGTGCGTCACGTCCAGGACTATGTCTTACATTACTTTAAATCCTATTGGCCGCATCCATCCGATCGTGGCGCAAACATTAAAAAGAACCCGGACCAGCCACCTCTTTTGTAAGAAGTGGATCTGATTCGGGTTCTTTGTGTAGTAATGGATCCGCTTATTGAGAAAAATTAAACGGTTTGATCCAGTTGGCTGATGCTCGAGTAAGCGTGTTTGAACTGTTCCAGATGGTCCGTCGTCGCTAAACTGCTTCGCTCCATCTCGATTTGTTTTTGTAACGTTCCAGATAATGCTGTATACATCTCGTCGAGCAAACGGGCGACGTGTTGCTGCGCGAGTTCGCGTAATCGCTGCTCTTCCGTTTCAAGATAAGATGTCGCATCCGGTTTCGTCAACTGCATTAATGCGTCTTTCAATTGTTCTTTTTCATTCCGTTCAAAAAAGGCTTTCGGATTACGGAAATACTGTTTGACGGACTGGTAAGGTGCCGCATCCTGGAAAGGACCTTCAAAATGGACGGACGTCATCGCCGGTGCTTCGAATGGAGAAAGTTGGAAAGAAGGGTTCAACTTCGTCGCATACCGCTCTTCTTCCTGGAAACGTTGAAGGAGAGCTGTTTTGATCCAACCGTCAATCCGGAAATGTGTCACGCGTAATTCCTGTTCAAAATCATATTTCAAAAAGCCAAGTAGTTCGACCAAGGCTTCGTGCAGGGCTTGTTGCTTTGTGGCGTTCGCGAAGCGGACGGGATGATACGCTTCTTTAAAGAAATCAGGGAAACGGTAATAGATCCTTTGATTGACATGATGTAACAGTTCATGGATTTCAGCAAATAAGGCATGACGGAGTAAATCGGTCCGTCGGTCTAAAAAATGTGCTTCGATCGTCTGACTCAAGTCATCCAGTTCATCTAGCCGTGTCTCTTTTCGCGCGATGTTGAATTCGGTCTGTTCCATCAATTGACGTAATCGGTGGACGGTTTTCTCCGTTTCCTCCGACAACACTTGAACGGCCAGTCCTTTAAGGTCCCGTTCCAGGAATTGATGGAAGGCAGATTCGAAGACAGGTAAACCTGATTCAAGCTCGCGGTCCGTCTGCTTTTCTGCTAATGCGTGAAGGCTCGAGACACCAAACAGACGAGGCGATCGAATACCAAACCGTTGTAATTCAGTCTCGACATATTGCAGGACCGCTTGTTTTTCAATGTCATTTTGTGCCAGGTCAATCGCATTAACGATGAAGAACATTTTGTCCAGTTCAAACGCATCTTTGACACGACCAAGCTGAATCAGAAACTCACGGTCGGCGCGGGCGAAGGCGTGATTGAAATACGTCACGAATAAGATGGCGTCCGCATCCTTGATATAGTCAAAGGCAACATCTGTATGACGGGCATTGATGGAATCGGCACCCGGTGTATCGACAAGTGTAATTCCGAGACGGGTCAACGGACTATCGAAGTACAAGTCGATCACATCGACAAAGCAACTGAGATGCTCTTTTGCGACATACTCCGTGAACGTCGGTTGATCGACCGTTTGTATCGTTCCGACGAACGGCGAAACAGACGGATAACCTGTTAAAAAAGCACGTAAAAAAGATGTATCCCGCAATGTGTGGTCCGGTTGTGATTCAATCCAATGTGCGGCTTCCTGCAAGGAAGTGATCGTGACGTCAAAAGCCTGAAGAAGGTCATTTATTTCGTCGACGAGTTCCTGTTCCGTCTTAAAGCGGATCGTCGCAGTACCGTGCGGATGTGCCGTACTGACCGGATTAATCCGGTTGATCGAAGCGGTCGTCGGATTAGGCGAGACAGGCAAAACCGGTTGTCCGAGTAACGCATTGCAAAACGACGACTTGCCGGCACTGAACGCACCAAACAAAGCAATCGTAAACGTACTGGAGGAGACACGTTTCAGTTTGTCTTGCAAATAAGCGACCGTATCTTCAAATCCGGAAACGGATGATAAGATCGTTTGAATCTGTTGTATGTCTTCCAGCGAATAAGCCCGTGTCTCCTCGACGCCGTTTGAAAAAGTTGCTTCCGTAGTAACGGCAACTTCCTCGAGTACTTCCTGCGGCTGGAACGGGACTAACGCTTGCTCGGCTTGAAGCAGTTCCTGTTGCCATTTCAAGACCTGTTGTCGAGCAGCTTCTAGTTGTTTATTCGTCGGCGCGTCCGCCTGCTCAAGATACGTCTTGAGCAATTGCCGGGAGTCAGCTTCGGTTTTCAACAAATCACATTTTTGACGTAAAGTTGTTTGTTCCGTCAGCAAGTCCTGTTTGACGCTGCCATCTGTTTGTTCCAGCTCTGCTCGAATGCCATCACGCCAGCGGTTCGTCTCTTTCGTATACCAGTCAGCCGTGAGACTGACGACACGATTCGTAAACTGGAGGACCGATTCACCGGTAATCGTGATACCTTCCTGGACGGCATCCTCGATGACACGGAGCGGCGGATCAAGTGGATAGGTGTCAATCTGCATCGTGTGCCGATCGGACAAAATGCCGGCTTCCGCTAAAGATTGTTTCATCAATTTCCGCAGATGTAAGGCGATTTCGGATGTCGTGACGGAGTGGTACGCCCGCATGAGATCTTCCGCCACCTGTTGCTGGGTGGTATGCGTCTTTTTGGCACTTCTGAAAAATCCGACTTTAAAGGACGCTTGTCGTGTTTCTAAAAAGATTCGCATTTTCTCACGAAGCTCAAACGGCATCAGTGTCGCATTTCGCAACAAACTTTCCCGGTGCTGTGAAAAACGGCTGACCCACTGTTCTGGTGCCATCAGTTCGAGTTGCAAATCGAGCTGATGCAGCTGTTCAAACAACGCTTCGGATTGTTGCCGCTCTGACGGAGTTATTCCTTCTTCCGTCGACTGGACAGCTTCTTCGATGCGTGTTTCGAGATACGTCACATGTTCGGCATGTAAGGATTCCAGTGTCGTGGCAGCTGATTGCAACAGTTTCGGCTGGACGTCACGGATGCTTTGATCGACGAGCTGTTTGACGGTAAGAAAATCATTTTCTGGATGATCCGCTTCCCGTAAGCTCGTAAAGAAGATTCCTTTTGGTTCGACGCCATGGGCTGCAAATGACTGGATGACCGAACGTTTAAAGGCTTCAAACGATAGTTCACTGGACTGGTGTTTGTCGATTTGATTGACAATCAAATACAATTCAGGCACGGAAGTCAACAATTCGCGTGTGACGGTGAAGTTCAACTCGGACTGGACATGGTTATAGTCCATGACGTAAAAAATCATGTCCGCTAAGTGTAAGGCGGACTCCGTGGAAATCCGGTGGGCGTCATCGACGGAATCGACACCTGGCGTATCCATTAAGACAAGTCCTTCCGGTAAGTTTGAGCCGGCATGAGTGATATCAATTCGTTCGACGGTGCCGTCACGTCCTAAGGTCTCAAGATGCGGTAAGTCGGTCGCGGCCAACTGGACGGCAGGACAATCATGAAAATGGACGATGGCGGCATCTTGCTCTTCCCGACGTAATGTGACGATATTGGCACTGGTCGGAATCGGACTGGTCGGTAAAATCGACTCTCCCGTCAAGGCATTGATCATGCTTGATTTCCCAGCCGAAAAATGGCCGGCGAAAGCAATCGTAAATTCACGTTTTAATAGTTTCGCTGAAAATTTATTTAATTTGTCGAGTCGCAGTTGATCCGACGAGGGTTGAATCAATGTTGTGAGAAGCGCTGTCGCTTCAATGTGATTTGTTAACCGTTCTTCGAATGAGCGCATGCCTGTGAAACCCCTTTCTTACAATCCAGTTTCAGTGTATCACGCTTATTTTGGTTCCGTCATCTGTTCATCGGTAAGTTCTGCAAACGGGCTGGAAAAGAGACGTCAAGACTTACGGATTCCGCGAAAACGGTATACGATGAAAAAAGAGTCATATCCGATCAACACGTCGGCAACCGACAATGCATCATGGACATAAAAAAAGATTGAATTCCTGAGAAATAAGGAATTCAATCCGCTGGATGGTAAAGATTTTTCTGAAACATCAGCCGTTCGTCTCAGGGACAATCATTTCCGATTCGTCCGGAGATTGTTCCGTTGTCTGCATCAAGCGAAGAAGATGAAGTTTGAACAGATACATGACGAGTAAATGGATATTGGCTTGTGTTGATTTGTAAATGATCCACGGTAAGGCCGGTACATATTCATGAATGGCGATTAGACATTCCTGGGAACCGGGAATTTGCCGGAATTCGATTCGGCCTTTGCTGTCTTCCTGAACTTGGGCAAACAATCCGCCGGAAATCCGGTACGTCGCTTGCTCAGCATCTTGGAACGGTTCTTTTGTCAATTCGAGTAATGGGGAATCAAGGAACGGCACTTGAATCCGTACGATGGTCTCATTCGCAATGCTTGAAGTCAGGAATGGTTTGGCGAAAGAGGAAAGCCACGATACATAGTTATCGGCTGCCCAGTTGGCATCGCGACCTTCCGGCAAGCGGACGCGCTGAACGGAGCGCACATCAAGCGCTTCCTCTTTTTGAGAAGAACGGCCCGACTGTTTCTTCTGGTCCTTTTCTTCCTGCTCTTCTTTTAACGCCATGCGGACAGATTCCTCAAACGTGATTTTTCCGTCGCTGATGCCGTGGACCATCTTATCTGGATCTGCGACCATCTCATGAACCATACTCTCGACGAGAGGATAAACCGTCTCTTTTGGTTCACCGGAAACTAATGTTACCCAAAGGCGTGATAGTTTGACGGTCATCAAAGGGATGTCAAACGTCGGTTGGTGTTTCCCCATGACTTCTGCTGTTTTTAAGATCATTTCCTTATACGTCATCGATTCCGGACCACCGATATCGATGGCACGGTCTTTCAGGTCCTCACGTCCGACGCTTGCTCCAAGCGCATGAATGACATCCGGCAATGCGACGGGATGTGTCTGATTCCGTGTCCATTCTGGTAACAACATGACAGGGAGTCGTTTGACGAGCTTCGATAAAATCGGGAAGGAAGATCCTTTTGGTCCGACAATCAAAGCGGCACGGATCGTCGTTACCGGTGTTCCATAAGCACCGAGAACACGTTCGACTTCCAAACGGCTTTTTAAGTGACGGGACAAGTCTTCGGTCTCCTCCGGAATGATACCGCTTAAATAGACAATTTGTTGAATACCGTTTTCTTTGGCGGCGCGGGCGTAGTTGTCGACTAAAATCAAATCCATGTCTTCAAATGACCCTTGTGTCAATTTAGCGGACGGCATCATGGAATGGACTAGATAGATGGCGATATCTGCCCCTTTTAATCCGTCGATTGTATCATTTAGTGAAAACAAGTCACACGAGCGCCATTCGACATGGGATTCGTCGTCCTTATCGTCCCCGTTTCGTGACAAGGCGATGACATCATATTTTTTCTTGAGTTCGTTTAAGAGATTGTGTCCGATATATCCAGTTGCACCTGCAAGTGCAAGTCGTTTACGTGTTTGAGTCATGTATTTTCCCCCTCGATTAACGTTACCTGTTGGATTTACCCGAATCAATCCGTTCGTAATCCCTTCAGATGTTTTCATGAGATAACAGGCTTGATGCGTGAAAAACAGGGGAAAAGAAAAAGAGATCAAAATGAGTGAAGACGAGTTATCGATTTCCAGGTACATAATACTTACTTTTTAATTTAAGGAGAGGACGAAGATGAATGCAGTCTGTTTCTTAGATGACCAACACAATAAGCGGTATCAGATGATTTTAAAACGTTTGAGTACACGGAATCGGGCGAAGACTCCGTTTCAGGCGATCCTGTTTTTGGCAACGGGGAATTTACAGTTGATGCAATTGTTCAGTGATTATTTTTTCCCGGAAACGGGTGAGTTTTTTTATCAGGAAATGTTGGCCGAACCAATCAATGACCGGATGATCGACGTGGAGCGTCAGCTTCTGGTGCAACTGTATAACGGTCGTACGACGTTGACTGTGATCGAAATCATCGATCAGTTGAATCCGAAAGAGTTAAAGTTGGTACTCGGAGCTATTCAGATCCGGATGTTTGGAACAGACGAAGAAATTGGTCATCGTCAAACGTGACGGGATTTTGAAAGAAAGGGGCTGAATCAGCCTCTTTTTTATCATTAGGAAAAGCAAAGAAAAAAGAATAAAAGAAAAATCATTAAAAAATGTTTGTGACATAAGCTTATTATCATAAAACGGTATCCGAATAAAAGCTAAGCTTGTTTATTAAGATTTGATTGAAGAGACGGATCACTGGAAATAAGATGTAAGTAACAGGAAATGGACAGTGGTTCAACTGAAATTTCTGACTGAGATGTGAGAGGAGTGGACGTATGCAACTCAAACAATCGATTTACTTTCATTCACCGATTTTTCTTCAAAATATCTTAACGACGATTTATGGGCGCATGCTGTATCAGGAACGATATGGTCCGGTCTATCAGAAACGGTTACAAGAACTAAAGGAAAAAGAACGTTTTCGGACGAATTCGCAAGTGGAACAGTTGAAGCGTCTGAATCAATTTCTACTGTTTTGTCAGACCTACAGTCCGTATTATAAAGAGCTGTTTGAGCAACACCGGATCAGCTTACCACTCCAGACGTTGGACGAATTAAAGCAAATTCCGGTGTTGAGCAAGGAAATCCTCCGGACGCGCAATGCAGACGTTCATGCTAAAATCCGGGCCCCTATCCTTGGAAAAACGGGCGGGACGACGGGAAAGTCGATTCAAGTCCATTACACAAAGGAAGATATGCAAATCCGGATGGCGCATCTCGACTATTTTAAGTGGACACATGGAATCGAACGCGGCATGCGACGCGCCAGCTTCACGGGTCAGACACTGGCTGCAGAATCACAGAAAGCACCGGTATATTGGCGGATGAATAAAGCGATTAATCAGATGTTGTTTACGATCAAAAACATTAACCCTCAAACGGCAACCTTGTACATTGAACAATTGAACCGGTTTAACCCGGAATCAATTGATGGCTTACCTTCAGGCATGATTGAAGTAGCCCGTCATGCAAAAAAATACAATATTCCGTGTACGTTCCGACCAAAGGCAATTTTCCCGACGGCTGAGATGATGACGCCTGCAGAACGCCAATTGATTGAAGAAGTTTTTCATGCGCCGATATTTGATCAGTATGCCTCATCCGAAGGGGCTCCAATCGTTGCGGAATGTCGTTACGGCAAAAAACATCTGCATTATGAAATGGGCATCATCGAGGTCGAAGCAGACGGTCAGATTCTCGTGACAAGTTTTGATACCCACGGGACTCCGCTCGTCCGGTATCGTGTCGGGGATCGAATGACGTTAAGTGAATCGACATGCCAATGTGGCCATGCCGGTCCGGTCATCGCGTCGATTGACGGACGGGGACGAAGTTTCATCCAACTGAAAGACGGTCATCGGATTTTCGAGGGAGAACTGGCCGGGATCGTTCGTGCCTTCCCGAACTGTATCGAGCGGGTCCAGTATATTCAATCGGACAAAGAAGAAGTCGTCATGTTATATGTACCCGACGAACGCTGTTTTAAAGAAGAACATGAAAAAGAACTGTATTTCGTCTTAAAACGTTTGTTTGGCGGACAAATGGAAGTGTTGCTACGAGCAGTACCGGAAATTCCGAAAGAAATCAGTGGAAAAACATTATTAATCAAACAATTGTTGCCGGAAAAGAGTTGACAATTCAAAAAATAAAAAAGAACTGGCAGATTACCCTTCATTTTCAAAAAGGTAATCTGCTTTTTAATTATTTTTCAAAAAAAGCGATACTTTACCAAAGAAGGAGGATCATTAAAATGGAAGTCGAATGCGGTAGATTTTGTCATGTGATTGTCAGAATGAAGACGTAATCTGAATGTATTAGGAAAATACTCAATGAAGGAAGTATCGAGTCGTTGTTCGAAAGGACGTGCGCAGATGGGAATCAAAGAGCAAGTCTATCTGTATTCACCGGTGTTCATGCAAAATCTTCTAACCACCCTGTATGGCTATCGACTTCAACGGGAACGGTATGGACCGGCGTACCAAAGACGATTTCAGGAATTAGCGGACAAATTGGAAAAGCCAATCGATGTGGAACTGGATCAATTGACACGTCTTAATACGTTTTTGCTATTTTGCCAGCAACATAGCGCCTATTACAACACGCTGTTTAAAGACTTGAATCTGCAACTGCCTTTTCAAACGTTAACGGAACTTCGGCAGATCCCGTCACTTGAAAAAGAAACGTTACGGCAACAAATCGAATCGATTCGCACGGATCTCGATGCACCGATTCTAGGGAAAACAGGCGGGACGACAGGGAAATCAATCCAAGTCCGATATACGAAAGAAGACATGCAGGTCCGGATGGCACACCTCGATTTTTTTAAAGCGACCCACGGTGTTAAAAAGGGCATGCGACGAATCAGTTTCACAGCACAGGCGCTCGTTTCGGAACGGCAACAAAAACCCGTCTACTGGCGGATGAATCATGCACTGAATCAAATGCTGTTCACCGTCAAGAAACTTAGTCCTGAAACGATGACAGCTTATTTGCAGGCAATCGACCGGTTTGATCCGGAATCGATTGACGGGTTGCCGTCAGCGATGATTGAGCTGGCCTACCATGCCAAACGAATCGGGATGGAATTGCAGTGCCGGCCGCGCGCCATTTTCCCGACGGCTGAGATGATGACCTCGACGGAACGAAAATTGATTGAAGACGTTTTTCATGCGCCTGTCTTTGATCAATATGCGTCATCGGAAGGAGCTCCGATCGTTTCCGAATGCCGTTTCGGGAATAAACATCTGCATTACGAGATGGGAATCATCGAAATCGAACCGGACGGACAAATCCTTGTGACAAGCTTTGATACTCACGGGACACCGCTCGTCCGGTACCGGGTCGGGGATCGCATGACGAGCAGCGGGAAAACCTGTTCCTGCGGACATGCAGGTCCCGTGATTGATTCGATTGATGGTCGGGGCCGAGGCTATATCGTTAAACAAAATGGTCAAAAGGTTTTTGAAGGTCAGCTGTCGAGTTTGGTCAAAGCGTTACCGAACAGTGTCGAGCGAGTCCAATATATCCAAAACAGTGAACGGGACATCACGTTTTTATATATTCCGGACCGGACCCGCTTTTTATCGGAGCACGAGGAACAATTGTATCGGTTTTTAAAAACCTTACTCGGCGCTGAGATGAACGTCTCGTTACGTGCCGTCGACAACATTCCGCGGGAAGTCAGCGGAAAGACGCTTCTTGTCAAACAGTTGATGTAAATGGAACACGGATCCAAGTGAGGATCCGTGTTTTTTTTGGATATTTTTTATTTACGGTATTTCTATTTTTCATGAAATCATGAGAATGGTAATGCGACTAATGTAATGATTAAAGTGATAATTACAAAAGTGAGATTGATTAGAAGATTAATTGTAAGTCCAATTTTTTGCTTCGCATTCGTTTTGAACATTGCTAATAGAGAAAGTAAAACGAAAAAAGCACTCAAAAAAATTGAAAATAAAACAGGATTTATTGAAAAAGTGTTCAAAAAGAATGAGTGAAAATCTTTGTTAAAGAAAGAATTGTAAATAAACAAAAATACCAAGAATGTTGCTAGATATAAGTTGATAATACGTTTCTTCATTTCTATCCTCCTATGTCAGTTATTAGAAAACAGATGTACTCTTTTTGTAAAAAAGAGTATTTCTATTGATATTATTATCCTATAGCATGTACCAATTAAAGGGGAGTTTAAATTGAAAAAAAATGTTTTAATATCGTCTTTAGCTGTATTAGCTATTACTGTAAGTTCATATTCAAGTGTTAAAGCTGCAGAAATAGAGTCTGCTGAGGAAACGGTAGGTACTTATGGTGTAGTAAATCCAGGGGGAAACGTTACTTCTTCATTTTCATCAATTATGTTGAAAAATGCTGCAAGAGTCTACCAATATAGAATTGAAGATAAAACCGTTCCTGTTGGAACAGGGCGTTTCTTTGCTAAAAAAGTGCAGAGTAGAGGACCATGGGATTACAAGCACGCTTATGGAGCGACTGACAAATACGTTTTCGGTGGTCGCACAATGAAAGGTGAAGATTTAGGAAATATGCATTATGGATATGTAGGAAGATTTGCAGGATTTACTGCTACTCAACTAAAAACTATTGCGGGTGTTGTACAAATATACAGTACAACTTCCAAAGTTAAATGGTACAAATCGTACTTTGACGATCCTAGTGATCAAACAAGTATAATCAGAGGAATCAATTACTATAATAATAAAAACTTACCTACTAAATCTTCTGGCTCCAGCTTACAAGTCCAAGCACTTGCATCTGAGGGGACTGACTTCAATTCATTCAAACGCTTATCACTCAATAATGTTCAAGATAACAATACATCTCTTGAAGAATCTAAGTTTCCAAATGGAATGACCGAAAGTCAATTTTTAGGTCAGTTATCACTAAAGGAAAGAACAAGTATTATAAAAGAAGCTAGGGAAACAGCTGAAGAAATTTTAGAGAATCCAGCTTATGATTCTCAATTAGAGGATCTGGGAATAAAAGATAAGTAATTATCTTAAAAAATAAAATAGCTGAAGAATCACATTCAAGTGATCCTTCAGCTATTTTATCTAGTTTCTAATGCCTACCATAGAAGATAGGCTTTTTTTTATCTACATTTTCAAAATACAGAAAGTCCTCTTTCTCCTTTGAAAATACATCGCTTTTTAAAATGGGTAAATAAGGGATTTAAATGATATAATTTAGACTTCCCATAAGGGATTCGGGGAGGATCTAGCGGAGCACGGTTAAACGGTCAAAGTCGAGCCGGGGCGAACGCGAAAGGGGATCTTCCCCTTTCCCGTTGCATAAATGGTTAATCCAAACTCAGCACGACTTGCTCACTTACTGGAGCAGATGCTTGTTGAGTACGGGACAATACGACATTTATTTTGGTCATGCATTCTGTGCGCAATAATAAATCGACTTGGTTCCCGGTCGTCAGTTGTTCCATCACCCGTCGGATCTCGAATATCTCCCCAGTGATTGCTAATTGATTATCTCCCAGTAGTAATATTTTCATCGTTTGCTAACCTCCCGTTCCCACGACGAGCAGCTGCACATTAACTAATTTATGAGTATTTACCACGGATAATTCACCTAGAAACACAATGTGGGGTGCAACTTTGAATTGCACACCACATTGCACACTTATGACGAAATTCTCTGATTTCACACTAAATTTCACACTAAATATACATCAGAAAACGACGGTATACCACCTCGTATCAACAAAATATAAGGAGAGATACATATGTTATTTCATTATCATCTGTGGACACCGTTGGTGGAGGAAACAGAACGGTTTTATCAACAGCTTGGTTTTCAGGTGACACAACGGATTGGTAAAATTGAGGGAGCATTCACCTCGTTTGATCCTCCGCTCCACTGGGATGATTTCCGTCAGCAACGGATTTTGTTTCGGATCATTGAGATGAAACGCGGAGCGATCAACATTACGTTTGGTCACGGAAAAAAGGTGATGTTTGATCATATCGGATTCCTCGTAACGGAAGCCGACCGACTGCAGATCCTCGACCGGGCGGAAGGTTTAGGATTGACGGTTCAGGCAAACGAACGCCGGACGTTCATTGGAACACCGTTTGGTTTCCGGATTGAATTGCAGACCCATCCGGATGCAGTCCAATCCCAAACAGACGACCAGCTCCTGCAGCTTGGAATCGCGACACCGACACTGGGTCTTGAGCCGTTGTTGTCTCAATTACTTGCTCGACCGGTTCCTGAAATTACGACGTCTGCAGCGGAACGGATGCATGTCAGACAGGCTGTGTTTTCCGGAATACCTGCGCTGCCCGAGCAAGATCCAAACGGTCTCGAAGTCCGGACCGTGAGTCCGCTCACGTCAATCAGCGGACGGATACTTGACGAAGACCTTTAAAGGCGTCGTGTCTGTCAGCAAACGCTCGAAACATCCGACTAAATCTTGGGCTGAGACCGTTTGTTCAAACAACTGCTCGAGGAGCGGAACATGTGGTGCCGTTTTGAAAAACCATACGGCATGTTCTTGGTAATCCCATCCGTCACTCGAACCGACAAGCCGCAATTCCTTCTCGTAAAAGGCGGGCGTCAATGACAATGTCTCGTGATTCCCGTCTGAAAGAATGCAGAGCTGTCCATGGGGAGAAAGCTTTTCCTGTAATAAGGCGAAAGCGTCCTGTCGTGCGGAACATTCCAGTGCATGTGTAAACGTCTCATCAGTGTCTGAGTATGAAGCATGCGCCCCGAGTGACAGCGAAAGCGATGTCCGGATCGGATCAGGATCAGAGACGACAATCCGGTCGACATGATAGTAGTGACGCAGATAGAAAACGGTCAGCAGTCCGATGACACCCATTCCGGTCACTAAAACCGAGTCCGTCGGTTTGGGGGCCAGTTTGCGGACACCTTTCGCAGCGTCGCACGATAAGATGTTCAACAAGGCGAGTTTGGGTGACACACCGTCCGGAACAGGAATGGCTTTGGCTTCCTCGACGAGTGCGATATCCTGATGACCGTAAAAGGCAAGCAGACGGTCGCCGACTTGAAACCGGGTGACCTGATTTCCGACGGCAATGACGGTGGCGTAGCTTTCGTAGCCGGTCTCTTTCGGATAGACAGGAGCCAGATCGGTCGGGTCGTCGCCACGGACTTGCGGCAGTTCAGCCCCGATGCTGATTGCACCGGCAATCGTCCGGACAAGCAGTTCGTGTGCCTGCACTGGAGGAAGATGATGCCTGGTCCAGGTGACAGACCGGGCTGCCGTGACCTGTAAGCGTTCTTGATCCATAAAAACCCCTCTTTTCTGAAAACATAAATCTTCTTTCTGTAGTATAAGGTAAAAAATCCCTTATCTAAATAAAAATATGACAATTTTGTAAGGTGGAAACTGTTCGGACAGGATCAGTTTACGAACAAGTTTGTGTTATTCTGAAAAAAAGACAGAAACAAAAAAGGACGTGACCCCCATCGAACGAATCGAAATGTCAATTCATCGCGGATTAGTGGAGTTAAAAAATTTGGATAAACGGATTCAAAAAGCACAGTCAAAATCGTTTATCGGTGTGCAGAACGGCAGTCAGACGCCGGCGGGATACCCGTCGGTCGTGACATTTGCGGAAGAAGCGCAGGCCAACCTGCAATCGATTCGGGATTTGATGGAGCGGCGGAACCGGATCAAGTCTGCCATCACGGCGTCGAATGCTGTGACGGTCGTCCGTATTAACGGTCGTGAGATGACCGTTGCGGAGGCGATTGACCGGCGGGATGCCGGGCTTGTCTATGAACGGCAATTGTTGCAGACGTTACGGGAGCAACTGCGGCAAGTCGAACAGACCATCGAGACAGAGCGGCAAGATGTCGTACGGCGGGCAGACAGCCACATCGAGGCAACGTACGGTTCCCGGGAAAAAGGGAATGCGGACGAGATGGAAAAATCACGTCGACTGTTCATCGAGCGTCTGGAGCCGAAATTGATTGATCCGTCGAACTTGCGCCAGGTCATCGCTGAACTGGATGAGACAATCGATACCTTTGAAACGGAAGTCGATTTTACATTGTCGGAAAGCAATACCGTAACGAAAATTTTTGCGTAATGACGATTCCCTGTTAGTCTGATATTCCTGCGACCAAACACGCCGGTTTTGTGCGATAACAAAACAATCCGTGCTTCGGCACCTCGCACCGGTTCCATCGAGAACCGGAAGTGAAAGTTCAATGTTCACAGCTCAAGGAACAACGAACAAAGGTGAACGCTCAGAGCATGAAAGCTAAACCTTCAACGAGCAAAGAGTGATCAAATCCACGATTCAACGGGATAAGAGAGGATTTGTTTGCTGCCTCTGGGAGTACCGCGTGGCTGGGCTGACAGGGAACCTACATAAAAAAACGTTGACCGGAGAGGATGGAGAGGTGTGTTGAATCTGTATTTGACTGTACTTGACATGTCGAACCTCGCGCTGGCATCATTTGTCATCGGACTCGTTTTGACCGTGAAGTACGGACGGCTGTTCGTCCGGCGAGATATTCCGGGATCCAGTAAACGAATGGCGGCTGTCCTGTATACGGGCTGTCTATTCGGTTTGAGCAGTATCGTTCTGCTGTATATATGACGAATGAACCTTTTTTGAACGGAGTCATCCGTTTCAAAGAAGGTTTTTTTGGTTGCGGCACGAAGGACATATAAACAGATCTGCCAGTTGAAGTGAAAAAAGGAGGAACTGAAAATGGATGGATTATTAAAACGTCGAATCGCGGCGGGCGTCGTCGATGTACTTGTCCAGGGAATCGTTTCCGGTGTGCTTGAGAAAACAGTATTGAAACGTATCAAGAACAAGGCAGTACATGCCCTGATTACGGAACCGGCCGTTAACTGTTTCATCGAGACGGTCCAGTTGTCGACGGGGAGCGGGCAAACCGTCGGACAACGCCTGTTTCGGATTCAAGTCGTCAGCGAGAACGGACAACCGCTTGCCTTGAAACAGATTGCGAAACGGATTGTGTACCGGGAAACGATTGCTCCGGTTAAAGCCTGGAAAAAACGGAAAGTATATCTGCAAGACGGATCGATCCTGCCGGAGGATGAATTTGCCGGGACCCGGGTCATCCGGAAAATCAACTAGGATCGCCGGTGGACCCGTAAAACAAATCAAACGGAGGAGGATGACAGATGCGCAGTCTGCTGTCCTCCTCTTGTTGTGAAATCAATACGTCGTGCTGAACGAATAAGTCGTCTCGTGAAAATAGGGAATTTGACTGTTTATGAGAGATGACAGAAGGAAAGCGGTTGAATCAAAACAAATACCGGAGAAGGAAGTCTCGGCGTGATGCGCTGCTCCAGAGAAAACAAAGCCGGGTTGGGAAGTTCCGATTGTCATCCAGCGGCCGCTTACTGCTTCGTGAACAGAGATGACCGGTTGTTGATGAAATAAAAAATAGGTGTCGCCAGGAGACCGTGAAAACATCTTGTCTAAAAAGAAACGGTGCAGACGACGACCTAACCGAAAATCAAAGGGGGTTCCTTTCGTCTGTTGCAAGCAGGGATTAATCGACAGCGCCGGTACGGGGTGGATGAAAGCAGAACTGGCAAACTTTAAATCATGTTGTGTAATACTGTCCTTTAAATTACCGCTTAAATTAAAGAAAATAGGAAGCGACAAAGAGAGGCGAAGCGGCTGGTTCGTCGTCGCCGCATAACGGAGAATCAATTGATTGCTGTTAGTCAGCAGATAAAGAATGTCGATTGCGATCACTTGTCCATCGACAGCCATTTCCGCCGACAGACGAAGTCCGGATTCTTGTATTGCCGAGCACTTTTCAGCTGTGAATGAAAGCTCGTGTAATACCAGATCGGTTTCGTAAACGGAACCGGACGACGTATCGTACAGCCGGCCGGATAAACCGGGAGGAATCACAGGAACCGTTGCCAAAGAACAGTCGAATATAATGTCTTCGGAATGACCATTCCGGTCAGGCACCATCAAACGTTCAATGCTTCCTCCTTTGCTTGCAATCTCGACTTCCATTCCCCGATCATTGTTCAAACGATATCGTGTCGACCGGTCTTTTTGTGAATTCATACGGGCCTGCAATGTCTTTCCTCCTCTTTTCTTATGAAATTAAACGCCTTTTAACGGTATAATACAGATACACCAATCAAATCAGTAAAATTATTTCCTTTTAATTTACCATATGTAAAGTATTTAAATCTAAAAATTTACTAAATTTTTTTACTTGAAATAATTCAAAAAAAGAGGAGAATGCAGGATGGCGACGATCAAAGATATTGCAAAGGAAGTGGGCTGTTCGATTTCAACGGTATCGCGGGTCTTGAATAATGACCCGACGTTATCAGTGGGAGACGAGACGAGAGCCCGGATTTTTGAAGTGGCAGAAGAAATCGGATACCGGAAAAAAACACTGAAAACGCTTGTGAAGAACATCGCGTTTTTATATTGGCTGACCGATAACGAAGAGCTCGAAGATGTCTATTTTCAAACGATGCGGGTGGAAGTCGAAAAAAAAGCACGGGAAAACAACATTGAATTGACGACCTACAAACTCGAAGGCGGGATTGAAAAAATCCCGCAGGATATCGACGGGTTCATTGCCGTCGGTTCATTCATGAACCGGGAGCTGGAATATTTGAGAGAATTGACACCGCATGGCGTATTTATCGACTCTACACCGGATCCCGCACATTACGATTCGGTTCGTCCGGATCTTGCGCAAATCACCCGTCAGGCAGTTGAAGTGCTGGTGGAGCAAGGTCACGAAAAGATTGGTTTTATCGGCGGCACGTACCATAACCTCGATACGGACACGGAAGAGATGGATGGACGAGAGCGGGCGTTTCGTCAAACGATGGAAGAACGTGACTTGTTGCGGGAAGACTTCATCTTTTGCCGGCGGGGATTTTCGGTCGACAACGGGTATTACTTAATGAATCAAGCGGTCGAACAACTCGGGGAAGAGTTGCCGACAGCGTTTTATGTAGCGGCGGATCCGATTGCGGTCGGTTGTTTACAAGTTTTGAATGAGCAGCAGATTGAGATTCCGAAACGGGTCAGTCTGATTAGTGTCAATGATACAAGTATTTCGAAATATGTGTCGCCGCCTCTGACGACGTTCCATATTGACCTCGAGGAGATTTGTCAAAATGCGATTCAACTTTTACTGGAACGTGTGTTAAAGAAACGAAACATTGTCAAGACGGTCTATATCGGCGCGAAATTGATTACTCGTAAAAGCACTTTGTAAATAAATTTAGTAAAATATTTTACTAAATTTATTTACAAAGTTTTCTTGTGGTGCTATATTTTGATTATTAAAGCGCTTACAAAAAAGTGTTTTAATCTTTTCAGAATATGACTCACAGGAGGAAAAAGAAGATGAAGAAAACCCTTACATATATGACTGTCCTGAGTAGTCTGGCATTGACGGCCTCGCTCGCGGCGTGTGGTCCCGGGGAAGAAGCACAGGGAAACAAGGAACAATCATCAAACAAAGAAGCGAAGCTGATCGTCTGGGAAGACATTGAAAAAGGCGAAGGAATCAAAGACATCGTTTCAAAATTCGAACGGGACAATGATGTGGACGTAAAGGTCATCGAAAAACCGTACGCCAAGCAAATCGAGGATTTACGACTAGATGGTCCGGCCGGTACGGGTCCTGATTTGTTGACGATGCCGGGGGATCAGATCGGCACGGCGGTAACGGAAGGAATCATTAAAGAGATAGATGTCCCGAAAGAGGTCCAGTCGATTTATACCGATGTCGCCCTTGATTCGCAAAAAGTGAAAGGAAAACTCTACGGTGTCCCGAAAGCAGTGGAAACAACGGTTTTATACTACAACAAAAAACTGGTCTCAGAAGAGGAGTTACCGAAAACACTGGAAGAGTGGTACACCTTATCGAAAAAAACGACAACCGGACAATCGTTCGGATTCCTCGCTTTATTTGATCAAATCTATTACGCCCAAAGTGTCTTAAGTGGATATGGCGGTTATATTTTCAAGCAAGATGATGAAGGGAAATACCAGACAAAAGAAGTCGGACTTGCGAATACCGGAGCCATCGAAGGCGCGTCCTATATTCAAAAGTTCTATAAGGAAAAATTATTCCCGGCAGGCATCATCGGTGAGCAGGGCATCAACGTTCTTGAGTCCTTATTTACGGAAGGGAAGGCAGCCGCCATCATCTCCGGTCCCTGGAATGTCGAGCCCTTTACGAAAGCAGGCATTGATTTCGGCATCACGAAACTGCCGGAACTAGAAAACGGAAAAAACATGAGTTCCTTCATCGGTGTCAAAAGTTATAATGTCAGCGCTTACTCAAAGCAATCGGAAATGGCGAACAAGCTGGCGCTTTACCTGACGAATGCGGAAAACTCAAAAAAACGTTTTGAAATCACAAAAGAAGTCCCGGCCGTCAGTGCGTTGGCTCAGGATCCGGCCGTAACGAAAAGTCCGGCCGCACAGGCAGTAGCCGAACAATCGAAATTTTCCGAGTTGACACCTAACATCCCTGAAATGAATGAAGTCTGGAAGCCGGTCGATGCCGCCCTTCAAACGATTGCGACCGGGAAAGCGGAACCGGCAGCCGCGATGAAGCAGGCCGTCAAGACGATCGACGGGCAAATCGAAGCGAAACACGGAGCGAAGTAAGAACGCTTCATGTGATACGACCAGACAGTCGGAGATTCTAGTAAAGAGGTGAAGGACGTGCAACACCGGAAAATTGGATTGATGTTATCGATCATTCCAGGACTTGGCCAATTGTATCACCGGCAATGGATGAAAGGCGGACTCCTGCTTGTAGTCAGCATTGCTTTTTGGATTTCGTTTGCCGATTTACTCAATATGGGATTATGGGGAATCGTGACACTTGGAACGGAAGTCCCTCGCGACAACTCGATTTTTCTGTTAGCGCAAGGCATCATTGCCATCATCGTCTTGTTATTCGGAACGGGAGTCTATGTGTTTAATTTACGGGACGCCTATCGTAATGGACAAAAGCGGGATCAAGGCATGCGACCGGATTCACTGTTATCGGATTACCGGAACTTGATCGATCAGGGGTATCCCTATCTGGTCAGTGGTCCGTCCCTGTTTCTGCTGATTTTTGCCGTAATCTTTCCGATTTTATTCAGTTTTGCCTTGGCGTTCACGAATTACGACTTGTATCATTCCCCGCCTGCCAAACTGGCGGACTGGGTCGGATTTTCTACTTTTGCTCAAATCTTCACAGTTGATATTTGGCGATCGACGTTCTTTGATGTGTTGTCCTGGACCGTTATCTGGACCTTGGTCGCCTCGACGTTACAAGTGTCGCTCGGTATCTGGATGGCAGTCCTCGTCAACCAAAAAGAGGTCCGGTTCAAACGGGTCATCCGGACGATTTTTGTCCTACCGTGGGCGGTACCGGGATTTGTGACGATTCTTGTTTTTGCCGGTCTCTTTAATGACAGTTTTGGTGCCGTCAACATGGATATCCTGTCTCTGTTCGGAATCGATCCCGTCCCGTGGCTGACCGATGAAAAATGGACACGGGTCGCGCTCGTCTTTATGCAGGGATGGCTCGGGTTCCCGTATGTCTTTTTAGTGACGACGGGTGTCCTGCAATCGATTCCGGAAGATTTATATGAAGCGGCAACGATTGACGGTGCCTCGATTTTCGCAAAGTTCCGGCACATCACGATGCCGATGGTGCTGATTGCGATGTCGCCGATCATCATCACCCAGTTTACGTTTAACTTCAATAACTTTAATATCATCTATCTCTTTAACGGCGGCGGACCGTCCGTACCGGGTTCCAATGCCGGTGGAACGGACATCCTCGTCTCCTGGATTTATAAATTGACGATGCAGTCCGGTCAATACGCGTTAGCGGCCGCGTTAACGATCTTACTGTCGATTTTTGTCATCGGCATTGCCTTATGGCAGTTCAGACGAACGAATGCGTTTAAGGAAGGAGCGTGATTGAGATGGCCACTGGAAACAAGACACGGACGGTTCGCCTGACGCTGACCTATTTGATTCTGCTGTTCGTTGCGACCTGTATCATCTATCCGCTCCTGTGGACGATTGGGGCGAGTTTTAATCCGGGCAACAGTTTGGTCAGTACATCGATCATCCCGAAAAATCCGACACTGGATCATTACCGGGAATTATTTGCCGGAAAAGAAAGTCTGCAATACAGTCAATGGTATATGAACTCGTTAAAAATCAGTCTCTTTACGATGCTCGGGACGGTCGTCAGCGTCTCCTTTACGGCCTATGCCTTTTCGCGCTTCCGTTTTAAAGGACGTCAGCAGGCCTTGACCTTGTTTTTGCTGTTACAGATGATTCCGCAGTTTTCCGCATTGATTGCCCTGTTCGTTTTGGCTCAGATGCTCGGTATGATGAACAGTCACTGGCTGCTGATTCTGTTGTATATCGGCGGTCAGATTCCGATGAATACCTACTTGATGAAAGGATATATGGATTCAATTCCGGTCGATCTCGATGAGAGTGCCAAACTTGACGGAGCGGGTCACACGCGGATTTTCATCCAAATTATTTTACCGCTCTGTCGTCCGATGCTTGCCGTGGTCGCGATGAACGGATTTACGGGACCGCTCGGGGATTTCGTACTCGCTTCGACGATTTTACGGACGCAGGAAGCGTATACGTTGCCGATTGGTCTGTTTAATCTCGTCAATGAAGCAATGGGCGCAAGCTATACGACGTTTGCCGCCGGAGCGATTTTGATCAGCATCCCGGTCGCAGTTCTGTTTGTCCTGCTGCAAAAACATTTTGTGTCCGGGCTAACGGCCGGGGGAACAAAAGGGTAAGAGAGAAAGAGATACGAAATAGAGGATTAAGGGAGAGGCTTAAAAAATGAGACGAACGATTTATACGACGAAAGCCAGACATCTGTTGCACGGCGGGGACTACAATCCGGATCAATGGCTCGACGTACCGGACGTCCTGCAGGAAGATTTACGGTTGATGCGTCTTGCGCATACGAATACGTATTCCATCGGCATCTTTGCCTGGAGTGCGCTCGAGCCGACCGAAAATCAGTTCACGTTCGAGTGGCTCGACCGGATCATCGACGATATTCATGCGAACGGCGGACAGGTCATCCTGGCGACACCGAGCGGGGCACGTCCGGCCTGGTTATCGCAAGCGTACCCGGAAGTGCTGCGTGTCGACGAATGCCGTGTCAGACAGCTTCATGGCGGGCGTCATAACCACTGTCTGACGTCACCGGTGTACCGTGAAAAAACACAACGGATCAATCGCTTGTTGGCCGAACGGTACGGGAATCATCCAGCGCTATTGATGTGGCATGTTTCGAATGAATACGGCGGCGACTGCCATTGTTCGCTCTGTCAGGAAGCTTTTCGTGACTGGCTGAAAGTGAAGTATGAGACGCTCGATGCGCTGAATGCTTGCTGGTGGAGTGCCTTTTGGAGTCATACGTTTGACGATTGGTCGCAAATCGAATCGCCGTCACCGATCGGCGAAAGCATGGTCCATGGTCTGAATCTGGACTGGAAACGGTTTGTGACCGATCAGACGATTTCGTTTTTTGAACAAGAAAGTGTCCCCCTGCGCGAATTGACACCGGATCTTCCGGTCACCACCAATTTCATGGCGGATACCGAAGATCTGATTCCGTTCCAGGCCCTTGACTACAGTCGATTCGCGAAGAATGTCGATGTCGTTAGTTGGGATGCCTATCCGACCTGGCACAATGACTGGGAAACAACAGCCAATTTAGCGATGAAGGTCGGGTTCATCAATGACTTGTTCCGGAGTTTGAAGCAGCAATCGTTTCTCTTGATGGAATCGACGCCGAGTGCCGTCAATTGGCATCCCGTCAACAAAGCCAAACGCCCGGGCATGCACCTGTTGTCCTCGATGCAAATGATTGCCCATGGTTCCGACAGCGTGCTGTACTTCCAGTGGCGGAAATCCCGCGGCTCGTCAGAAAAGTTCCACGGGGCGGTCGTCGACCATGACCGGTCGGAAGAGAACCGGGTGTTTCAGGAAGTCGCCCAAGTCGGACGAACCCTCGAGCAACTCGGCGCCGTCGTCGGTACGACGCGTCCGGCAGAGGTCGGGATTCTTTACGACTGGGAAAATAACTGGGCGTTAAATGATGCGCAAGGGTTCGCAAACGATACGAAACAGTATCCGCAAACGCTGCAGGAGCACTACCGTTTCTTTTACGAACAGGATATCCCGGTCGATGTCATCACGAAAGAACAGCCATTTGATGCTTACAAACTGTTGATCGTGCCGATGCTGTATCTGGTCAGTGCGGCGACCTTGGAACGGCTACAACGATTTGTCGAGCATGGGGGAACGTTGGTCACGACATACATGACCGGTCTCGTCGATGAACATGATTTGGCGTATGCCGGATGGCCGGATGAACTGAAGACGATCTTTGGCCTGACACCGGCAGAGACGGACACGCTGTATCCGAGCGATCGCAATCACGTGATGTTTAACGGGAAACAGTATGAACTGCAGGATTATGCGACGGTCATCCAGGTCGATTCAGCAAAAGTCGTTGGTACCTATACGGATGACTTTTATCAACAGACACCGGCCGTGACCAAAAATCAGTATGGACAAGGTGTCGCCTGGTATATCGGCGGACGACTCGAGGCAACGTTTCAACGTGACATGTATGCGATGTTAACGGATCGGTTAAACATCAAGGCACCTTTCGACACGACGCATACGGCAGAAGTATCGATTCAAGTGCGACGTGGACAGGAGGCGGACTACGGGTTCATCCTGAATTTTTCCGAAGTCGAGCAAACGATTGAACTGTTCGAGCCGTTGCTTGAGTCTGCAACACAAACGGAAATCAGCGGTCAGCTGATGCTTAAACCGTATGAAGTCAAGATCGTTGAACGGAAGAAAACATGAATGCAATTCAAAACGGCTTTTCAGACAGAGATATGTTCTGTCCGAAAAGTCGTTTTTTGGATGTGTCCGTTAAAAGGTTGTGTCCTCTTGCGGACGGCTCATCCATTCGAGCAGTGTTTTAGCCGGACGTGACAGGACTGCTTGTTTTTTCCAAATCAAGTAGGTGTTGGCAGTGAGCGCCGGCGCAAGCGGAACGAAAATGAGTTCACTTCCACTTGTGTTGATGATGCGGTCGAGACACACGGCATGACCGATTCCTTCCTTGACGAGGAGCGAAGCATTAAACAGCAGGTTGTAGGTTCCGACGATATGGACCGTGTCCCAGTCCAAACCGGTCCGTTCGGCAAACGTCCGGTTTCCTTGGAGTTGTTCCGAAACGATTAACGGAAGGTCTCGCAAGTCGTCTGCCATTACCGTCGCCTGTTGACCAAGCGGATGATCGCGCCGTGTCAAAATGCCCCATTGATCCGTTTGATCAAGTTTCAGGTGATGATAAGCGTTGACATCAAACGGCTCAATGACCAGTCCGAAATCAAGAATCCCTTTATCGAGCTTATCGAGGATATCTTGACCGTTCCCGCTGTGAATCCGAATCGTGACGTCCGGATGCCGCAACTGCATCTGTTTGAACGACCGGATGACCGGTAACAGGCTTTCCGTCTCGCCGCCACCGATGTAAAGTTCACCACGCAATGTTTCCTGTGTCGCGAGGTTCGTGACGATTTTATCTGCCAGCGTCACAAGTTCACGCGCCCGTTCCGCCAGATAATATCCGCTTTCTGTCAGGACGATGCCTCCTGGTGTCCGGTCGAACAACGGACCGGTTTCGTCTTCCAACCGTTGCAACTGACGGGACAGAGCGGGCTGTGAAATCCGAAGAATCCGTGCCGCCCGGGTGATGTTTTTTTCCTCGACGACTGCTAAAAAGTATCTTAATTGTTGAATTTCCATGGGGTCCTCCTATGCGTTTTGGTTATGGTATATGATTTTATATTAGCATTAGACATGAAGTGTGAATACTCGTAACCTTGTAGACAAGCAACAACTAAGAGGAGGAATACAAATGAACACACCACTAGATAAAGTCATTGTCATCATGGGCGCGTCAAGCGGGATCGGCGAAGCGACTGCACGTCTGCTCGCAGCACGCGGAGCCAAATTAATGCTCGCCGCCCGGCGGCTCGAGCGGTTAGAAGCCATTCGGAAAGCGTATCCCGAGGCGGATATTCAAATCAAACAGGCGGACGTCACTGAGTTTGATCAAGTTGAAGCTGTCGTACAGGAAGCAAAAGCAGTCTACGGCCGGATTGATGTTCTCTTCAACAACGCCGGTATCATGCCGACTGCTCCACTTGCGGCTGGACACCGGGAGGACTGGAAAAACATGCTCGACATCAACGTGATGGGCGTCTTGAACGGAATTGCCGCGACACTGCCGATCATGGAACAGCAACAGGCCGGGCATATCATTGCGACAGATTCGGTCGCGGGACATGTCGTTTATCCGGAATCAGCGGTGTATTGCGGAACGAAGTTTGCCGTCCGGGCGATTATGGAGGGATTACGTCAGGAGCAACGCGAAAATAATGTCAAATCGACGATTATTTCACCGGGTGCCGTCCAAACGGAACTGTATACGACGATCAGAGATCAGGCAACAGGCGAGTCGCTCCGGCAAGCGCAACAAGAGTGGGGATTGACGAGCGAAGATGTCGCCCAAGCCGTGCTATATGCCATTGATACACCGGACCGTGTCTCGATCAGTAACTTAATCATCCGGCCGACACAACAACAAGTGTGATGCTGATGGAATCATCATCACTTTTTCAACAGATTCAAAATCGACTGATTGAGGCGGACGATCCCCTACTCGAGCAGATTCATGCCGTACAGCGGGACGGAGAGCGGCTGCTCCACCGGTTGAATCAGCAGTTGTTGTCACCAATGGAGTTTCGCGAGACGCTGGGTGAACTGATTGGTCAGCCCGTTGATGAGAGTGTGGTCGTCTTACCCCCGTTTTATACAGACTTCGGGCGACATATCTCACTCGGGAAAGACATCTTCATCAATCGTGGAGTCATGTTGACGGATCTCGGTTCAATTCAAATCGATGATCACGTGCTGATCGGTCCGTTTGCGAAGCTGTTGACCGTCAATCATCCCGTCAGTCCGTCCAAGCGACGGGGACTGTCCGTCAAACCGATTCATCTGAAACGAAATGCCTGGGTTGGAGCGGGGGCAACGATCCTGCCAGGTGTCACGATCGGCGAAAATGCAATCGTTGCGGCGGACGCGACCGTGACGAAAGATGTGCCGGACTTGGCGATTGTCGCCGGAACCCCGGCGCGGATCATCCGTTATATCGATGAATCGGAGGACTGATATGAAGCGTCGAGTCGGGGCTGTCATCGTTCTCCTTTCGCTTGGACTGGCAGGTTGCGGTCCGGCGGTTCCGGTTTCGACCGAAGTCACACAAGAAATCAAGGAGAGTGCTATCATGAACATCACGATCAACGGTCAGGTTGCTTCCGTTCAACTGGAAGATAACGCGACGACAAAAGCAATACTTGCAGAAATGCCGTTTACAATTCAGATGGATGATTTACATCAGAATGAGAAATACTATTATTTCGACAAGTCGTTTCCGGCGAATCCCCAACCGATTCAGACGATTGAAGCCGGAGACGTGTTGCTGTATCAAAATAACTGTCTGGTGATCTTTTACCAAGCGGCTGAACCGGTTGTTCCGTATACACGGATTGGAAAAATCCATCATTTTCAGGATGTCCGGGCGTCGTTCGGAAACGATTCCGTTTCCGTGCAGTGGTATGAAGGAGAGGGAGGACAATTATGACAAAATCGAAGACAACTTTAGAACATCCTTTTGAGCGGGGAGAAAAAAATGAAGCCTTTGCGGCGTATTTCACGGGACAAAGTTACCTGAAACCGTTAGTCGATGATCCAACGCTCGAAATTTCGGTCGGTCAGGTGACATTCGAACCGGGCTGTCGCAACCATTGGCACATTCATCGAGGAGGATACCAAATCTTACTCGTGACAGACGGAGAAGGGTGGTATCAAGAGATGGGGAAGCCGGCCCGTCTGTTGCGAAGCGGCGATACGGTCGTCACCCATGACGGCGTCAAACATTGGCACGGGGCGACGTCAGACAGCTGGTTTTCGCACCTCACCATCACGGCAGGGACTCCGGACTGGCTGGAGCCGGTTTCGGAACGGGAATATGACTTGCTGAAGACATGAATTAAAAACGAGATCTACCTTCAGTCCGTCATCTGGACCAGAGCGTAGATCTCGTTGTCGTTTGAAGTGAAAAAATTAAAATGAACTTCCGAGTGTCCAAAAGGAATCACCCAGTTGCTGCATCAGTTCGTTGGCCCGGCTTTCAATACTTTCCGGTATCGTCGCTTGACTAAAGTAGGCCAGGTCAAGACTTTCCCCGTCAAGCATCGCCAGCGTCCCCGTGACGTTTTGGGCATGATAGAGATGAATGACACCGTGCACTTCATCGCCGTTCGGGTACTGGTAGTAAAAGCGAGGACCAGAGAAGACACCGATCAGTTCCAGTTGGTTTGTATGTAATCCAGTCTCTTCCTGCAGTTCACGGATGGCGACTTCTTCGAGCGTTTCGCCGAGTTCCATCGATCCGCCAGGTAGTCCCCAGTCGAGCGTATCGGACCGGTGTTGGAACAAAACTTCCTGCTGGTCATTTGTCACAAGGACGGTAGCGCCGACACTGATGATCGGACGACTGCCGATGAGTTGCCGTAATTCTGAGATGTATCCCATTTAAATCAATCCTTTCTTTTTCATCGTTTTGACAATATGGACGTTTACCGTGCGAATCCGCCTTCGGCATGGATGACTTGACCAGTGATCCATGCCGCGTCTTCACTGACAAGAAACGCAATCGTCCGGGCAGCGTCCTCCGATGTCCCGATCCGTCCGAACGGAAACTGCGGTATCAGGTGGGTCCGGATGTCATCCGTCATCCAGGTCGAATCGGTTGGTCCGGGATTAAGGGCATTAACCGTAATGCCGAATGGTGCGACGGCTGACGCGAACGAAGTCGTAAAAGCCGAAACGGCTCCTTTTGTTGTCGCGTAAGCGATTTCATCCGGCATCGGTCCGAGATCCTGACCGGATGTCAAATTGACGATTCGCCCGTCCGACAAACCGGCCGCAGCAAACGTCCGCGCGAACAACGTCGACAACAGGACGGTACTTCGGACATTGACGGCGTAATGGGCATCGAGCGACGAGACGTCAAGCGTGGTGAGATCCGTTTGTGTCGAATGCGCGGCATTGTTGATCAGGACAGACGGGGTGCCGAGAGTCGAGCACGTATGCGCAAGCACACGTTCTGCAGCATTCGGCGCCGACAGGTCAATTTCGAGCGCCTCGCTTTGAAAACCGTTTACCGCCAGTTCTGCTTGGAACGTCTTGATCCATTCGAGATCCGCCTTCCAATATGTAAAACAAATCGTCATCCCTTCGGCTGCGAGCTTCCGGCAAATGGCTGTGCCGATATCACGCGGGTGGCTTGCACCGGTGACGAGGGCGATCCGGGGAGTATGTGACATAACAGCGCCTCCAGTTCAACTAAGTATATGCTTGTTCATCTTACCGCTCCCGAAGGAACAACGTCTAGAGAAAAGAGGGATTTTTTTACAAAAAAGACAAGAGGTCTTAATTTTCAAGTGATATGATGGGATATGAGGTGGTCGAACATGACACAACGTAAATATGCCGCCCGATCATCGTGGAAGCGGATCGTAAAACGGCATTACCGGGAACGGTATCTTGAGACGAGATCGTTTACGGGATACGTGACCCGGCTTGATCTTATCGAAGTAACGCATCCGTTATTGGTTCGTTATTCGGAGCAGGAGATTCAGATTGTTGGCGACGGTTATTCCTGGCTCCAACAGTTTCCGGCAGGGCAGAAGCACGTCGTCACGACGATGTTCAATGCACACGGACAGGTTATTCAATCGTACATCGATATTTGTCTTCGACATGGGCGGGATACGACCGGGATTTTCTGGGACGATTTATTTTTGGATCTGGTTTTGTTGCCGTCCGGCGAGTGCCTGATTTTGGATGCGGATGAGTTGGAGACGGCGCGGGAAACAGGATTGGTCAATCAGGATCAGTACGCGGCAGCATGGATGGAAGTCGATATGTTGCAACATCAAATCAGGACGAAAGAGCTGTTGTTCCAACCGCTAGCCCTAGCCCGTGTGCACCATGATTTACTGAATGAAGCGTGACTAAAAGAACCCCATCCCGTTGATTAGATAGATCGTCAACAGGATGGGGGATTTGAAGTGATCGCAGTCTCGCGAGTTACGTCTAAACGATTTTGTTATGGTTATTATAGAGGACAAACAGAACGATACTGATGACGGCTAAGGCGACCACGATGAGCACCATCATGATGGTTCATCTCCTTTTTTTCTAGTGCAACACGACCTGTCCCGTTAAGTATCTTTACCCGCAAATCAGATAAATGAGTATGCAGTCTGAAGAAAGTGTTTAACAATTTGAGAAAACTGACGGGAGTCGTCTCTTAATATGCAAGGAGGACATCAATATGAAACAGGCGTATATCTTTGATATGGATGGCACGTTATTTCAAACGAACCGGATTCTTGGTCATGCGTTAGAAGATGCATTCGACTTCTTACGCATGAATGGTCGCTGGACCGGGGAAACACCGCTGGCTGGGTATCAGACGATCATGGGAGTGTCGTTACCGGAAGTTTGGCAAACCTTACTGCCGGGGCATTCGGACGAGGAACGGGCACTCGTTGACCGAATATTTCAAGACGCATTGATCCGTCACATCGAACAAGGGCAAGGTGCCTTGTATTCCGGAGCGCAAGCGACACTTCAGGTTTTAAAAGAAACAGGGCATCCGCTCTATATCGCAAGCAATGGCTGGAAAGTCTATTTAACGGCCATCGTCCGACAGTATGGGCTAACTCGCTGGCTCGATGGTGTCTACAGCATTGAAGACGTCGTTTCGTTGCAAAAAAGTGATCTTGTCGCCTACATCCTGTCCGAGCATCAGTTAACGGAAGTGGTCGTCGTCGGAGACCGGATTTCCGATTTCCAGGCAGCCAAGGTCAACCGATTACCCGCTATCGTTTGCCGGTTCGATTTTTCAAACGAAGCGGAACTGGCACAGGCAGATGTGATCATTGACGATTTACGGGAGCTCGTTTAAATCGATTTAAAAGCTGTAACGAAGTGACAAAACAGATCAAAACCGGTACCTCCTCCAAATGCTGAAGGGGACACCGGTTTTTGCTTATCTGGTCATTTTTTTCGGAACAGGGCCGTCCACAGTCCGGACAGTCCGAAGACGGAATCGGTCGGAGCCGCTTCCTGCATCAAGCGGATATCAAGAACCTCGAACGGTTCGAAAATCGACCGCAGTTTCTCTTCAGTGAAGCCGAGACCGCCGTTTAGACTTCGTTGCCGGTAGACATCCCAGTCCGTCATGTCGGATCCGCCGTACTGTCCGCCTTCGACGAAACAGGTCAAAGCAAAACAGCCGCCCGGCCGCAGGGCATCCGAAACGACGCGGATATAGTCGTGTCTGCGGTGCGGGGCGATATGGTGGAAACAACCGGAATCATAAACAAAATCATAGGCGCCCTGTTCGAACGGCAATTCAAAAAGGTTTCCTTGGCGGAACGAAATGTCGAGTTGCCGCTCCCGTGCCCGTTCATTGGCCCAGTCGACCGAAGTCTGTGCAAGATCGATTGCGTCGACCTGACTACCGTGTTCCGCGAGATACAAGGCATTTCGTCCGGGACCGCTTCCTAGTTCGAGCACCCGGTTCACCGGAATCTCCAGTTGTTCGACGTAGCGGACCAGATTCTCGTCCGGTTTGTCGACGAAAAAGGGGATCCGTTTCGTCCGGTCGGCATAAAATCCGTCCCAAAAGGCGGTTGGTTCCCGGAGTAAAGCGTCAAGCATCTGCAAAAGATCGTCGTGTGTCCGAATCGTTTCGTTCATCATCAGTCCTCATTTCTTCCCGGCAGGTTTCGCAGGCGGACCGCCGTCGTGAGTGTTTCTTTCAAGTGTTCCGCCCGTTTTTCAGTAAAGGTCGTCCAAAATGTCTCGCCGATCGTTGCCAGTTCGTCCGGCGAATAGACACCGGGTTCAAAGCATCCCCAACAACCGTCCGTCGTCAGTTGATCCCAAAAGACATAATCGGCGACCGGATAATGGGACAGCGGAACGTCCCCGCCCATCGGTTGCAGGTCAACGAGATCCGGACAAAGCCACATCCCGGTTGCGACGGACAACAGACCGCCGTGCCGTTCGTTTAATCCGTCGAGTCCCGCGGCATGCAAAGCCTCCTCGAATGCCCGGTAGCGGTGCGTCGTGATGACGACGAGCTCCGGATATTTAAAGTTAATCTGTTTGACGAAAGCCGACTCCCAGTAAGCGCCACCGTGCCCGTTGCAGAGGATGAATTGAGTAAACCCTTGCCGGTGCAGATTGACGATGATTTCTTCGAGCATCATCGATAACACCGTCGGGCTGACGGTGACGGTCCCGATTTGATTGGCATGTTCTTCGGATGTGTTAAACGGAAGCGTCGGTAAGACATAGGCGTTTAACCGTTCACCGAAAACAGCGGCCTGGCGCTCGGCAATCAATGTATCAAGATGCATCGGCAAATACGGTCCGAACTGCTCGGTCGCTCCGACCGAGAGAATCGCGGTGACAGTCTGACTGTCCTTAATAACCTTCGTACTGTTTTTATAACTGAGCATCAATTCATTTCCCTTGATTCAAATACTTGGCGCAACTCGATTTGTCCTTCACCGTGACCTTGCGGATCCGGCATACGTCTTGCCCAGGCCACTGCTTCGTCTTTTGACGCCACCTCAATCAAAATGAATCCTGCCAAATGGTCTATTGGCGGCTCAAACGGTCCGGATGTGACGTCCGGCTCCTCGTCGGGGCGGCGAAACGAAAACCGGAGGGCTTCCCGTGTCGGATGAAGTCCTTTCGCCATGACCCGGACACCGGCTTCGACCAGGTCACGGTTAAAGGCGGCCATCGCTTCCTGGAGTGATGGATCCGGAAAAAGGCCGGCTTCTGAACGGTCTGATGCTTTAACGAGCAATAGGAATAACATGGATCGACCTCCTTGCAAAATGTGAACGGTGGGGATGAAAAACTTCTATTGTATTTATTTCGACCAATCGGTTACACCTCCTGCATTTTAACTAAAAAATGGATGTTAAAATTCTTTTTGTGGAAGAAGAAAGGAAAAAAGTTGCCGCGTCAGATTCCTTCGATTAGCATAAAGTCAGAAGGCTGAACATGAGGTCGTATCAGAAAAAGGAGCAGGATAATGGTGTATTTTATCGGCATGTTTATGCTCGGTGTCGTTGCTCTGACGGCGCGGGGACTGTATTTTGACATCTTCCGCTTAACGGAGTGGGGGAGTGTCTTCGTTTTTCTCTCGGCAGCACTGTTGCTTTTTTGGGTGGAACGGTGGCAGCAAAAACAAGATACGGCATTCAACGGAAGCGGAAGCGGAACCGGTTACACGTCGCGTCTCAGTGACCGGCAATCGACAGGCATCAAACAGCTTTACCGAGCGGAGACGATCATCGGTTCCTACCGCCGGACGTTTAAGCAGGCCTGGCACCGCTGGTTCGTCGCTTTTCCGAAAGTGGAAAATTTTTTTCTGAATATCGATTTTGATTTTTCGCAGCGCGAACTCCGGTTCGAGGAAAAAGCGGGTAAACGGTGGTGGAGCAATCAGACCGAATGGACGATCGAAGAAGGCGGCGAAACCGTCGGGGACATCCAAACCGAAAATACGGTCCGGCATGCCGTCGAATTTTCCGAAGTATTACGGATGACGTACCGAGATGAGACGTATCAGATCCGGTCGCCTAGGTTATCCCGACGAATTGAAGTGAGACGCGACAAGACAACGATTGCGACAAGCCACCGGAAACGGCACCTGCTGACGTTTGATGTCCCCGATCTTGAGACACGGTCGGTCCTGCTCGCTGGCATGATTTTGTTTCGACTCCATTTTCGCGAGTGAAGCCGGATAATTTTACGTGGCTTGGTACAGACAGGGAAATCAGCTATCCTAGACAGGTAAGCAAAATTAAAAGCAGAAAGCAGGCGATTTTTGATGAGCAATCCACTGAGCCAACTCGCATGGACCTTTGTCTCTGAGTGTGACATCCCACATGACGTGCAAGGATTATTGATTCAAGGCGAAGAAGCGTTGTCCGCCTATAAGACGATCCGGGACGTAGCGATTTTTACGACACACCGGTTGATCATTCGGGACGCGCAAGGATTGACGGGTAAGAAGGTCGAAGTTTATTCGATTCCTTACAAATCAATCAATATGTATTCGACGGAAAACGCCGGTGGGATGTTTGACATCAATTCGGAAGTCCAACTGTTTACACGGGCCGGAACGATCAAAATCAATCTCAACAAAAAGGTCGATGTCCGTAAAATTGACTTGCTGATTGCGAACGCGATTCTTTAAAAAGGGGAGACTGGACGATGAAACGAGGAATTCAAAAAACGGCGGTGCTGGTTGTCTTGACGTTACTTGCAAGCCTCTGCCGAGCGAAACGAGTCCGTTAATTTTATTTCAATTTCCGTAATCTGTGTATAAAATAATTTCATACAGGCACGGGCGATTGTAGTCCTTCCAAACCGTCAGCTGTCATAACAGGTAAAAAAAGAAAAATGTTCAAAAAAAAACGGATCCTTCAAGGACCCGTTCCGCAACTGACGCTATACTGTTGTGCTGTTTTTTTGCTGTAACAGATCGTCGGGGTCATGCCGGTTTCACTGTCATAGTCGTACCACACGACATCATACATCCGGCCGTATTCCGGATCGAGCATTCGTTTATCGAGGATGGCGCTGTAACTTTGGTACGGATGACCCGCTTCATACAGATAATGCCGGATGGCACCGCTCTCCGTCTCATTCGAAAATACGACCGGAGACAGCAGGGGTAAGACGATGAACAAGGTGAGTACGGATCCACCAATCCACAGCCCGATTTTTTGCCAACGCTTCATTTGAAAATCACTCCATTTCAGTTAAAATATTGAAGTTATATGTAAAACAACGACCGACAGTCACTGGATTGTCGGTCGTTTTGGTTTACCCTGTCTTTCGCATCGACTCAAACAAACGTCCCTTGTAGACGTCTGCGATCGTGTTCAGGAAGGATTCGGAAAAACGTTTCGGGAAGTACGGTTTCGCATAAAAATACTGATAGGCACGTTTTAAGTCATCCCACTGCGTACACGGATCCGTCTGCCGGAACCGTGCGACATCAATGATTCGCGTGCCGGTCGGCGTCAACAAGATGTTTCGTAAGTGAATGTCGGATGGGTTCAAGCCGACCGAGCGGGCTTCTGCTAAAGCCTGATCGACGGTTTGGATGACATCGTCCGTAATGAGCGTGCCACTGATCAAACATTCGAACAACGTCTGTCCTTCGATGTATTCGATGACAAGGTAGTCTGGACCATATTCATACTGTTTGGCGTACGTCGCAAACGAATCCAATTGTTCATAAATCGATCCTTCGATTGCTGCAAGATGTCGGTGCGACGGGAAAAACTTTTTGATGACCCGGTCGGTTCCGGTGATGCGAAATACAAAGGCGCTGCGGCCTGTTCCAATCCACTCCAGTTCGTCCGGATGCGACGTTACCGTGTAACCTTCCGGAGTCTCCGTCATCCGGATGGCACAAGCCAGTTCGGAATCTGTCTTCACACATGCCACTTCCTTTCTCTTCTTTTATATTATACGACGTTTAAGCGGGGATGGTTTCATAAAACGACTCCTGTGTGAAAGTTTTGAACATTTTGTGATATGCTGAAATCGTAAGGCAACTACTTAGCTCAAGGGGGCATTTTAATGACTACTTTACAACAATGGCGTGACCATTTTGAGGCGCTTCGGGCATACGACGAAGCCGTCGCGTTACTTTATTGGGACATGCGGACATACATGCCGGAACAATCGGCCGACAACCGTTCGAAATCAATCGGATTCCTGTCGACGGAAAGTTTCCGCCGCCGGACGGGGACAGCGTATCAGACGTTACTCGAAGCGATGGGCCAAGAGACGTTGACAGGCGTCGAAGCGGTCTCATACGCGAAAGCGAAACAAGCATATGACCGCGACTCGAAGATTCCGGAAGCGGAATACCAGACGTTCATCACCTTGATTTCAGAAGCGGAAAGTGTTTGGGAAAAGGCGAAGGATGCGGATGATTGGGACTTGTTTGCACCATACTTGGAAAAAATCGTCGCGATGGAACGGAAGTTCGTTGAGTACTGGGGGTATGACAACCATCCGTACGATGCGTTACTCCATGATTACGAGCCGGGCATGACGGTCGCGGAACTTGATCCGTTGTTTGCGGAACTCCGTCAAGCGATCATCACATTGTTAAAACAGCTCGACGGAAAAACATTCCCGACACTCGACTGGTCAGCCGACCGCGAAACACAGATTCGATTGAATCACGAATGGTTACAGGACATCGGTTATGACTTTACGGCCGGGCGACTCGATGAGACCGTTCATCCGTTCCAGACGACGATCAACCGGAAAGATGCCCGTGTCACGACGAAGTACGATGAAAATGATTACCGCAATTCCGTTTTCGGAACGATGCATGAAGCCGGACACGCGACGTATGAGCAAGGCATCGCTCCGGAGCTCGATACGCTCGGACTCGGTGAAGGAGCTTCGATGGGCATTCATGAATCGCAATCGTTGTTCTTTGAGAACTTCATCGGCCGCAACCAAGGCTTCCTGTCGGCCCGCTATGCCGGTCTGCAACGAGCGATTCCTTCTTTGACGGATGTTCCGTTTGAGACGTTTTATGCTGCTGTCAACGAAGTCAAACCGTCACTGATCCGGATCGAAGCGGACGAACTGACGTATGCACTGCATATCATCATCCGTTATGAGCTCGAAAAACGTTTGATTACAGGCGAACTCGAAGTCAAAGACTTGCCTGCGGAATGGAACCGTCTTTATAAGGAATACCTCGGAGTCGATGTTCCGACGAACGCAAAAGGTGTCCTGCAGGATGTCCACTGGTCCGGCGGATCGTTCGGTTATTTCCCAAGTTATGCGCTCGGACTCGTCTACAGTGCTCAGCTGAACGAAGCGTTGCGCCGTGACGTCGCGCATGTTGATCAACTGATTGCCGACGGGACACTGGTACCAATCAAAGAATGGCTGAACGTCAACATCCATCAGCACGGAAAAGCGAAGACACCGGCGGAATTGATTCAAGCGGCGACCGGACAATCGATTTCCGTCCAACCGTTAATCGATTACCTGACTGCGAAATATACACGGGTCGTCGAAGCATTATGATGAAGTGGTTCGCCCATCGCGGAGCGAGTGATCGGTTTCCGGAAAATACGCTCGAAGCGATTGAAGCGGCGATCCCGTATGTCGACGGCATTGAATTCGATGTTCATTTTTCGCGCGACGGTGTCGGGGTCATCATTCATGACGAGACGGTGAACCGGACGACGGACGGAACGGGACGGGTCGTCGATTTGACACTCGCTGAACTGAAGCGTCTGAATGCTGGAGCGCGGTTCAAAGGGAACGGCGGACCGATGCAAACGACGATTCCGACGCTAGACGAAGTCCTCGAATTACTTGCGCCGACCGATCTTTTACTCAATATCGAGCTGAAGACGGATACGATCCGGTATCCCGGCATCGAAGCGTACACGCTTGAACGGTGCCGGGCACACGGCATTGCCGGTGAACGACTGATTCTCAGCTCGTTTAATCACTATTCGGTCGCGACCGTCCGGGAACTTGATCCGTCGATCGAAACCGCGATTCTCTATCCGTATCCGTTGTATCATCCGGAGCAGCAAGCGATCCTGCTCGGAGCCAAGGCAATCCATCCGGATTACCGCCGGGTGACAAGGGAAGATGTCGTCCTTGCTCATCAGGCCGGGATCGAGGTCCGGGTCTATACGCCGAAAACGGCTGCGGATGTCAGACGGATGATCGAGCTCGGAATCGACGCCGTCATCGTCAACGATCCACAAGTATTTCAGAAAAGTCTATCCATCCCATAAGGAGGTAGCGTCATGCGGAAGGAGCATCTGTTCATCATTTTAGCGTCATTGGTCGCACTCGTCATCGGTCTGCAGATTGGTTTTGCCAGTCTGCCGGAACCAAAACCGAAACAGGTCGAGGAATCAGTGACACGACCGGATGATTTTCAGGCAGGACTCCGCAACGCAAAAACCGAATTAAAGATGGTACAACGGTTTTCCCGTACCAGCACGCTCGAGCACAATCGTTCGAACCAAACCTGGATTTATTCCAGTCCGACACCGACACGTATTGCCGTTGATTGGTATTACGTCGCAAGTTATCCCGAAAAAAATGTTCAGATGACCCGAAATGACGTGTCCCGGATTTTAACGTATGACCGGTATCTCGTCGTCATCCGCCCGATTTATGGTGTGATCGAAGACAGTGAACTGGAACAATTTGCACTTCGCTTTTCGAGCTATTTCATGACGGTGCAACAACAAAAGGAGGAAAACGATGTCAGGTAAAATCATTCTGTTGATTGGTGGATCGGGCAGCGGGAAATCTTCCTTGATCAAACGATTACGCCAGGAATATGAACGGGTCCGCTTTATTCCGTCCGTGACGACACGACCGAAACGTCCGACGGAACACGACGGGGAAAGTTATCATTTCGTTGACGTCAAAACGTTCCAACAACTGATTCAGGAGAACGGATTCATTGAATATGCCCATGTCCACCGGGCCTGGTACGGGACACCACGCCAGGCGTATGAAGAAATTCTTGCGACCGATGGAATTGTCATCAAAGATATTGATCCGAAAGGGGCGGCAGCGTTCAAAACGTTGTTTGCCGATCACGTCATCACGATTTTCGTATCCGTTCCGCCGGATTTGATGAAGGAACGGTTGCTGATGCGGGGCGATACGCCGGAGTTCGAGGCACGGCTCGTCGACTATGCCGATGCCTGGAAAGAGCGCGATCATTACGATTATATGATTGAAAACATCGACTTTGAACAAGCCTATGCGGATCTGTTGAGCATCATTTCCGCCTATATTCCCGGACAACCATCCGAATCGTAACAGCAGGGATTGTTCCCTGCTGTTTTTAGTATCGTAAAGGAGAGGAGGGACGTGGATGGATGTCTGGTTACAGCTCTTGCAAGCGGAACCGGAGCTCCGGCCCTTGACCGACTGGAGCCGTCTTGCGACGCGCTATACCGATTCACCGAAATACACGGCGCGTGACGAAAGTGGATTATCAATCATTCATACCGCTCCGCTGGGGTTATTTGCGCGGAAAAAGCGGGAGTTTGAGCTCTTGCGACAACTGCATCAAGACGGACTGCCGGTCCCGGAACCGCTCAATTTGAACCGGATTTCGTCAGCAGACGTCTGTTACAGCCGTTATCGTTTCCTGACCGGTTCGACGATTCGAAATCGTTTACCGCTCGGTCGAGACATCGAGTACAGACTCGGTCGGGAGACGGGCCGGGTGTTAAACCGGATTCATCGTTATGAAGTGCCGCCGACAACAACGTGGGCGTACCGGTGTCGCGTAAAACACAACCGGTACGTCGCACTGTACCAGCAGGAAGCGATACCGTTGGCCGGCGATCAGGCCATCTTGTCCTTTATCGAGCGAAACATCGGATGGATTGCGGACCGGCCGAACCGTTGGCAACACGATGATATTCATCTCGCCAATCTGATTACGGACGGGGAGCACCTCATCGGAATGATTGATTTTTCAAATCATGATATCGGTGATCCGTGGCATGATTTCGTCAAAATGGGATTGTTTCAGGTTGAAGAGAGCATTCCGTTTGCCGTCGGTCAAGTCGACGGCTATTTTGAAGGAGATGTCCCGGAGCAGTTTTGGGACGTGTACAGCGTCTATCTGGCGATGAGCTGTTTTTCTTCGGTCGTCTGGACGAACCGTCATGCACCGGAAGAAGCCGACCAAATGCGGTGTCGGCTGGAACGCGTGATATCCGCCCATCAACGATTTGAGCGTGCAGTACCGGATTGGTATGAAACGTTCGACCGTTCTTGAGCGTCGGGATCGACCTTTAGTAGCCGTACCACATCAAAAGCCGTGTCCTTGACCGAACAAATCGGCTAAGGACACGGCTTTTTTGGTTCATTCACCATCCCACGTCTCATCGACGCGGGACGCATAAAAACGCAGGGCGTTGGCATAAGCGCGGATTTCAGGATTCTCCGTCGTCTCGACAAGCGTGTTGACCAATCGTTCCAACGCTTCGGACGAGCGGCCAAGATTATGTAACGTCAATGCTAAAAAAGTCTGTAAGGCAGCGTGTTGCGGAAAGCGGGCGAGTCCCTCCGATAGAGTTTGATACGCATCCTCGTATCGCCCGAGGGCACGGTACGTACTGCCGAGCCCGACATAGGCTTCCTGCAAGTCGGGAGCGGTCAGACCGCGTGCGATAGCGGTAACGTAATAAGGGACAGCAGCAGCTTCTTCACCCAGGTTGTCGTGACACCATGCCATCTGGTAATGAATCAACGGATCGTCCGGTGCCTGCTGCAGATAAGAAGCGACCAAGGCCTTCGCCGCATGATACTGTTTCGCTTGACGGAGACGCGAGACGGCAGCAAGGTCGAAATTCACCTCGGGAGATACTTTGTCTGATAGATGATAGACGAAGGTCAGGGGATGACGCGACTGTTCATCCGGTAAGATGCTGTAGCGAAACTGCAGACCGAGCCGAGAGGCGACAGCCAGGGCCGGTTCGTTATCCGGATTGATTGAAGCTTCAATCTGTTGAAAATCAAGTCTCTTGAAGGCAAGCACCAGCACAGCAGGAAGTGCTTCCGCGGCATAGCCCCGTCGTAAAAACAGCGGATTGATCTGGCAATGGATGTGTGCCGTCCGGACGTCCGGGCGATGAAGGGCTGAGACTATAATCGTTCCGAGCAGTGTTTCGTCGTCTGAACGAAACAACTCAAATCTATATTCGTCTTGCCTGGATGGATTAACGGCGCCTTGAATCCGTAACCGCGTGGTCTCAAGCGTCATGGAAGCTGTCATCTGAAATCACTCCTCGCATTTGGAATCGATACAAAAACCCTTCAACCAATTGGGCTGAAGGGAACGAGATTAATTTTGTTGTTCGAGTTTCGTCAAGAGTGTCCGGAACGTATCCAGTTCGGCATCCGAAAAGTCAGCGAAGACGTCAGACAGGTATTCCATCTTCATCGCTTCGAGCTTCCCGTATAATTCGATGCCTTCTTCCGTTGCCCGGAGTTCAACGACACGACGATCGAGTTCGCTCCGCTCGCGTGAAATCAAGCCTTTTTTCGTCAACTCATCGGCCAGTGCCGTAATCATACTCGCTGAAAACTGAAATTCGTTGGATAAAGCCGATGCGATTTGAGGACTGCTTGTGCAAAGCGACTTCAGGATAAAGAATTCGTTTCGTGTCAAGTAAGTCGTGAACATACTCCGCACATCTTTTTTGATAGCGCGGTAGTTCATGCGTAAGCCTTTTTCTGTATCGACGATCAACTGATCGCGATTTGCTACTTCTAATGTAGTTGCCATAGTTTCACTCTTTCCATACCGTAGTTTCTTCTTCCGAGATTTAGTATAGTGAAAAATTTTAGTTTAATCAATATTTTTCTCTTGAATCATCTGTTTACTTAACGGTTGGACTTGTTTGATGATGTCTTCGACGTTCCGGAGTTCCGGATAGAACCGGCGGAAGAAGTAGTCGATCCGGTGCGGATCATTCCCGGCAATCGTCACGGCCATACAGATGTAGGCGATCCCGATTCCTTGGCGTGGCAGGAACGGGTTTGGCATGACTTGTGCACACTTCAGGGCGAGCGGACTATGGATGGCGACGGCTTCAATCAATTCTCCATAATTCCGGATATCCACGTAATGGAACATCCGGATCAGTTCATTGATCAATTGCTGATCGGAATCGAGCATCATCTGGGACGTGACAAGTTGTTTGTCGAGATCGTTGATGACGGCAGAGTGATCAATGAAATAGTTTAAGTTGTCCGATGTAATCCGAACTTTATGAGGATCCGATAAAATTTGTTGGACCGTCTCGTCTTCGAATTGTTTCAGTTGTTTTTTGATGTTCACGAATTCCTGATCGGCGATTTCGAGCAGTCCGGCGACGCGGCTGAAACTGCGGCGGACTTCCGCCGGCACGCTGTTCGGATTTTTATACCCTAAATCGTGTTCGATTTCGGCCCAGGCATGTTGCAGGATCGAACGAATCTGGATTTCCGCGGTATGATCCTTGAATCGGCCGTATTCGCTGAGGGCGAGCCGCTGTTCATTCAACGCGGCAACGAAGTGGACCGAAAGATAGCCGAACTCGGTCGTATCGAGTAACGTCGATTTATCGACGGATTGATCCCGATCGATTGAAAATTCATTTTCGATGATCCGGGCAGCTTCCCGGACATCATCGTGAAAATAGGTCACGATCCGGATTCCGGTTAAATCGTGGACATCCCGGAGCGATTGGTATTTGTTCGGTTGGCGTAATACTTTTTGGTACAGGCTGTCGGACTCTTTCGTCCGGGCGACAATCGAATGGTATTTGATGCCGGCTGCATCGAGCAATTCCGATAATAAGACTTTTAATTTATCGGCAAAGGCATCATAGTCTTCCTTATCATTGACATATTCGAGCATCATCGTGTTTAAGTCCTGCGATTGCACGGAATTCACCTTCCTCATCAATTCTTCTTGCTTTATTGTAGCATTCGTTTTCGACGGACGCACGGCAGGACCCTGTTTCAAGGAGCCCGCTTCGTGGGAAAGAAAGAGTAGAACATCTGGGAGGGGTGCTAGAATGGAAATTTTGGACGCGCGCGCGTTGCCGGCTGATCATTCTGATATCTTACATGTCACACCATCATCGGTTTATTTCAGACGCCGACTCAACAGCAGTCAATTTCATATCAGCCGGTTTGATTTAGAGGATCAAGAACAGATTGACCTGACGCCCGACGTGTTGCAAGACCACGGACCGACACGCCCATTCGTCAAGAAGGGAAAAGTCTATTGTCTGAACGAACAGGACCGGGAAGACGGCGGAGAGACACAGCTCCTTTCCATCGATCTGCATTCAGGAAAACGCGAGCAGCTTGCCACGTGGCGTCTTGGCGGTGATCTGACACTCTACTGGGTGTTGAATGAACGGTATATGGTGTTGTTGCATGTCGACAAAGCGACGACAGCCTTTTTATATGATGTCGAGACGAGCCGCGAGCATCCGATCAAAGATGAACGGTTGTACGGCATCACGGAAAACTACCGCGAACTGTACTTTTTCCTCGTCACGTTAGCCGACGTCGATTATATCGTCTGCAATGCAAGACTCGATGAATTTTCCTTTTACGATGCCCTGGAAAGTGGCGTCATCTCACCCGAAGATCCGATTGATCATTCGGAAAGTCTGTTGATTGCCCCGCTGTCGACGATTGTTGAAGAAATAGAACAAGGCGTAGAACATTTGTCGTTTCGGACCTTGTTGCGGTTGGACGGAGAAGGGGATACCGTTCAATATCTAGGGGAGCAGGACGGACACCTCGTCTTTAGTGCCTATACGGAACGTTTAAACGAAGAAGTCTTTTATGAAATCAAAGACCAGTCGGCCGTCACGGAACGGGAACGGATCCGGTGGAGTGACTTTGAACCGCTGGATTTCACGTATGACGATGTCGAATCAACGATTTTCATCGTCAATGACCGGTCCGATCACCATCATGAAGTGATGAATCTGCGGACGGGTGCCCGTTACCTGGACCGAGATCCGTTTGAACGGGTGTTACGTGACCGGTTTTACCTGCACGAATCGATCGGTACGGACGCGGAGCCGATGGTGACGGTATACGACGGTGAACAGGCGGTTCGTCACCGGTTCGAGGATGCCTATTATATGATTGTATCCGGGGAATTGGTCATCCTGTCCGTCAAGCAATTAAACTGATGGACAGGACCGAACAAAACGTCGAATCACACTGTGAAGAAGGCAGTGTGATTTTTAAACTGACGAACTATTTATTTCATATACCATAATTATTATTTTAAAAAATTCAAACAAAAGGAGAAAGTATACGTTCCACCTAAAAAAAAACAACAAAAACCTCCTCCTGATTAGCAAAATACGCCAAGGAGGAGGAGGAGTGGTATGCTTATTCTGAGTCAGTCGTCCGTGTGAAGATGTCGACTTGGATGTTGCCAGCTGTTGCGCGTGAGTAAGGGCAAACGCTGTGTGCCAGTTTACCAAGCTCAGCAGCTTGTTCTTCTGAAACGCCACGGACAAGAACGTCCAGTTCAACTGAAAGTGTAAATCCGTCTGTTGCTTCGTTCAACGTGACGTGTGCGGTTACTTCACTGCCGTCATGTTTGATGCCTTGTTTACGAGCGACAAGATTTAAAGCGGAATCAAAACAAGCAGAGTATCCGGCAGCAAATAATTGTTCCGGGTTTGTCGCTTGTTTCTTTGATCCTGGTACAGGCATGGCAAGAGCGACGTCTAAAATACCGTCTTCCGATACGACGCGGCCGTCACGGCCTCCGACAGCTGTAGCAGATGATGTGAACATTGGTTTCATAATGATAACTTCCTTTCGGGTTGGCTGATTAATTTAAGTAGCTTACAATTAAATTGTATACAATCTATAAAAGAACGCAACTATTTTGCTTAAAGGAGGATATATATGTCGAATCCCTTATTGCTTGAAGAACAACTCTGTTTTCCGTTTTATGCGATTTCCCGTGAAATCACCAAACGGTACCGTCCGTTGCTGGAGCCGCTCGGATTAACCTATCCGCAATATCTCGTCATGCTCGTCTTGTGGGAGCAGGATCAACAATCGTTAAAAGCGGTCGGGGAACGGTTGCATCTCGACTCAGGTACGTTAACGCCCTTATTAAAAAAACTAGAAGCTTCCGGTTTAGTGGAACGCGTCAAAAATCCGACGGACGAACGACATATCCAAATCACGTTGACGGCAGACGGTCATGCCCTTCGAAATGAGGCGGAACAAATTCCGCTGGCCTTAAAAGACTTACTCGGTGTGTCGGAAGAAGATCTGGAACTGGTTAAACAGACATTAAATCGATTGACCATAAAAATGAACGGGACTGATTGACAGTCCCGTTCATTTTGAATGGTTATTTGCGGCGGAATCCTTCTTCTTCAAGATAGTTCGCTGCTTCTTTATACGAATTGAACGCACCGTCAAGTAAGTCGCCGGCGTAAACCAACCACGTATCGAGGTCTTCGTTTAACAATGTCAACTCGAATTGATTGTCGTTGATCCACGTTTCTTCCAACGTTTCCACGGTCTCGACCGTCTCGAGTGCTTTGATCGCATCTTGTAACAAGAGGATTAAAGCGGGCTCAGAGAATTCACGGATGTTGACGAAACCTTTCCGGTCCGTTTCATATCCTGGTAATCCTGCAGCGTAGACAAAACCGTTGCCGTTCGGGTGAAGATGATAGACGACGATTTTTTTCTCGAACTGACTTTCCGGGAAATGAAAATTGACACGGTTAAGCGAGACTTCTTTCCGGACAAGTTGTGGGAAAGTCTCGATGATGTTTAATTTTTCTTCAAATGTTAGCATGGTTCCTCCTTGAAATACATTTCTACTCTCTTATATATGCGATGATTCGCAGTGAAATGTCAACGTCTGTTTCTGACAGTGAAACTTCAGCAAGTCTCTTCCCGTATGGAAAAAGGAAAGGCAGGGGATTGGATGCAATCAAATCAACCGACCGAGAACTGGCAACACTTGCCACGTGCCTCGATAACCGCCGAACGTCAATACGTCGGCATTAAGTATACCATTTATCTGTTTCTCATCGGAACGGCAACCGTGGTTCAGATCAAGTGGCTGGATTTATCTCCCTGGTGGATGTGGATTCTGGCCGGTTTGTGGACAGGATTCTTTTTGCTTCAGTTCGTGTACGTCCCGAAGATTAGACAACGGTATTTTAAATACCGGGTCGATGATGAATTTTTAGTCGTCGAATTCGGAATCTTTATCTTACGACATGTTGTGACACCACTTGTCAAAGTACAGATCATCGATACGTCGTCCGGTCCGTTGCTCCGCCGCTTGAACTTGATGAACATGAACGTCCATACAGCATCCGGTCAAATTGAATTGCCCGGACTGGAGGTCACACAAGCAGGAATCTTAAGACAACGGATTGAACGATTCGCGAAACTTGAGGAACAGGAGGAGGAGTCGTTATGACACGACGGGTTCATCCTTTGTTCATCTTAATGACGACGCTGACACAGCTCCGGTCACTCGTCATCCCGATTGCCGTCATTTTGTTTAATGATTTGAAAAATGACGGATTTGGAATGTATACGATGATTGGTGTCGTGGTCATCAGTTTCCTCTTACTCGTGTTCGGCATCATTTCTTGGTACTTTTATACGTTTACGATTGATGAACAGTCGATTCGGGTCAACAAAGGAATCTTTCGAAAAAGTGAACGGACGACGCAACGCCAACGAATTGAGTCGATCGGTATCAATCAAAACCTGCTGGAACGGATTCTTGGTTTAGCGACACTGACCGTTGAGACTTCATCAGACAGTGGCAAACCGGAAGTCGAATTAAAAGGGGTCCGGCTCGAGTTTGCCAAGCAATTGAAGTCGACGATTGCAACAGAGATGCCAAAACCAGTCGAAAACGCGGAGTCGGCTGCCACCTATACCGTCGGCTTGATGGATTTAGTCAAGGCAGGCGCGTTATCAGGCAGACTGGGTCTTGCGCTTGTTGGGTTTGGAGCCGTCTATCAGTTTGCCAACCGGTTCATTGAAAAATACATCAGCCGGGCGTTTGATGAGCTGTTGCATTTATCGCTCATATTGTTACTGATCCTCGGCGGGATTCTATTGCTTTTGATTTATCTTGGATCAATTTTAGTATTCGTCCTTCGCTACGGTTCTTTTCGGGCAACGCTTGAAAAACAGCGGATGACCATCGGGTACGGTCTCCTGAACCGGACAGAAATTGTGTTTCACCAAGACAAGGTACAAGCACTCGTCATCGAAGAAAGCTGGATCAAACGGCGTTTGAAACGGGCCCATCTCTCCTTACACATCATCTCGGCAAGTGGCGAAGAAGAGAAGCTGTTGTTACACCCCTTCATCCGCACCAGTGAGATTGATGCTTTTTTAGTAGAGTTTTTACCGCGTTTTCAATTACAACATCCAACCAATCGGGCCGTTGATCGGGGATTTTTTTACGTCGTCCGTTGGCCGCTGCTCGGTTACAGCCTGGGATTAGTCCTGCTTAACGGAGCGATGCTGTATGGATTACCGGAACCTTTCCGTTACTTCGGTTTACCGTTCATCCTGCTGTTACCGGTCTACTACGCCATCGCCCGGTCCGGCTATCAAAATACCCGCTATGGACATCACGACGATTTGTTTGTCTTACGAAAAGAGCTCGTCAACCGGGAAACGATTTATGCACCCCGTCTGAAGATTGAAGCCTTTTCCAGCCAAGTGTCCCGTTTTCTCGAGCACAAGGATATTTTGAAGTTTCAGCTCACATTACGCGGTTCCAGCGTGTTTCATGCCGGTTACTTTACACAGGCGGAATTTGAAGATGTTTTAGAATGGTATCAACAGACTTTTCTCAAAGCTCAGACTCCACCGGCAGGGACACCGTTGTCCGGCGACGAATAGATTCTTGTAGAAACAGACGAAAAAAAAGGAGGGGACAATGATGCGCAGATGGATAGTTGTTCTCTTGCTAATCGTGCTGGGTATTGGAAGTCTGATCGGATATGACGGATACCGAATGCAACAAACGTTAATCGGACAGTCCGACCGCTCTCGCCTCCTGCCTGCTGAAAAGACAAATAACGAAACAGCGGATCAGGAGTGGGTAAAACGACAGGACATGGAACAACTACAATTGGCGACAACCGGTGAAGCACGGATCGGCCGGTATCTCCCGGCTACATCTCCTTCCGACAAGACGGTTTTGTTTCTTGCGGATGATGTTCGTTTTGGTTCGTCACAGACGGAGCCACTAATCCGCTTTTACCATGAACAGCTGGGTTACAACGTGTTTGTCCCGGACCGGCGTGGTCAAGGAGCGAGCAAAGGAACATTGAATTATGGCTGGCTTGATCGGTTGGATGTGATTGATTGGACCAATCAATTGATTGAGGAGACCGGAACCCGGCACGTCGTGTATCACGGAGTAGGGATCGGAGGAGCGACGGCACTTCTCGCAGCAGGAGAGCCGACCGTTCCGAAACAAGTGAAGGTTGTCATTGCCGAAGGCGCCTATGCCCGCCTTGATGATTGGTTCCAATCACTTGCGAAAGCTAATCTGACGTATCCGGCCGGACCGTCACTTGCTGTCGCGAGTAGCTTCAATAAAGTCGAACAAGACTTCTTTTATGGAGATGTCTCCGTCACGCGGCAGACCAGCCGGATCATGGTACCGACGTTATTGATCCAGGGAACGGAGGACAAGGTCGTTCCACCCCGGATGGTATACGAACTGTATCAGGCGAAACCCGGCATCAAACAATTGTATCCGGTGCGCGGAGCCGGTCATGATACTACCTATTCCAAAAATCCCGAGAATTACGAAAAGCGTCTTCGTTTATTCGTTCAACCCTTTGTCACGACACCTTAACCTGTGGTGGAAAGAGAAGGGCTGACGGGTGTTCAGAAAGACAGATTGAAAGGGGGACCAATAAAAATGACGGAGTTAGTTTGGGTAGGCAATGAAACACCGTTCGTCGATGTCATCTCCATTGAAGCCGTCGGACCAATCACGGTCGGACGGTTCGGGGGATGCAGCCGTTCCGGACAGACCAAAAATGAAGACGGGTGTGTTGTTTGGATCGGGGAAGAATGGGAATGGACGATGCTGCTCGATGCGCATGATACTGCAGAGAGTGCCATCTTACTAACGCAGTACTTTACGTCACACCGTTTGGAGATCGAACGGATCCTGAACGAACCCGTGGAAACGATGTTTTCGGTATTGGAACGGTATGTCGTTTCTCTGTTGGAACATGAAGCGTTTCGGACCGCCTGTCAATCGGTTCAAGGCGAGACCGCCTGCCTGTTTCTTGTCCGCAAGGGGAAATATGTCTGGTGGTTATCGGTCGGCGATGTTCTCGCCTATCTGTTCCATCCCGATTTAAGTAAACATCTGCAATACAAATTGAACGAGCGGCAGTTTTTTGAATGGATCGGTCGGGTCGATACGTTTGATTTACCGGTTCCGTGTTACAGCCGGGGAATTCGTGAGTTGCGACAGGGCGTCAATCATCTGTTGTTGACGACGGACGGATTAATCGAATGTCCGGGAGCGCCGTTCCGAGACGGAAAACAGCTGGAGAGGATACTTACGACGTCGACTGCCGGTGTCAAGACGTTATTGACGACGATCGAACAGCTTGGTGTAAGGGACAGCACAACCATCTTAGCCTGGGCAGTTGAGATTGAAGAAAACGTAACGATGCCCGGTAATGCAAAATAAAAGCATGACCCGTCTTTTCCATCTGGAAGGGAAAGGGGTCATGCTTTTATTCGGTCGTTGCCGGTTCAGCATCCGTCTGATTCGTTTGTAAGGGAATCGGCTCATGCGCGGTTTCTTCTTCTGTGTGAGTCAACGGCAAGGCAATCCCGACACTTGTCAATAAAGCGATCAGGGTGGCATTCGTTAAGGTTTGGTACATCTTTTATCTCTCCTTTCTTAAATACGAATAACCTTTTTAACTATTCTGAATATTTATTCGCGATTCGTCAAGTAATCGCCATCTTCCTAGTATTTTTTTTTCCCGTTGAACAGGTATACTTAAACATGAAAAAGGGGGATCTCGCTTGAAACTTACTAAAGCCAACACACGTATTTTAGAGTCATTATTACCACGTTTGAACCTGAACGCCGAAGAACCGGAGCGGACGGATATCGAACGCCGTCTCCAAGCGGATCTTTATGAAGCCCAACGTTTACAAAAACCGTTTGAAACGGTCCATGGTCAATCACCGGAAGAACGGTTGAATCAAATGATTGCCGAAATTCCGGAATTGCGACGGGTCGAGACCCAAAAGCGTTGGACGCGGAATTACATTTCGACGATTTTGATGTTTATCTTCATCGAAGGCATCGATGGTATTTTCCAGTTCGCCCTCGCGGATTACATTTTATTTTCCATCATCGCCTTATTTTTGATTGATGCGATGTCGATTCTGATCACTTCCCCGAAAATCCGTGACGTTAAAAAGCGGGTCTGGGTTCAATTTTTAGTCAGTTTCATCTTATTCGCCACATACAAAGCGGTCCTGATTCAATTCGTGCCGAATCCGGTCGTCCTGATGCAAGTCAGCGGTACCCCGGCGTATCTGATCGGAATTGGCGGATTAGTCGGATTGTATCTCTATTGGTCAAAAAATCCGCTTCGTAAACGCGCATAACGCAAGAGGAGGGAAAAAGATGGAGTTCACGCACTGGAAAAGACGTTTGCAAGATCATCTGGAACGGATGGGATTTGATTTACGCATTGAACGACTTGCCATGCAAGATATCCTGAAACTTGAAGCAACCCATGGCGCTTTCTTATTTTTCCCGATTACGATCAATTTATATGAACGGATGGGATGGCAGATGGTGGCGATTGAGTCCCACCATCCGGACAGTGTCGACGATTTGTTTGCCGAAGCCCAGGTCCAGTCCTTATTTCAAATGACGATGATGACCTTTGAAGAGGAAGAACGGGAATTCATTTTAGGCTTTTACAGCAATACCGGCCGCTATCTGACAGATACACTCTCATTGACCGGACAACTGGTCCGCATCATCGAAGAAGAATGGAATGCGGGCGAACCGCTCCGGATTGCGACGTTCGAATCGTTCCCCGGTTTGTTCGTCGCTCCGTCCTTTGCGCATCAGACGTATGCCTTCGCTGCCGTCGGAGACGATTGGCAGGTCTTCGTCGGACGGACAGGTCGTCCGGCAAGTGATTACCGTTTGGACGGAACGGTTCTCGCGCCGCATCGTGTTCCGGAAGGCGAGCTGTTCACCCGGATTCCACTGACCGTCCCGCTCCATCAGTTTGAGGACGTTCGAAAGCAATTGCAGTCGGAGCAGCAGGAAGTTCGAACATTCCTCACGCAAGCAATGGCGACCATCCAAGCCTACGATCCGTCGTTCGGTTTCGCTTGGCGGGGGACAGTGACGTTTTTCCATGGCATTCCCGTCAATCCGTTTGCCCAGCGGCTTTGGCTTGACGACGGACAAAAACGTTTCCGCATCATGCAGCAAGGATCGCGGCGGATTTTAGCGATTGGTGACACAGCACCGGAAGCGATTGAACGACTCGATCAAGCTGTCGGAGCGGGCGAACCGGACGGAACACCCGTCAGTGCCGTCGGTCAGTTGCTATTAGGGATTTGGAAACAATTTGAGTCCGATGAGACGACCTATCTGACGGAGGTGACCTGTGAGGGCATTTCAAGACAACAGGTCGAGAACCGAATCCGCAACGCCTTGGCACGACAGGAAGCGATTGAATGGATCGTCCAGGCGCAAAACAGTAATGACAGTTGCCGGTTCGCCGGGCTGACCATTACGTTCCCGCATCGTCCGCCGGGTGTTGTTCAGATTAAACGGGCAGATGATGTGACCGGAAGCGGCTGATAGTTTGAAAAGAACAGACCAAAAAAGCGGACGCCCTCAGGTGTCCGCTTTTTTGGTCTTAAATTCCGAGTGACGCAATCAACTTCCGGATGCGTTCCTCCGATTGTTTCGGTGTCAGGATCAACAATTGATCGCCTCCGATTAACCGGGTTTGTCCACGTGGTGTGATGATGGCATCGTGCCGGATGACAGCGACGACCAGCAAATCCTGAGGCATCTCAATCTCCTGCAATGTTTTCCCGTCAATCCGGCAAAAGGACGGGACACTGACTTCGACGATTTCGGCATTCGGATTGGCGACTGTCATGAATTGAATCAACGGTTCGATGTCGATTGCCGGTTTCGCATCGAGCTTCATCAGTTTAACGACCCAGGGCAAGGCTGTTCCTTGCAGGAGAGCCGACGTCATGACAGCAAAAAAAACGATATTGAACAGCGGGTACGCGTCCGGTAAACCACTCGATAACGGATAGGTCGCGAGAATAATCGGAACGGCGCCACGTAATCCGGCCGCTGTGATGACACTCTGTTCGCGGAAATTGTACCGAAAAGGCAACAAGGATAAATAAACGGCGAGCGGACGGGCGACGAGAATCAAGGTCAGGACGATGACGCCCGACATGAACAATGTCTGCGAATCAAGCAATTGCTTCGGGAACACGAGCAGCCCGAGCATAATGAACATGCCGACTTCTGCCAGGTGGGAGAGACTGCCGCTGAACCGAACGAGGATATCACGATAAATCAAATCATGATTACTAAGCCAAATCCCGGTGACGTACACGGCTAAGAAGCCGCTCGCATGGAGGCTCGTCGCGACACCGTAGGAAAGAAGCGCTCCGCTGATCAGAAGCGTCGGGTACAAGGCCGACGACTGCAGTTGAATCCGGTTCATCAAGGAGGTCAACAGCCAGCCGACGAACAGACCAATCAACAGACCGATCCCCATCTCGTAAAACAACAGCAGGATACCCTGTACGAGAGAGAAGGATTCCGGATTCAATGCGAATCCGGTAAACAGGATCGTCAAGAAGACGGCCATCGGATCATTCGTTCCCGACTCCGCTTCCAGCGTATGTTTGACTTTTTGATCAATCGGGCGACCGTTCAGCAATGAAAAGACCGCGGCGGCATCGGTCGAACCAATCAGAGCTCCGATCAGCAACGCCATCGGCCAACTGAAATCCAGCAGGTAATGCGCCACGCCTGCAATCAGTCCGGTCGTGACCAGTACACCGACGGTTGCAAGTGATAACGCTGCCGGAAGAACCGTTTTAAAATGACGCCACTTCGTATTCAAGCCGCCGTCAAATAAGATGATAACGAGTGCAATCGTACCGAACAGACGGGCCTGCTCGAAGTCGGCAAAATCAATTAATCCAGAGACATCCGTTCCGGCGAGGATGCCGACGAACACAAATAAAATCAGGGTCGGAACGTTCAGACGGACAGAAAATTTCGTCGTGACGATAGCGAGCAACAAAAGAATGCCGGCAAGCAACAGGACGGTCCCTTCATTCATAGGCGATCCCTTCTTTCGGTGAAAGACGTCTTTTTTTTAAGTATACGTCATCCCCGGCGGTGGCTTCAGAAAATAGTTTGGCGGAAGATGTGTATAAATCCGTAAAAAAAGGAAAACACGTATCATAACGGATCATTGATTAACGAAAGAGGAGGCATCTTATATGAACATCTGTGTAGTCACAGGAGCAAACTCCGGTATGGGAATGGTAACGATTCAAGAATTGCTCGAACGCGGAGACCGTGTCATCGCGACCGTCCGCTCGCAAAAAAAAGCAACATTGCTGATTCAACTTTTACGGGAACATGCAGTGTCGGATACGAATCTGGAAGTCGAGATTGTGCAACTGGATCAACTTGATTCCGTCCGGCGTTTTGCGGATGTATTATTCGACCGGATTGGCCGGATTGATCGTTTGATTTTGAATGCCGGCATCATGGTCCCGCCGTACCACGTGACGAAGGATGGATTTGAATCCCAGTTCCAGGTCAACTACCTCAGCCACTTTTATCTGATTGAACGGCTGTTGCCGTTGATTGAGCAGGGACACGATCCCCGCGTCATTTCGATTTCTTCCTTAGCGGGAGAAGGCGGGATGATCCGGACCGATATCGAGCTTGAAGCGATCGCACACGTCAAAAAAGAACAGTATAATCCGATGAAGTCTTACCGGGAATCAAAGCTGTTACAAATGGTCCACATGCGGGAGTTGGCGGAAGAATACGGTACGCGGGCTACGTTCGTCAGTGTCCACCCGGGTATCGTCAACACGGACTTGTTCTACCGGGGAAAATACGGAAAAGTGCTGAAGACCGTTCTGAAGCCGATTGCCCAAGTCGGCTATTGGACAGGGAAACTGTATACCCCGGAATATGGAGCAAAAACCGCCCTGTACCTGGCGACGACGGATGATGTACTCGACAATGGCGGCTATTATGCGGACTCCGCCCCGCGTCTCAGTAATCCGGTCGTGGAAGATGAGGCGTACCGTAAACAAGCCCGTGCCCTGTCGAAACGTTGGGTCGGACTCGTCTAAATGGTTTTAAAAAAGGTCTACCGACTCGTGGGAAGTCGGTAGACCTGTATTGTGCAGACTGGGGGTCTGATCACCCCCTGACTATACAGTATCGGAATATAGAATTTTAAAATATGAAAAAAATTACAAATTCATGCGTTTTCGTGATTTTTGCAGGTCTTTGCGCAAAACGGTTTTCTTCTGGTCTCACTTTCGTTAGGATGAAAGTAAATTTTTAATAACAGGAGGAACACGATGATACGATCAGCTACTGAAAGTGATGTCGACCGGATTGCGACCTTGTTGCGCGAAAAAGCCGAATTGTTTAAGAACCGGGGAAGCCGCCAATGGTCCGCTTACCTTGAAACGGATATAGAGGCCCTCGTGATGCGCGATCTGGCCGCCGGAAGACTGTTTGTGTATGAACAAGGACCGGACGTATTCGGTTCGATTGCTTTATTGCCGTCGCTCGAGTGGGATCAGACGTTATGGTCCGACAATGAAGGTCTTTACATTCACCGGATCGTCGTCAGTGAAACCGCAAAAGGCCAAGGAATCGGGACCCGTTTACTGCATCACGTCATTGCCGTCGCGCAAGCGGAACAAGAAACGTTACGGCTTGATTGTTTGGCATCCAATGACTTTTTAAACGGTTACTATGCGTCGTTTGGTTTTGAATCCAAGGGTGTTCGTGACGGTTTTTCGACATATGAGTACGCAGGGCTGCCGGTTCCAAAATAAAGCGGCATTTAGATAAGACAAGTGATTCATGCTTTGGTATGGTTAGAGAAAGAATTATTCGAGGAGTGATCGGATGCGACTTCAGATTGGTTTTATCGGCTTTGGAAAAAGTACAACCCGGTATCATCTGCCCTACGTCATGATTGAGGACCAGTTTGATATCACCTGGATTTACAATCGGAAATCAAAACCGGAATTAGAGGCGACCTACGAGTCGCAACTGCCGCATGTCCGGTTCACGACGGAGCTCGATGCGATGTTAAAGGATTCGGAGCTTCAGGTCGTCGTCATCAACACCCCGCCGGCGACGCATTTTGCCTATGCCCTGCAAGCGTTACAACACGGAAAACATGTGCTGGTCGAAAAACCGTTCACGGTGACGGAGCAAGAGACCCGTCGACTGTTCGAAGAAGCGCACCGGCAAGGCGTCAAGTTACTGGCTTATCAAAACCGGCGTTTCGACAGTGATTTTCAAGTCATCGAGCAAGTCATCCGTTCAGGCAAGCTCGGACGTCTCGTCGAAGTCGTCTCGCACTTCGATCTCTACCGACCAGATGCTGCCCCGGCGATTCCGCGTCCGGAAAATGGTGCCTTATATGGTCTCGGCGTGCATACGATTGATCAAATCGTGGCTTTATTCGGAAAACCGGAGCGGGTCGGATATGATATCCGGACGGTTCGTTTAGCCGGCAATCCGGATGATACGTTTGCCCTTGATTTTTATTATCCGGATTTAAAAGTCAGCGTCCGGACCAGTCATATCGCGTTGGCGGGTGCCCCGCGCTGGATGCTTCACGGGACGAACGGTACGTTCATAAAACAGCATATCGACCGGCAGGAGCTGGATCTCAAAGCCAACTACTTCCCGGGTGAGGAAGGATTCGGTGAAGATTCCGAAGATGACTTCGGTCGTTTGCTGTACCATGACGACCATGGTCATCTGCAGGATGTCCGGATTCCGAGCCCGGTCGGAGATTATGGCAAGTTGTATCGTGCCTTTTATGAAAGTATCGTCCACGGTACACCGTTACCGGTCTCGGAAGAAGACACAAAACTGGTCGCTCATCTGATGGAACAAGGTTTCTCGAAACCGTCGCCCTTCATTTTAGACCTTCAAAACTGAATTTCTTTAGATATCAATATAATTACATCTCAGCCATCTGCCTATGCAGAGCTGAGATTTTTTGTTATAAAGGAAAAGATATCACAATTTTTCAGAATTTTCTTATGAGATATTGATTAAAATTTCAAGAAGATGGGAAAAATTGTGTATACTACACACATAAGGGGGTTTATCATGAAAAAAATCATTACGTCCATTATTCTGGCAGGTGTTTTGTTCGGTGTGTTCAGTCCATCGCTCATTGCAGAAGCCGCCACGAAGTTGACGGTCACGACAGATGTGTTACGTGTTCGTGAAAAACCGTCGACAACGAGCAAGATCTTGGGGAACATCACCAAAGGAGCCGTCTATACTTCAAACGGGACGTCCGGCAGTTGGTATAAAATCACGTACAAATCAAAACCGGGCTACATACACAAAGATTATGTCCGTACGTCCACGACATCCAAGTATACGTCGACCGGTGCGCGTTATACGACGGTCGGTACGTTGAATGTCAGAACCGCTCCGAGTACGACGGCAAAAACCGTCACGCAATTGAATAAAGGGGTAAAGGTGGCGTCTTACGGGACGTCCGGCAGCTGGACACGTATTTTATACAATGGCAGCTACCGTTATGTCTCGACGCAGTATTTGACGAAAACGGCACCAAGCAGTTCTTCGAAACAATTAAACGTCCCGTATTACAATCAATACACGCTCGGTTATCCGTCAGGCTGTGAGTTCGTTTCCTTGAAAATGGCACTTGAATACAAGAAACAGGCTGTTTCGGCATCTTCTTTGTATAACCAAATGCCGAAAAGCATGGCCAACGCCACTTATAAAAACGGCAAGTATTACTGGGCAGATCCTGAAAAAATGTTTACCGGTAACCCGGCAGGAACGCTCGATTACTATAAAAACTGGGGAATTTATCCGAAAGGCATCCTGCCGCTCGCGAAGAAATACCGGAGTGGTGCCGTTGATATCTCTAAACAAGGGGTCAGCAAAATCGAAAGCGAAATCCGTAGCGGCAACCCGGTCATCGTCTGGGCAACCGTCGATTTCAAAAATCCGTACGGCTACTTCTCGTGGATCAAGCCGGATGGCAAAACGTTTACCGGTTACCGCAACTACCACGTCATGCTCGTGACAGGGGTCTCAAGCAGTGCGTTTACTGTATCCGATCCATACCGTGGAAAATATACGGTCAGCCGTTCACAATTTACTTCTGTTTACAATACGACAGGACAGTACGCCTTATCTGTCCGTTAATCCATTGACCGGTGAAGCTTTCCGCTTCATCGGTTTTTTTAATTCCACCGACCAGCTGGAATAAGGGTACGGATTTTAAAGAATAGGGAATTGGATAAAACATCGTGTAAAATAATGACAACCTCTAGTGATTCAGCTAGAAAGGAGTGGTCGGAAAATGGATGAAAAACGTTTGGAACAGCTGGAACAGGAAATTGTGCGGTTGAAAGCACGCGTCGATCAGTTGGAACGACAGCCGGTGAAAGAACCACAAATGGAACCGGTATCTTCCGTGACAAGGCCTGCCGTCCGTCCGGCGTTCGTCAAGAAGAGCCGGACACCGATTGTTAAAAAAACCCGGACGCGGGATGAATGGGAAAACGTCCTGGCGACAGTCTGGTTACCGCGAATCGGAGCGATTTTTGCAGCAATCGGAGCGATTTTTCTATTCTCCTACGCGTCCTTGGCCGGATTAATCAGTCCTGCGGTCCGGATCGGAAGTGGAGTCGTCATCGGCTTACTTGTCATGGCACTGGGGGAGTTGCAGTATGAAAAAAAACGACGGGATCTCGGAGTCGGTCTGGTCGCGACCGGGACAATTGTTTCCTTGGCCGCTCTATTTGCCGGTATGGCCTTATATCAATTTTATCCGCCATTGCTCGCCTTTTTCCTGGAAATCGTCGTGCTCGCCATTGCGTATGGATTAATGTTGTGGATGCGCTCGACAGCGTTACTGGTGTTAGTTTCCATCACCGGCTTTTTATTGCCGTTTCTCCAGTTAACGGATGAACCGAACGTCTTCTTATTTTTACTGTACGAAGTCTTTTTATTCACGGCATTGTTGTTTGCCGTTCTTCGTCTGAAGGCGGTCAAAGCCTATCCGGTCACTGCCGCCGTCTTTTTCCTGGCGCTTGTCTTTGGCAGTCTGACCGTCAATTTTGAGACACGTCCCTTGATTGATGAAATCACTTTACTCGGGGCATCCTTCATCGCCTATCTTGGTCTCGCGTACGTCGGGACGAAACTTCCGATTCCCTACAATTATCCGAGCTGGATTGCGGGCGGGTTCGTCCTGCTCAGCCTGTCCGTAGTCGATTGGCCGTTTGCTTACGGACTGGCAATCCTGTTTGCGTTAATCGCTTACGCCGTCGCCAATCAAACGAAGGACGCGTGGCAAAATGGCGTCGGACATGTCGGCATCCTGTTTGCGATTTCGCAGGTACCGGTCGATCCGCTGAGTTTCGGCGATCAATTCTGTTCGATTCTTTATGCGCTCTTCATTGCCGGACTGTGGTTTATCAAGCGGCAGCAAGTCCCGCACCAACGCTTTTTCGGAATTCTCGTGTATGTGATGTTCGTCCTGTATACGATCGGAACGTATGAGACATATCGATTCAACAATCAGTCATATGCCGTCGCGGTGTTTGGTCTGACGCTCGCGACGACAGCCTTCATCATCTTGCTTGTCCGGACCCACGGGGAAGTGATGTGGAAAAAGTATTGGCAAATCGTACTGTTTTTTGCAGCGGCCGGTGTATTTGTGACCTATACGCTGATCGTGATGGAACTGCCGTTTTACGCGACGCTTGATCAAACCGACCGCAGTACGACGTTGTCTGTCGCCTACATCCTGTTATCGTTTGTCCTTGTAGCGATTGGCCGCATCCGCGCAGCGGCAGCCTGGCGCCTGTCGGGTCTGCTGTTGCTGTCGGTCAGTGCCGTTAAATTGTTGCTGTTTGACTTGTCGTTCTTGTCTTTGATTCAAAAAGCATTTGTGTTCATCGGCTTCGGAATCGTCGCCTTTGTCATTTCGCGGACGTATTTCAAAAAACGTGAGTCTTGAGTCATCTGGAATCCTCTGCCTGCGGGCCTTGTCTGCAGGGGAGGATTTTTTTATTGAAATATATTGATAACGATTATCATTGTCGATTATACTGGTTGATGAACTTACTTAATCATCAGGGGGAACCATCCATGCGACATACAAAAACACTGACAATCACTCTCTTATCCATGACGGCTTTACTGGCAGCATGCAATGAACAACCAGCGACGACGAAACCGGCGGCAATCAAGCCGGATCAATTCGAGCAAGTCGTTGCCGATTACCGGACGTATGCGATTGCGGAACTGGAACAATTCACGAAACAGACGGAAGCCTTCACGACAGCGGTCAAAGAAGGAGACTTGGAACAGGCGAAGGGACTTTACGCACCAACACGGATGCATTATGAGCGGGCGGAACCGATCGCGGAAGTATTCGGAGATCTCGATCCGAAAATCGATGCCCGTGAAGGAGACGTCAAAGCGTCGGAATGGGGCGGTTACCACCGGATCGAGCAGGGTCTGTTTGAAAAAGGAACCACAAAAGGATATGAGGACTATGCCGACCAATTGATGAAAGATGTTCATCTGCTCCGGGCGAAAGTCGAGACGGTCGACGTGACTCCGGAACTGCTCGTTACCGGTGCGACCGACTTATTGAACGAAGTCTCGACGTCGAAAGTCACCGGGGAAGAAGACCGGTATTCGCATACCGATTTGTATGACTTCGCAGCGAACGTTCAAGGTGCTGAAAAAATTTATCAGCTGTTGAACCCGGCACTCCAAAAACAAGATGCTGCCCTGTCGAAAGAGATTGCAGCCCGTTTTGCTGATGTCAACGGGTTATTGGAAGCGAAAAAGAAAAAAGACGGTTACGTGCTGTATACCGAGTTGTCCAAGGCGGACGTCAAACAATTGAGTCAAGCCATCAACGAGCTGGCGGAACCGCTCTCGAAGATGGGGATCGTACTGGAGGGCTGATTGATGACACGAACTACTTTAGAAGCGGGGGTCACCCGGCGTGACGTCCTGAAAGTCGCTGGACTGACCGGTCTTGGAGCCGCTCTTTACGCGAGCGGACTCGAACGTTTTTTACCCCGAGCCTTGACGGCACAGGCGACGGATCAAGTCCCGTTTTACGGCAAGTATCAAGCGGGTATCCTGACACCTCCTCAAAATCATGTCCAAGTGGTCTCTTTTGATGTTCAGACGACCCGACGCGATGAATTGGTTGATTTGTTAAAACGTTGGACGCGTTCGTGTGCCCGGCTGTCAGCCGGATTACCGCTCGGTGACGCGGACAGTGCCTATGTCCCGCCGGAAGATACGGGAGAGGCGGAAGGACTGTCGGCAAGCCACCTGACGTTTACATTCGGTTGCGGTCACAGTTTATTTGCCGATGACCGGTTCGGAATTGGTCATAAACGTCCTGATTTGCTCCGGGAGCTGCCGGTCTTTGATCTCGATCAACTGGACCCGGAATGGGCAGGAGGAGATCTCGTCGTCCAGATTTGTGCCGATGATCAACAGGTCGTGTTTCATGCGTTACGGAATTTGACACGGATTGGTCGCGGCATCGTCAAGATTCGCTGGACGCAAGCCGGTTTTCAACGATCAAAGGTGGCGGATGCGGCAGGTGGGACACCCCGGAATCTGTTCGGATTCAAGGACGGGACCGGGAATCCGGATGTGTCACAGCCTTCTGTGCAAAATAAACATCTCTTTTACCAGTGGCAGGACGGGTCACCATGGTTGACGAACGGCAGCTTCCTTGTCGTCCGCCGAATCCAGATGCACCTCGAGGTATGGGACCGGACAATCCTGAAAGAGCAGGAGCGGACTTTCGGCCGCGAGCGCGCGTCCGGAGCCCCGCTTGGATCGAAAGAGGAATTTGCTGCGGTGACGCCAAGCAAACGGACGGTGCGCGGTGAAGCACAGCTTCCAAGTGACTCGCACACAGCGGTCGCCCACGGATCAGGAAAAGAACAACTGTTACGTCGTTCCTATTCCTATCAGGCCGGTATTAACGAAACGACCGGTGCGCTCGATGCCGGCTTACTGTTTTTATCGTATCAACGTTCACCGGAACAGTTCATCACCATTCAGCGACGGTTAGCAGCGTCCGACCGTTTAAATGAATACATTACCCATCGTGGCAGTGCCGTTTTCGCCTGTTTCGGCGGAATTCAAAAAGGAGGCTACATCGGTGATGCGCTTTTTGCTTAACTTATTTTTGACGGGACTTCTCTGCACGACGATCGGGATGCCGATTGTTCATGCCGATTCGAAAACAGATGCCTTGTATGTTTCAATCGGTCAAGCTCTGTCGGCAGTCAACGACCAAAACCGGAGTACCCTTCGGATGACCCTTGCCGAGTTGCAGAAACAGGTCGAGAAATTACCGGTTTCGGCTGAGCAGAAGGTGATTCAGCAACGATTGACGGAAGTCCAGAAACAAACCTCTTTGTCTGCCGTCAGACAACAGTTGACAGAGTTGTCGACGGCTGTCCGGGCGCTGGAAGAAACTAAACAGCCAACGGACGATCCGGCCGCTAAAAAACGTTTGAAGGAATTGTTCGCCTTAACGAAGCAACTGAGAACGGCATCCAACATGTCCGAACGTAAGCAGTTGCAGTCCGAATTGCTGACAGCTTGGACGGACCGTGAAACTGTCGTCCGGGAGACGAGTATCGGACACTATGGCCAGGTCGAGATGGGACTGTCCGCGATCCGGATTGCTTTGGCCCGCGAAACATTTGATTCGTCGGAGCTGAATCGGGCACTCGATCAATTTGATGGAAGTATCCGCTCCTTCCTGAAAGGCGAAACCGTCCAGGCAGTAAAACAGACAGGGCTCGCCGAGTTGACGGCATTACTTAAACAGGCGGATCAGCAACTCGCGGATCAGGACGTACCGGCAGCGGAGAAAACGCTGACGACCTTTATCGAACGTTGGCCGAGCGGGGAAGGGGAAGTCCGGACCCGTAGCAGTTCTCTGTATACGACGATTGAATCGGATGTGCCCGTCCTGTTATCGCGGTTAGATCAGACGACGGTGGATTCCACCCGATCCGATTTAGCGCCAATCATCACATCACTTGAAGTGTTAGCGCAGAAAACGACCTATTCCTTCGTGGATGCGATGCTCGTCATGTTGCGGGAAGGTCTGGAAGCCTTGCTGATCATCAGCGCCCTTGTCGCCTTTACCCGAAAAGCTAAGGTGACGGGAGAACGAATGATTTGGAGTGGGGCGTTATTTGGATTACTCGCGAGCGGAGCACTGGCACTGATCATCCAACAGTTCTTTTCAACGGCACTTGCCGCTGTCGGACGGGAACAGATTGAAGGGTGGACCGGACTGGCCGCAGTGTTGATGATGCTTCTCGTCGGTTCGTGGTTACACTCGAAAACGGCGATCGCTTCACGTCAAACCGAACTGGCAATGAATCTAGCGGGACGGTCCTTGTTTGCCGTCAGTTTTTTGACGATTTTCCGGGAAGGGGCCGAGACCCTGCTGTTTTATATCGGGATGGCACCCGCGATGACATCGACCGCTTTAGCCGGAGGGATTGTTTTAGCAATTGCGCTGATCGGGATTCTTTCGCTTGCTGTCATTTATTTGGGGGTTCGCCTGCCAATTAATCGGCTCTTTTTAGTAGCAACCGGTTTGATTTATCTTATGGCTTTTAAAATTTTGGGTGCCAGCCTGCATGCGTTGCAAATTACGGGCATCTTGCCGATCCATGTCATGTCATATATGCCCTCGTTACCTTGGATGGGAATCTATCCGACGTATGAAACGATTGTCCCGCAAGCCGGATTATGTCTTCTCATCGGTTTTTTGATATATAGGAGACGTCAATCTCCTGCGGTACTCCGGAAAGCCGTCTAAACCGTTTTTCAGTTTCATGTTTTATTCATTATGTTTCGGGAATAACTTTATATCGGGAGTAGATAATTGGCTCGCACGAAGGAGAGGAAACAAGATGATTGAAACAAGAATCGTACGGAACATGACGGCCGTCGACGCAGAAGTGACGAGCTTGAAGTCAAGCGGCTATTCGAATAAACAAATTTACATCTTTGCGAAGGATGAAGAATTGGCAGAACGGATTGCCAATGACACTCAGACGTTGGCATATCGGGTAACAAAAAAATCATTTTTTGAGACATTGATGTCAACAGTCCGCAGTAACCGAAAAGACCGCATTGCCCAATTGTCGGAACTCGGTATGACAAAGGATGTAGCAGAAGATTTGGAAGAGGAAGTCCGCCATGGTCGGATTGTCATCGTCGGTTCAAAATCCGACTTACTGAATCCGGCATTCGCCGCTTCTTATGTCGAAGACGAGACGAAAGAATACGGAGCAGGTGTTCCGAAACTCGAAGAGGAAGAAACAACGACGACCTTACCAGCCGACCAAAACGTTAAGTTGGATAAAAAATGAGGAACGTCAACTAAACAGGAACTGACAGCATCGTCAGTTTCTTAGACGAACAAGGGTGACGGATTCGAATCCGTCACCCTTGTTCGTCTATAGTAGCAATTCACGTATATCCATTACCTCATTGTACGGGATATGACGTCGTAAACCGGTTGATGTCTTGATTTCAATGATTCCGCGAGCATGAAAAAGAGCGGTAACCGTTCCAGTCAATGTGTTTTCCGTCCCGCGCTCGAGATAACGGACCGTCACCGTTCGACCGCTTCGGATGGTATCTTCTAAAACTTGTGGGAAAACAGTCTTTGTTTGCGTCGTCAGTCGGGCGGGATGCGCTTTGTACAAGTGTTCCAATTGCAGGATATGATTCCGTGTCGTGCGTTGTCGCCACTTCCGCTCCGTTCGTTTCTTGGACTGTAACACGTCGTTCCACCTCCGATTGAATCGTTTAGATGTAGACAAGACACTGCATCAGAATATTCCCCATTTATTTGGGAGATAAACCCGCTTCAGGAAGACGAAGACACTAGGCACTGGATAAGAAACAGAGGATGGTTTTGAATGTCCGATTTGCGGAAAAAGACTAGAAGTATGCCAGGAACAGAGGAGGAACTGTCTGATGGAACGAAGTACGTTAATTGCCCTTGAAAAACACTTATATGCCATTCAGCTTGAACTGGACGGCCTTGCCCGTCTAATCACCAAACAGTTGATGCAACTCAGTCAAGTCGCCGCTTCGGTCGAACACTTTCGACGGATGAGTTTTGATTTATACCAAAAACGGGAGACGCTCGATCGTATCCCACCCCAGGTTTTATATGAAACAGCTTTGGACTATGAAGATTTTCTCGATGAAGAGTTTGATGACATTCCGCCGTCCTGGGCGTTACGTCAGGATGAAGCGGAAGCACTCGATCAGTTATGGTGGTTTGAGTTTTTCAGGATTCAGGCCGATGTGGAGGATTGGTTGAGTCTCTACCTGATTCGGCGCATTCGGGAAGACATCCGTTACGTGCCGCCTGTCATCGAAAAAAACGCGTATGCGTTATCCGATGATGCCCGGCAAGTCTTTTGGCGTTTATTGCAACGTTCCGTTGCCAAACCTTCCTCGAAAATCAAGGCCAACCAACTGTCTTGCCGGATGGGCATATCGGAGATTGCCCGCTATGCACGCTTTAACCTGGAGCGGACACGCTTAGCGATTGAGGAACTGACGGCACGTGGAATTATTTCCATTGAGGAAGAAAACGAAAAGCTGAACCTTCGTGTTCGCTTACAAGTGATTTAAGGAAATGAAACGTTCAATCATTCGTTCGTCATGACGCGCGGATGGTCCGATCCAAATCAAGTGACCGGGACTTGCCGACTCGATGAACTGGGCATGTGCAATGGCGCGCCCGGCATAGCGGGCATGTTCGAATGGTACGGCCCGGTCCGCTTTGGAGTGAATGATCAATACCGGACAGCGAATCGCCTGCAAGAGCGATCGGTCGATTTGTTGCGTCAAATCAAATAAGACACCCCGGCCCGGTCCGTTCTGCAGTCCGACCTGGTACAACAATTGTTGATCGACACCATTCAATTGACCGCGAATCTCGTCACGTTGTAACAGACTGGTCATTTCGACCATCCGTACAGACGCTTCTTGGGGGAACTTGATTAACTTATCTTTGACGTAATGCCACAGTACCCATTGCAGGAGTTGCAACGGACGTTGAAGGAGCGGTTGAACTAGCCATGCCTGATAAGGAAGCGAGATTTCGTGTGTCATCGCACAGGCAAGGACGAGTGAACAGACCGCCGGATTGTTGCTCGCTAACGCAATGGCTGTCGGTCCGCCGGCGGAAATCCCGTATACGGTATAGTGTTCGATGTGACGTGAAGCCAGCCACCTTTTATAAAAAGCAGCCAGCTCAACTGGCGTTGATGCGACATGGAGCGGTGTTTTTCCATATCCCGGACGCGACGGGACAATGACACGATAACCGGCTTCAATCAGTCGTTCTACATGATAGACTTCCCGATAATCGGATTGTGTACCATGAATCAGTAAAATGACGGGACCCGTTCCGCTGTCACGGTAATCGAATCGGTAACCCTCCCAATCGGCAATGTGTTGCATCCAAATTCTCCTATCTCTTAAATATTTCCATATTATTGTTAATCTTCATACCTATTTAAGGTATAATGCAAGTATAATCAAACATCTTAGGGATAGGAAATGAGGATGCCCCGTGCCAAATGAAAAATTATCCAATCGGGATCGATTGTTAGCAGTCCGTGAAATTTTTGAACAGTATTCCGATGAAGAAGAAACGTTGACATTAGAAGAACTAAGTACAAAACTGTCCAAACGAGGATTGATTGAAAAACTGTCCCGGAAATCATTAAAAGAAGACATCGCGGCTCTTGAGAAATCGGGTTTTGACATCCATGCGGAAGTAACCAAAAATGGTCTCGCGATTCCGTATCATCTGGTCAGCCGTCCGTTCGAATACCACCATTTGCGTTTGCTCGTTGATGCGATTGCCAGTGCGAAGTTCATTTCCGAAAGCGAAACGGAGATTCTGGTTCGCAATATTCATACCTTGACGAGTAAACGTCTCGCTAAAACGTTGACACCGGTCATACATACCGTCAAGAAACCGAAAGGCGTCATCCCATTTTCAATCGATACCATCCAAAAGGCAATCATTGATCACGATATCATCAGTTTCCAATATCAAGGAAAGTTCAATGAACGAACACGAAAGTTCGAGTTGCGGCGGGACGGTGATTATTACCTTGTTGCCCCGGCTCATTTGATTGTGGATAATGGCAACTACTATTTGATCGGCCGTGATGAACGCGTCGAAGAGATTCGGACGTACCGGGTGGATCGAATCGTCAATTGCAGTGTCTTCGAACCGGCACAGACACCGGTCGTGGTCGAATCCACTTATTTGAGCAGCATGTTCAATATGTACGGTGGGGAACAGGAACAGTTGACATTAAAGTTTCATGAGAGCGTCATGCCGACCGTCGTTGATCGGTTCGGGACGGACATTCGTTGTCGTCGCTTAGATGGAGACTGGTTCGAAGTCAAAGTCGGTGCCTTGTTCTCGCAAGGGTTCATGATGTGGCTGATTCAGTTCGCCGAACAAGCAGAAATTCTTGAACCGGCCTTTTGTCGGGAAGCCTTTAAAAACAAAGTTTTGGAGCTTGCCAAAGTCTATCAAACAGGGATTACTGCCAGTCAACCGATAAATGAAAGTGTCTAAAGCGATGGAACAAGATCTTTTGCCTAATGGGGCAGAAGATCTTTTTTTGTCGTTTTTTGTCGTATATTCATATTTGAATATTTTTAAGCGTTTTTTCCGATTACCATTAAGGATATCTTATTTTTGTTACAGGAGGGGCATCATGCAACATATGGAAAAACCACGGATGGGAAGTGTTATTGCGGGAGTGTCATACCTCTTTTTCATCTGCCTGTCTTACACGTCTTGGTATTTATTATCAATTTTTGCATTCAATCTCCTTTTCAGTACGGAGCTTCTGATGTCCATGGATCTTGTAGTCTTCGGCTTTAGTCCTTTATTCGCATTAGGCATCACGATGTTTTCGCTGAAAGTGCTGAAACGGCATGCTCAGCCGAAATTCACACCTTACATATTAGTCATCTATAGTATCTCGACCAGTGTCTTGATCTATTATTCCGTCATCTACTCGATGTTACCGCGGATCTGATGATGCTTGCATGGTCTCGCCTTTTGGAATATGCTACGTGTAGAGTATCAGCATGTCTTGGAGGAGGGGATACGATGAATACACAGTATATCCTGGACTGGATGCCACTCGTGCTTCCGGTTGCTGCCATCGTCTTTATTGTCATCATCGCGCGTAAAGCGTCTAAAATTGATTCTAAATAACCAAAAGAAGGTGTTCCGGTATCGGAGCACCTTCTTTTAATTTAGCGTTCGATTTGTTCCCGGACATACTTTCGGAACAGTTGAAGATCGTACGCCGGTTCACTGCGGCTGAATTCAATCCCGTCGAGAAGCCGTGCGTGGGCTACGGCTTCCGGAAACTCGATCCGTGTTAACCATTCGACGGTCGTTTCCTCGTGACGCCGCGGAAAAGCCTGTTCGAGTTGCGAGGCGATTTTTAGTAGCGGGTGCTGGCTGTGCTTTTTGATAGGAGCCGGTTGCTTCGCCACTGTCGTCCGAACGACTGGTTCGGCTTCCGCTGATACGACCTGTCGTTTTCGAATCAAGTAGAAAGTGAGACCGACGACAAGAATCGCCAGGATAATCCCTGCCATGTTCAAATAAAACAGCGTATCGGAACTCATGCTGGCCGCCTTTAGACTTTCTTGCGGAGCAATATTCGCTAAGCCGGTCGTATTTGAACGCGTCTTTTGATCAATCTGTTCCGCAAGTGGCAACGTCCAGGTAAAGAGAGAGCCGAACGCTTCCAGTGCCGGACGGGTCAGGTTCGCGACAGAACCAAACAGTGCTTCTTTCAGCAGCCGAATCAAGATGACGAGAACGAGGCTGACCCCGAGAAACAAGGAGACACCCGCGATGATCCGACGCCATTCGACGAGATGCTGTCTTAAGAATGGGATCCCCCATAACAGACCGAGCAGAAGATAGGCACCGAGCGGCGGTGAAAGTCCCGGGAACAACAGACATAGTCCGGTCAGTCCCGTCGCGCTGATGGCGAACTTGTACGGCTGATCGACAGTCTCGAGCCATGTACCGAGGGCGATGACGAGTAACAGTAAAATGCTGATCAGCGGAGAGACGAACAGAAACGAGATCGCTGCTGCAAGTTGTAATCCGATCCGAACGGTACGTGCCGGGATGACTGCGAGCAACGGAAAAATCAGAATGATAAGCGGTGCGTGCAACAGACTGATGACGAGAATCCACCAGAGAATCATGCGCTCACCCCCTTGTGGCGGTGTCCAAGATGAATTTCCGCGGTCGTCGAGGGGACGGTCCGTTGAAGACGTTTTGTGAAATAACGGCGTTCGAGCGGCAGATCGTATTCGGAAATCCGGGCAAGGCATTCCATCGTCCGCAGAAATTGTTCCTTCCCTTTTCCTGAGGGCACGTGATACCACTGACCCTCCCGGTTGACCATTGAAATCCATAAACTGTACGATGCCCCTTGTTTTTCAAGTTCCCGGATAATCGTCGCAGCACGCGAGAGTAATTTTTCAAAATCACCGCGTAAAGCTAAACCGTCCGCGGACAGACCGTCAATGATGACCGCATAATCATGATTGCGCATCCGGTCATATTGATAGGAAAACAGTTCTCCTGTTTTCGCATAAGCCGACCAATAGATCGTCTTCGCATCGCCTGCGTAAGGGACGACCGAATGAAAGCTCGAGCGGTCCGTGAACGGACTCGACCGGTCAATCGTCTCGCCCGGAATCTGGCGCTCATTCCATTCGACCGATGCCGGCGCAAAATCAGGGAAGACATGACCGAGTTGCTGGATCGGTAACGTCAAATACAACGTCATCAGATGAAATGGATCGGAAATCATGATATCAAACGACTGGATGCGAATCGTTCCCCGTTTGGCTGCCGTGACGTCGATTTGAAACGGTACGTCGGCCTGACGCGGTACATAGACATGTTGCCGCCAAAACTGACTGCTGGCGTCTTCAATCCGGACTTGTTCCCCGAGAAGACCGGAGACTGTCACCTTTCCAAGGGAAAACCGTGTCGGATTATGAATTTCAAACGGGATGACAAGCCGATCGTCCCGGAAAGCCCGGACCGTTTCGACGAGCCGGACGCTCAGACGTTCTCCAAGGTACTCGAGATACTTCGGTAAGAGATAACCATATAACGTGTAGGCGACGAGCAGTGTCGCAAGCAGAATCGAGCCGTACAGAGTACAGATGCCGGCTGCGACGGCAATCCAAAATAAAATCATCGGATGAAAGGACTTCGGTGTAATCAATTGCATGTTACACCTCGGTCGGAACAGTCAACGACTCCAAAATCTGTTGGACCAAGCGACCGTTCGTCATCTTCAATGTCGCCTCGAGTGTCAGGACAAGCCGGTGGGCAAGCAGCGGATTGGCCAGTTGCTTAATGTCTTCCGGAGTAACATACGTCCGGTCATGCATCCAGGCCCGTGCTCGTGCGGCTTGCAGGAGCGCCAGGGTAGCTCGGGGACTTGGACCGATTTCGACGTCCCGATGCGCCCGTAAGGCATCACAGACGTCGAGCAGGTAGTCTTCGACGGCGTTTTCGATTGTGACGGCTTGTACTTCCTGTTTCCAGGTATTCAGTTGCTCGAGTGGCAGCTGGAACGTACTCGGTTGTAAGTGAGCCCCTTGCAACAACGCTTTTTCGACCCGTCGATCGAGCGGTGCAAACGACAGTTTAAACAAAAAGCGGTCGAGTTGTGCGTGGGGAAGGGGGAACGTCCCTTGACCGTCAAAAGGATTTTGAGTCGCGATGACTAAAAAATGTTGCGGTAACGTATAAGAGGTATCTCCGATCGTGACCTGTGCTTCACCCATCGCTTCGAGTAAGGCGGACTGTGTCCGCGGCGTCGTCCGGTTAATTTCATCGACAAGGACGATGTTGGCGAACAGCGGACCAAACCGTTGTTCGAATGACCCGGTCAACGGATTAAACAATTCCATTCCGAGCAGATCGGTCGGTAACGTATCCGCGGTACATTGGATACGGGAAAATTTGGCATCGAGTGTGTTGGCCAGTGATTTGGCGAGTGTCGTTTTTCCGGTACCCGGCCGGTCTTCGAGTAGCACATGACCTTCCGACAACAGACCGATCAGCAGATGATCTATGACATGTTCTTGTCCGAGGACCGCTTGCTTTAAGTTCGTTCGTAATTGTTGGAACATGGATAAATCCCCCTTTTTGTTTCGTATTCTTAAAGTTTACGAAAATTCAGATAAAACCGCCAGTGATTTAAGTGTGTTTCTCAGATTTACTGGTTTTACTAGAAGAGAAACAAAAAAAACCTTGACCGGTTCAGGGTCAAGGAACAGTGTTTAGTCTTCAAACAGTTCATCCATTAAGTCATCGATTTGCCGGCGGCGGTTCTGCGTTTCGTCCCGGAGAATCCGGATTGAACGACCGCGCCATTCGAGCCAATCTCCGATGATTGCGGCATGGGGCAGGCGCAAACGGGGGACTTGAATCGTTTCACGGTTCTCTGTCTCACAAATCGCCTGATCTCCGTCAAATTCGGTAACGGTCATCTTCATCGTGCATCCTCTCCTTTACTCGGGACGTAAGTCGGTCCGGCTTTTGACTTGAATCGTTTGGCCGTTTGACATGTACTGAATGGTGCCCATCCGGTCTGTCCGGTCGACCGTGATGCTTTCCGCTGCCAGAGCGTTCATGACGGTCGGACGCGGATGACCGTAAGCATTGCCTTTACCGGCTGAAATCAACGCACGTGACGGGTGGACCGCTTGTAAAAACGGGATTGAGGAGGACGTATCGGCGCCATGATGACCGATTTTTAACACATCAGCCCTTAAATCCATTCCGGATTCGAGCAAATCCTGTTCCGTCCGAATCGGAGCGTCTCCCATGAAGAGAAAGCTATTGTCCTGATGAATCAGCTGGACGACCGCGCTCCAACTGTTTAAATCACTTGTCCCGTCACGGAGCGGGGCGAGTAACTTTAAACGAACCGCCTCAATCGGAATCACAACCCCGGACTTAGCCGTTTTAATGGTCACGCCTTGTTTTTTTACTGCGAGTAGAAAATCACGGTAGGTTTCTGTCGTGTGATTGACACGTGGGGCATAGACTTGATCAACAGGCAGAGCATCAAGAATCGTATCCAGTCCGCCGATATGATCTGCGTCCGGATGCGTCGCGATGACTGCCGTCAAGCGGGTGATACCAAGCGTTTTGAGATAGCGGACGATATCGTCGCCTTTACCGTTGTTCCCACCGTCAATCAGAACCGTATCGTTTTTCGTCTGAATCAATGTGCTGTCGCCTTGACCGACGTCAAAGCCATAGACATTGATGACCGAAGCCGTATCCGGACGGTCGCCCGGTAGCGGTTCGTCGTCGCGTGTCATGTAAAAGACGACGATCAGACACAGGGCAAGCAACGCAACGGAACCCCATTTCATGTTTACTCCTCCCGTCTCTCAAACAGATACAACATGCCGTTGCGTGGATGACCGAAGCGGGGACCGATGTATCCCCGCTTTTTTAATGCAGACCGCATCAAAATCATCATCCCGCCGTGTCCGACGAGCAAAACACGTTCGTGTTCCTTTTGTTCAAACGTCAATTGGTTTAATAGGATCGTAATCCGCTCGTTGGCATCCTTGATCTCTGCTTGAATTCGTTTGCTGAATGGAGCGACAAGTCGTCCGATCAGCGCCCAGGCGAGGAACGGAAGACGAATCCGCGAGCGGATGGTCGGGAACGGCACTTCACGTAATAAGTCCGTCACGATGATGTCCTTTCCATAAACGCTTTCCGCTGTTTGGACGGCCCGTGGCATACTGCTCGCGTAACAGATCGTCCAGTCGATGTTGCCGAGTTCAACCGGTTGGACATCGATCGTCGAGACGTCATAACGCTCAATCCAGGCTTCGATATCGGCTGCGCTGATCCAGCCTTTGGTCGGGTAACCTTCCGTTACCCGGTGGTGTCTGACTAATCCAATCTGTTTCATGATTTTACGACGGTCGCTTGCGTCAAGAAACCGTCCACCTCTCTTTCTATCTCTCAATCTATCGTCTTGCTGTCGTTACAGGGCAAGGCGGATCGCCATCCCGCACAGCAAAGCACCGAGAATGCTCAGTAAACTGCCGATGATATAATATTCCGCAAAGCGGCGGTCGTCAAACTGTTTAAAGCGGGCTAATGCCTTCAAGGCAATGATGAATCCGATGGCGCCTGTTGCATTGACTGCCACCAGACAGACGATGATGGTCCGTTCGACGAGCCCGATGTAACGGCCGACACCGTTGATTTCCGTCGTATAACTGCGGGCAGAATCTTCGACTTCATGCGTGACGGACCGCTTCAGACCGTCCAGTTGTTCTTTTCGTGTGACCTTCCGCTCAAAATGCGATTCAATCAAGCGGGGTGCGAAGGGGGCAAGCAACGGGGCAATCCCGCGTCCGATCAATTCTGTCGCAATCAAACCCCAGACGCTGACCCATAGGATTTGCTCCGGTAACGTAAACGATACCGGCCAAGCGACAGGGGTGAAAAAGAAGACAATCCCCGTCAGAATGGCGATATGGAGCAGCTGGTCGATCCAAAAGGCAAGGGCCGGGGGCAACAGTCGTTTTAAGGGCGAACCGTCCAGCAAGGCATGTGTGACGATGATTCCGCCACCGATCATCCAGGCCGTCGGACCAGTCACGTCATCCATCTGGTAAAAGAGTCCGAGGACGGCGGCTGTGCCGATGCTATGTATAGCGAGATGTTCGAGTAATACCCGCAACTTGCGTTGTTTCGACTTCGCCATCCGTTGACTCTGGAACGGGAAGTCTGCCAGCAGGTGGATGAGGAGCAGGCTTAACAACAAAGTCATCCGATCGCCTCCCAGACTTGCAACTGTTTTAAGGCATCGATCAAGGCCTGTTCCAGGCGTTTACGCTGTTTACGTTGGGAGCGGGCAACGAGTTTCGAGACATTCATCCGGGCATCTTTTTCTTGAAAGCCCATCTTCAAGCCGATTTCTTCATAAGTAGCATCCGGATGCTGATCCATCAGCCGGTGCAATTCGATTTGCCGGTCCGTTTTACCGAAATAAGCAGGGTACAGCATCTCAATATAACCGTTCAGCAGGGCGGTCGGCAAATAGGGTGGTCCTGAAAAAGCAATCTGATTCGCGGTCTGTTTTGCAGCTTCCTGGGCTTCGAAAGCGAAAATAATGGCACTCCCGTTCGCTTCATCAGCATTAGCCGTCGATAACGTCTCATATTGACCGAATCCGATCCCGATATAGCCGTTTAACGGTTGATTCAACAGCATCAATATGAGCGGATAACTAACGGCATATTCGTTGAATACACCAAGCAGACTGTCACCGGACTTGATTTGAAACGGTACGAGTGCTTCGGGAAAGGCATCGTTCAGCTGATCAGCCAATCGATGTAAATCGGTTAACAATTGTTCTTTACTGGAATAAGCACGGGAATTTCGAATATCAAATGAAACTGCGACAGCTTGCATACAAATCCTCCTCGTTACCGAATATACGGTTACTTATCTATTGTTACCGGTTAAAGGGTAACAATAGACGTGTTACTGTATTTAGAGTAACAGGGAAGCGTAAAAAAACAAAGACAGTTGCGTTCTTTTTTTCTTAAGTTAACATAACATATATTATCAATAGTTAACAAATAACGTCTCATAATTAAGGTAAACTCAACATAGTGAGACAAAACAAAAAAACACGGGATTAACCGTGTTTTCGACAATCGTAATGATGTGTCCGTTCCAAGCGGCTCATCAAACGATCCAGGAAAATATGATGCCGGCGTTCGAGTTGCGTGATTCGTTCAAGCGGTAACCAAGCGAAATGGAAAAAATCACCGCAATCTTGACCGTCACCAGCGACACAATGCGTCCATCTGTTTTCCTGACATTCGATATGAGCATGATAGAAATACGTGTAATGCACCCGCATTCGTTCCGGATAACGCATTTCTTCTTCACCTACGTACTGGACGGTCGCGAGCGATAAACCGCTTTCCTCGAGCGTTTCCCGAACCGCGGCTTCTTTGGCGATTTCAGCATCTTCGATTGTGCCGGCAGGAATTTGCCAATCACTGTCTGGAGCGGATTGCGGATGAAAAACAAGTAGTTCCCATCCCTCTGGTTGCTCCCGTGTGATATAGATTGCTACTTTTTCGCGTCTTCTGAATTTCATCGTCATCACCTCTCCAGTTGGCAGATGGCACAAAAGCAGCCGAGGAACATGTCCGTAGCTGCTTGATGAAACGAATCCTATAAGCTAAAGCTCCGAACTGCCCGCTCCACATACTTCGTGGTAATCTTGCCTGACCATTTTCTTTTATTGTAGCGGTTATTGCCGGTCGTTTCAATTTGTAAACGGGTGATTTGCCGATAATTCGAAGAAAAGTCTGAAAAAGCGGGAAAAACAGACGTCAGAAAGCTAGAAACGAACGGGAAAGAGCGACTTTACGCCGTATTTCATAAAAAAAGACACCCCTCTGCAAAACTGAGGGGCATCTGACCATCAAACGGTATACCAATCGAGAAGCGGACCAAATTTTTCTTCGTCATAGGCAAACGAACCGTTCGATAACCGGTCGAGGAAGGACAACGATTGGACTTGAATCGTCTTTTCCTGCTCTTTTCCGATCAAAATCAGTTCTTTTGTTTGGGTGACGTCAATTAATGCTGCGACCTGATGCGGTTTCGATTTTAAGTCGCGTAACAGCTGCGTGCCGCGTAAGGCACGGTTCGAGACTTGGAACTGGTCAGCAAGGCGCATTTTCTTCAGTGCGCCCCGCTGCGTCAAGAGGACGATGTTCGGTGCTTGTTTAAAGCCGATCGCACCGGCAACGACATCCTGATCACGCAGGTTGATTGCTTTCACACCCGCTGCCCGGACACCCACGACCGGCACGTCGTCTTCCGTGAACCACAGACCAAATCCGTGCTGGGTCGTTAAGAACAATTGCTCTTGCCCGGTAGAAACCTTCGCATATAAGACTTCGTCATCAGCCCGTAAACGGACACCTTGAAGTGGTTTTGACTTCCGCTGGGCATTGTAGTCGCTCAATTTCGATCGTTTGACCATCCCTTGGCGGGTCACGAACAGACAGTGCGATGTCTCGTCAAACGTGCGGACGAGATCAACCGATAAAATCCGGTCGCCGGAATCAAGCGGCACGAGATTGGCGACGTGTTGTCCCCCGTCCTTCCATTTCGTATCGGGTAACTGATGGACCGGGATCAAAAGATAGTTCCCCTGGACGGTCCAAACGATTAAGTGATCCGTCGTCATCGCCTGTCCTTGATACAACAGACGATCCTGTTCCTTCATCTCCGGCAAATCATTGGTCGCTCCGAAAGAACGCATCGAAGACCGCTTGATATAGCCGTTTTTCGAGACGAAGACCATCGTTTCTTCGACGGCAATCATGACTTCTGTCTTCAGCTTCAACTCTTCGACTTCCGCTTCGACCGTCGAACGCCGGTTATCAGCAACCTGCTCTTTTAAGATTGTTAATTCTTTGATGATCAATCGGTTCCGCGTTTTTTCGTCGTTGAGAATCTTCTCGAGACGGGTAATTTCTTTTTCGAGTTTCGCCGCTTCGTCCTGCAATTCGACGATATCGGTATTCGTTAACCGATACAATTGAAGCATGACGACCGCTTCCGCTTGGCGGTCCGTGAAACTGAACCGTTCAATCAGCTTGTCTTTCGCTTCCGATTTGTTGGAGGCAGACCGAATCAACGCGAGTGTTTCATCGAGGACCGAAATCGCCGTCATCAAGGCCGAAACGACCTCTTGGCGGCGTTTTGCCTGCTCGAGATCAAACGACGTCCGGCGGATGACGACATCCTTGACGTGGCTGAGATAGGCGTCAAGTAACGCGAGAACGCCCATCTGACGCGGTGTCCGCTCGTGGATCGCGACCATGTTGTAGTTATAAGCGACTTGCAGATCAGTCTGCTTCAGGTAGAAGTGAAGCACCCCTTCTGCATCCGCTTCTTTTTTCAGCTCAATGACGACACGAAGACCATCACGGTCCGTCTCGTCGCGGACTTCCGCGACTCCTTCGACTTTGCGGTCCAGGCGGAGTTCTTCCATCCGTTTGACGAGGTTCGCTTTATTGACTTCATACGGGAGTTCCGTAATCAGGATTTGTTGGCGTCCACCGCGTAACGTCTCAATCGTTGCCCGCGAACGGATGATGACTTTTCCGCGTCCGGTTTCAAACGCTTTTTTAATGCCATCGAGCCCTTGGACGACTCCGCCGGTCGGGAAATCAGGACCTTGCATATGCGTCAGTAAATCATCGACGGTATGCACCGTTCCCGAGATTCGGCCAATTGCCGCGTCCAACACTTCACCGGCATGGTGCGGCGGGATTTCCGTCGCATAACCCGCTGAGATCCCGGTCGACCCGTTCATCAGGAGATTAGGTAAGAGGGACGGCAATACAAGCGGTTCCTCGGTCGTATCATCAAAGTTCAGCGTGTAATCGACAGTCTGTTTATTGATGCCTTCGAGGATCAAGCTCGAGACTTTCGATAAACGAGCTTCCGTATACCGCATCGCTGCCGCACTGTCGCCGTCGATCGAGCCGTTGTTTCCTTGCATGTCGACTAACGGATACCGGAGTTTCCACTCCTGACTCAGACGGACCATCGCTTCATACACCGATGAATCGCCGTGCGGGTGGTAGTTACCGATGACGACGCCGACCGTTTTCGCGGATTTCCGGTAGGCGCGGTCAAACAAGTTGCCTTCCGTATGCATCGCGTACAAGATACGGCGTTGCACCGGCTTCAACCCGTCCCGGGCATCCGGTAAGGCTCGGTCCTGGATGATGTATTTCGAATAACGACCGAACCGGTCCCCGACGACTTGCTCAAGGGACAGGTTCAAAATGTTTTGCAGGTTAGACATATCAGTTCACACTCTCTTTCGTCACATGTTCATTTTCAATGATCGAGAGGTCTTCCGTCAGCCCAAACGCTACATTGTCTTCAATCCAGCTTCGGCGGTGTCCGACGTTATCGCCCATCAGGACGGATACCCGTTTTTCAGCGACAGCTGCATCATCGATCGTGACACGAATCAACGTCCGTGTATCGGGATCCATCGTCGTTTCCCAAAGTTGTGGGGCATTCATCTCACCCAGTCCTTTGTAACGCTGAATCATATACCCTTTGCCGAACTTTTTCGTTGTTTTAGCAAGGGTTTCTTCGTCCCAGACGTACTCGAACTTCTCTGATTTGCCCTTCCCTTTGGAGACGCGGTAGAGCGGCGGCAAGGCGACAAAAACTTTTCCGGCATCAATCAACGGACGCATGTAGCGGAAGAAGAACGTCAATAATAAGACTTGGATATGCGCCCCGTCGGTATCGGCATCTGTCATGATGATGACTTTGTCGAAGTTACAGTCGGACAGGTCAAAGTCTGCTCCGACGCCGCTGCCGATCGCGTGGATGATCATATTGATTTCTTCGTTTTTCATGATATCGGCAAGTTTGGCTTTTTCCGTGTTCAGGACTTTCCCGCGTAACGGTAAAATCGCCTGGAACGTCCGGTTACGTCCTTGTTTCGCTGAACCGCCGGCGGAATCTCCCTCGACGAGGAACAATTCGTTTTTCTCGGCGTTTTTCGACGCAGCCGGTGTCAGTTTCCCGTTCAGGATGCTCGAACGTTTCTTTTTCTTCCCGTTCCGGGCTTCTTCGCGGGCTTTACGCGCCGCTTCCCGGGCCTGAGCGGCGCGGATCGCTTTTTTGATCAGGAGTGTCGCCGTTTGTGGATTTTCCTCGAGATACGTCGACAAGCGGCGTGTAATAACGGCGTCACAGCTCGTCCGGGCTTCCGGAGAACCAAGTTTTGATTTCGTTTGTCCTTCGAATTGCAGAAATTCTTCTGGAATCCGGATCGACACGATCATCGTCAATCCTTCACGGATATCGTTGCCGTCGAGGTTTTTATCTTTTTCCTTAAGCAGCGTGTTTTTGCGGGCATACTCATTCATGACCCGTGTCATCGCCGTTTTGGCACCGACTTCATGTGTTCCGCCGTCGCGTGTCCGGACGTTGTTGACGAACGACAGGACGTTTTCCGAATAGGCATCCGTGAACTGGAACGCGATATCGACTTCGATCTCATTTTCCGTTCCTTCAAAGGCGACTGTCGGATGTAACGTATCTTTGTCGTCATTTAAATAGCCGACGAATTCGCTGACTCCGTCTTCATATTGGAACGTGTCCGCTTTGTCCGACCGTTCATCGGTCAGTGTGATTTTCAGACCTTTTAGCAGGAAGGCCGATTCACGCAGGCGTTCTGCTAACGTATCGTAATTGTATGTCAATGTGCTGAAGATTTTTCCATCCGGTTTGAAATAGACGCTCGTTCCTTTTTGACGGGTCGTTCCCGTTTCAAGCAAGGTCGTTTTCGGAATTCCCCCGTCTTCGAACGTTTGCTCAAACTGTTTCCCGTCGCGGTAAATCGTAACTTTTAACTGCGTCGACAGGGCGTTGACAACAGATGCCCCGACACCGTGCAGTCCGCCCGATGTTTTATAACCGCCTTGACCAAATTTACCGCCGGCATGAAGCACTGTGAAGATGACTTCTGCAGTCGGTTTTCCGGAAGCGTGCATCCCGGTCGGCATACCACGTCCATGGTCGCGGACGGTAATTGCATTATCTTTATGGATGATGACATCAATCTGTTCCCCGAATCCGGCCAGTGCCTCATCAATCGCATTATCAACGATCTCATACACCAAATGGTGGAGTCCGCGATGATCGGTCGAGCCGATATACATACCCGGGCGCTTCCGGACTGCTTCGAGTCCTTCAAGCACCTGTATGGCATCATCATTATAATTGTTTAAATCTGTCGCCATGTTTTTCACCTCAAATAGAAAAACGTCGAATATTCCAAACGTTCGTTCGTTTTTCTAGTAGTCTGTATCTAATTGTAGGCATCTTCTTGCTATCTGACAAGGATAATCTAGAAAACAAGAAAAAAAGACACCTACTGTCAAGGGGTAGATGTCTTGCCGGATCACGATCACAAGTACTGGTGTTCAATTTTAATACAACGGTTTTCGATGTACGGAATACCGGCACCGAGTGCCAAACTTTCCGCTTCGACACTCGATAACCCGAGCTGATTCCAAATCATGCCGACGTCACCGTGTGCGACGGCATCTTTTGCTGTGTCCGCCAAAAATTCCGAACGACGGAAAACATCGACGATATCGATGTGTCCCGGGATACTGGCGACACTCGGATATACTTTCTGCCCGTTCCATTCATTTAAGGTCGGGTTGACCGGAATGACTTCGTAACCATGTTGGACCAGGTAATCAGCAATCCAGTTCGCAGTTTTCCCTGAATCACTTGATACACCGACGACCGCAATACGTTTTGCGTCTTTTAATAACTTACGAGCTTGTTGATCTGAAATCATGTTATGTCCCCCTCGTGTTAAATACAAGATAGTCTTAGACTATATACCCCATTCGATTTGGATTAAGCCTCGAAACGGGCACATTCACAATGTCCGAAACCAAAAATTGACCAAAACGTCCTGTACGAAATCGAGACGACCAACTCCCTGTCGGAAGGAAGTTCACTGCAACTGAGAGCGAATTTGGAACTTTCGATTTGTTCCTGGAATTAGGTTGACATAATAGTGTTATTGTATTTTAGATGCTGAAAGGGGGTGTTTTCTCGTTTGCATCGAGTTGAATGATTACCCATCCCGATGATTTTCGCTGCAACTGAGAGCTCCCTGTCTGACAATTTAACGTTGCGTGAAATAACTATTTCACGCAAACTAGTGAACCATCTACCAACGTTTGGTATAGTAGTAACAGAGAGGGGATAGAATGATGAGTTTGTTTAAAAACCTAGGAAAAACGGTAAAACCGATACCCCTTCCCGCCCATACGATGGATCTTCCGGGGTATGTCCGGATGCCGGATTTTATCCGGTCCTATATCGACCATTTGGCGTCGAAAAATTTCTCGAAAGCGACGATGCGGCGGTATGTCTACGATTTTGATTCATTTTTCCAGTTCGTCGCGGAAGCGTCGGGAGAAGCGATTCAGGCGCGGGATATCACGCAGGACGCATTTCTTGAAATTGACGGGTCCGGGATTGCCGCTTATGCGGAATACTTAGCGTTAACAAAACAAAATGCCCCGAGCGTCATCAATCGGAAACTGTCAGCACTTCAATCCCTGTTCCGGCATTTGATCGATATCGGTGTCCTGTCGGAAAATCCTGTCGCAAAAATCAATCGTCCGAAACAGGCGAAGCGGGATCCGGTTTACTTAACGAAACGCGAATGGGACGAACTGATGCAGCTGTTGCCATCAAACGTCGAGATGAATGCCCGGGAAGCTGCGCATTATGAGCGGGATCGCGTTCGGGACGTCACCTTGTTCCAGTTGCTTGGGTACAGCGGGATGCGGCTCAGTGAAATGACACAATTGACGTGGAGTGCCGTCGATTTCCACGAAGGGACGATTCGGGTCATTGGGAAAGGTAACAAGGAACGGGTCATTCCGCTCGCGAAACCGGTCCGGGTCGCCTTACGGAAATACGCCGCGCATTACAGTCTGACGATGCGGGGAGCAGAACCGATTTTTCAGAAACAAGGCAAAGCGCTCAGTCCCCGGGCGGTCCAACATATCTTAAAGCGCCACGTCGACCGTCTGCGTCCTGTTTTGCCGTTTTTGGAGCGGAAACAAATCACACCGCACAAATTACGGCATACATTCGCGACGCGCCTGGCGACCGGCGGGGTCGATGTCTTGACGATTCAACAATTGCTCGGACACGAGTCGGTTGCGACGACGCAGGTTTATGCTCATATCGGTGATCAAGAGAAAAAACGGGCAATTGAATTATTTGATAGTGAACGATAATTGTATTATGTCACCTACATCCTAAGGAAAGGAGCAACGGGATGAATTATGGACTAAGTGAACGAAAAATCAAACAAATGTCGGATACATATGCGTTCCGTCGCGGCAAACGGTATGTCGCCGCTAAAAAAGTCACGCTGCGAAACTACCAATCCGGTGACTTGCTCGTCGAAGCCGCTGTTCAAGGCGAAAACCTGTTCACCGTCACTGTCCGCGTCAAGGAACACGGTGTGGATGCCGGCTGCAACTGTCCGTCACTTGCGATGGATCAATCGTTTTGCGGACATATCGTCGCCGTGTTGCTAGCGATGCATCATGTGCAAGTCTACGGCACTCCTGGCGGAAATCAATCATTAATCCGTCCGTTTGCGACGACGCGGCAGACCGAAGACGCGGCGGTGACGGCTTATTTGCAAACATTAAATAAAACGGAACGGGCAAAAATCCGGTTTGATGTCAGCGGTTCGGCGATTGTGATGGAAAGTATCACGGCGCAACAACGTTTTATCATCAGTCCGATGTATTTTGACCGACTTTTGCAAAGGCGTGACCGTTTACGGAACCTTGCCGACGTCTGGCTCAGTCCCCCGCTCAAACAACGACTCGTCAGCGGTCCACCGACGGTCGAGCTGGCACTGGACCGGGAAGCTGGTGGACTTGAACTGCTCGTGACGTTTAGCTATCAGGGGGTTCGGATCAATCCATTACAAGAGACGGATTGGCTCGGGCGCGATGTATCGCTCGAAGGAGCCGTCCTCCGCTACGTGACGGGGAGTGGTTTCTTGGAGCGGAACGGTCGCTATCGGTTAGAGGGAGAGGCGGCGGAATATCAATTTCTGAAAGGTTTGCTCGATCCCCGCGTCGTTTACGGTGAACTCGTCGTCCAAGTGACGGAGAGTATCCGGCAATCCTTACCGAACGGACCGTTCCATCCGCGGATCGATGTCGACACGACGGACCGCCTGGATTGGTTAACCTTCCGCTTTTCCATGGACGGGATTCCGGAAATGGAACTGAAACGGGTCTTGCAGTCCCTTGTCACCCGGAAAACGTATCACCGCTTAAAGAACGGTCAGTTCGTTTCCTTTGAGACACGGGCCTTTCAGCAATTGCAACGCGTCTTTCGGCAACTCGAAGCAGCAGAGCAGGACCAACTTGAAGCGATTTTACGTGCACCGGCTCTGCCGAACCTCAAACATCTGGTCGGTGCCTCCTTCTTGCATGTCCATAAACAATTAACGGAACGGTGGCTCGAGCTGAAAAATGGAACAGGTGTCTACCTGAACTTCCCGGAAGTACTCGACCGCCACTTATATCCGTACCAGCGGGCAGGCATCCAGTTCATGGCGAATCTTGCGGGGCATGACGGGCACGGGATTTTAGCGGACGAGATGGGACTCGGGAAGACGATTCAGGCGATTGGTTATCTCGAGACACTTCCGTCGGGTCGGATCTTGATTGTCGCCCCGGCTTCACTGCTCCATAACTGGCAAGCGGAACTCGCGCGATTTGCCCCGACGAGAACGGTTCACCTGTTGACCGGAGCGCGGAAGCACCGGCTAAACCAAATCGAGACAGTACCAGCGGACGGGATTTTTCTGATTTCCTACCCGTCGTTACGGGCCGACATGGAGGCACACCAGACCGTCGAATACGACGTCGTAATTTTCGATGAGGCACAACACCTGAAGAATCCAGCGTCACAAACCGCTGTCCGCTTGCGCCGTATTCGGGCGAAACGTCGGTTTGCCTTGACCGGAACGCCGCTTGAAAACCGGACCGATGATCTCTGGTCGATTTTCCGGGTCATCTTCCCCTCCTTGCTGCCGGACTTACAGACGTTTCAAACGTGGTCGCATGACGAGATCAAACGATTCATCCGACCGTTTCTGATGCGGCGGACAAAAGGCGAGGTGTTGCAGGATTTACCGAAGAAACGGATTGTTCACCACTATACAGACCTCGGTCCGACACAGAAAAAGCTTTATGCGTCCTACTTATCTAAACTGCAACTGGAAACGTTGCGTCATTTGGATGAAACGAAACGCGAGGACCGGATCAAGTTGCTCGCAGGTTTGACCCGCTTACGGCAGATTTGCTGTGATCCGGCGTTGTTTGTCGAAGATTATACAGGCGAATCCACAAAACTTGAACGACTGCTTGAAATCATTGAAGAAAAAGTAGCGAGCGGACATCGGATCCTGATTTTTTCCCAGTATACGAAGATGCTGGCCCGGATTCGGGAACGACTGGCAGCACGGCAACTTGCCCACTTTCTACTGACCGGTGAGACACCGGTTGAAGACCGGGTCGCACTGTGTGACCGGTTTAATGCCGGTGAAGTCGATGTCTTCCTGATTTCCTTGAAAGCCGGCGGGACCGGTCTGAATCTGGCGACGGCAGATACCGTCATTTTATACGACAGCTGGTGGAATCCGGCCGTCGAGCAACAAGCGGCTGACCGGGCCCATCGATTGGGACAGCAGTCGCCGGTCGAAGTAATCAAGTTATTGATGACCGGGACAATCGAGGAAAAGATGGCGGAATTACAAGATCGCAAAGCACTGATGATTGATGCCGTCTTATCGGATCAGAAGCCGGATATTTTAACGATTCGCGAACTCGTCCGTCTGCTCGATTCCCCCTCTTTTATCGATTCAGCAGATGATTAACCACACAAATCAAAGGAAATCTTAAAAAAATGAAAGACCTTCAATCCGTTGTCTAGCAACAGGTTTGAAGGTCTTTCGACAATCAAATTCAGAAAAAAAGGTTTTAACTTTTGAAAGACAGGGGTATATCTACATTAGCACCGTACAACACGGTCGCTTTTCAATTATTGTTTCTCAATATCAGCGTAATGACCTGGGAGAGAAATGCTACTTACTCACTTCGTTTTTCATTTCTGAATGAAATCCAGTTGAACTAGCATTTAGCGCAAGAATTTCTGTTGGAACCTATTGTTCCACTCCTACATTCATTACCTTTTGAGGGCTATACCAAATTCAAGGGGGAAATGAACATGTCAGTAACATTAAAAGTAGAAGAACGCGAAGTACGCCCACGCTCACTTAGAAAGCAATTACGTCATGAAGGAAAAGCTCTTGGTGTCGTGTATGGCTACAAAGTGGAAAGCACACCGATTTCATTCGATGAAAAAGAATTGGTCAAGGTTGTCCGTGATCATGGCGAAAACGTCTTGGTTGCTCTTCAAATCGGCGGTAAAAAGGTCAACACGTTGATCAACAAGCTTGATATGGATATCTTTACACCAACGATTAAACACGTTGAATTCATCGCTGTTAAAATGGATGAAGAAACAGAAGTCGAAACGGATATCGTCCTCGTCGGCGAAGCAGCCGGTGCGAAACTTGGCGGATTCCTTTCACAAACACTCTTTAAAGTAACAGTTGCCGCAACACCAGATAAATTACCGGAACGGATCGAAGTTGATGTAACGGATCTTGCAATCGGAGATTCAATTACAGTAGCTGATCTTCCGGAAGAAAAAGATTTCCGTGTCGTCACAGAAGGTGACATCCAAGTTGCAGCAGTCGTTGAATCGACACTTGAAGCTGAACTTGAAGAAATCGAAGAAGCAGAAGCTGAGGCACAAGCAGCTGATGCGGATACAGCGACAGACGATTCAGAACAAACTTCTGAAGAGCAAGCTGAAGAAAACAAAGAAGATAAAGAGTAATCTTTTCTCTCCTCCCCTCGTGGGAGGTTTTTTTATGCATATTGACAAGTCACGGCGACAGCCGTACAGTGAAGAAGGTACACATCATTGACACATCCACTAGGGGAGCCAGTTGGCTGAGACGATTCACTTCGGACCCTTTGAACCTGATCTAGTTCATACTAGCGTAGGAAAGTGGAGCGGAATCCTCGTGCTCTTTTTCTGCATCTTGCAGGTTACACGACCGCTCTCTTTTCATAGAGGGCGGTCTTTTTTGTGGTTTCTTTGTGGATGTGCATTTAAAGGAGTAGTGATTATGAACAGTTGGAAAATGAAAGAAATCATCGTCATGATGATGCTCGCCGTCGCGTGTGGTGTCCTCTACTTAGGGTGGTCGACGTTATGGTTACCGATCTCGGCCATCTTCGGACCGGTCGGATCAAACTGGATGTTCGGTATCTGGGTCATTGCCAGTCCCCTAGTCGCCTACATCATTCAAAAACCAGGCGCAGCATTGATTGCAGAAGTCGTCGCTGCTGCCGTCGAATTGTTTACGGGGAGTCACTTCGGCTTATCGGCACTGTTGATTGGATTTGCACAGGGAATCGGAGCCGAGATTGCCTTTGCCGTGTTCGGCTACCGGACGTTTAATACGTTCACCTTGATGTTGTCCGGTGTCTTCGCCGCCGTCGGAAGTATGGTTTACAGCCTCATCGTGAATGGATTTGCCTACTATACGACGACGACCCTGCTGTTGACGTTTTCCCTGCAACTCGTCAGCGGAGCATTGCTCGGTGGATTGCTCGCAAAAATGATCGTCGACGCGCTCGTTAAGACGGGGACACTGAACGGTTATGCGGTCGGACGGCAACGGAAGCAGCGTGCCGCATGATGCAGTGCGAGCACCTGTCCGTCCGTTATCCGGATCAGGATAACGCGGTCTTACACGACTTGTCGATCACGATCCAAAAAGGAGAAACGACCTTGCTCGTCGGTCCAAGCGGCAGTGGCAAGACGACCTTTTTACACGTTCTTGCCGGTCTGTTGCCGGACACGATTGAAGCAGATGTCACCGGTCACTGGTTGACCGAGGGAACGGTCGGGATTTTGTTCCAACAACCGGACGATCAGTTTTGTATGCAGACGGTCGGCGCGGAAATCGCCTTTAGTCTCGAGAATCGACAGATCGCCCGCAGTGAGATGGAGGAACGCATCCAGTTGCTGTTGGCGCGGGTCGGACTTGATCTTGCCTTGACGACACCGATTGCCGAACTGTCCGGCGGGATGAAACAACGGATTGCTCTAGCCTGTGTGTTGGCACTTGAACCAGACATCCTGTTACTCGACGAACCGACGGCACAACTCGACCCGAGTGGTCAACGGACGATGATGCATCTGATTGAAGAATTGCATCACGATCCCGACTTGACGCTCGTTCTGATCGAACATCAGCTCGATCAGTGCGTGACGTTTGCCGACCGGGTAATCGTCTTTGAAGGTGGTCGCTTATTGCTTGATGGCACACCGTATGACGTGTTTCATCAACAGCGGGATGTGATGACAGCGCTTGGCATTGCGATGCCGCTCCTCTACCCCTACGGACTTGAGACTTTACCGGAGCTGTCCGGACAAGCCTGTCATCTGAAGAAACGTCCGGTTGAACGTCGAGCGGTTGGAACGGAGCGGACATTTGAGCTGACGCGGGTCCGTGTCAAACGGGGGGAACGGACGATTCTTAACGATTTTTCATGGACGACCTTTTCCGGTCAATGGATCATGCTCGTCGGACGCAACGGGGCTGGAAAAAGCACGGTCCTTGAGACACTGGCAAAATTACTTCCGTCTAAAGGCGATATCCGCTTGTTTGACACCCCGCTTCGGAAATGGTCGGACCGGACGTATTACCAACAAGTCGGCTTTGTTTTTCAGCAACCGGACTTCCAGTTTCTTAAACAGACAGTCGCCGACGAACTTGCCATCAGCTGTGCTACCTTTGATCCGGAACGGGTCCAGACGGCTTTGCGTCACTATCGACTGACCGATGTCGCGGATCAGTCTCCCCTCGCGCTCAGTCTCGGACAAAAAAGACGGTTGAGTGTCGCGACGATGTTACTGGAACGAAAAGCTGTCCTATTGCTCGACGAACCGACCTTTGGACAAGACGCTGAGACGACGGCACACATCATCGACGTGCTGCATCAAGCCCGGGAGGCAGGAACTACGGTGATCATGGTGACGCACGACATGGAGCTGGTCCACCGTTACGCCGACCGTGTTGTCGTCATCGGCGAAGAGTGTGTCCAGTTTGACGGGACGCCGCTGGAGTTGTTTCAGGAAGAAGCACTTTTGGAACAAAACCAACTGTTCCGTCCGGTATCGTTTCTTTATCAACAACTCGAGGAGGTGAAATACCGTGCAGGAAAACGACACACCGCTCGCACGTATTAATCCGGCGGTCAAGCTCGGAACGCTTCTCTATGTGATGATGTTGCTGATTACGACGTCGAGTCTGCACGTGACGCTTGCCTTATCAGTATTTGCTGCCGTAGGGGTCTGCAGTTCCGGTTGGCGTTTGCCGGTGCTCCTTCTGCGTTTGGCTCCCTATGGTCTCTTGTTTTTATTGACGTTTTGGATGATGGCGGCGTTTGGCAAAGGCAGCACCGAACTTTGGACGTTCGGCTGGTTTCGGATTACGGAAGAAAGTCTTGATCATGCCTGGTTGATTGCGACCCGGATGCTCGCTTTTGTCTTCCTGAGCTTAACGTTCGTCGCGACGACGGACGCGACACGGTTCGTCATGAGTCTGATTCATCAATGTCATCTGCCGGTTCGCCTGGCCTACGGTTTTTTAGCCGGTCTTCGCTTTATTCCGATCTTTCGGCAAGCGATCCGGACCATTCGTCAAGCCCGGCGTGTCCGCCAGCAACGGTCGATTTGGCCCTGGCAAACGTTTTTTGACATCAGTCTGCCGCTCTTTACGACGAGCATCATCCGGTCGGAACAGATTGCGATTGCGATGGAAGCGCGTCAGTTCCAAACGAACCGGACGTATTATGTCCGACCAATCGTCACCCGCTTCGATTTGTTGTTTTTTGGTCTCGTCAGCAGCATCGCGACGTCGCTTCGTCTTTTTGTCTGACCAGCGGGAGATTACTTCCCGCTACATCAGGGAAATACCATCTCAGGTGTAAAGAAATCAAAAAAGTAGGTGAACGTCGTGAAACGAATCATTTTAGTAGGTGCGGGTCATGCACATTTAGAATGTATCCAACAAGGTAGTCATCCGGATGTCGACTGGATCGTCATCAATCCTTCACGCTATCAATATTATTCCGGGATGTTCTCGGGGTTGGCGGACGGGACCTATACGCTCGATGAGACCCGGATCGATGTCAAAGCGTTGTGTGAGCGCCACGGGAAGATGTGGATCGAGGACCGGGTTATTCGAATTGACGCGGCGAATAAACAGGTAGTATGCCAGTCCGGACAAATCCTGTCGTATGACATCGTGTCGTGTAACATCGGTTCGCGCGACTGGGAGATTGCCGGTGCACCGCGTGTGACGATAAAACCGAACTACCGGATTGATCAAGCGCTCGAGGTGTTTAGGAATGCCGTTTCCCCTGTCATCGTCGGCAGTGGCGCAGCTGCAGTCGAGATGGCGGCGTCTTTTCGGTCCGCCGGCAGTCCGGTGACGCTGATTCACGAGGAACCGTTGCTCGCGGGTCATCCGGCTGGTCCAAAGGTTGCGAAACGGCTCGATCAACTGGGGGTCAAACGAATCGTCGATCGGTTTGATACGCTGGAAGATCAAACGGCGTGGTTACAATCCGGTCAGTCGATCCAGACGGATGCCCTGTTATTTTTAGGCGGTGCCCGTGCGAGTAAACTGTTCCAGAAATCGGATTTGTACTGTGACGCGCGAGGGTTTCTGCTCGTACATGAAACGTTGCAGGCACTGGAGGATCCGTCGATCTTTGCCGTCGGTGACTGTGCGACGCTGACCGCGTATCCGGACACACCTAAAAACGGGGTGACGGCCGTTCGTCAGGCACCGGTCTTATTGACAAACCTACTTCGGTTCGTGAATCAAGAGCGTCTGGTGACGTTTCGGCCACAACGGCGTTATTTGACGATCCTTGCCCTCGGCGGTAAACAGGCGACATTGCTGTACGGGCGTCACTATCAGACCAACCATCTCAGCTGGTGCCTCAAACAATGGATTGACCGTCGGTTTATCCGCAACTATACGAATTGATCCACCAATCACGGATGTCCGTGATTGGTTTTTTTATCTGTGTTGACTCCTTGTTCAAAAAAATAACCATTTTTATACAGGTCTGATATGGTAATATGATGGATATAAAAAATAGAGGAGGAATTGTCATTAAAAAAGGGTTACTGATGATGGGTCTGGTCTCCAGTCTTATTTTGACCGGCTGCGGACAAGAACGGTTGCTTCAATTGGAACCGGTTCCTGCCTATTGGACCGCACATGCATTTGCTTCCGGTCAATACATAGAAGAAGAGGTCATCGTGGAACAAAAGAAACAATTGTTGCGGACGTGTATGGAGAAAAAAACGGTTCCTCTACCGAAATCATACCGGACGTTGCAGGCATTCGGCATGGTTTTTTCATTGAATGATTTAGAGTTTCAACCAACTCCGACCGAGGTGGTGTATCTTGCACAAGGTCAGCAGTTGTATGTATCCTGTCGTTCGTCCAAGACACACGAATTGCGTGTCCACCGGGTGAAAGCGGCGGATCATCCATGGGTCCGCTTAACAAAGGGTCAGGATCGCACCCCGATGAAAGCACCGGCTCTCATTCCGCTGACAAAGGAACAACAGGATCGGCATATCTCCACTAATCGGGACACGACGGCAGAAAATGAATTTGTGCGAGACTTGAAGCCGTTTTACGGTCTTCAATTGCCAGTTTCGGGACAATTGTTGTTTGTCATGACCGAGTCCGGTAAAGAACATATCATTCGAAATATTCCGATGTCGTCCCTTCACCAGCAAGCGGAGTTTTACCTGGTAAGCCGCCGACATGCCGACGGCTCGACATCCCGTTCGTTGACCTTTTCACGCTACGATTGGGAAATCATGGACCGGCAAATCATGACAGCATACAAATCTGATCTGATCCGCATGAAGCAATATCCTTTGCCGAAAACCTTACCGTTGAATCAAACGATTCCGTTCGTGACGCTCCAGATAAAAGGAGAGCAGATGGTAGAAGAAAAGACACTCTCGATACGTTATCAGCCGGTCTATCGTCCGGTCGACGAATACCAAATTGAGGCTGAACCGACGCAGGGAATGACAGCCTACTTCCATCCGACGATGACATCGTTTGAAAAAGCGAAACGGTCCGAAATGGTCACCCTGCCAAATCAGCTGTCCCGAGCGATTGCCAAAGAGTTGAAAGCTGTCACACTGGAAGAACCGCAAGGAGCAAACACACCGTTCTCATATATGACGTTGCTTGAAGACGGCAACACTCAAACCTTTAAAGTCTACGTTAAAAAACGCGCCAACAAGACGGATCTTTACTTACAAGATCAACGGACGAAAAAAAGTGCCAGATTGTCAGGTGAGTTGGCACGGCAAGTCAGCGAAGAATTAGAAGAACAGTGATGCTGAGCGGTTTCCTGCTCCGCTAGTTATGATGTGAGACGAGCTCACTTAAAACCCCATCTGCTTCTCCTGAAGGAAAAGCAGATGGGGTTACGTGTTTTTTGCAGTTAGACCGTTTGGCTTGATTTGATGTATGAAACAAGTGTTTCCGTAAACTTCTCACGTTCGTCGAGGAACATCCCGTGTCCACTCTCTTCAAAAACTTCGAGACGTGAACCGCTGATGTTTTCATGCATGACTTCGGCAAACTCGAACGGACAGACTTGGTCTTTTTTTCCGTGCATGATGAGCGTATCGACCGAAATCTTCGGCAGACCGTCCCGTAAATCTTCATCACGTAAGGCAATCGCCGATTGGATTGTACCGTGGGAGGAAGCGTCGACACTCAAGTTATGGAACCATTGCTGGAGCGGTTCCGGATGCTCTTTCGCAAAAAAGATTTCCCCGAATCCTTTCAGCATCGACGGACGGTCCTGTTTCGTGTCCTCGATCAAAGCATCGACTTCCTCTTTTGTCATGCCGTACGGATACCCTTCGCGTTGCGTGAAGACCGGCGCGGCTGCTCCCGCTAAAATCAGTTTCGATACATTGGTTTCCCCATGATTTAAGAGATATTTTAAAGCGATTCCGCCGCCCATCGAGAAACCGAGCAACGTGACGTTTGTTAATTCCAATTGTTGAATCACTTCGTTGATATCCGACGCCATCGTCGTATAGTCATATCCTGTAGCGGGCGCATCCGATTTTCCGTAGCCGCGGTAATCGACGCCGATGTAACGGTACCCTTCTTCAAGCAAACGGTTTTTCTGATATTCGAACATGTTATTGTTTGCCGGCCATCCGTGTAACATCACGACCGGTTGTCCTGAACCGATATCTTCTACATGAATCTTCGTTCCATCGACTGCTTGAATAAATGTACCCATTTCTGAAAAACCCCCATTGAATTAATAGTGTTGTTTTCGTGCCCAATTAGAATATACCCCATTGATGCATAAAACTAACATCTTAACGTTAAAAGGTTTTCAATTTTGAAATTATTAGGAATAAAATGAGACATACATGGTAAAATATTGTTAAAAAAATGAAGAGGTGAGGATCATCAAAAGACGGATACTCAGCATCAGTCTCGTCAGCAGTCTGTTCCTGACAGGATGCGGATTAGAACAATTGTTGCAGTTAGAACGCAATCCGAATTACTGGGAAGCTGTAAACTTTTCGGATGAATTATTTGAACCAGTACCAAAACAACAGTCAGCCTACCTCTTAAAAACATGCGAAAACACAAAAAAGACGGCTCCCCTGCCGAAGCGATACCGAACGCTTGGTGAATATGGACTTTACTTTAACTTACAACAAATCGGCACCTATACCCCACCGATTGAATTGCAATACATCGCAACAGGAGATACGTACTACTTAACGTGTCGTTCACCGAAAACGAATCGGCTGACGGCGCACCTGATTCAATTAAAAAAGCATCCTTGGCTGAAACCAACTTCAGGTCAAGAACGTACACCGATCACAGAACCGGCTTTAACCGTCCGTACATATAACAAGGCAGCAAAACGGAAGGAAGAGGTTCTAGGTGTATCAAAGAACGTGCAGCGTCTGTCAATCGAGTTTCCGGTGACCGGGCAGATCGTGTTCTTGGAACAAGAAGAAGACGGACAACAGAAACCCCTTTTTGGATTACCGGCATCGTTTTCCTATCCGGAAATTGAACTGTCATTTGAAAAGACGACGGATGGGCTGCCGTCTATGACCTATGCACTTGTAATCAAGTCAGACCAGTACTTTAATCAAGAAGACATCGTAAACAGAATGGGCAAACAATCCATTGAGTTGACCTATCACCCGCTTCCTGACGCCTTACCGGTGAACAAGACGATTCCATACGTGACCTTCCAATCAAAAGACACGGAAAATCCGCTGAATAAGACGATTTCTCTGCGTTATGAGACAACAGTAAAAGATATTCGTGTCCGCGGCTTTAACGGGATTGGAAATGATAACAAGGAAATCCATGGATTTCTGCATCCGAACGACGCTGCACTCAAAGACGGAAACTTCCGGCAATTATCTCTGTTACCGGACAAGCTTGCCAAGCAGGTTTCGAACGATTTAAAGGAAGTAACGCTTGAAAAAACCCAAGGGAAACAGGCGGGTATCCGGTATATGACGTTGATTCAAAACGGGAAAAGCCAATCGTTTGAACTGTACGTAAAAGCACGCGCCAACAAAACCGATATCTATGTCAAAGATACGAAAACGAAAAAAACAGCGAAACTGTCCGGTGAAGTCGCAGCCGACCTCCTGACAGAAGTGGAGGAATAACCATGCGTCAACTGATTCCAATAGTGCTTGGAGCCGTCCTGTTGAGCGGATGCAGTCCGGAGGCAAAACCGATCCAATACACCTACTTACCGGAAGTGTATGATACGTTGAACCTGACTGACTTCAAGAAAGATGATCCGAAGCTTGGTGTTCTCATTAAACAGGTGTGCGCGACGAAACCGGTTGCCGCACCGAAAGAGTATGCAATCGGCAAACAGTATTTCGTTAATCTCGTCAGTCAGTTTCCGGAATCGATGGGCGAGCAGGCCGTCTATCTGAAAACAAAACAGGGTCGTTTTTTGTATTGCCATGATTATGTGTCAAAACCGGGTTATCACAAATTGACACGAAAACAGGACCGTTTTTCATCCAAACACCTGGTCACTCCTAAAAATCAGGTGGAGTTTCAGAAGTTATCTTCCAACTTCGAAGAAAGTGTCCGTCTCTCCGGCAGATCCTTGATGAAATCCGCGCGACAGCTGACGGTCCCGACAACCGGCTATCTCGTCGTCCGGGCAACAAATGAACAAACGAAGCAGACGGTCGTCACGAACATCATGGAACTGACACCGTTTGTCGGACCCGTCCCGCTTGTCCTCGAATCAAATATTCAGATTCAAGAACCGTACGAGGTCCAGCTGAACCTGATGGGACAAATCCGTTATCGCGCGTCGATCCATTCGTCGAAAGAGCGAAGTACGATCCAGTTCAAGCAGGCACCGCATACAGACGGCACTTACGGTACGGTCACGGTCAAAGAAAAAACCGGAAAGACGACCCGCTACAAGCTGACCGTCAAGCACGAACAACAACTTCCGCCTAATCTTGACGTGCCGCCGGACGAACTGTACGACGCGGACTATTCTTTACCGCGTTTCGCCCTGTTCCATGACCGGCCGCTTGGAAAGTTGAAATTTGTGAAGGGCGATTTAGACATGGCGGAGCCGCTCTCACCCGAAGCCTACATCGAGACGTCACTCGAAGAATCAAAACGGTTGGTCCGATTGATTGAGGACAGTGAAGAGGCAGAGCCAAAAGGACGATTGGCCGAGCGGCAGTATTTGACGTTACTGAATAAAGGGAAAGCGCAACAGTTCAAGATTTATCTCGACCAGCGAATCAAAAAAACCGATGTCTATCTCGAAGATGTCCACCGGAAGGTCAGTTTTAAGCTGTCTGCTGCAGGACGCGACGTATTGCTTGATACGTACCACATCAAATGATTTAAAATACCAGATGTTCGACAGCGAAGATGACACCGCAAAATAAGATGAAGGCGATCCCTTCGTGTAACCACTCTTCGCGGGTCAACTGTTCCCGCAAAAAAGATGCACAGGCAATCAGCAGTGCAAAAAAGTACAGGTAGACAAAACCGCCGGACAGGAAAAAACCGATGATGAAAATCATGCCGAACAAGACCGTTAATCCTGAAACGATGCCTTTACGTGTCGTCATCTTCAGTCACCTCTCGAGGTTCAGTTTTAATCCTTTTACCCGCTTTCCGGTTTATCCATTCCAGGCAAAAAACCGTCTCTTCCCTATTCGTGGGAAAAGACGGTTTTGTTTAGGCATGCGTATGATCGGCGACGACGGCATATTCCGTCACGGCGTTTGACAGGACAAGCGGTTTGACTTCCGATGTCCCCTCGTCCCGTTTCTTATGGACGCCTTTATAGGCTTGGCTGGCTTGCCAGGCATGGAAATGCGCTTGTTTTTCCCACGTCGTCATGATCGTGACGATATCATGTTCGTCTTGACTGAGGTCGACTAAGACCTGCATCCGGATAAATCCTTCCATCTGCTCGATGCCTTTAGTCGTTTGAAAACGTGCCGCGACTTGGTCAGCTTTCCCGTTTTGCACCCGTAATTGGTTCATTACAATCCACATACTAAATCCCCCTCTTGTTGAACTATATTCAGTATACCGAACAACTAAATCTTCTTCCTACTGAGAGGTCTTCAATCAAGCGTATTCGATAAACGGCGTAACTGTTCATCGCCTTGGTGGTCGACCGCATGAATATCAAAAAAGAGTGAGCGGGGAAAGGCTTTTGGTAAGGCCTGAATCGTATGGAAGCTATCCTTTTGTCCGACATCGAGCGTCCGTTTGATATCAGTTAGCGGTACGGTTCGCTCGTGTGTCCCGACGGACGTGACTTTATACGGATCAAACATTAACGTATCCAGTTTCCGCGACGGGTTTTCCCCGTAAACGACCAGAAAACGATGTTGATCGACTTCCAGTAACCGTCCTTCGAACCAGTCGGATGACTGCGGAGTTTGGCGGATCAATTTGACGAGCTGATAGGACGCAGTCGTTTGTTTTAGCAGGATCAGATACTGCATCGTCGGTGTTTTGACGAATGCGACTAAATGCCGGTCGCCGAGCGGTTCGATCCAGTAGACCTGTTTCGTCGAAAAGGTCACCGCCGGCTGCTGTTTCTGTACCGTCTTGACAATCAATTGTGGTGTCATATCGACGGATGTCGCAGCCTCTTTCGTCTGGAAATAAAACAGACTTCCGCCGAGACCCAGCAGGAAAAATAACAGTAGGAACATCCGGTGTTTCATGACAGTGCCGCATCACGAAGCGGATGACCGTCCGGAATGGATCGTTTCATGATGCTCGCCCCCTTTCACTTTCCGAGTGAAAAGCCGTCAAAATAACGACCGCCGCGTTCATCGAGCCACTGTTCCAGCAAGTCGATGACGGCTTGTTTTTCATCCAATCGGAAGTAGGCTTCAAAGGCCTCCACCAATTGACCGGCCTCGACCGGCTCGATGGCTTCAAGACTGCGGATCAGCCATTTTCCCTGCCCTGTCCAGTGACCGGACGTCCGCAAACGGAAATCCGTTGCCTGCTCGAGCAAGCGGGTAGCGATTCCGAGTCCTTCCGACCGCTCCGTCACACCGATGAAATCATCAAGCAGATCAGTCAAAAAGTAACGCGCGCGGTCCGTTTCGGCAGGCGACAGCACCGGTGGACCGGTGAGCAACTCTGATTCCGCCTGCTCTTTCAAAGGTTTGAGCAGGTCATGATCGCGCAGGACGAGTCCCTCTGCGACCATCCGTTGCATCGACGGACGTCCCCGTTCCCGGTCCTGCCGGAAAAACGTCCGGATGGTCGTACTCGAATGGATGAATGCTTCGACCGGATAATCATCAAAGGTAAACGATTCCCGGTATGAAGCCTTGATGGATTCCCGAAATAGAATTAGATCAAGATCCGATGTCGCGGTCGCCTGCCCCCGGACGAAGCTTCCGGCAAGTAACGCAGCGTCACAATCCGGATAGTGGCTCTCGACGATCAAACGGGCAGTCCGCTTGGCACACGACAATGGATCATTCATGTGACTGGTTCTGTAACATCGTATTGTCGGAAGCAAAAACAGCCAGTTCATCGCCCGGTACAGCGACAATCGACACAAGACCTTTATCCGGTAACGCCATATCGATGGCCCATGATTCGTAATACGTATCCGATCCGTTGATGACAAGCGTTTTTCCTGAACTGAACGTAATGAACAGATGCGGAGCAGCTTTTCCGATGCGGACGGCAATGATTCGTTCTGTATGTAACGTCACAATCAAGTGAAGCATCTCTTCTTTCGGCATATGGCGGACGACCCAGTCCTTCGATGATTCGACATCCCCGTAATACAACCGGTCCGTCTCGATCCGGATCGAGATATCGGGAATCGTGGCATCGTAGAGATTGATCAGTTCGATGCTGATGAAGCCTGTCAGGTGAATCGTCGAGATTTGAGTACCAGTCAAATAAGTAGAAACGAGTTTACGGGCAATTTGATGATCTTCTTTATTCATAATTCCACCTCTTCACAAAATAGTTGACGGTGATGTCAATCGTGTTGTCCTTTTTCTTTCCTATAAATTTACCACATATTAGCAGAGGACGGGAGAGCGAACAAAAAAACAGATGACCGTCCGGTGAACGTCATCTGTCTTACAAGGTCAATTCGCTTTTTTCAGGATGTTCAGCAACCACTTCTGCAAGTCTTTTCCGCCTTCATAAAACGAACAGTCGCGGAGTTCGATTGTGTGTCCGCCCGCTTGGATCAATTCGTTGAATGTGTTTCCGAGGTCACGGTTTTCCCACTGTCGTTCATCGTTCAAATACTTGAAACCGAAGTTGCATTCGACGTTAAAGATAATATGGAACGGTTCCTTAAACGATTGGACGGCGCGGATCATCTCGAGGAGAATCATCCGTTTCGGCGTTGATTTTTTAAACGTATCGATGACGGTCGTCCGGCGCCCGTGAAATTCGACGACACGGACGGCACGTCCTTCATCGGCTTTGAAATCATAACTCGTCCGGATGGAGACGATGATTTCGCGTTGATCAGTTTGTTGCATATTCTACCACTGCCTTTCTCTCGCTTGAGTATACCATCACCCGCGGCTTGTCTTGAAGGGTTATTTTACAATCCGTCCCGAGAACGATTGAATCCTCCCATTATTTGTCTTATAATGAAAAATATGCTGAAAGGAGCTTGGTTGTGAACCCGTTATTTTCCATTATCTTAACTGTTTGCTTACTTTTCACAGGGTGTTACTGTACGCTCGACGAGCAGACGGACGGCCCCCATTTCAAGTCTCGTGCGCGGACGATTTCGAAGTATCACACGTTTGATATCGAATTTTCGAAAGGACTGCGTCCGGATCAAGTCTCGGACCGTACGGTTACGATCACGGACTCGACCGGTGAACGGATGCAGACGGAGCTTGAAGTCATTGACGGCAAAGAACTCCGGATCAAGCCGCCCCGCTCGGGTTATCAAAAAGGACGCCGTTATATCATACATATCCGGGATTCGATTGATGCACGAAAACAAGTTAAAAGTAATACTATAAAAGAACGGACCTTCACTGTTGATCGTTAAACAGGAAGATCCGTTTTTTTGTCCGGACGTTCAAATGTCAGGTTCATCCGGCGCTCCGCCAGATGAAGTGACAGCGATCGTGTCAAACCGAAACCGATGAACGCGAGCCAGACCCCGTGATTGCCGATCCAGTAAATCGACAGCAGTAACAGTCCGAACACGAGAAAAGCCTCGATCATCGAGTTCCGGACCGGTTTTGCCCGGGCCAGTCCCGAAAAGACACCTTCGTACAGCATCGCAAATCCGCCGGTCAACGGAAAGACGAGGATCCACCCGTAATACAGGGCAGAGACGTCGAGCAGGAGCGGATCGGTTGAAAACAGTTGCAGGAAGGCATCCTGGAAAACAGCTAACAGTCCGATGATCAATACGATGGAAGCAATCCCGAATTGCCGTGTCAACGAAAGACTTTTCCGGTAACCGGCTTCATCGCTCCGCCCTCGCGCCCGTCCGACGAGAATCGTCGAAGCACTGCCGAGTCCTCCGAACCAGTAGGCAATCACATACTGGATCTGCAACAAGATGGCATTGGCTGCCAGAACATCCGGTCCGAATTGTGCACCTGTCCGGGTAAACCAGCCGGTCACGAGCAACAGAAAAATGGTCCGGACGAATAAATCGGCATTGACGGTAAAAAACTGCCGATACGCCTGGACACGGAATAAGAGATCGCGATAGGCCGGTTTCCAGGCGAGCTGCCGGACCATGATCAGGAATCCGAAAGCGACGATACTGATTTCAGCGACGAGCGTTGCAATTGCGACACCGGCTACACCGTATCCAAGGCCGAGGACAAAGATGACATCGAGGACGATATTGATGAGGTTGCTGAATATTTGAATCAATAGAGCACGTTTCACTTGTCCCTGCCCGATCAGCCAGCCGAGAACCGCATATCCGATCAGGACGAACGGTGCCCCGTAAATCCGGTAATCGATGTACGTCGTGACATCCGGCAACAAGGTTTCGGGTGCTGCCAGTAAGTAAAGCCCCCCCGCCGTCAACGGAACACGTAAAAGAATCAGAACGAGTCCGATCATGAAGCCGAGTAAGACAGGACGGTATAAAGCAAAGTGCAACGCCGTTTCATCATGATGGACGCTGGCTTGGGCGCTGAAACCAGTCGTACTGACTTTTAAAAATCCGAACAGCCAGTAAATCGTGTTAAAGAAAACAGCGCCAATCGCAATCGCACCGATGGCGACCGCATCCCCGGTTTGTCCGATCGTAATCGTATCAGTGACGCCAAGCAGCGGCGTCAAAATACTCGACAGAATCAGCGGATAAGCAAGCAGGCCGTACTGTTTTGCTGTAACAGTCGTCGGGACTGACATGACCAGCCCTCCTTTTTTGAGTTGCCAGGCTACTGTCGATTTCATCAAACATCTGCTTATTATAATGTATTTTGGACTGTTTGACGTAAAAAGACCTTCTTCCGGATGACTCTTGTCAGAATCACACGAAAGAAGGTGGAAATGAGTAATTAAAAAAATATAGGCTTCATAACACCTGCACAAATTCTTTTGCCTGTTGCTCCAATTGCTTGGCAGAATCCGCCAAGAGATCAAATTCGCGGACCGTCTGTTCGAGCTGTCCGCTGCTCGTTTTAACTTTTAACGAGATGTGTTCGATACTCGTTGAGACTTCCTCAATCCGTTTAACGATTCCTTCGATATTCTCTTTGATTTCACCAATCGATTGGGAGACTTTATTGGAAAGATTGCGGACTTCTGTCGCGACGACGTTGAACCCACGACCGTGTTCGCCGGCGCGCGCCGCTTCGATCGCTGCATTGAGAGCCAACAGATTCGTCTGGGCAGCGATGTCACGGATCGTCTTGACGATATCCGTGATTGAATCGGTCTGCGCCTGGAGTTGGACGAGATTCGCAAGGTTTGTTGTCGATTCCGCTTCGATTTGTTGAACGGTCGCGAGCACGTTCAGTCCGTCTTGTCGTCCGCTTTCGGATTTCACGGTTAAAAAGGCCGATGTGGCATTCAATTCATCCGCCATCCGCAAGACGTCCTGTTGCCGAACCGTGATATCGGTCGCGATTTTCGAGACACCGACGACACGGCGGCCATCTTCTGAGAAAATCGGCATATACGTCGCTTCGAGCCATTTTTGCTGTCCATTCGCCGCCCGCCGTTCGATTTTGTCCTGATAGGTGATGCCTTGCATCAACTTTCGCCAAAACAGTTCATAAGCCGGACTGTCCGCGTACCCCGAAAAACAAAGATCCCGATGATACTTCCCGATCAGCTCGTCGACCTCATACCCCATCGTCCGGGCAAACAACTCATTGACGTAAGCGACCTTACGTCGGTCATCAAATCGGATAATCGCCAGGTTCTGTTCAATTGCCCGGATGACCTGGGTATCCGTCACACGTGTCGTCTGTTCCTGCATCGATCGATCCACTCCTCTCTCAATCTCCACTCGATGATCATTAAAATGGTTATCTTGTATTATTATCCCTTATATCGACTAATCCCTTCCAAACTGGTCTTTCATTCAGAAAATAATTCATGCGTATGTATCCATTCAGCTAAAAAGAGGCTCCCTGAAGGAAGGGAACCTCAGAAAATATCTTTAATAAGCACTCCATCCGCCATCCGCTACGACGATCGCTCCGTTGACGAAGCTGCTGTCTTCCGACGCAAGGAACAGGGCCAGCTTGGCAATTTCTTCTGGTTGGGCGGTTCGTGGATTTAGTCCCATCCCGAGCATCGTCCGTCCCATGCCGAACTCGTTGATGTTCGTCATCGACTGGCCGATGTTCGTCTCGACTGCGCCGGGGGCAATGCCGTTGCACCGGATCCCCTCCTTGGCATACAGATAGGCGGTATTTTTCGTCAAGCCGACGACGGCGTGTTTTGAAGCAGTGTAGGCGGCTCCGGCCCGGGCACCGTTCAATCCGCCAATCGAGATGTTATTAAGGATGACGCCGTGCCCTTGCTGCTGAAAAATCGGAACGGTCAACCGCATCAATCGCATGACGGCTGTCGTGTTAATGGAGAAAACGCGTTCCCAGCGTTCATCCGAGATATCCGCGACACCTTCCATCCCGTCCATGATGCCGGCATTATTGACAAGGACATCCAGCTTACCGTACGTCGTGATGGTTTGATCAATCAATTGCTGAACGGCTGTTTCCTCTGCCACATTCGTTTCCACTGCGAGTGCTGTTCCTCCGTTTTCGGTGATTGTCTGCACGACTTGTCTCGCCGCGTCGCCTTGAATGTCCGAAACGACGACATGTGCCCCTTCTGCCGCAAACAACTCGGCCATCGCTTTCCCCATGCCGGAGGCGGCTCCCGTGACGATGATGACTTTTTCCGATAAGCGCATAATTCCTCATCCTTTCCGATTGGATTTAGCCTTTCCTTGTTCTTTTCCCTTTTTTTGTTCGGACAGTCGCTTGGCTTGATGGCAATTCGGTAAACGTTTTTTTGAAAAACATAAAAAAACGGGAACCCCCTGATGAGAGTTCCCGGACGCTTCGATTATTTTAATTCGCGGCTTGTTTTTTCTTCCGCCTGTTCGTTTTTGCTTTTCGCATCGAACTCGGCTCGCGTCATAACGTCTTCAACATGCATGTTGACTTCGACGACTTCAAGTCCGGTCATATCTCCGATTGCTTTTTTGATTTTGGCGACCGTTTCCTGGAAGATGGACGGGATATTTTTGCCGTATTCGACGATGACACGGAGATCAAGCGCCACTTGGCGTTCACCGACTTCTGCGCCGACACCTTTTGTGATGTCTTCCGTGCTGCGGAGACGATCCGTCAAACCGCTCATGAATCCACCACTCATCGATAAGATGCCTTGGACTTCGTTTGAAGCAATCCCGGCGATTTTTTTGATGACCTGATCTTCGAATGTTAATTTATTCGAGCGTACCTCTTCAGTTTGTCCAGTTGTGTTTAATGATTCGTTTGCCATTTGAAATCTCTCCTTTTAAATGTAGTATGAAATGATTTATATATGAATCAATCCCGGTTAAAGAACTGAATCCATCCTTCAATATCAAGTGCTCCGTCCCGCCACTTCCCAATCAGAAAGCCGATCGCGGTAAAGACGAGCAACAGCATCGTGGGTCCGAAACCGATTGTCAGGAATAGAACCGCGATCACGAGTCCAACGAGACCGCCAATTAATCGGAACCGGTACGGATACAACTGTTCTTTCGTACTCATGTTCAATTCCTCCCTTTAGACGACACGTTCAGACGTTTTGGTTTTCGTATCGCTGATTTTGACTTTTGTACTCGTCACCGGCAATTCAAGCAAGGACTCGACGGCGTGTTTGGCACGCTCTTGGATGTCTTTGCCGATCGTCGGTAACCCTTCTTGTCCGAAGACCGAGCAGTCAACCGTTAAGGCGACCGTTTCTTTTTTCGAATGGATATCTGCATGGACGCTTGGCGTCCGGACTCCATTGATACCACGAATCGACTCAAGCGCCGTCCGTTCGATGGTTTCTTTCGAAATCGTGATGTTGCCATCTCCTGTCCGGATCAACAACCGTTGACCTTTCGAGCGGCTGAGTAATCCCGTGAATAAGAGAATAACGAATACGAAAGCTAAAAAACCACCAATTGAGAGCACCGTGTAGCTGTACCATTGTTGATCCTGCCATTGTTCGAGCAGCGGACTGAGTCGCGGTACGTCATAGACGCCGAGGACCAGTAAGCCGACGCTGACTAACCCGAGCAGACCGATGAGAACGAGTAAAAAACGATTGAACCCATTCATCTTCATCTCTCCTTTAGATAACATTGTAAGATTCTTTCACATAAGACTTTCGCTAGCTGAAATATTATGTGTATGGTGTGTTTATTCCCGTTCACTAGACCTTAAAACATTTAAAGACACTTTTAATTAAAGTTCCATTATTCTGATTATTCAAAGGTGGATTTAATGAAAACCAGTGTTTTACTTACTATATTTCATAAAAAAAGTCCCTTTCGTCGAAAAATCAAGGAAGGAACTTTCATATTCTATGAAAAAACAGGATTTACCATATGGTTCTTGCATTGTCAATATCATTTTACCCGGATGGAAAATGCGACGTTTCCGTCCCCTTGCTTCCACCACGCATAAACATGATAGATATAAAGCCCTTTCTTGTTTGGTGCGGTTAACTGTTCGTTCTTCAGTTGAACGGTTTTATTTGTTCCGTCCTTCCACCACTGTTCTGTCTTAGTGCGTTGAGGGGGCGGACCGTCGTTGAAAGCAACTTCAATGATCGTACCCGGTTTGACGACAGTCGGTGTTTGTTTTTCCGTCATCTCGAGCGGTGTCGAATAAACGGTATCGGCACATTGACTGATCAAGAGACCATTCCAACAATAGGATCCGCTCGTCACGTCGATCTTCGTCCCGGTGATGGAAACATCCGGTTCAGGCGGTGCACCGCGAAACGGTTCGAGATATAACATGAATCCGACTACTAATAAGAGAACGAGCCAAAATCCTTTTCGCATCCTTTTTATCCTTTCTGCTTCGAACTGTTCGTCCGAGGTTTGCTTATGCTGAAAAAAGGTTAATACTTCTAGGGTTGAGTTAAAAAATATGTAGGAGGTTTTTTGAATGATCGAAAACAAAGTCGTCATCATTACAGGAGCATCAAGTGGCATCGGGGAAGCCACTGCCAAGTTACTGGCTAAACAAGGTGCGCAACTAGTTCTCGCAGCACGCCGGGAAGATCGTCTGAAAACTTTGCAAAAAGAAATTGAAGAACTCGGCGGCAAAGCCGTCTATCAAGTAACGGACGTCACGGACGCATCGCAAGTCGATGCGCTCGCGAAACTCGCACAAGACACGTTCGGTTCGGTCGACGTCCTCGTCAACAACGCCGGTTTGATGCCGTTGTCAAAACTGAACAAAAATAAACAGGATGAATGGAACACGATGGTCGACGTCAACATCAAAGGCGTTCTCTATGGCATCGGTGCCGTTCTGCCGTATATGCGCGAGCAGAAACGTGGACACATCATCAACATCTCGTCTGTCGCAGGACATGACGTCATGCCATCAAGTGCCGTCTATAGCGGGACGAAGTTTGCCGTCCGAGCGATTACGGAAGGTTTACGCAAAGAAGAATCGGTTGAGAATAACATCCGTGCGACAATCATTTCACCGGGAGCGGTCGATACCGAGCTGAAAGATCACATCACGGATGAAGAGATCAAACAAGGCATCGGCAACTTAAAAGCGATGGATGCCGATGCGATTGCCCGTGCCATTGCCTACGCCGTCAATGAACCGGATGATGTCGCGGTCAACGAAATTTTAATCCGCCCGACAGCACAGCAATAATTCAAAACGAACACCGCCCAAGCAGGCGGTGTTTTTTTAATGGAGTAATCGTTCCGCAATCAGCTGATAGGACCGGAGCCGTTTGTCCTGATTAAATGCGTTGTTGATCAACAGGAACTGATCAGTCTGATACCGGTCGGACAAGTCCTGCAGTTCTTTAGCGACGGTCTCGGGTGTTCCGACGATCGACCGCCGGCGGTCGTTTTGAATACGCCGTTGCTGTTCTTCGTTCCACTGTTTCGTTTCAGTCGTCGCAAACGACGGCACGATCGAATGGCCAAGCCGGATTCCTTGAATCCAGGCGTCCTGCGTTCGTGCCAATGCTTCCGCTTCTTCCATCGTTTCGGCACAGATGACGAAAACACAGACGATGACGTTCGGTGTCCGTCCGTCGACCGGAACGAATGCGTCCCGGTAAGTCCGTAACGTTTCTTCCCACTTGTCGGGATTAATGAAGTGACCAAACACAAGTCCGTGTCCGCGTTCAGCAGCGAGTATCGCACTGCGTGGCGACAGTCCGAGCACGGATAACGGGATCCGTTCCTCGACACGCGGCGTCGTCTTGACGATCCGGTACGGATGACGCGACGACAAGGAATCTGTCAAAAAACCTTCAACCTCGTCGAGTAACCGCGGAAATTCAGCAGCGGCATTCTCGGAACCGTCCGTCAAGGCGCGCCGGGTCCGTTCGCTGCCACCCGGTGAATTGCCGATTCCGAGTTCAATCCGGTTCGGATAAAACGCAGCCAGTGTCGAAAACGTCTCGGCGATTTTTAACGGACGGTACTGAGGTAATAACACCCCGCCGGAACCAAGTTTGATTCGGGAGGTTGCGTCCCCCATCCGGCCAATGAACAATTCCGGTGCGGCACTGAGTAGCCCGTTCGTATTGTGATGTTCGGCAAACCAGTACCGGTCATAGCCGAGACGTTCCGCCTCGACGACCAATCGTTTTGTCGCTTCCATCGTTTGTACAATCGTATCCCCTTCGTGAAGCGGGACTTGATCCAAGATTCCTAAACGCATACACTCGCCTCCTCTACACATTCAGTGTACGCGGTCAATGCGGTGAATTCAAAAAGAAGGTGTCAGGCGCGGACGAGCCGGCGGTCTTCGATGATCAGTCCGTCGCGCATCTCGATTTTCCGGTTCGCCCGTTCGGCGAGAGCCGGATCATGGGTGACGAACAGGACACCGCACCCCTTTTCTTCATTGAGGGAGCGCAACAGGTTAAAGATGATTTCACCCGTTTCCGTATCCAAATTGCCGGTCGGTTCATCTGCGAGTAACCACTTCGGTTCATGGACGAGCGCCCGGGCGACGGCGACCCGTTGTTGTTGTCCGCCTGACAGTTGCGACGGCAGCGATCCGGATTTATCCGTCAGTCCGACCTTTTCGAGTAACGACAATGCCCGCTCTTTTTTGTCATACGTCACTTTCCGCCCGAATAACGGTGCCATGACGTTTTCGAGTGCTGTCAGTGTCGGAATCAAGTGGAACTGTTGAAAAATGAACCCGACGTTCTCGAAGCGGAAATCGGACAGTTCTTTGCTCTTGAGCTGATGAATTGCTTGATCCCCGTATGACAAGGTACCGCTTGTCGGACGGTCGAGTGTCCCGATTAAGCTCAGTAACGTTGATTTTCCTGACCCGGATGGTCCGATAATCGAGATGAAATCACCTGCATCGAGCGTGAGATTGATATCCGATAACGCATGGGTCTCGATCCCGTCACCGGTAAAGGATTTTCCAATTTGTTGACAGATGAATGTATCTTGCATGAACATTCTCCTCCTCTTTATGTAGCTGTCTACCTGTTTCTCCTTTTTATTGGGAATTCCTGCAAAAAAAGACCTTCTTTTTCAGAAGGTCAGCGTCAGGAAGACATCGAAGGGCGATTCGTCGACGGTTTTTTAAAGTAGAGCCATTCATACGGAACGATATAAAACAGACAGGCAAGCGTCGCAAATCGGACGATAGCACTTAAATTTTGGCGTGACTCGACGAAGGTCTCCTGACCAAAATAATCATAAAAACCGATGAATAACAGGATCGCAAAAACTCCGGCTGTCAGATAAACCAGCAAACGTAACGACAACGGATGTCGCCTTGTGATGAAGAGCATCGGCAGACCAATCGCAAACGTAAACAAAGTCGTCGCAAAGGTACCAAACTGGTATAAAAATTCATTTTCGACATTTGTTAAGAAGGCATACGCAGTGAACAATAAAAAGGATCCAATCGCACTGACGGCTGAATAACTGACCAGACGCATGATGACATTTCTCCTTTCAAAAGTGAAGGCGTTTTCAAAAAAAGACAGACGACCATCATCTTGCCGTCGCAAGACGATGGATGATATCAGATAAGGTTTCCGCTTCCAGTTCTGCCTCGAGTGCCTGTTGTGCACGCACAAAGGTCTCGTCGAGCGTCGATTGGATATTCCGACCGACCGGACAAGCCGGGTTGGGTTGTTCATGCATCGAAAATAACGTCTCTTTTGGTTCGACGGCACGGTAAATCATCAATAACGTAATGCCAGCCGGATCTTTCGTCAACGTTGCCCCCGTTTTCCCGGCGACGGTTTGCAACAGCCCGGCTTGTCGTAACAATCCGGTCAAACGGCGAATGACGACCGGATTCGTATTGACACTTCCAGCGATGTATTCGGAAGATAAGGCTTGATCCGGGTGGGTGGCGATTAACGCCAGTATATGAACAGAAACCGCTAAACGACTATTAATCATTTGTTTCACCACCAATGCTTTCAGTTTAATGAGCTCGACGTTTAATGTCAATTGGCTTGACAATCGCAATTTCTGTAACTAAACTAATTACATGTAAGAGGTACATACTATCCAAGGAGGCGTTATTGATGAAGATTGCGATTATTGGAGCCAGTGGAAAAGCAGGTCGGGTTATTTTAGAGGAACTTGCACAGCGGGGGCATGCCTTGACGGCCATCGTCCGTGATGCAACCCGCACGACACATGATACCGTACTCGAAAAGAATGCATTTGAACTGACGACGGAAGAATTGACGGATTTTGACGTCGTCATCAATGCGTTTGGAGCATCACCGGGAAACGAACATCAGCATGTCGATTTAGGTCGGCATTTGATTGATCAATTACGCGGTACTCCGACCCGTCTGATCATCGTCGGCGGTGCGGGCAGCCTGTATGTCGACGAGGAACAGACACTCCGTCTTGCCGATACGCCGGATTTCCCGTCCGCTTACCTGCCGACGGCGAAAAACCAGGCGAAGAATCTCGAGGATCTACAACAGACCGTCGATCTACACTGGACGTTCATCAGTCCGGCCGCCTTTTTTGATCCGGAAGGACCACGGACCAGAAAGTATCAATTGGCGAAAGATGTCCTGACCGTCAATGCCGCGGGTGACAGTTACATCAGTTACGCCGACTATGCCGTTGCGTTAGCTGATGAAGTCGAGCATCACCGCCACGATAAAGAACGGATTTCTGTAGTATCCGTCTGATTTGATGTATCTGCGACGTTCCCGTCCGACGGGAACGTCTTTTTTGTATATCCGATCCGCGAATGAATCGCCGGGAACCCCCCTTCCTTTCTTCCAATCTGCTTTTCCCTTATACTTGAAGGTGACTCAGTGAAAAGAACTCGATCAATCTTGCATCCGCGTCACTCCAATCGTTCATGAAAAATGGGACGACGTATTTTTTTTCATGGCAACAGGCAATATGATTCGAGCGAGGAGAACATTATGAGAATTGGCTATATGCGACCATTTTTTGAAGATCCGACTTGTGAAAAGCAGGTTGAGGTACTGAAGACATATGAAACGGATGAAATCAAAACAGAGGAACACGGGGCCTCGAAACGCCGGTATGTGCTCGATCAACTGTTAGAAGATATAAGACCGGGCGACATCATTCTCGTCTCTCATTTGTATGTGTTGGCGGATTCAACGCGTCATTTGATCGACGTGTTAAATAGCCTGGATACCAAGCAGGCCTATCTCTTATCCATCCGGGAAAACATCGATACTCGGCAGGCGCTCGACCAATCATTCCGCGAAATCGTCCAACACCTCGTCGCCCTGCAAAGCGACGTCGTCAGCATGGCAACCAGGGAAGGCTTGTCCAAAGCAAAGGAACTCGGCAAGCAGACAGGACGTCCGCGAAAGCCGGATGAAAACGTCAAACGGGCGATTGACATGTATCAAAGCAAGCAGTACAGTCTGGCCGATATCCGGGAACAAACCGGAATCAGCAAAAGTACCCTTTACCGTTATTTAGAAAAATAACAGGCAGAAAGGCGGAAGAAACATGGACAAGGAGACGTTACAGGAAAACCTGCGCCAACGCTGGCTTGATCATCCGGATCGGCATCCGGGTATCCAATGGGATGAAATCGTGACGCGGATATCGGCGGAAATTCTCGAAGCGCTTGACTGGATGGAACAAACCGGCGGTGAACCGGATATCCTGTTGCTACCGGACGGTCAGTTGCTTCTCGTCGATTGTGCACCGGAAAGTCCGGCCGATCGCCGCAGTTTGTGTTATGACAATCTTGCGCTCGAAAAGCGCAAGAAAAATAAACCTGCCGGCAGTGCCGTCGCCACCGCGACCGAACACGGCGTCCGGTTACTGACGGAAGAGCACTACCGTCATTTGCAGACGGTCGGGGAATTTGATGTCAAGACGTCGAGCTGGATCGAGACACCGGAAGCAATCCGGACGCAAGGCGGTGCTTTGTTTTGCGACCGACGCTACGGTCATGTTTTTCTCTATCACAACGGTGCCGATTCCTATTACGCCAATCGCGGATTTCGAACGTACCTCATGCTAGGAACGATTTAAAAAATGGTCCTCAAGCTCTTTGGCTTGAGGACCATTTTTTGATTTTCCGTCAAGGGATGATGACTAAGGACACAGTTCTTTTCGTCTCCGCCTCTTCGTGATGTGCGGATAAGCCGTGATACTTTTCCAGTAAGGCGGCGAGCTCGGATTCAAACGTCCGGAATGTTTCATCGGGTAAATTGAGTTTTACAAGAGAGAATGTCGCCTGATCAGGGCTGTCGGTTAAAGAAAGCGTCTCCTGATAGTTCTTATAATTTTGCAAAATATACATAAAATAAAGCGAGACGAAATTGACTTTTTCGTCGTAAGTTGCGGAAGCCCAGTCTTCCTCTTTAATCTTATATCCGGAAGTGTTCAAGGCATAAATTTTTTCCTCAACTTTTCCTGCACGCTGGACGCCGATAACTTTCAACAAAGAATCTTGAAGCATCGCATTCACATGACGGTACAGCGTAGCTTGGGGAACGTCATCGAGCCGTTTATTCAGCTGCATGATGGACATTCCCTCATCACGATCAATTAATTCCAGTGCGATTTTGAACCGGACCTGATTCTTAAACAAATCTAAATTCATTTCATTGCTCCCTTTCCTGGCACATTAAATGGGACGTATTTCAAACAATACACGTTCCGCTACATGAACATACCATATGTTCAGTGCAATTTTTATTAAAAGTAAAAACAGGTTGACTTATTAATTATCATTATCGATAATGATAATAGAAAGGAGTGCTTGTATGAATACAGAGATAACGCCTTTACTTGAGATTGACTGGCTGCAATGGCTTCCCCTCCTCATCCCGATTTTCTCCTTACATGTATTGCTGATTGGAATCACCCTTTTTGACTGGTCGAACCGAAAAAAACAGATTGCTTTGCCGTATGTCTGGTTATTTGTCATTTTAAGTATGCAACTGATCGGTCCGATTCTGTACCTGATCGTCGGAAGGAGGAGCATCCGTCATGATTACCATTCATAATCTCCACAAAACGCTGAATAAACGAAAAATTCTCGACGGGATTGATTTTTCGATTCAGGAAAACGAATGTATCGGCTTGCTTGGCCCCAATGGAGCAGGTAAAACAACGCTGATCAAATGTCTGATCGGGATTCTTTCATATGAGACAGGCGAGATTTCATTTCAGGATCAGCCGATTGAACGTTACAAAAAACAGATCGGTTACTTATCGCAATACACGGATTTTAAACCCTGGATGACGTGCCGGGAGTCTTTGCTCTTTTTCGGCAAATTATCTGGCATAAAAAAAGAGCTGCTGCAGAAGCGTATTTCAGAAACATTAAAAGAAGTCGGCCTTCAGGACAAACAAGATGTTCCGGTCGAACAGTTATCGGGCGGAATGAAACAACGCCTCGGAATTGCGCAAGCCATTCTGCATGAGCCGCAATTTTTAATTTTAGACGAACCTGTCGCCTCCCTCGATCCAATCGGGCGAAATGAAATCCGGAAACTGATCGGCCGTTTGAAGCAACGGATGACGATTCTGTTGTCAACGCACATACTGCATGACATTCGGGAGATTTGTGACCGTTATATCATCATGAAAAACGGTCGGATCATCAAACACCTTTACCGGGAGGATCAAACGATTGATCTTCAACAGGTACGCCTTCAGTTCAGGACTGCTGTATCAGTAGATCAGGTCCTAAACTGTTTCCCATCCGTCACCGTAGAAAAACGATCCCCTGTCGCCTTTCTCATCACCGGAACATATGCGTTCGATCTCAAACACGTCTTAACCGTCTGCACTTTAAAACAGCTGGACGTGATATCCGTCGGTTTCCATGAAGTGGAACTGGAAGACACATTCCTCGAACTGGCGGCGGATGTATGAGTCAGTTCAAAGCACTTGTAAGGATAGAATTGACAGAAGCGGCAAAGGAATATAAATACGTCTGGTTGACGATTTTTTTTGTTCTACTCGGTTTGACTCAACCGTTGATTAATCTGTACATGGACCTCATTCTGCAACAGATGGGCGGTTCGATCGGAGTCATTCTCGACCCGGACAAACCAGCTCCGACTGCAAACGAAGTATTTTTATCGACCATTTCCGGTCAATTTAATCAGATCGGACTGATTATCTTACTGATCAGCTTCATGGGGCTGATTGCAACGGACCGTCAAAAAGGAATGCAGGATTTTATTCTGACGCGCCCGGTCTCGATACACTGTTATGTCTCGGCCAAACTGATAGCCCATTGGTTCATCAGCATGTTCAGTCTTGGATTCGGAATTCTGACATCCTACGGCTGTACCGTGTATTTGTTCGACTCGTTCCCGATGACAAAATTGATTTCCTTTTCCATTCTCTACAGTCTGTGGATTCTTTATCTGATCAGTCTGGTCATCGTCATCAGTATGTATGTAAGACATCAGGTCCTGATTGCGATTTCTGCCATTGGAATCAGCTTTCTCCTCCTGATCCTCAAGAACCTTGACCCTGTGTTTTCTGATTGGTTACCCTCGTCGATCTTAAACGTTGCGGAACATCAATTGGTCGGATCATCTGCTATGTCTTATGCAAGTATCTTTTCGTGTTTGTTGCTCACTTTTTTGAATCTGATGTGGGCCGGTAAAAAACTGAAGAACTAACGGTCTTCTATTTCCGCTATTAAGATTACGACAACACGGCACCTGCCAAAGCGGGTGCCGTGTTTAGGATGTTCGGAACTCTTGGGAATTAAAATGGGATTTTATGTATATGTAAAACAGTTTCTTTGCTATACTTTAGTGTGTCTGATTTTACAAATCATTCCATCTTCATATTAAGGAATAACTACATAAGGCAGGTGAAACCGTGTGCTGTGGGTCGGAATCATGATTGGGATTGTATGTACACTGCTCGGACGCTTAATGTTTCAAAAAATGAAACCGTCGTCTTCCGTCCAGCCGACAATCGCGTCATTCGGAAAACATTCGAAGGATATCATGTACATTTTTGAAGTGAAACCAGTCTATCGCTTTCGTTATATCAGTCCTTCTCTCGATGAACATATCGGTGTTGGAACGGTTGAAGCGAGTTATGCCGATCCGTCCGATTGTTTCGACCGGATTCATCCGGATGATCTCGAGATTTTAATGTCGAAAATCTCGGGTAACTGCAACTACGATGAACCGTTCCTGCAACGCTGGCGGACGAATGACGGTACATATATTTGGTTTGAAGAATATACGACTCCGATTTATGAGAACAGCGAAATCGTTGCCGTTCAAGGTGTGATCCGGAACATGAATGCAGCGAAGGCCAAACAGCAGGAACTCGAGCAACTGTGTCAACGCGATACGTTGACCGGTCTCTACAATCGCCATGCATTCGACTGCTTGATCGAAGAGATGATATCCTCTGAAGCTATTCCGCTGGGTCTCCTCACGCTGGATCTGAATGATTTAAAACGGGTCAATGACCGGTTTGGTCATATCGCAGGTGATGCGTTGCTCCAACAGACGGCCCTTTGCTTAAGCCGTTTCAGCCAAGAGGCGTTCCGTCTCGGGGGAGATGAATTCGTCATCGTCTGCCAGGGGTACACGGAACAGCAGTGTCTCCATTTGCTGGAACAATTACGGAGCGAGTTCCTCAAACATGACCTGTCGATTGCCGTTGGGTTTGCGTATGATGAAGCAACAACCGATGTAGTGACCGTGTTTCAAAAAGCGGATCAAGCGATGTACAGCGAGAAGCAGCGGACTAAATCACTGGTTGGACTGAACTAAGATGCTCCGCTTCATTGCGACACGTCCTTTACTGGAGTTTGGTCGAGCTGTCGGATTGCCGCGATGACAAGTTCCGGCCGGTCGAGGTGAACGGCATGACCTGCTCCTTCAGCAAATCGAATCGTTGCCGTTTTTGTCAGGTTTGCCTGTCGTAATATGAGTTGATGCCACCTCTCTTCCAGCTGACGCACTTCCGTTTCCGGTAATCCGTCCTGCAGTCCTTCGGCAATGGCTTGCCTCTGGTCCCGTCCGATGACAATTAGCGGCAAGTCGGGAAACGTGTTTCGTTTTATCCGTTGCGCATCCACTTTCCAGTGTGTGACTTCCTCCGCCATCATCGCATATAGTGCCGGTTCGGTTTGGAAGTTGAGCAGTGCTGACTGAATCATCTGTGGTAATCGTTGTTGTGCCGGCGTCAGTACCGGTTGAACCAAATGACGTAATTGATCCTTCGTTTGTGTTGCGTAATGCCGGCATCGTTCAATCCAGGTGGCATCAGATGACATGGTATCAAGCACCGGTGTATCAAGAGTATCCAGTTCGTGTAAGTCAACCGACGTCGAATCTGCCAATAGCAGCCCTTTTAACTGATCGGGATGACGAATCGCAAACTCTTGCGCAATCAGTCCCCCGTAGGAATGGCCGACCAGGAGAATCGGTTCGTCTACGTTGCAATGGGTCAACAGTGTTTGCAGTTGTTGAACAGCGTGATTGGTCCGGTGAACCCCTTCCCCTTCCCTCCATGAATGCCGGTGGAAGCTGAGCACCCGGTTGGTTGTTTGAAGTGTTTGGACAATTTCATACCACTCATGATAGGAACAGCCCATTCCGGTCAAAATCACGATGGGTGTTCCGGCTGTTTGTGTATCCAGATACTGTACTGGGTTAAATGAAGATGTTTTTGTTTGCATGTGACTCTCCTTGTGCAATTATTTTAACGAATATAGATATAGTGATGTTCTGTACAGATGTAAGATATCCTGTTCGATTATTGTAATTGATTTTAAAATAATATTACGGTAATTGAAATATATAGAATGAATAGGAGTTGTCATTTCATGACCCTCTCCGCTGTTTTATTTGATCTCGACGGGACGTTACTTGATCGTACGACTTCTTTGCAGCTCTTTTTGAAATCTCAACATGCTCGTCTGATTGCGCCCGTTTCAACTTGTCCACTTGACGCTTATCAAACCCTCTTTCTGACCTTTGATCAAAACGGTCTCGTCTGGAAGGATGTCGTTTATCAAAAACTAATCACCCACTTTCAGTTTGAAGGTGTCACTGCTACTGAGTTGTTACAAGATTATCTCTCGTCGTTTGCCTCAAGCAGTGTCTTGTTTCCTCAAACGCTCGACCTTTTGCAACGTCTATCACAAACATATCGCCTTGGGCTCATAACGAACGGTCGGAGTGACTTGCAACGATCGGTCATCGCCCACCATCAATTGCAGACATTTTTTGATCCGATCTTGATTTCGGAAGAAGTTGGTCTTGCGAAACCCGATCCGGCTTTGTTCCTCCGTCCCGTACAAGATTGGGGACTCACAACGGAACAGGTCCTGTTTATCGGGGATCATCCACTGCACGAATCAAAGGAGCAGAATCGGTTGGCATGACGGCGGTATTAAAAAGTAATCGACCGGTCGTCAATAGTCCGTCCTCCTACACTGTGAACGATTGGTCGGAACCCGAACCCTTGCTCATCCAACTTAACTTAGAAAGAAGGTCACGCTTATGACAACTGCCTATCAGATCCGCCCGTACCAAGATCAGGACTTCCCCGCCATTCAGCGCTTAAATGCTGCGGAAGGCTGGAACCAGCTCGTCCGTCTCCATGAACGGACCCAACTCGCTTGGCAACACTCAAACGCTGCGCTTGTCGTCGAACATGCGGAAGAGGTCATCGGTTATGTCCGCGGAATGACCGACACTCAGGTCACGTTGTACATCTGTGAATTACTGATTGAGGCCGATTTCCGTGGCCAAGGTCTTGCTCAACAGCTGTTCGCCCGTCTGCATGACTGGTATCCGACGACCCGGATTGAGGTCCTGGCGTCAAGCAGCTCGGAAAGTTTTTACCGCGGTCAGGCGTTCCGCCCGTTTTACGGCTTTCGGAAGTCCTTTGAGTAATTGGTGTTACTGGTTCAACTGCTCCCAGACATCATCAAATACTGGCCCGTTGACGGCAAAGTAACGGTCGAGCGGTTCATAATAAACATAGCCTTCACGAATCAACCGGAATTGGTTCGTCACCCCGTCTGCCATCGTCACGTTCAGAATCCGTAGATCGGTGTCATTTTGATACTCAACGACATCCGCCGCAAGATCCGACTCGCGTAACGGAACCGCCTTGCTCAATTCAGCAAATAATTGACGCAGCCGGGATCCTGCGGAAATCGGTTCCGAGTTGGTCGATTCCCATGTCGAGAACGTTTGATAATTAGCACGAAGAATTGTCTGTTGCAGGTGAAGCTGTTGGAAATAATCCGGACGGAATGTCGACCGGTCCAGCACGCGGACGATTTCAGCCCCGTCCTCCTGTCCGACCGCGAGCAGTCGGATCGCGGGATCATATCCTTTTACGACGTAAATCGTATAATTCTCTAGATTCGATCCAAGTGATTGCTTGACGTTAACGGCTTCCGCGCCTTCGGTCCAGGTATTTTTGGAGACACCTAACTTTTGTCCACGCAACTGAAACTCCGTTTCTTCGGCGATTGTCGTATCACTTTGCAGGTATATCGCTTTCTGGTAGACAAGTCCTGGAATCATCGAGGCGGTCGATTGGTCGATTGGCGGCTGGATCCAGGATTCAATCCGATCATATTGCAACAGACCAATCAGCAGACTAGCTGCTAAAATCAGTTGCGGTAACCGATGTTTCCGTTTTTTCCGGCGGAGTCCCTGCTCCATCCGAGCATGAACGGTATCCGGTACGGGAATGTCTTTTAATGCTGTCTCAAGTTGCTGTTTCATCCGGACTCTCCTCCTTTCGCTTGATGGCGTTGTAGTTTTTGAATCGCCCGGTATAACGTACTTTTCACCGTACTGATCGGAATATCGAGTAATCAGCAATTTCCTGAAAGGAATAATCGGCTTGATACCGTAACGTGATTAACGACCGTTCCTTGACATCGAGTCGTTCAAGTAAATCAGTCAGGTACAGTTGATCAACGACCACATGTTCAAACGACGGGATTTGCGGCTCACCCCTATCCTGTGCCGTATCGTTTGTCCAGACCAGCACTTGGTATTTCTTAAGATGATCGAGTGCTGCATTGATCGTGATCCGGGTCAGCCAAGTCTTAAAATAGGTGACATCCTGCAGTGACTTCCGGTACTTCCAGGCGCGAAAAGCGACTTCCTGAACGTTTTCGAGCGCTTCCTGCTCGTGTTTTAAATACAGATACGACATCCGGTAAATATAGCGTTCTTCGGCATATAACGCTGCGAGAAACACATCATCCGTCCAACTCCCGGCGATTTTTTTACGGAACACGGCACTCCTCCCTTTCCTTTCTATATCATTAGACTGATTAAGTACCGATTTAGTTTCAAAAATCTGTAAAAAAATATAAGACAGGGGGATCTTCAAATGAATTTTTACACCGCCAGCAGCTTCCGCAACATCGAAGACGTCCGTTTCATAAACGATCGACTAATCAAGCAAGGTCATCACCTGACGTACGACTGGACACAATCGGAACGGGTCGATACACCGGCTGCCCTGCAACGGATCGGACAGTTGGAACTCGATGCCGTCCGGGCGAGCGATTGCTTGATTTTAGTACTCCCTGCCGGAAAAGGCAGCCATGTCGAGCTCGGGATTGCTCTTGCTTACCAGATTCCGGTTTTCCTTTGTATGCTCGATCCGACGGGATGGACCGGTTCGGAAGCGAGCACGTTTTATCACGTCGGTGATGTCAGACCGTGCTTCGGTCAGACTGAGGACTGGATCCGGACCATCCTCGACGCGATGACTGAGCGGACAGTCCGATGAGACGGATTGTTCTTCTGACCGTCGGCAAGACACATGCCGGAAAATCATCGTTTGCCGACCGCTTGTCCCGGTTGTATCCATCGTTTCTTGTCATCGATCAAGACGTGCATGCCCGTTTCCTGAACACCCATTATCAAAAATTGTTACCGCTCGATGGTCCAAATCGCTTAAAGCATCAACTGACGGACACGATTGTCGAACATGCCCGTCTTCAGTCTAATCTGGATCTGATTGTCTGCAATGCCAATCTGACAAAAAAACAGCGCATCCGCTTGTTGCAACAGTTTCCAAAGGACCAGTTCCGAACGATTCTCGTTCACTTTGACCTTGCCGAAGAAGTCCTGTTGGCGCGGGTTACCGCTTCCACAAAAGATCGCGCAGAAATCCGCGGTGTAGAAGATTACCGGCAGATTCTGTCCCGTCAACGGTTGGAACGTCCTGAACCGGATGAGGCGGATCAGGTGATCCGGATTCGCACACAAACCGACATCGAGTCTTTCCTGCAGGACACTGCCTGGTTCATGAATGAGGAGCCGTCAAAAGGACCTGTTTGAGCAAACGGCTCAAGCAGGTCCTTTTTGTGGTATTTGAATCCGGGCAGATGTTCCTTGACCGGGTGTGCTGTCAAGAGTCACTGCCCCGCCGTGTAATTCGACGATCCGTTTGACAATCGACAAGCCCAGTCCATGACCATCCGTCGTCCGTGAGGTCTCGCCCTGATAAAACCGGTCAAACACGAATGGGAGTTCCGCCGCCGAAATGCCTTTTCCTTGATCGGTGATGGTTAACGTCACATCCGTTGCTTGTGTCAGCCGAATCGACAGGACGCCGTTTGCAGGTGAGAAATAAACCGCATTTTGCAGAAGATTGAGTAAGACCTGTTGCATCAGTTCCTCTTCCCAGACGACCGTCACTTCCGCCAACTCGAGATCGAGGGTCAGATGTTTGTCTGTCCACTGGGATTCCAGTAACAGCAAAACATGACGCACCTGCTCATCAAAACGATAGGCTTTCCGCTGGATGATTGACTGATGATCGAGCCGCGATAACCGGACGAGGTTTGAAGTCAGGCGGGACAGACGGTCACTTTCCTGTCCGATGATCTGGATGTAATGCTGTTGCTTGTCTTCCGGAAGACCGGGCTGTGCCAGTAACCGGCTGAACCCATGGATTGAGGCAATCGGTGTCTTCAGTTCATGGGAAATCGCCGCCGCCAAATCTTTTGCCAAATACTCGTTTCGTTGCAAGGCGACGGTCATCTGGTTAAAGTTCTGAATCAAGTTCGCGACTTCATCACTCCCCTGATCCGGAATCTGAATGTCATAGTTGCCTTGCGTCACTTCAACAGCCGCTTCACTGATCCGTTTGATCCGTCGGGTCACGAGCCGGACGGCAAACCAGGTCAGGAAAAAAGCGACGGCAATCGTCAGACCGATTCCAAACAAGGACGAGTTGCGAATACTTGAGACAAGGTCCTGGTCCGGGTTCGGTGTCGCCACCAAGTAACGTTCCCCGACCTGCCGAATATGAAGCGGGCGCTCCGAAAAGCTTCCGGCGACAGCCACTTCTCCTTTCCGGCGAAGCGTCTCTGTTTCAGCTTTAGTCAGTGAAACCATGGTTTGTAAACGGTCGGCCGAGATTTCCGTCGTCTCGATCACCGATTGTTCGACGTAGCGGCTGGCTGAAGCGAAGGACAGTTCTTGTTCGACCATCAACCGTTCGACGGTACCCGTCCGTTCCGCCAGTTGTTGTGCGACGTCTTGGCGGACCGAATCGAATTGGAAAAAGAACGTCGCCCCGAGCGGAATCAATAACGGCAACAGCAGCAAGCCAAACAAGATGAGGAAAAACCGACCGGAGATCGACTGGAAAAACGGCTTCATAACACGACCCCTTTGTAGCCGAGTCCCCAGACCGTCTCGATCGTAAAGACTTCATACTGATTAAATTTATCCCGTAACCGTTTGACATGGACATCAACCGTCCGGCTGTCACTTTCAACATCATATCCCCAAATCTCATCCATTAACTGTTGGCGTGTGAAAATCTGTTTCGGTTGGGACAACAGACGATAGAGCAATTGAAATTCCTTATGCGGTAACGCAAGTTCGCCGTCCGGTGTGACGACGGTCGCATCACGCATCCGTAACGTCAAAGTCTTCACGACAAGTTCCTGTGTCGCGACGATTTTGGATCGCCGAAGCAAAGCATGAATCCGTAACAGCCATTCATCAAGATCAACTGGCTTAACCAGGTAATCATCGACGCCGGTCACGAATCCCGCTTCCTTATCAGCAAACGTATCGAGGACCGTCAGCATCAAAATCGGCAAATCATAACCGGCTTGCCGTAACGCACGGACGAGTTCGATGCCCGAGACATGCGGCATCATGACATCCGTGACCAGCAGATCAATGTGTTGTTCGTCAAAGCAGGCAAGCGCTTGTGCCCCGTCTGCGGCTTCGATCGTCCGGAATCCTGCCGCACGTAATGTCTCGCCTAACAGGTACCGGACATGTGGATCATCTTCTGCAATCAGGATGGTAACCATCCCACACCTCCTTTACGCATTGCGCAGGGCTTCAATCGGATGGAGCAACGATGCTTTTCGAGCGGGCGCATATCCGAAGACGACCCCGACGAGCATTGAAAAACCGGCTGCAAGGAGCAACGTCCCGACGGAAATCGTAAACGTCGTTCCAATCAACAGACTGACGAGGTATGCCAGACCGACCCCGACGATGATGCCAATCCCACCACCCATCAAGGATAATAAGATCGACTCGAGTAAAAATTGGAGCCGAATCGCCCGTGGTCGTGCGCCGAGTGCTTTGCGCAGACCGATTTCCGTCGTCCGCTCCGTGACCGAGACGAGCATCATATTCATGATTCCGATGCCGCCGACAATCAAGGAGATCGAGGCGATGCCGGTCAACAGCAACGATAACATCGTATTGATTTGATCAATTGAATCGAGGGCTTCATCAAGACTGACGATCGTATAGCGGTCTTCCTGTTCATTATAGAATTGATACATTTTCGCGGACAGATCCCGTTTGACGGTCGCGACGTCGGCCGACTCCTCTTTGAAGACATCGACTTGTTGCACCGTGTCGATGTCAAGCGTCCGCAGTGCCGTCGTATACGGAATCACGACTTCCTCCGAGTCGGCATCACTCACACCGATGACCTGATACGTCAAACCGTTCAGGAACAGCGACTGTCCGACCGGTTCCTGTCCCGGAAAAAGTGTCCGGGCAACGGACGGACTGATGACAGCGACGACGGTTTCCTGCTCGACATCACTGATTTTGATTTCCCGTCCCTGTGTGACATCGGCCGACTCCTGGTAATAGATCTGATTGCGGCCGCTGATCGTCACGTCATCGAGTCGGGCGTCTGCCGATCGGATCGATAATTGAGTCGTCAACGTCGGGGCAATACCGCGTGTCCCGTCGACTTGATTTAATTCTTCCAGTTGTCCTTGGGATAATCCTGCTTTTAATGGAGACGCCGTCGTTTGAATCGTCAATTTGTTTGCCCCGAACGTCGAGACTTCGGCATTGATCGAGGCGGTCGCCCCGTTGACGATTGAAATCAGGGCGATGATTGAAGCAACACCGATGATGACCCCGAGTGTCGTCAGAAAAGACCGCATTTTATGGTGGACGATATTCGTCCAGGCCATCCGGAAGGTTTCGCGTATCATGGACGACTCGCCTCCTGTACCTGTCCGTCTTCAATCCGGACGATTCGTTTCGCCTGTTTCGCAATCGCGATGTCGTGGGTGATCATGACGATCGTCTTCCCTTCGTCCGCCAACTCGTGAAACAAGCCCATAATTTGCTGGCCGGTCTTTTGGTCGAGTGCACCGGTCGGTTCATCCGCCAGCAGCAGCGTCGGTTTCGTGACGAGCGCCCGGGCAATCGCGACCCGTTGTTGTTGACCGCCGGACAGCTGATGCGGATAGACACTTCCCTTTTCCCCGAGTCCGACCCGCTTCAGTAAATCAACTGCCTGCCGGCGCCGTTCTTTTGGCGGAACACCCGCATAAATCAGAGGCAACTCGATGTTTTGCAGGACCGTCAATCGCGGTAACAGCTGAAACTGTTGAAAGATGAAGCCGACTTCCTGATTGCGGATCCGGGCAAGTTCATCTTCTGACAGTTGACTGACATCCTGGTGTTGCAGGTGATAGTTGCCGCTTGACGGGATGTCGAGACAGCCGATGATGTTCATCAAGGTCGACTTACCGGATCCCGACGGACCGAGGATCGTCACGTATTCCCCGGCCTCGATCGATAAATCGACATCTCTCAAGACCGTTTGCCGGTTTTCGCCTGCCCCGTAAGCTTTCGTAATCTGTGTTAACTCGACGACGGCCATTACGATGCACCTCCCGGAGGAGTCGGTAACAGACCCGAACTGCCTTGTTCAGTCGGCAACACGACATAGTCATCAACGGACAGACCTTGTTTGATTTCAATGTCTTGCCCGTCCGTCACTCCGGTCGTGATGAACCGGCGGACGACTTCGCCTTCTTCTTCGACGTAGACATACGGACGGTCATTTTCCGTATACTCGACGACATCGAGCGACAAGACGGCCGCCTCTTTGACCAATTGTTTGTTGATGCGGGCCTCGACGGTCATGCCGACACGGAGTTGGTCCGGCTCATCGATCGTGACGTCCGCCGTGAAATACGACAGTCCATTCTCCGTGACCGCTTCTTTCCCGACCGATTCCACCGTACCGTCCACCGTTTCGTCCAAGCCGTTTACACGCAACTCGACCGACTGACCTTGTTTGAGGCGATGGACATCCTGTTCATCGACCTTCAGTTGAACGGTCAAGTCCCTGTAGTCCGTAATGACGGCGAGTGACGTATTGGGTCCGTAGATGGCGTTTGGTTCGACCTCAAGCTTGGAGACCTCACCCATGATCGGGGCTTGATACGTTTTGCCACTCATACTTGAAAACAGAGTGTCCCCCGCCTTGACTTGTTGTCCGACTTTAACCTCGACCGCCTTGACTTCGACCAGCTCATTACTGACGACCGTACTGCGCTTGTCGGCCATGACTTGTCCCGTGAAATGATAATACGTCTGTAATGTTTTTTGTTTGACTTGCTCCCGTTTTAATCCATCCGCTGACGATTGTTGCCCTAGCGCTGCGACACCGGCTGTCCCGATCAGCAGGATGACTAGCAATCCGACCCACCATTTTCGTTTTTTTGTCTGCTTCATCTGTTGGTTCCTCCCTTGTCTTGAATACTCATACTGTAGAAGAAAGTTATGAACCAATTATGAATTCCGGTGGCGTTTCATCAAGAAAATCTTTTTTCTTCAATAGACAAAATTTTCAAATAATATTACACTTATTTTACCTTATTTTGTAAAAGGAGTGGTTTGATGGATATCTTGGTTAAAGACGTTTCGCATACCTTCAGCCAGGCGGGATTACAGAGTGAAGTCTTAAAAGCGTTGACCTGTCAGTTTTCCGCCAGTGACATCACCGCCCTTGTCGGTCCGTCCGGATCAGGCAAATCGACGTTTTTAAGTCTGATCGGCTCGCTCGACCGGCCGACATCGGGGCAAATCGACTATGACGGACAAGATATCACGAAGTGGAAGAACCGGCAATTGTCGAAGTTCCGGGCGCAGGAAATCGGTTTTGTCTTTCAACAGTTTCACCTGTTGCCCGCGTTGACGGTCAAAGAAAATCTGCTCGTTCCCTTACTGAAACAAAAAACCGACTTCAACAAAGAAGACCGGATTGCGGAAATCTTGGAAAAAGTCGGACTGACAGCGAAACAGGATGCCTTGCCGGCGCAATTGTCCGGCGGGCAACAGCAACGGGTCGCGATTGCCCGAGCCCTGATCAATCGGCCGCGCTGGATTCTCGCCGACGAACCAACCGGTAATCTCGACTCGGTCAACGGGGAGATGATCTTTCAACTGTTGCTCGATCTCCATCAAGAAGAACAATGCGGCATCTTGTTCGTCACGCACGATTTGGCCCTGGCCGAACGGGCGGACCGGATTCTATTCATGCAGGATGGACAGATTGTTGAAGACCGGCGGAAACAGACCGTTCGGAGTGTGTAAAAACGATTCATGAAGGCGAGGTGGGATTCATCAAAACGTTCCGGTCCAAACTCATTGTATGCATGATTGGTTCATCCGCCGTCTTTTTTCTGCTGTTGTTTACGACACAATCGGTCTATCAATCCTTTCGGCAAGCAGACTTTTCTGAACAGGAAACGACGGTAAAACGGGGATGTGGAAAGGATTCGTTGTCAAATCGAATTTTTTTAAAATATAACTGTTCCGAAGGGATCATCCGAGAAGATTCCGAGGGTGAAATTCTTGGGGGTGCGACTGGGAAAACGGAAAAGATCGAAGGTGCTTCACGCGGAAAAGTAAAAACGGCTGAATCGACCTCTTTCTTCGAAACAACCAAGGAAGCCGCCCGTTCCAAGTCGTCCTATTGGTTATGGGCAGGTCTGTTGCTTGTCGGGTTCTTCATGTTCTTCATCTCTCATCATTTCAATCAGCGACGGCTCCGGAATCGCCCAATCAGCGAAACTTCCGTAATCCATAACCGGACCGCCTTACCACGACCATTCTCGATTCATCCGACGAGCACACCCAAGATGCCCGTTCCACCGCAGGAATCTGTCCGGCTGCTCTTATTCGACTTCAATCAGCAATTATCAAAACCATTGCAACGCCGACGGCACGAGTCGCTGACAAAGTGGACGCAGCGAATTGAGTTGTCGACGTCACTTGCGCCCTACCTGATTACCCGCTATGCAACAGAGACAGATGTTGATCCAAACGAACTCCGTCACTTCAAACAGGATTTAACAACGTATTTACGCCATCAGTCTTCCCATCACTGAATAAAGGAGAATCCCTATGCTACGTTTCGTTTTGAATCATTGGCGCCGACAACGGTTTAAGTTCATTTTGACGTTTGTCGGCGCGCTCATCATCAGTGCCGGACTCAGTCTGATGTTCAACCTGACCGACTCCAGCCAAGGCACGGTCGAACAGACGTTACAGAAAAAATGGTCGTCCGCCTACGATATCGTCGTCCGGCCAAAAGGCAGTCAAATGTCTACTGAATCAAGTGACCTGCTCGAACCCAACTATTTAAACGGTATCAACGGCGGGATTTCTTTTAAACAATATGAAACAATCAAACAGATGAAAGAGATTGATATCGCGGCACCGGTAGCCGTGATGGGCTACGTCAATACGACGGTCAATTTCAAAAAGAAATTGAAGTTCCCAAGAACACCAGGTTTGTACCGCATCACGACAACCAACTATATCCAAAACGGTTTTAATAAAGAACGTCAATCGCAAGTCATTCTACATGTGGCACAAGGCAGTAAAATCTCCATTCCAAGCAATGTTTCGTTTTTGACGGAACCGATTGATGATTTTGAAGATGCAGTCGCAAGTAATTCAGTTCTTGTCGTTGCGATTGATCCGAAGGAAGAAGCACGACTTGTCGGTTTAGATAAAAGTGTCAATTCAAAAAATAAATCGCGTTATTTTTCGTCCCTTGACCGGTACGAGTACGATAAAAGTACGAGTAAACATACGATTCCTGTTTTAGTGAATCCCAACTCTTACAATCAGGGAAACTATATCTATAAAATCGAAAAACTAAATGCGCCCTTCAAAACAGAACAAGATCAACAAAAACTGGTCGATGAATTGATTAAAAAACAACCAAAACGATCGCTTGACCAATCGGTTTTAAATACATACCCTTCTAAGATCATCGAACGAGTCAATATTCCGACGTCTAAAGTGGAAGAAACGTATTTACAAACGTTGATTAATAATACAAACGTGACGTATTCCGACCCGGCAGAAGAAGACGGCGGAATGCTCCTTTACAACACGGGTCCTCTTCAATTCAAGTCGGAATCCAGTCCTTATCCGAGTCGTTGGAATACGGCTTACGAAGTCTCGTCTTCACCGCTTGAAATCAAAGATTGGCAATACGGCAAAAGTATCTTCCCTGCTAAAGGATACCGCGTCATAAAATCTGTCGGTAAAAAAGTAAAGAAACCAAAGCCGGGCGAAGTGGACGTCCTCTTTCCTTATCTCGCTTTTAAGGTCGTTGGTCTGTATGATCCGAACAAAATCAAAGTTTCCAAAGATCCGCTTAATGAACTGCCGATGGAAACGTATCGTCCGTCCTCTGCCGATCTCGTCCTCGATGCGAAAGGTGAGCCGGTTAATCCGGCGAAATCAATCGATACGTCCGGCAATCCCGTTGGTTTGCTGACGAGTTCACCAAACATCCTGACGACACTCGAAAGTGCACGAGGTGTCAGCGGTGAACAAGCAATTTCCTCGATTCGCCTCAAAGTCAAGGGCGCAACGACCGTCAGTGAAGAGTCGGAACAACTCCTTCAAGACGTCAAGACACAAATCGAACAGGAAACCGGACTGATCGCCACGATTACGAAGGGTTCGTCCCCGCAACCGGTCGTGACAAAAGTCGTCGATAACGGCAAAACACTCGGCTGGATCGAACAGCCGTGGATTCATATCGGCGCCGCGATGACCATCTTCCGCGAGACGAGTGTCGGCTTTTCCGGTGTCATCTTCGCAATGCTCGCTGTTGCCATCGTTTATGTCCTTGCGACGAGTTACGTCTCGATGCTCGCCCGGCGAAAAGAATTCGCTGTGCTGCTGGCACTCGGCTGGCGGACAAAAGACTTGTACCGGATCGTTTTAATTGAAGCTGCCCTGCTTGTCGGGTTTGTCTCCGTCGTTGCGCTGATCGTCGAAAGTATTTTCTCATATGTCCGAAACGAAACGATGAACGGGTGGAGTTTACTTTGGATTACCCTGTTCAGCCTCGTGATTTACTTTGCCGGTGCCGCCTGGTCTGCCTTTACGATTCGGAAAATCTCGCCGTACGAAGCGATCAAGACCGGGGAATATGCATCATCGTCTCACGTCAAACTCGGTCTCCGGTCGACCTGGACGCTGGCACTGAAAGAAATCTTCGGTAAATGGAAACGTAATGCGCTGTCGATTCTATCGATCGCCTTGCCGACAGCTCTATTGACATTTTTCCTGTTCGTCACGTTCCACCTGCAAGGTGTCCTGTATACGTCATGGCTCGGTCAATTCGTTGCCTTACAGGTCGGTCCGATGCATTATGTGACGATGGGGGTTGCGATCACGATTGCCATCCTGACGACCGGGGAAATCATGTGGCAAAACGTCACCGATCGGCGGGCGTCGCTCGCCATCCTGAAAGCCGTCGGTTGGACGAACGGTTCCGTCCGTCAGTTGATTGTGTTAGAAGGTGTGCTGATTGGGTTCGTCGCCGGAATCGTCGGCCTGAGCATCTCCTACATCACGATTTATGTCTTGTATGACTTAGTTCCATGGGACGAACCATTGTTGATTGGGGTCTCGCTCCTTCTGCCGGTGTTGTTCGGGACAATCGCTTCGCTCCTGCCGGCGCAAATCGCGGCACGCGTCAATCCGTATCAGGAGCTGAAAGATGCCGGGTGACTTTAAAAATTAACCCGCCTGAGGATGGACTCTCTGTACGGAAAGGCATGCTACACTGGGTTCACATCAATTCCGTACAGAGAGAGGATGTTCGAGATGGGGAACTGGCAATCGTGGCTTGAACTTTACAGTTACTGGGGTGTCGTACTAGCTTTACTCGCGCATTTCATTCCGACTGAACTAATCATGGGGTATGCCGGCTATTTGGTTGCCTCCAATCAGATGTCGTTTCTCCTGATGTTCGGAGCCGGTTTAGTCGGGTTTTATGTTTCCCAATCCATTCTGTATGTGCTCGCTTATTATGGCGGTGAACGGGTCCTGTCATTCTTAACGCGCCTGCTTCATATCAATCCAATCCGGATGCAGCTGGTCGAAACGAACCTCCGGGCGTACGGAGGCTGGTATCTGTTGCTTTCTCCGATTTGGAAGACTTTATTCGGTCTGATGGCCGGGACGTTACAGATTCGTTTTTCAACGTTCACCCTCTCGACGTTACTTTCCTTCACCGTCTGGTCATTATTCTTCATGACGAGCGGTTATCTGTTACAGGAACGCTGGACACTTGTCGCGACGTTTGCAACACGTCATCTCAGCTGGATTATCATCGGCAGCATCGTCCTTTTCCTTCTCGTGCGAATGGTCATCAAAAGACGGAAGCAGAAGAAAAATCAACCGGAAGATTGACTTCATTCACAAATTCCCGGAAATAATTTTTAAAAAATATTGATACACTTAGCTAAATTCGATTGTCAGAGGAGGACGTTTTGATGTTAGGTGGAATTCCGCTTCACCCGTTACTCGTGCATATGCCGATTGGTCTCTTGTTATTCGCCACCCTGCTGCTTCTCGGCAGCTTAAAGTGGACACAATTGAAACTTTTTTCGCTGATCACCTTATGTGTTGGACTACTGTCCGGTATTGCCGCTTACTTAACGGGAGACGGCGCAGAGGAATTTGCGGAAAGTCAGTTGAACGTGGCACGTGATGCCATTCATACTCATGAAGACTTCGCCTTGTACAGTCTGTTGACGTTTGGTTTATCGCTCGTCCTACTCCTGCTGCACTACCGTTCGAAGAAACAACCGTTGCTGCTAGCGAGTCTCGTCGTCGCAATCATCGGCAGTGGCCTTCTCGCCTATGCCGGCCATCTCGGCGGACAGATGGTTTATGTCAAATAAGTAAAGCCAAGCGCTCTTTTTCTCGATGTGAGAACAAGATCAGCTTGGCTTTTTGAATACCCAATAATTTTGTCCGATGAAGTTCAAGACCGTATAAAGGACCATCCCGACAAGAATCGCTCCCGTCCCGCCGAACGACGGAAGAAAGAGATCGATTACAAATAAACTAAGACGATAGGCGATCAGGTAGCTGATCAGTACGACAAGCAAAAAACGAATCCAGTCCGTTTTCAAGCTGGTCGTTGCAGAAAACGTAAACCGGCGATTCAGCAGGTAACTGACCACGATGCCGCATCCATTCCCAAATGCCGTCGCCCCCCAATACCCGGTCTGAAAGCCGTGGTACAACAAAAGGGTCATCCCGAGTCCAATCAGCGTGTTGACCAGACCAACCAGTAGAAAACGCAGGATTTTCCGTGTCATTTCAACGTTTCCTCAATCGTATACGAGGGGCGCCGTTTCACTTCACTGAAAATTTTACCGACGTACTCGCCGATCAATCCAATCCCGAACAGCTGTAAGCCGCCGATGAACCAGATGGACAGCATTAAGGACGCCCAGCCGCTCATCGTTTCGCCTTCCGCAAACCGGTACAACGTATATCCGACAAAACCTCCGGACACGAGGACCATGAATAACGATAGAAAAAATAACAATTTGATCGGTCGGACGCTGAAGGAAGTCACTCCGTCCCAGGCGAGCGCCAACATTTTCTGAAGCGGATATTTCGACTCTCCGGCCAAACGTTCCGTCCGGGCATACGGCACTTCTTCCGTCCGAAAACCAAGTGTCGGGACAAGTCCCCGTAAATACAGATTCCGTTCCGGATAATTGGCCAACGCGGCTACCGCCCGTCGACTCATCAAGCGGTAATCGGCATGGTTATAGACCGTTTCGACCCCGAGTGTTGTTTCAAGACGATAAAACCACTGGGCCGACGTCCGCTTAAACCAGCTGTCACTTGTCCGGTCCGTCCGCACACCATAGACGATATCAGCCCCGTCATGAAATCGTTTCAGAAAGGTTTCGATGATGCCGAGGTCATCCTGCAAATCGGCATCGACCGAAACGAGACAGTCGGCTGCTGCATATCCTTCCATCAATCCGGCATGAAGGGCATGCTGGTGTCCGACATTATGCGCAAGTTTGATTCCTTGAAAACGGTCGTCCCGTTGATGAATCTGTTCAATCTGTTGCCATGTGTCGTCCTGACTGCCGTCATCAATGAAGAAGATAAACGACTGTCCGGACAATTGACCGGTCGAAATCCATTCAGTCAATCGTTCTTGAAGCGCATGGATGGTCATTGGTAACACTTCTGACTCGTTGTAACAAGGAATCACGATTCCGAGAATCGGTGCATCAGACATGATTCATCCTCCTTCAGGCGCGACACGATACAAGTAAATGATCCAGGCGGATTGGGCGTCACGAAACGTTTTCTCAAGTTTCAGACCAATCGATGATGCATTCCGGATCGGGACAGCCGACAACAGATAATCTCCATCCATTCGTTTGAGCTGAACGGTGTCGATATCCAAGTGACGGACCGGCTGTTGATTCGTCTTCGTATAGTCATAGTTTTTACCCAGTTCAGCCGAATAAATATAGACACGATTCCCCCAATTATCAAAATAACGTTGCAATTGGGGACTTTTCTTTAACTCACCTTGAATAATGGTCCGAAACTCCTGTTTATACGTGAGCGGATAAAAGTTGACGTAACCGTCCAGTGTCCGAAAACCGTTATACTGCGCGATTGCCGGATGTAAACCTAACGACACGACCTGATAGGTATCAGTCGGCTTTCCGATGTATGACTGAATCCGCGAAAACTGGTGGACCGCGTAAAATTCGCTGAAACTCGGTTGCTTCTGGTAAATGATTTCCGGATTCCAAATCAACAAGACGACTGCCTGCAGCAGGATCATAATGGTGACGAGCCGCTGACGGGCACGTCGCCATAACCAATCGAGTGCCAAAGCGAACAGGATATACCACAGCATCGGTTCCACAAAGTGAAAACGGGCAAAATTAAACGTCTGCATTACGTGAATCCGTTCTTTCAAAGGTTTCCATCCCGTATAAAACCAACAGGCGTACCACAATGATAATCCGGCAAGTAACACCAGACCCTGTTTCAACCAACGGACGGTGGGATCTTTCCGGTGAACGGCGATGACGAACACGCCAAGGATTAGGAACAGTAAAATCGGTGTCTGGGCCGCCTCGGCATGCGTATGACCCAAAACAAATTGTTTGAAAAACAAGCGAATCGTCCGCCAGAATCCATTATGACCGATATCAAACTGGTCACGGCTCGTCACTTCACTTTCCCATAACATCGAGTAGACCAACCGGTATTCAATCAAAAGATAAAGCAGGACCTGTGCTCCGAAGGCCGTCCAAAATAAAGCGCGGAATGATTTTTGACGCCATTCTCTGTACAAACCGAACAGGGCTAACAAAGCTAAGAAAAATACGATGCCGAGAACGAAGCTCGAGTAAAACGGCACAAGTGCGAGGGTAAGCAAACTCAATCCGATTCGTTGTTTCTGCCACAGGTTCAGGTAAGCCCATAACAGGAGCGGCATCCCGAGTGTACTGAGCATCCCGGACGGCCAAACCGGCGTCCAGGCAAACAACACCGCAACGAACATGATGACGGCTCGCGGCAACTGAAGCTTCAAATGATCGCGTAACAGCAAATACAAGCCGATAAAAGCAAAGATCCGCGTCAATCCTTGACTGATGACATATGCCGTATAAGGCGAGAACCATTCATAGAGCCACAAAATGCCCGTCCATTCACTGACGAAGGCATTTCTAGAGACGACACCGCCCACAAGATTCGGAACGGTATCCTGTAACCCGGCATGAATACTGCCTGACTCCACTAAGTTTTTATACCAGACGACGTTCGAGTCGAGGTTATCGTGAATCCGGACGTGTGCCTGTTCTCCTAACCAAAAGAGCGGCAGGAGATAACAGAGCGTCAGCAACACGCCAAGACCAATCCAAATCGGCTCTTTTGTTTTCATGTCACGCTCTCCCCCCGAGACGAACAGACAGTTGTTTGATTAACACAGCAACAGACAAAATGAACGGGAAAAATTGTAACGGAAATAAAAACAGCAGCAAGGTTGCGGTGACGAACGGTTGTTTGAGGATGACCGTACAACTGGCAGCGACGCTGACCGCAACCAGCAGGCCCGGTGTGTACGGGAAAACGGACGCTAAGGCAAATGCCATCGCTGTACTGGAAAAGACTGCCGGAAAGATTTTTCCGCCCCGCCACCCGAACGAAAAACAGACATGGGTCAAAAGCGCTTTCCCGATGGCGATGCTGATTAAGAATAAGACCGATTGATCGAAGGCAATCCGCGAGAACTCAAGAATTTTTTGTTCGCCGGAAAATAAAAAATAAGACGACAGGCTACCGAACAGACCTAAGATTGCACCGGCTGTCAGGGCCAGTCCCAGTGGATGCGGATACTTCCGTGCCACCGCATCCGTCCAGCGGCCAAACATTACAAATAGATACCCGAATCCGGTCCCGATCATGACTGCCGGAAGCAGGAAGTACATCACCTCCGTCGTCCAGTTGACTTTTGGTATACTGATTGAAAACAAAACTTCATGCGGGAACAGTCGATTCAGTGTCGTAAAGGCGAAAATCCCGCAGGCTGTCGTCAGTGCATACAACAAGACTTTGATGGACTTCCGCTTGAAGTTGGACCGGTTCACCCCGTCTTCGAGAGCTTCACTGACGCCGATCAACGGCGCATAAAAAATCGTTGATAACATCGCTCCGATCCCAAGATCAAGCAACTCTTTTTTCTTCTGCAGGGTCCAGGTCATCCGGTCACCTGCCCACGTCATCCATCCGCCGAGGATGCTGATCAATGCCGCTTCCGGACCGAGACTTGCTCCAAACGTCAGGACGAGTAAGGCAGCCACGATATTTTTAACAACCGTCCCTTCATATGCGACCCGACCCGTTGTCTTGAATTCCTCAAGCGTCTGATGCATCGTCCGGGGATAGTCGCCGATATACGTTTGAAACAGTCCGATCAGCAGTCCGCCAAACAGACAAATCCAAAACGGATAAAACGTGGTGTCCAGTTGGCCGGGAATCGTCGTCCAGACAAGATGAATCAGCAGATTCGACAATGCCAGAAACAATGATGCGAGTGCACCAACGAGAAAACCAAGCAAACAACTGTACAGGACGAATACCAGATTAAAGTTCATCCGCATCACTCCTCAGCCCAAGAAAAAAAGCCTGTCACTTCCGGTTTGATTTGTTTTTATTTAAATGGAACTCTTTTAACGCCCGGTTGAAGTTGACGATCAGGGCACTGATGACACCGATCCCAAGCAAGACATACCCCATCGTAAAAATCTTGCCGATTGGCGTGACCGGATGAATATCACCATATCCGACCGTTGTCAGCGTCATGACGGAAAAATAGAGGGCATCCAGATAACTCAGTTGTTCGACGCTGTGATAAAAAAACATCCCGACCGCAAGGAGAAAAGCGACGGAGAACATGACGGCTTTTTGTTCGTCCTGCCGAAACAGGATTTTCAGGACGTAATACATATTGCGCAATAGAATGAAAAAGGCAATCATCGCATCCATCCTCTCCTCACAAGCAGACTTGACACGTAACGACTATCGTTCCTTTACCTTATCTATTGAATTACCCGAAAAAAGGAAGAACGATTCTTAAATCGTCTCCCTTCCCAAGTGCTCTTGTTTACTTTTACTCGCCTGTATAACGATTGACTGTAATCGAATAATGAAATATTTCGATGTCAGGATGAATGAACCCACGTTTTTGCGCACCTTTTAATGTCTCATACATATTGGCGCGCCCGACGCCGTTATCCGTGTGAATGTATATTTTCTTCGCCCTCAACCCATTTTCACAAAAGTATTTAACAAAATCGTAACCGTCGGGTAACAAATTCCCTTCGTTATCTTCTCCTAAATCATGATCAAGTGATAATATATCCACTTCATGTTGTTCAAACAGGGCAATCGCTTCATCCATCGTTCGAGCAATTGTAAAACCTTCCGGACAATCACGCAAATCATCCAAATAGATATTCATGTCAACACATCCGTTTCTAATTATTTATTCGGCTATCCATTTCAGAGAATGATAATATGAATGTTAAAAGAATCGCTCTCATAGCGCGTTAAGGAGGTCAGAAACATGCGGATTCAAATCATCGGCGGTTCCGGCACCGGGAAAAGCACGCTCGGCAAGTGGATCGGGCAACAGGAAGGTATCCCCTGGATCGACACAGATCATTATCTGTGGAAAGACCACATCTTCACCGAAAAGCGCTCGATTGTCGAACGTTATGCGTTATTTACTCCGGATATCGAGCGCCATCACCATTATGTCGTCTCCGGTTCCATCTTTTCCTGGAACGAAATCGGGTTTCATAATCGGGAATTGCTGGTCTTTTTAACGTTGGACGAAAACACGCGGATGGAACGCTTAATCAAACGGGAACAAGAACGGTATCCTGATTTCACGGGATCGAATGTATTTCTCGACTGGTGCAACACGTACCTGACGGCGACCGATCCGGCGATGATCGGGACGCTAGCCGAGCACCGTCTTCAAATGATTCGTTCTGCTTCTCCCGTCATTCAAATCGATGCCGCGTTGCCGACGGATGTAATGTACAAACAAATCAAATCCGCCTATCAGAAACTATCAATCTGAGCTTACCGGACGGCATCGTAAATCTTCAGTCCTATCCAGATGCTCAGTGTACACCACAGCAAGAGGATCAAGGCGCCGACAAACCAATTTTTCGGTTTATCCGCCCCCATCCATTGTTCTGCCTTGACGGTAGAGTCGTCGATGACTTCCTGCGGTAACATCCTTAACGCAAGCAGGATGCCTAAAGGGACAAGAATGATGTCGTCCAGGTATCCTAACACCGGGATGAAATCCGGAATCAAGTCAATCGGACTGAACGCATAAGCGACGATACAGGCCGTAAATAATTTGGTATACCAGGCGACCCGGTCGTCCTGATAGGCAAAATATAAAATAAAAATCTGCTTTTTTATTTTTTTCGCGGTATCCTTCAATTTTTCCAACATGATGATTCTCCATTCTTCAACCATTTGAACCGGTGGCGACCCGTTCAACATTTCCGGTTCACCGGAACCAATCTGCTCCCTCGCGTTCGAGAAAATCGAGTTCTTGTTCGTAATGCGTGACGTGCCCCTCTTCGATCATCCGTTGAAAAGCTTCGTCACCTTCCGCCGCTTTCCGGTGAATCGTTTTGATCAATGCTTCCACACGAAGCAGCACGGTTTCGTACATCTTGCCCTTTAGCTCCGTTTTGCCGTAGGAAGACAAAAACAGGTTGATTCGGTGCCGAATCCGTTCCTGATCGTTAACCGGATTATAATGAGCCGGCTCACCGTCTGCCGTCATTTGATGCCGGCTTAACGGGACACAGGTGTAGAGCGTGTAGGCCACATCCCAAATCCGCGGTCCCGGGGCAGCAACGTCGAAATCGATGATTCCGACAGGCCGTTCGCTTCGGAAGATGAGATTATAGACGGCAAAGTCATTATGACAAATGAGTTCGAGCGGTTCCGGTGTTCCGTCGAGCGGCTGCCAATCGTTTGGTACCGGAAAATCAGCGATGGCATCATGGTATCCCCTTAACAACCGGGCCGTCTCCTCGAGGACACGGTCTGACCGCATATACGGCTGAAGCGGATAATTCCCGGCTTCGCCTTCGATGAACGACAGAATTTCGCGCCCCTGTGGATCCATTCCTAAGTAGCGCGGGCTTCCTTCAAATCCTTTTTGCTCAAGATGTTGCAGTACCCGGTGGACTCGAAGACTCTCCGGTTTTTGTTCCCGTCTGACCGTATCCCCGATCCGTGAGACGTCGGAGACATTCCCGCCCGTCAATGGTTCTTCCTGTTCCGATTGTTTCATATTTTATCTTCCCCTTTTGACTGATTGAATACCGGAACAAGAATCGCCGCTCCGGCTAAACTGATGATGAGATCGCGCCATGAGACTAACCCGATATCAAAATGAAGGATCGTTGCTATTCCGTTCGTGACAATCAGTAAGAGGACGTACAATGTCAGACTGAGCGGCACCATCCGTTTAACGAACCGCGGCACACGTAACCACAGCCGTAACAATCGTTCTCCGGTCTTGTTCATCTCATTCACCCCAAACTCCAGTTTTTCCCTGTTCCTGTTTAGCTTATCATGTCCGAATGAATCACTCAAAGTGTTCTCCCGCTGGATCAACTGGTAGACTAAAAGCAGAAGAACCAGGAAATGGAGAGGATTTTCATGAAAGCGATGACGATTTCAAAATACGGCCAGGTCCCGCTCGAACAAACCGAACAGCCCCGCCCGGACGTCCGGCCGCATGACGTTCTTGTGGAAATTCACGCAGCGAGCATCAATCCGGTTGATTTTAAGATTCGGGACGGTGACGTCAAGCTGTTGATTCCATATCAGTTCCCGCTGATTCTCGGCAATGACTTCGCCGGAGTCATTGTTGAGGTTGGTCATGCCGTAAAACAGTTTCAAGTCGGGGATGCCGTCTACGGACGGGCTGAGAAAAACCGGATCGGCACCTTTGCCGAATACATCGCGATTGATGAACAGACGCTTGCCTTAAAACCGGCTTCGCTCTCGTTCGAGGAAGCAGCGTCGATCCCGCTCGTCGGCTTGACATCGTATCAGGCGCTGCATGACGTCCTGCAGGCGACACCAGGACAAAAGATTCTGATCCAGGCAGGTGCCGGTGGCGTCGGAACCTTTGCGATCCAACTGGCGAAAGCGATGGGTTTGTACGTCGCAACGACGGCGAGCCCCGCCGGACACGACCTCGTGGCGTCACTCGGCGCTGATGAAATCATCGATTACCGGACCGAAGCGTTTGACGAAGTCCTCCATGATTATGACGGGGTCTACGATACAATCGGTGGTGAGACACTCCGGCGCTCGTTTAAAATCGTCCGACCGGGTGGACAAATCGTCTCGATTTCCGGTTTGCCGAACGGACGGTTCGGTAAGTCCTACCGGTCCGGTTTCTTGAAGACAAACCTGTTCCGTCTGCTGACTCTTCGCGAGACATTGCTCGAACGAAAACATCGTGTTAGATACACATTTTTGTTCATGCGACCGAGCGGCCGGCAACTGGAACACATCACGGAATGGATCGAGACCGGACAAATCAAACCGGTCATCGACCGCATTTATCCGTTTGAAGAGGCACAGGCTGCGCTCGAGTATTCCGAGTCCGGTCGTGCCAAAGGAAAAGTCGTCTTAAAAATCAAATAAACCGTTCAAACGGTCAAGAAGACAGCAGACAATCTGGTGACTTTCTGACCGTTTTTTCATTGATGACTTCTTAAAATTTTATTATGTAAATAAACAATTAATGATATAATATGTTAAATATAGGATAATTAATTTTGGGTTGGGAAAGGAGTACACTGATGGACGTCCGTACCGGCACTTCGTATAAGTATTATTTTTGGAAACGGTTTTTTCTGCTGTTCATTCCACTGTTTTTGATTGGGATTCTACCTGAGCCGTTCATTACAGAAAATCCATTCAACAGTCTTGAAGATTACGGCGAATTCGCCTTCGTCTTTTTGTTGTATCTGATTGTGATGTCCGGAATTTCTGCTTTTTTCGTCTCGATGCGTTGGCGAATGAAACACCACCGCCGTTGAGCTCGATTCCCCCACTTTACGTAAAAGGAGACCACCTACTATGTCCCGGAAGACTTTTTTTGCGGCGGCGTTGACGTTGACGCTTGTCGTCACGGCAGGATGCACCGATTCGAATACAACGAAGCAACAACCGAAAGTTTCGGCAGATCAGGCTCAAGCTGCGCCAACCCTTGAACCCGTCACTGCTCCGTTGTCCGACTATGGAAAATACATGCCGCTGAAGCGACAATCAGAAACGGTTACGCTTGGAAGCCATCAGACATACAATCTGGCCCCGTTCTTTACCGGACAAACCGTCGTCATTGCGCCGGACTACCTGTATCAGCAATCAATCTATTATACGCACGTCAAACAAACGAGTGACACCACCAGTAAAAGCTACATTTACCGGTACAGCCAAGGGTCGAACGATAATCAAGTATTGCATACGGTCAACCGGACCATCGGTATGATGACCGGAGTATCGCATTACCTGTTTTGGGTCGAATCCAATCCGACCAAGTCGGGACAAAAATGGGCGATTCGTTCGATGGACTTAAAGACGGAAAACATCAATACGCTTGATCAGGGCATCAGCCGTCATGATACGGCAATTCCTTATCTCGATGCATCCTCAAAACGGATATCCTGGATGACACAGGAAGCGACACCGAACCGAACGAAAACAATCCTCAAGTCGTTTGATGTGGCGGAAGACACGATCATCATCCATCAGCAGTATATTTTAAAGGAAGGTAAAAAGCAGGAGGGTCAATACCCGTTTGACTTCCGCCGGAGCGATGCCGGACTGATTTTGCATACAAGTACTTTCAAAAACGGTCATCAAGCGCCGACACTCGAGACGTTTGACGGCACGTTCAAACGACGAATGAACGGGCTGATTGATTTTGAGCACAGCAAAAAGTATGTCGCGACTGGTGAAGAAGGATCGGCCATCTTTATGAACAAGAAGGCGCAAAAAACGGGTTACCAGTTCAAACCGGCCGATAACCGGCTGACGGTTGACGCGTTCCGCTTTTTGTCTGCTGACCGTGTGATTTTCCGGGAGAGCATATCAAAACTTTGGTACGCCGATCTTGCGCGCGGCACAGTTGCCCCTTTGACGGAAATGGCCGATACGACGTCCAAACCGATTTATGTGAACGGGAAGCTGGCATACGGGGTATCGGACGACGAACAGATTGAATTCCATGTCATCGATTTGAAAAAATGATTGGTTAAGACCGTTCCTTTCGTACGAAAAGGACGGTCTTTGTTTTATCCGGAGGGGTCCATTTCGAGCGTTCGGTATGCTACACTTTTGGTAATAATTAGTCATGAGGAGGAGATACGATGACGAAACATCGGTTATACACGACAGCGTTTTCGAGTGTCTATCCGCTTTACGTGACAAAAGCGGAACGCAAGGGTCGGACGAAACAGGAAGTCGATACGATCATTTGCTGGCTGACCGGTTACTCGGAGCAACAACTCGCAACGCTGGCAACAGATAAGACGACATTCGAAGCCTTTTTTGCGGATGCGCCGGACATGCAGGAACGTCGATTGTTAATCAAAGGTGTCGTCTGCGGCGTCCGAGTCGAAGACGTCGAGGAGCCGTTGATGCGAGAAATCCGCTATCTCGACAAGTTGATTGATGAACTGGCAAAAGGAAAAGCGTTCGAGAAAATCTTACGGTAAGAATCTAAGGAAGAAAAATCGTATGCTGACTACCATCGCGTCACTCTTCGCTCTCGTCACGATGTTAATGAGCGGTTTTTACCTCGTTGATCATCATCTTCGGTACGGCGTCCCATCTAATCACTAAGTACTAAAAACCCGGGCACCTCAAGCAGGTGTCCGGTTCTTCTGTCTATTCTCGTTAAAAACGATCATTCAACCAAATGAAGATGTCCGCTATCATCTGATCCGACACGGTATGGTTGATCGACGGATGTTTCAGAAACGTTAAATCGTGATGGATTTTGCCCACTTGTCGTACATAATGCTCCTGCGTTTCAATCGGAATGACCGCATCGCGTTGTCCATGTACGAATAACGTTGGTGTAGACTGTTCTTGCAGGACAGGATCATACGCCCGCAAGTGTCGTTCTTCTTCCGCCGTTAAATCGTCTCTTTTGTCACGTCTTCGGAAAAACTGTTCCGAAAAGAGGAAGGAGCCGGACCCGTTGATGTTAATCACCCCTGCGCTACCGTCATGTTTAGCAGCAGCACCGCTGGCGATGAATCCTCCCATCGAGACACCAAGCCAAATGATGTCCTCTCTTCGAACGTTCAGCTGCTTAACGAGCGCATTCGATTCTTCGATGCTTTGAAACACGACTTCCCAAAAGTGACGTTCGACGACGCCCGGGTTAAAATACGTTGCTAACGCATCACGGCTGTCATGCAGGTGGAGTTCCGGCACAATGACCGTAAACCCTTGTTCCGAAATCATCTGGGCGAATTCTTCATATTTTGTCACGCTTGATCCCCAGCCGTGGTACAAACAGATGATTTTGCGGTAATCCTGACGCTGAGCTGGAAATATGCGAATTGGCAAAGTTGAATCAGTTAACAGGTTCATTTAATAAGTCTCCTTTTTCAATCTCTAGATGAATAAATGACAATTATGTAAGTTGCTTTCAACATCCAATTTTTGTTATGTTTGTGAATGAGAGGAGGAAGAACATGGGTTTACTATGGTTCAATCTAATCATGTTTGCCTTTTACTTACCGAGTCTTATTCTGCACGAATACGGTCATGCGCTCGTCGGTCGTTTGATCGGTCTGAGGCTAAAATCAGTTTCCATTGGCAAAGGTGAACCATTCTTACGAATCGGTCATTTTTCCGTCGCCAAAAAGCAGATATGGGAAGGCTTATATCAACCATATCCTACAACAGTCCCGCTTCGCCGTGGACAAAGAGCTGTCTTGTTACTCGGCGGGATTTTCGCGAATTTTATAGCCGGATTGTTCGTCGCCGGATTAAGTCAGCTCTTTCCAAGTCCGGTCATGCATCTGTTGGCTCCACCATTTATACAGATATCCATCATTTTCATTTTATTTAATCTGATTCCGATTCGCTTGACTAGTGGCTTTCCAAGCGACGGACTACAATTAAAATGGTTATTCTTTAATAAAAATTCACGGACTGACTGACAGGAGATGATTTCATGCTGAGACCCTTATTGCTCGCAAGTAGTCTATTACTCGTCGGATGTAACTCTTCCGAGCAAGCTAAAACCGTCCCATGGGGCGAACAGACACCGGCTCAAATCGAGAGGCTGAAAGCCCATAATATTGAATTTATAGTTAAAGACGGCCAAGTACTGATTCCTGAAAATCAGGTAGAAGAAGCAACGAAGTGTTGTACTTAATTTAAAACATAATCATGCGGTTATTTCCTTTAAAAGTTCAGGGGATAGCCGTTTTTTATTACTGAATTACATGATTAAATCAAAACACCGTCCCCGACCGTAAAAGCTTTAAACGCAACGGGTGACGACAAGCGGATCCAGGTCGACGGTTTGCCGTACCTCATTGAGGCGTCGATAAACGTTTCCAATGTCTCTACGGATGGTGTGTACAGTTTGACCATGAAGTTAAACGTCCCGGCGAGCCGGTGGCACTCGACGACATCCGGATGACTCTTGCAAAATGCGATAAACGCGTCGCATCTTGTGTCTTCGAACATCAAAATCGCCATGATTGTTTTGTCAAGCGCAACGGGATTGATGACGGCCCGGTATCCTTCGATGACACCTCGGTCCTCGAGTTTTTTGACGCGTTCGTTGACGGCAGGTGTCGACAGACCCACCGTTTTACCGAGTTCCGTCCAGGACATCCGCCCGTCTGCCTGCAATGCCCGGATAATTGCGTAATCAATTTCGTCCATTTTCCAACCCTCCTAATATTATGAAGACATATCTTAAAATTACCATTCATTTTCAGGTGAAGCTACTGAAAAACAAGGAAAATTATCTGTCTGGTCACGTTCTTCTTTCGTACAATAAAGACAGATCAAAAATAAGTGAGGTGAAAGACATGCAGGCAACAAATTGCACCCGCTGTGCGGAGACATTTGAAGACGGTCAGGAAACGTATCACTGTTCGCACAACTGTACCTTTTGCAAAGAGTGTACTGAGACGATGAATTCGATTTGTCAAAATTGCGGGGAAACATTGGTCCGGGTTGAGCAGTAATACATACAGCAAGGGAGCGGATGCCATTGATCCGCTCCCTTCGTTCGTTATTCACGTGTCGACACCGGTTTCCGTTCGGCCAGCCGGTCTTTCGCCTGCTCCTGATGTTTCTGAATCGCACTTTCTCCGACCGCTTTTGCCAGTCCCCGCGTCGGCAGATTGACATACATCGTCTCATAGTTGCTGATTTCAAACGTCTCATGGAAAATCCCGACGGCGTTACTCGCCCGCGACGACTGATTAAACTTTTTCCAGGCGGTCAGGTGACGGTTACCGTGCGAATAGGCAATCAGAGCGTCGGAGGAACGCCAATACTGAATCAACGTAACTGAACGCCAACCGACGAGCATCTCATGCGACAATAAACCAACCTGCTGCTCATAACATTCCTCAATCATCGGTGTCATCGCCTGGACGGTCGGCCACCATTTCCGGACCGATCGCAGACGGTTGATCCGTAAGCCGATGATGAATACGACGATGTCTTCATTTGGTGTCGCGATCACGCGTTTCATGATGATGTTCCTCCTTCGAGTGTCTGAACGGACGCTTCACACCATTCCAGCAGTGCTTGTGTCTTGCGTTTGCCGTAATCAAGCGTCAGCAGCCAATACATGGCATCATCCGCTTCTTTATAGGTCAGAATCGATTGTTCAATCATCTGGTATGTGTCCAATCGCTCCCGGAGCAGAGCGGCATGCTGATGAATCTTCTTAATCGTCGTTTTTTTTGACTCATGCCGGGCAAAATAGAGTTTCAGCAACAGTTCATTCCGCTGGACCGGAAGTTCCGTCGTCGGCTCCTCGACCCAGCGTCCGAGTTCCGCCTCGCCGTCCGGTGTCAGAACAAACGTCTTCCGGTCATCCCCCTCTCCGGTTTCTTCGACGATCAATCCTTCCTGCACCAACGTTTTCAGCATCGGATAGACCTGTCCGAAGCTGATCTTCCAAAAGTGGTTGAGACTCGTATCAATCGTATGTTTCATTTCGTAGCCTGACGTACAGCCGCTTGCCAGTAAACCTAAAATCGCATACCGGGTCATGTTTTCTTTTGGCATAAGTCGCTCCTATATCTTTTAGATAGTATCTTTTAGATATATATTCCCGGTCTTTCAGTTACTAAACGAATATTCAGAATATTTATAGTTAGAAAATTATCTTACATTTTTGTAAGTCCCACTTCTTTTTTAGGGGAATGGATTTATTTCCCTATACACTAATAGAGTTTTCATTTTCTTAAAACAGAACGGGAGTTTTCCGATATGCCTTATTTTTTAAAACTCAGCTTATTCAGCCTTGTCCTGCTGCTTGCCGGATGCAGTCAGCCGAAGACGGAATCAATTCAGCCGGTACCGGCACCAACAGAATTAATCCGCAGTGAGGGCTTTTCGACACTTGGACCAAGTACGAGTTACGACTTAACAAATGTCTATCTACGTTACCCTTACCTGTCTGGTCCAAGCTATATCGATGAAGCGGCCGTGTACTTTTATGCCTCAAGCGAAAAAGACAGTTCGATTTTCCGTTACTCGCTGACGGATCGGGACCTGGAGAAACTATATTCGACGAGCCAAACCATCTATAAGCTGGTTGGTGTCGGACGACAACTGTTCTGGATCCGTTATCAGGACAACGGGAAGGACAGCAACTGGACACTCGAAGTGATGGACTTAGCAACCGGATCGCTTCAACAACTTGACCATGGAAGAGAATCGTCTAGTTTTTATCCGGATCTCCAAGCCACGACGGCACATGTCTCTTGGATCAAACATATCAGTCAGAAAGATCAGACCCAGTCACTCGTGCAAAAATATGATGCGGCGACCGGGTATGTCACGACACAAAAAACGCTGACAGTGAAGGAATCAGAAACCCGAAGCGGCGACTATGCCCAGTACATACGGGACGGTGATGCGGGAATTCTTCTTGATCAAACAACATACAAAGCAGATGAAAAAACGACCGCCTACACGACGCTTTCCGGAAAAGCAATCAAAAAGACGACCATGCCGTTTGATTTCGCCTATGGACAGCATTATCTGGCTACGGGAGCGGAAGGGTCTGCGGGATTTCAAGCTCATGTGTCGAACCACACGTCCTACCACTATAAGACTCCGGAACCGTATTACCTGATTGACGGTTTTTGTTTCCTGTCAGCAGATCATGTCGTCTTCCGGGAAGAACAGCATCAACTCCTTTATGCGGACCTGATAAACGGTACGGTTGTCCCACTGACGGATAAGGAAGGCGAGTATTCGAAACCGGTTTTCACAAATGGTCGGCTTGGTTACAGCGTCGTCCAAGATGATGGAACCGTGTCTTTCCGCATCATTCAAGTCAACAACTGAACATGAGAAAAGCCCGTTCCAGATTGGACGGGCTTATTGGTGTCTGTTCGTATTCAGTGTTGTTCCGCGTATGCCTTGAAGCGGTCAAGGATGGCCTGCCACCCAGCCTGTTGCATTTCCGGAGGGTTCATCGACTCCGCTTCAAACGTTTCAACAACTTCCGTTTCATCACCATTCGCCGTAAACAGAATCGTCACGTGGCGTCCGTCGTCAATCGTATACGCTAACTTTTCATAGAGAATGACCTCTAGATAGACGCCGGAAAAATCAAAGCCGACACTTCCGTCCTTTGCCGCCATGTGACTGGAAAAACGACCACCTGCTTGAACATCATTCGTCGCTTCCGTCGTATGCCAATCATCCGATGCCGCATTCCATGCTTTGATGTGTTCCGGTTCCGTCCAATACGTCCAGACTTCGGCGACCGGACGTTGGATTACGGTCTGGATCTGAATTTCTTGAGCTTGGTTCATATGAATCACTCCTCTGTAAGTTCAGAATCTGTTCTTTGTTTAACGTTCTGCTTTAACTGAACAAATCCTTCTTTTTAAAAATGGTTTATTTTGTCATTGATTCAGGTATACTAGCTTTACAGTTAATAAAAGTTAACCGGTTAATAAAAAGGAGTGTTAATAATGGAACAGCAGGCGATTTTGATTCTCGAACAGTACGAACAACTCAAAGTCATCAGTGATCCGATGCGGACAAAAATGCTGATGCATCTGATTGAACAACCACATACCGGCCAGCAATTGGCCCAAAAACTTGACGTCTCACGGGCAAAGATTTTGTATCACCTGCGTGAACTCGAAAAGTATCAGTTGATTCAACTCGTCGAGGAAGAAATCCGAGGCGGAAATGTATTGAAGTTTTATCAGGCCGTCGCCCGCGGATTCATTCCGGCTGATCATCTCCTGAATCTTGTCGAGACGAAACAAGCGACACGCCAGTCTTATGTCGAGGTCCTCGACCGGGCGAAAACACGTGTCTTGACGGCGCCTGACCGCTCGTTTGCCCCGCGTTCTTCTGACGTCGAGAACTGGGAAAGTCTGTCGATGCAAAAAGAACTCCGGCTTACACCTGGGCAATTCTTGACGTTTACGAAACGGTACCGGGAACTGTTGCAGGACGTCGAACAGGATCCGTCGACGGCTGAAGCGGACAAAAAATTATATTACGTGATGGCGACGGCTTTTGAGATTGATGCACCGTTAGTTCAAGCGGACGAGGAGGGAGGACATGCAGGCGACTGAGCAAAAAACGCATCACCCGCTCTTGCGGAACCGTTCGTTTCGAGCGCTTTGGCTCGCCAGCACCTGTTCCTTCCTCGCCTTATCGACCTACTTATTTGCCGAGCAATGGTATATTCTTCGCGTCTTAAAACTTGATGCTTATTTAGGTCTCGTCTTGATGCTGACGTTGTTGCCGCGGATATTCTTGATGGTGGTGGGTGGCGTGATTGCCGATCGATTCAAGAAATCGATCATTTTACGCTATTCCAGTCTGCTGCGATTCACCTTTGTTCTGCTGTTGCTGTCTGTCTACCACTTCGAGCTGTTGACGATCGTTCCACTCGCTGTATTTGCTTTTACGTTCGGTTGTATCGATGCGTTCTTTTCCCCTGCCAGTGCGTCCCTGCTGCCCCTTCTCGTTTCGAAAGAAGATCTGACGCGGGCCAACTCGATTCTTCAAACCTCCAATCAGATGGCATTGTTCTCCGGACCGTTGCTTGGCGGCGTACTGCTGACCTTCGCTTCGTTTCACTTCTTGTTTTTGACGATTGCGCTGTTTCTTTTGCTCGCATCGCTCGGTACCTTTTTCATTCGCGAACATCCCGTCGACAATCCGACTCGGACCTCCGCTTGGCTTGAGCTCGTGCAAGGATTTCATTATGTGTTTGCCGACCCATACTTAAGACGGATTCTCTTCCTGCTGATTATCATCAACTTCTTCTTTTTTGGTCCTTTGCTGATGGGGATTCCCCTGTTGGTCGAACGGGTTTTATTGGGTGAAGCTCTTGATCTGAGTTATCTCCAAGGTGCGTATCAGCTCGGCATGCTGCTCGGGGCTGCCTGGATCGGCTTCAACCACTCGATCAACCAGTCGTTTCGCCTGTTGCTGTCGTTGATTGGTCTGCTTGGAGTCGGTCTTGGTTTACTCGGACAAATTGGACACGTCTGGCAAGGCGTTCTGCTACTGCTGACAATGGGAGGCATCTCCTCCATCATCAATGTTCTGATTTTGACGACGATTCAAACGACGACACGCCCACAGATGATGGGACGGGTCATGAGCCTTGTCAACGCTTCGTCAAACGGTTTGGTTCCATTGTCTTATGCGGCCTTGTCTCTTTCGCTGTCATTTGATGTCCGTCTCGAACAGATTCTCTTGTTATGCGGCTGCGGTATCGTTTTTGTGGTGTGTGCTGCCTTCGTTCGGATTCGGTGAACGCGTCAAAAAAAGTCATGTCCCGCCCGTTTCGGGGGGATATGACTTTAACTTGTCGAAATGAATAAACAGGAACGAAGAATCATGAGCCATTGAAACAAAACTAATCCGTGAGGGGGATTGCCTGTATGAATATAAACATCCGTCAACTGTCAGCTCATGAGAATCCTCCGATGGAGCTTTTGCTATTAGCGGACCCGTCTCAGAAAATAGTCGAAGAATATGTAAAAAGAGGTCGTTGTTTCGTAGCTGAAATAAGGAATCAACTGATTGGGGTACATGTGCTTCTACCCACGAGACCGCAAACGATCGAAATCGTAAATATTGCAGTAGACGAGAAGTATCAAGGCAACGGCGTCGGAAAATATCTCTTAAAACATGCCATTCAAACCGCGCAAGCGATGGGCTACACAACCATTGAAATCGGGACAGGCAATTCAAGCATTGGCCAGTTGGCTCTTTATCAAAAATGTGGATTTCGTATTGTTGGAGTCGATTTAAACTTCTTCTTGCGGCATTACGAAGAGGACATCATAGAAAACGGTATCCGGTGCACAGATATGATTCGGTTATCTCAAGACGTATAAAGGTCTCTATGCTCTTCATCCAAAACAGTTCGTCTATCTTGATTGGATTGTCAGCACTAAACCAGACAATTTTCTTAACGAATGATTACATATAGCGAAAGTGGTTGAACCAATTTATGTAATCCTGTAACTTACGTTTCAGTTCCATCAAACTCGAGAACACTCGTTTTTTGACAAACTCTGAAGTGAACTATAAATTAGTTACTAATGAATGAAAGGAATATTTTATTATGCATTTAGAAATTAAAAGTTATATTGAAATTCCTCCTGAAAAAGAAGAACTAGATAAAAATCAGGAATATCCGGGATTTGTAGAGATGACTGATTTAGAAGATAAAGATGTATTTAATTATGCATTTGGACGATCTGACGGCTATCCTTCAGGAAAAGTCGTTTTTTATTTAGGTGGTGAACCACTCCCTTTCAACGCACATGTTAGTGAGCTATATATGTTTTGGCATTTATTAATAAAGAGTGTACCAACAAATGATTTATATGACATTGAAAGATCAGACTGGACTCTGCAATATGAGAACGAAGAAGTTTCTTCTCATTTTACCATTCGATTTTTCTATCCAAAAAAAATAGCGGAATTTCATTATAAAAATCAAATTTTGGCTACTTTTTCATTAGATACATATAAAAAAGCAGTCCTACAAGGATTTTTAGATTTTATGTGGCATACGAATTTAGAGTTTGAAACGATTGTTTATGATTCGCTAGGTGAAGAAATTGATTATGCGTCTATGAGAGAAGATACTGGAGATGATTTATATAATTGTCGCTATATCTTCTTGCAATTCATGAAAGAAATGTATCGACAAAAGAAATACGATTTAAACACTCTCATTAATCTCGATTTTAAGGTAAGTCGTTCTTTTTCTGATTTAAAATATGAGTTAGAAGATTAAATCTATAAGAGTAATCCCTGTATCACTTCTTCAAATGTTTCATCAATGACGACAACAGTCTCTGTTCAACGCATTTGATACCCTGTTTAAAGAAAGAACTTAATCTATAAACAGGAACAACTTAATCTATAAACAGGAACAACTTAATCTATAAACAGGAACAACTTAATCTATAAACAGGAACAACCTGAAGCGGACTGATCCATCTATCAACATGGCATTTCTGAAGCATTTGACAAGATTTCTGTCGTATTCTATACCTATGTTAATACATGAGCAGGCTAGACGAATTAGCCAACAACGGTCTCTTACATTTTGGTGAGGGACCGCTGATCATATCAGCACTATAAGTATCTTTTCATAGCAGAGACTCAGGAGGAAGATGGATTGTCAATAATAAACTAGACAATTGTCTTAAGGAGTGTTTGATGCAGCAAAGTGTGTCTTAAGAAAACGATTCGAAGCGACAAAAAAGTGGCCCTTCTCGATAAAGAGAAAAATGACCACCTTGTCTTCAGTATTAAGTCATGTCCAATCTTAGCGTATGACTTGTTCGTTTAAATGACTGTCGTGAATTTTTTTGCCGTTTCATTCAGTTCATGCGCCGACTCGCTGACGGTCTCAAACCGTTGCAACGTCTCTTCCATGACAGAGACACTGGACGAGGCATCGGCGTTTGCCCGCGTGATGCCCTGTTGAATCCGCTCCAGTTCCTTGTTCATCTGTTCCGTCGTGTCGCGGACGTTGATGACGGCGAGTTCAACGAGTTTTGAGAGATTACGGACTTCCGTCGCGACGACGTTAAAGCCGCTTCCGTGCTCACCGGCGCGTGCTGCTTCGATCGAGGCGTTCAGCGACAATAAGTTGGTCTGGGCGGCAATCTCTTTAATCGTCCCGGTGATTTTTGTGATCTCGGAAGACTGTTCCTGCAGATTCGTTAAGGTCCGTAAATTTTCCTTGGCATCATCCGCCATCTTCTCGATCGTTTGTTTGAGTTGCCGGCTTTCCTGTTTGCCTTGCACGGAGCGGGCATCCAGATCCGTTGCGATGCCGGCAAAGGACGTCGCATACTCTTGGATGGTTTCTTGCCGGTCCGTGATATCAGAAGCAATCTTGACGACGCCGACGACTTTGTTTGCTTCATAAATCGGCATATAGGTCGCCTCCAGCCAAATCGAGTCGCCACGTGCGTCAATCCGCTCGATTTTATCAGCCGAGCTGAAACCGGCCAGCAGTTTGCTCCATAATTTCTGATACGCCTCACTGTTTGCAAAATCCGCTCGGCAAAACAGGTGGTGGTGCATGCCAATCATCTCATCGCGTTTGTATTTCATCGTCTTCGCGAACAAGTCGTTGACATCAACGACCCGGCGTTGCGTATCAAAACGAATCATTGCGACATTGTGGGTCAGAGCTTCCAGAATATCAGCAGAAGCAAGGGTTGGGTTTGTTAGTTGAGGTGTCGTCACGTGGTTAATCTCCTTCAGGTCATCATTTCAAATTTCATCCATTTAGTTACGAAACTATTTTATGAAAAAACGTTTTTGTTTGCCATTTATCATAACAAGTCCCATTTCCGCTTCACATCAATCTGCTCAATTTAAGAAAAACATTGACCCCTTTCTCAAAACAGGTCTTTTTTAGGAATATCTACTCCTTTCTTTGCAACTTATTACCAATCACGAACTGCTTTCGTCAGGAAGTGGTTCTTGAAGCTCCGATGCATAAAAAAAGCCCTCTCCGATTCACGAAGAATCGAGGAGGACTTACTATTTCAGGGTAAAACCACGTTCATTTAAAAGAGTCTCCCATTCGCTTAAGTACATATACTCCTGCGTGCCAAGCGGATTATCGAGCTTCGTGATGAATTCGAGACTGTTGCCGTCCGGATCATTGAAATGAATTTTCGCATGGGCATGCTGGGCAATCGGCATGACGAACGGTTCCGTCCCTTCAAAACCAAACGCCTTACGTGGCGTATAACCACGCTCCGTCAGCCAATGGACCGACTGACGCAAGCCGTCGAGCGAGACATGAAAGGCGATATGCCGGATCGACGGATGATACGGCAACCCGACTTGGTCCGCTTGCCAAAGACCAAGCCAGCTTTGCTCTTCGACAATCCAGAGAAAAGCGATTTTTTCATCCACGATGTGATCAAGCTTCAACCCGAGTCCTGTATAAAACGCGATTGACCGCTGTAAGTCGCGGACCGGCAGATGTGCTTCATATAGGCCAAGAATCATCGCTGTTCACGTTCCTTGACGTGTCCATTCAACGCCGCAATATAGCGGCTTGCCGAACGGGCGACGGCTGCATTCGCATCCGTAACAACGATTTTATGGAAGGCATCGTAGATTTGATTAAAGCGGACGTCTTTTAAAGCGGACGCCATTTCAGCGACGGTCGTTGCCGGTAACGGAATCAGGTTCGGATAACTGTACATGAAGCTGACCCACGCCCGGTCGGCGACGACACGGACGATATCTCCCGTCAGTAATATCCCGCGACCGTCGTTCCCGGTCGTCCATTCGAGAACGGTCGCCCCGTCAAAATGACCGCCAATCCGGTGTAAGATGACATCCTCACTTAACACGAGTTGATCACCGGACCAGAAGACGATCTGTTTACTCGGTCGTGTCACCCACTCTTGATCCGCTTCGTGGATATACAGCGGGATACCAAATGTTTCCGCCCATTCGACCTGAGTCGCATAATAATGCGGATGCGATAACGCCATCGCGTCGAGCTGACCCACTTCCTCGATGACAGTCTGATCGAGATAGGTGATGCAGTCCCACAGAATCCGTTTTGTTCCCGCGACGAGATAAGCCGTCTGCCCGATCCCAAACTTTGGTGTCGTGACGAGACTCATGAGACCCGGTTGTTCTTCTGTCACCGTCGTCTGATACGTCCCGGACGAAATCATGTCCGGAAGTGTTGTCCACGATTGACCGTTTGGATTCACATACTGCCGTTCATCCGTGCAAATCGGACAGATGTCGTCCTGTGTTACGTTCTCATCCATCTGGACCCCGCACGTCGTACAAATTAAGTAAGTCATTCCATTTCCCCCTGCTGTTTAAGATCTTTTGACGCGTACCCAAATGATGTTGATCAGGGCAAAAATCAGAGCCCCGGCTACGAATCCGAGCAGGACACTGACGTCAAAGGTCCCTTTCGCTTCGTAAACAATCAGTAAGCCGACGATTGCGCCAATCAAAATGCCTAACACACGAAGTGCAATCTTTCCGTTTGTCATCGTCATAACCTCCTTTTGTTCATTTGTTTTACAACGTTCTTGGTGCATCCGCCATCGTGTTCGCGAGAATCATGTAAATGATTAAATTGATCGGAAGCGGAATGACAATGAAAATCAGGCGGACGGCTAGTGACGAGATACCGAAGTGTTCCGCGAGTCCGCCGCACACCCCTTGAATCGAGCGGTCCGTCGCTGATCTGCGTAATGATTGTGCCAATCGTCTCCCCTTCTTTCTCTGATTCGATGTTGGGTGATTCATCCATATGTTACAATAATTAGTATAACGTAACGAGGTTCAATTTTGCAGGGGACAACCCCTTTGATTCGGAATCTGACAGAAAGGACGTGAGACGTTGGATATTTTTTATTTGATTCAGGAACGGGCGTTACCGTTCTCAATTTTGTCTTTACTGATGATGGCGAGTGCCGTCGTCGTGTATGTCGTCTGGAAAAGACAGGTCAGCTTGCCGCTGCCGTTGCGTATTTTTACGACTGTCGTTTGCCTGATCTGTATCATCGGTTCGGCCGGATTGATACTTTTCACACTGTTCGTCGGCTACAATGCCTAAAAGATGCAAGTACGTTAAACAAACAGACGTCACTTTCCCTCGTGAGGAGAATGACGTCTGTTTTTCATTCATCGTATGACTGCCCGCTCAAAAGCAGACTCAGTGCGGTATTCTCGATCCTGCCAAATCCAACGCTTCGCTGTTCCTTTCGCCAAGCGATAGGCGTTCTGTTCAAACTGATTACCGGAGCTTGTGTTGAAAAAGTGGGCGACAAACAGATTATCGGGACCCGTTGTAAATGTATTATGGTCGATCCGGTTATCGCGGACATCGTGCTGGACCAGCAGCTGTCCCCCTTCGAGCCCTTTCGTATCATTGGCCGTGACTTGATTCCCTGTAATCCGGACCTGTTTCGTTCCGCCCCGCTTCTTATCGTATCCACCGATCGAAATACCGGTGAACCGGTTTTGTTGGACGAGATTGCCGCGGACCGTGACTTGTTCCGCGTATTTCCCCGCATGTTCACTCGTCACTTCGATGCCGATATCATTCCGCTCGACGGTATTTTTTTCGATTGTCAGCCGTTTTCCACCGTCGACATAAATGCCGGCTGCATTGTACTCTTTGCCGTAGACCGGATTGCCGTAACTTGAACTGTCGGAGACGTGATTGCCGGCAATCGTCCCGTTCCGCGCATAATCCTCGGCCGGATTCGTTGCGACCCCTTCATATCCGATCAAGTCGATGCCGATGTTATCGTTCCGTCGTACAGTGTTGTCCGTGACGGAGAAACCGTTGATATTGCCGTTCAGAACCAGGGCTTCACTTGCCCCAAGCCGATTATCTTCGACCCGGTTGCCGCGGACAGTGATCTGCTTTAAACGACCAGTTCCATAAATCGCAATCCCGTGGGCGTTGCCGTCTTTCGCATTGGTCTTAATTCGCCGGACCTGATTGTCGATCAATTGAATGTTCCGTCCTGTGCCGGTAACAAAAATTCCGATTGGTGTCTCATTGATTCGTGTCGTCGCGATGTCTGCGACCACCAGTCCTTGAATCGTCACGTACTGTCGATTTTCGATCCGGATGAGCGCCGTGTCCCCGTCTTTCTGCTTCAACGTTTTCCCACTTAAGACCACTTTCTCCTGTTGATAATTCCTAAAAACGACCGGTGCTTGTTTCCTCCCGCTGTGCTTGACCGTCAACGCTTCCGTGTACGTTCCTTTGCGAAGGTACACCGTCGTTCCGGCTTTCGCGAGCTGACTGGCTCGTTTCAGCGTTTTCAGCGGTTGTTTGATTGAACCGGCATTTGTATCCTTGCCGGTCGGCGCGACATACAGAACTTTTTTGGCAGCTGTCGACTCCGCCGGTTCTTGTTGCCATGTCGCCGAACAGCCAAACAGTCCGAGCGACAGCAAGAGAATAAAACGTTTTTTCATGTAACCCTTCCTTCCTGTGACACCTAATCCGATTGTAAATATCATCCATTCCCCTTACACTGAATATACTTACAGATGAAGGACGTGACGTGGATGTTGAAACAACTGCTTGTCTGTTCACTATCGGCACTTTTACTTGCCGGTTGCAGTACGGAAGAAGCCGTGCCGAAAAAAGTCGTCAAACCAATGGAGCTGCCATTAGAATTCAAACTCGATACTTCTAAAAATCCATCAGATCCGGACAAAACTGAAGCTGTTTATACTATGACCGGGAAAATCGATAACCCCCTTTACCTGACCGGAATTGAGTATTTTGCATCCGGCGAACAAAAAATCTGGTTTACAGAGACCATCAAACCTGGTCAATATGACGGGGAAAAACTGAAACTCGGGCAAGAGTTCGATACGACAAAAGGCTATCGTTCATACATGTATGACTTAGATGGTCTCATTCAAGAAAAATCAGAGGAATCTGATACTTTAAAGAAATTCATGATGAATGGCGTCGAGTTTCGCGACAAGTCATTTCGACCATCTGAATATGAACTGTTGATGTTTGAGAAATCGACTGTTCAAACATCCATGAGCGGTAAATCCATGGATACCATCCATTCCCCTGAAGGCATTAAACTCAAAAAAGGCGAGCGTGCTTTTACGATTTCGTTATCGACAGCTCCGGTCGGCGGATCGAGTGACGATATATTATAAAAAACAGACCTGTCTCTTTACGTAAAAGAGGCAGGTTTGTTTCGCTCAGTGCCGCTGATGCGGCAAGGGAATCGTCAATGGTTTAAAGTCCGGTCCGAGCAGTATTTTCATCAAAAAAATCAGCTGCCCGGCATGATAGGCATAATGCGCCAGCTGCCGTTCAATCGCGTCGACGACGAGATGCGGTTCACCGCGGATTAAAACGGTTTGTTCCAGATCGTCCGGTGTCAAGGAAGCAAGCGTTGATTCGACGAGTTGCCAGCCGTCGTTCCACAGTGTCAGTAAGGTCTCTTTGTCATGCCCCTGGTCGACAAACTCGGCGTCCCGGTTACGATCCGGCTTTTCCCCGTCTGTCGTCAAAAAGTCGGTCCAGCGTGAGGTCATATTGTTCGTCATATGCTGAATCAACAACGCGACGCTGTTCGTATCCGGTGCCAGTATCTGATGAAACTGTTCCTCGTTCAGCCAGCCGAGTGCCTGCTCCGCCGGTTCCCGGACGGCCCGGAACCTCGCTTGAATTGCCGTCAAATATACCTCTTCAAAAGCCATTTCATTCCCTCCCTTTGCTATTAATCCACCACAAAGTCCACGCCGTTTGCTCCTTCGACCGGTATCGTCCGTAACGTTTTTAAGTTGTCATCCGTGACGATCAATCGGCCTTTTCCGGAAAATGACGTTTTACTTTCCGTAAAAAATGACGTCTTCTTATACGGATTCCGGTACAGGTAACGGTAATAGTTACCCTCCTGCCAAAAACTAGGTCGGACCGATTCAACCCGGAACGCTTGTCCGAACGTCCACTTAACGAGCCGTTGATCCGTATCGTTTTCACCGGTGCAGATGATTTGATAACCGGTCTGTTTGTTGATCATCCGCATCGGTTCCGTCGCCCAGTAGTTGACATCATCCAATACTGAAAATAACTTTTGCTGCATCGTTCCGTCCGTCTTCAGCTGGATCATCACGCCGTCGGTCGTTGCAAAATACGCGGTGTCTTTCGCGCCGTATAACGCCGTATAGGCATACGGTTCGTCCGCTTTTCGAATGACGCGTGATTTTCCGGTCTTCTGGTCAAGCAGAACCATACCGGTCGCCCCTTCTTTATCATCCTCGGTACCGTTGTTGGCATAAGCAATCGTCTGATTCAGTTCAAGAATCGGTGAATCAAAGACCGGCATCAGCCGGTCTTCAATCGGATACCGTTTGTCTGTCCGGACGTTGATCAACTGAATTTTTTCCTTTGGCTTCGAGGCATTCGATTCCAGCCAAACATCTTTCCCGTAATGGGCAACGGATGTGATCGCTGTATTCGGCACCTCATGTTTTGTAAACTCGCCACGTTTTAAATCATACGTAAAAAAGTGATCGGCTTCGATGCCATCCGGGTGATGCGCATAGATGTGCCGCGGGTCGGTTCCTTTTTGTGACAGCCTCATCCAATAGAAATCCGGGTCAGCAATTGCTTCTGCCTTCAGCTCTTTACCCGTTTTTGATAGTGTCGTCATCAATCCCGGTTCTTGCGGATCATCCTGTGTTTCTTTATAACGGTTAATATCGCTTCCATACAGCAGGATGACCTGACCGTCTTTCGGTGTAAACGTCATCGTCGTGAGATCCTTCGAAATGATCGGATAGGAAACGGCTTTTGGTTCCTCCGGACGCAATCCGAGATATACAGCACCTGCACTGACCAAAACGGCCAGGCCCGCCGTTCCGTACAGCATTCGTTTTTTCCATGATTGAAGCATGAATATCCACTCATTTCGTTTGTCATTTTCACCTTCCATTGTACCGCTTTTTTTGTAAAAAAATCCTTCTAAAACGAGTTTCCATTACCAATTGACCTGTTGTTCGAGAAAAAAAGACACTGTCGGATGGACAGTGCCTTCGTGTCGTTTCAATTATCTGGCAGTGACGCCACCGTCTACCGGAAGACCGATCCCGGAGATATGACTCGCTTCATCGGTCGCGAGGAACACGACGGCATGCGCAACTTCTTCGGCTTGCCCGACGTGACCAAGCGGAATCACCTGTTCAAAATAGTCTTTATAGGCTGTCATCGACGGGGCACTCATCTTCGTCTCGATGTACCCCGGATAGACGGCATTGACCCGGATGTTGTACTTGCCGTAATCGACAGCCGCCGCCCGCGTTACCGCATCGATTGCCCCTTTTGATGCCGTATATCCGCCGGCTCCCGCCATTCCGCTGATGGCAGAAATCGAGGCGATGTTAACGATCGATCCACCCGTTTCCTGCATCAAGTGAATCGCCTGTTGCATCCCGAGCAGAACGCTGTTGACGTTGATGTTAAAAATCCGGGACCAATCGGTTTCATCCTGCTCTAAAAACGGCGTACTTAGTGCAACGCCGGCATTGTTGACCAACACATCCAGTCGATTAAACTCCCGCTTGATCATATCCGTAACATCCTGCCAACTTTCGCGGGAAGAGACGTCGTGGTGTAAGGCATACGCTTGACCGCCTTCAAGCAGAATCTGTTTGACGACAGCACGGACGGCCTCCTCATTGATGTCGGTCGCGACGACGACGGCACCTTCACGCGCCGCCATTAATGCGGTTGCTTCACCCATGCCACTCCCGGCGCCGGTCACTAACATGATTTTTTCTGCTAATCGATTCATCTTCATTCACTCCATTTCTGAATTACTGCTGCATTGCTAAAAAATCGGGACTAGTCGGATTGCCGATATAATGTCCACCTTCAATCTGAAGGGTTTGTCCGGTCATGAATTTTGATTCGTCCGACGCGAGATAAACGACGGCATGTCCGATGTCATCGGCTTCGCCGTGATACGGAAGGGCATTGTATTTTTCGAAGGTCGCAAGCAGACTTGGACTCATGTTGGCTTTGGCCGCCGGTGTCAAAATCAAACCGGGGGCAATCGCATTACAGCGGATTAAATCCTTCCCGTACTGTGTCGCGATATACTTCGTCAACTGGACGACGGCAGCTTTTGACGTCCCATAGGCAGAACGGATGCTGTCACCCGCAAAAGCCGACATCGAAGCTGTATTGATGATTGATCCGCCACCTGCTTCCTTCATATGTGGAATCGCATATCTTGCACCAAGCAAAACACTTTTGACATTGACGTTCATTAATCGGTCCCATTCCGCCAAGTCCATTGCGACGACATCGAGATCTTTCTGAAGGTTCGTCAGACCGACATTATTGAACAACACGTTAATTTTCCCAAACGACTCGACGGTAAAATCGACAGCATGCTGAATCGATTCAGCTTCAGACGCGTCCAAGAAGACGGCAGAAGCTTGTCGTCCTTGTTTCCGTAACTTAGCCGCTACTTCTTCCGCTCCATCGACGTTATAATCTGCTACGACGACGGTGGCTCCTGCTTCGGCGAGCAAAGTCGCCGCCGATAAGCCGATACCTGACGCACCACCCGTCACCAACGCTACTTTTCCCGCTACTCGATTCATCGTTTCACTCCGTTCTCCCGCTTTGCCCGGATATGGGTCAACAGTTTTTCGTTGATTGCTAAATAAAGCCGAATCTCTTCTTCATCTAACACGTCATACAGTTCAAGATACTGTTGTTTCCCGATCGCCTGGGCTTCACTTAAGATTTGCTCTCCCTGTTGCGTAATCTGCAGCAAGACTTGCCGGCGGTCCTGTTCGTTATAGACCCGTTCGACGAGTTCAAGTTGTATCAGTTTTTTAGCGATGTTCGTCATCGCCCCTCCCGTAAAACCAAGTGTTTCTGCTAACTTCATCTGATTTTGAGGACCTTTCCGTTCCAGCTCACCTAACGTCAGAATCGGCGATATCCCGACATTGTATGGAAAACGGGTATTCCAATCGATGATCGCTTCATTCGTCACGGCTTCGACAGTGTGGATCATCTTAAAAAGCTGATCTTGTTCCATTGGTTCGACATCCTTTCTTGTTGCAACGTATTTTCATCATGTAAAATCTAATCCATTCCTTATCGCATTGAATAATTTAACACTAAACTATTTAGTTGTAAACATTTTTAAAGATCCTTATAATTTCTATTGTCGGGTGATTATGAAACGCAACAAAAAACAGCCATTTCTCGAAGACGGATACGAGTAATGGCTGCCCTTTTGCCTTTCAGCTCATACTGAAGTGATGTTATGCCTTCGTCCAGTTGGCGATAAGCGTCACGCCCGCTGCAGTCAGCGTCGTCGAAATCGGACAACGTACGTCAACGAGGCGTTGCAGTTCCTGGATCCGTTCGTCCGTTTCAGACGTTGTCACTTTGGCATGGACCGTTACACGCTGGAATTGTGTCCGGACGGACGGGTCGCCCATCATGCCCCGTGGATCGATTGATCCCTCGATTTCAAATTCAATTCCGTGCAAATCAAAATGAATTTCCTTTGCGACGAAGTGTGCGACGACATTTTCACATCCGGCGAGGGCGACGAGTAACGTCGCAAGCGGATTTGCCCCGTGATCCGCTCCGCCCATGCTCTCTGGTTCATCAATCCGAATCGTATGGTTTCCTGACTTTCCTTCCGTATACATCCCGTTTGAAACTGCTGTAACTTTTTCAATCACTGCAATATCCTCCTTTTATCAGTCCTTTTTTCGACGGTTCTTCATTCATTTCTCTACAATTCCTTTGTTCTGAACTTGTCAAACCTCGTTCCTTTCTGAAGAGAATGAAGCTGAATCGTGTATCTCTCCCTGTCACCTGGGGTTCATCCGAATCGTTTGGAAGAAAGCGTCCTCTCGCCTGATTTTGATAAAAAAAATCCGCCACTTTATTTGAAAGCTATCCAAAAAATAAAAAACGAGACGATAGTATATATATCACCTAATGAATCCTGCAGGAGGTCCACCCATGACAGAAACACACACACACTCCATCCGTACACGATTATTACTGATTGTCAGTTCCATCCTCATTTTGTTTTTCCTATTCAGCAGCGCTGCCCTTTACTACAACACGAATCAAACTGCCGTCTCGACGCTTAAAAAAACGGCGGAGCAGGATGCACAGCGTATCGCCAATACATTTGATACAGCAACGTACACTGATTTTTTGAACAATCCGCGCCCTTCCGAAGATTATGAGAAACTCCGGAAATCGCTTGATACATTACGGAAGCAAAACGGGCTTCTTTACGCCTATACGGCGAAGGTCGAACAGAATCAAGTTAAGCTGTTGATTGACGGTCTTCCGGTCGCGGATGCTGCCAAGATTAATGATCCGGCAACTGGAGCCGTCGCGTCCGATATGAAAGAAGTCTTAAAAGGTAAAACGCACACGACGGACGTCATCGATGATCCGAAGTACGGTCAATACATCAGTGTCTATGTCCCGCTTAAAAGTGAGACGGGTGACATCATCGGCATATTAGGTGTCGACATCGCGGCAAAAGACGTCGAGACGTTGACGACGACGCTGTTAAAACAGACGTTGCCGCTGTTTCTCGGTTTACTCGTCTTACTCTTACTGTTGACGCTCGGGTCACTGTATTACATACTCGGTCGAAAATTGAAACCGCTCGAAACCCTGCAATCCGTCGCGCAGATGATTGCCGACGGAAAACTTTCGCAAGCCGATCAGACGATGCAACAACTGAAGATTCCGGCAAAAGATGAAATTTACACGCTCGCCCGCTCGATTCAACAGATGAATCAAACACTCCGCCTGATGATCGTCGACATCAAACGGACAACGGCTCTCGTCACGGACACAAGTCAGGCGATTGACGCCGGGACAACGGAAGTCCTCGACGGCTCGACGCAGATTGCCGAGACGATGTCGGAAATCGCGACTGGAACGGAAAGTCAAACGCACACGACACTCGCCTTGACGGATGAGATGAGCAGCTTCTCCTCGCTCGTTCAAAAGACGACCGACGACAGTCAGCACATCGAACAGACGGTCGAGACGATGCGGCTTACGACCCGCGACGGACAAACGCAGATGAAACAGTCCGTCATCCGGATGAACACGATTCATACGCACGTCGTCGAAGCAACGGAGCAGGTCCGCCAACTGAAACAACAATCCACCGACATCCAAGGACTGGTCACGATCATCCGTGATATCGCGGCACAGACGAACTTACTGGCCCTCAATGCCGCCATCGAAGCGGCGCGTGCCGGCGAACAAGGCAAAGGATTTGCCGTCGTCGCAACCGAAGTGAAGAAGTTATCCACACATGTCGCGAGCAGCGTCGATCAGATTGCGGCAATCGTCCAGAATATCACCGGGAATTCGACGCAAATGGAAGTCCGGTTCGCTGAGACGTTACAGGAGACGATCTCCGGTCAACAGGAGATTCAAGCGACGGACGGCTCGTTCACCCAAATCGCGGAACAGGTCGGGACAGTCGCGTCGTCCGCTGCCGGGATGCGGCAACAAATGCTTGACGTCGCTCGAACGGAAGCCCGGATCCGCAATGCCTTGACGGAAATTGCCGCTGTCGCCGAAGAACACACGGCCGGCAACGAAGAAGTAGCGGCGGCGTCCGAGCAGATGATTGCGACAATCACCGGACTGCATGTCCTCGTCGAAACGTTAAATGAAACATCGACCTACTTAACGAATCAGACGGAGAAATTCGATCTGACGTAATCAAAAAGCGTCCGTTTCCTCGACAGGAAACGGACGCTTGTTTTCGGTGGAATCGTAACTGTAGAATGAGCCTACTTTTTCACGGATTCAGTCGAGGATTGTATCGTGCCGTTCGTTTTATTCTTGAGCGCATCCGGCACAAGCGGGGATTGTAGTGCTTGGGTCATCTGTTGGATAGAGGGATTGGTTTCGAGCGTATTTTTAAGTTCGACGGTCCCGTGTGTTGAAAAGGCAGTATGCCACTTTTCCGATTTTAAGTACCGCGTCGCAAACAGGTACGTTTGACCTTTTTTTAACAGGGCGTCTTCGTTGTACAGAACCAGAATGCGATGGCCGCCTGGATTTTTTTCGAAGCCGCCCAGTTGATTGACTGTAATATGACCGTTTAACGTTCCCTTCAAGTTTTTCTTCACTTGAACCGCATACTGTGTTTCAGGAAATCCGTCAGGACGTCTGCTGCTCACTTCCGTTATGACTTCACCTATGAATACGTTGTCCGCGGCACCTGCAAGGAGTTGAGGATTCGAGAAATCCGCAATCTCATTCCGTTGACGGTGTACCAGTTCAGGAGGCTTTGTCATGTTTATCAAAATCAGGCGAGAATACTCCCATCTCTAAGCGTCTCAGGGCGAAGCCCAGCGTAGGTGGGAGATGAATCGCCTTCGGGCAAGGCGTGTCTTGCGACACGTCAATTGCACGACATTGTTGGTTTAAAAACACTCAAAAACAGGAAAAAAATCAATGTCATGTTCTTTGAAAACTGAAGATATAGGGTTGTGACAGGAAGTTCGTCTGTCACGTAAAATCTTCAACGTTCACCTTGCAGATGACCGAAGTAGCGAAAACCAAGCAGAGTAGGCATCCGCGTAAAAAGAAACGGACAAGATTAACTCTCAACCGTCGGGACGACGGGGTTAGCCTGATAAACTTTCGACCGTTAGGTCGGATAACTCAGGAATCCTCCACCTCTTAGCGTAGCGTAGGTGGAGGTAGTTCAAATAGTAGAAAGTTAAAAAACTTAAGACTACAGCTACAGTCGTGAGTAGACCTTTTTTCATTCTGGACCCTCCCCTTCGCTGGTTCATTCGCTTCGCCTGCTCGAACCGTGTCTGATGCCGTTCATAACGGTAAGATGTATTTTCTATTATTTTACAATGAGGATATCTTTATTTCTACTCCGATTGACGTTATTCTGTTGACTGGAATGTAAAGCGTCCGTTTCCTCGACAGGAGACGGATGCTTGTTTACACTAAAAATTGATTTGATATTGCTAGCGGCTACATATGACCCGCCCCACATGAAAGGATGATTGACGATGAAACAAATCCATCACCTCTGTATCCAAACGACCGATTACACCGCGTCGAAAACATTTTATGAACAACTGGGATTCGAACTGGTTCAGGAGTCCCCTGATTTCCACACCCGTGCTTTTAACAGTTGGTTGAAGCTCGGTGATTTTTACATCGAACTCCAGACGAACAAAGTCGACGAGACATTGACACCCTATACAAAACATACAGCGGGTCCCGTTCATTTTGCTTTGTACGTCGATGATCTGCAGGCAGAAGTCGCACGGCTCGAACAACTCGGCATGCCGTTTTTGCCGAAACACGGCGGTAACATCTACTTCGTCGTCGACGGTCACCTCAGTAAGTTAAAAGCCCCGGAAGGAACGATCATCGAGTTGCGGGATACTTGGACGATCAACGGCTGAGGCAGCTCCGTGTTACTTCCGGTTAATCGATTCATTTAATTTGGTGCGATATCGATCATTCCAGGAAGGTTCGCCCTTGATGAGATCGTCACAGAACGCGGCGACATCCGGTCCCGTGATCTCTGTGACGGTTTTGCCTTCTGCTGCCCCCATCTCAAACAAGTCGAGTAATCCCTCAAAAATGCGACGAGTCGACGGCCAATCAACCGGTCCTCCGGCAATCGCCAGATACTTCTGAATCGCACGATAGGCATGGAGATAGTCGGCAGGTAAAGTTTTCACGCGACGCTCCATCGCGCGGTAGTGCCGTTTATCATCTAAGTTACCCATGATTTTTTCAACGATACTCATACTCGTTCTCCTTTCGGTTGACTCATTTTCAGCTCTGTCAGCTTGCTTGAAACGAAGCGCCAACGCTCCCAGAACGAAGCCAGCCGCGCTTGACCGGCAGCATTCAAAGTATAAAACTTCCGTGGCGGTCCTTGTGTCGATGGTTTTTTGACGGTATCGACGAGTTGATTTTTTTCAAGCCGCATCGTGATCGTGTAGACCGTTCCTTCCACTACATCCGTAAAGCCCAACTCACGTAACTGTCTTGTGATTTCATATCCGTACGTCTCTTCCCGGCTGATGATTTCGAGCACACATCCTTCGAGCACGCCTTTCAACATTTCTGTGATGTCTTCCACGGCATTCCCTCCACTTCAGTACTCTGTACTACTATCTACAAGTATATAGTAATACTTACTAGTGAGTATGTCAAACGTCCATTCCGAAGAAAAACACATATTCAAGTAAGAGATTGGGAAATTAATTCCCGCCCCTACTTCAATATGTGTTCTTAATTCATACCGCTGATTACTGATCAACTCGATTAAAGCGTTTGGATTTTGCGAATACCAATGTCAGGATAAAGGAAACGATGACGGATAATAGGACGGCAATTAAAAAATCGATGATACTACCGGGTTTCATCGTGACGAAGCCTGTGATTCCGGCAGGACCGGGCGCGACATTCAAGATTTTTGTAAATGCCGCGTAGGCTCCACCTACCGCTGACCCTAACATCGCCGCATAAAATGGATACTTCAAACGAAGATTGACACCGAACATAGCGGGCTCCGTAATCCCGAGCAGCGCGGATAATCCGGATGAAACGCCGATACTTTTTAATTTCGAATCGCGTGTCGTTAGCATCGCAGCAAATGTTGCGCCGCCTTGCGCTACGTTATTACAGGCGACCAGTGCCAGTAAAAAGGATCCGCCACCTGCAATCAGCTGGATATCAACCGGTAACAAACTATGATGCATACCGGTCAATGTCAACGGAGCTAAAAAGAGTCCGAAAATCGCACCACCGACGAATCCTAACGTGTCGTACATCCAAACGAGGCTTTCGGCAAGGACGTTCCCCGCACTCCGCATCACACCTCCGACAAAGACAAACGTCAAGACGGCCGTAATGAACACTGACAACAACGGAGTCAGCAAATTATCGAGCGCAGACGGCATGACTCTGCGAATCCGTTTTTCTGTAAAGGCTAATACGAAAGACGAGGCTAGGACAGGTAAGACCGTTCCCTGGTAGCCCACTTTCTCAATTTCAAACCCGAATATGTTCCACGCCGGAACGGTCTGATCAATGACTGCCTGACCGTATCCATAAGCGTTCAGCAAGTCCGGATGCACCATGATCATCCCGATGACGGCTCCCAGGTAGGGATTCCCACCAAAAATCCGTGTCGCCGAGAAGCCGATTAATATCGGTAAGAAGACAAACGCCGCATTGGCGAAGAGATTGATCATGCTCGCCAAATCAGCAATTCCGGGATACAGATCAATCAAAGATTTTCCGCTGATGAACAGACCCTGAGATGTCAGGACATTGTTGATTCCCATCAGTAAACCGGCTGCGACAAGCGCCGGAATGACCGGAACGAAGATGTCCGACAATAATTTAATCAAACGCTGAAAGCGATTCATTTTTTGATCAGCATCTTTTTTTACATCCTTTTTATTCGAAGTCTCGATGCCCGCAAGTTGGATGAACTCCCGGTAAACTTCGTCGACCGTACCGGCTCCGATGATGACTTGGAATTGTCCGCCACTTAAAAATTGACCTTTGACTAAATCGATTTCCTCTAATACTTTCGTGTTGACGCGCTTGTCATCCTGGAGGACAAGGCGCAGCCGTGTCGCACAGTGCGAGGCACTGATGACATTATCCCGGCCGCCAATCGCTTCCAGAATTTCTTCCGCTACCACGTCGTATGTATTTTGCTTAATCTTCATTCCCTGATTCTCCTCTTTTCTCAAGATACATGATGGCTTCATACGGACGCAGATACACATCTTCCAGTTCAACGGAAGAATCTTTATAATTGCTACTCAAAATGATCCGTTTTTCCGCTCCCGGTAAGACGATTGAGACGGGTTGTTCATAAAAGTTACAGACGACGACCAGTGTCTTGCCTTGAAAATGACGCTCGTATGCAAAGACTTGTTCATGTTGTTCAAAAATCAATCTAAAGGATCCATACACAAGGACGTCATGTTTTTTCCGAAGGGCAATCAATGTCTGGTAATGATAAAAGATGGAGTCCGGATCATGTAGTGCCTGCTCGACGTTGATGTCTTCATGATTTTCGTTGAGTTTCATCCATGGTGTCGCGTCTGAAAACCCGGCATACCGGTCCCGATTCCACTGCATCGGCGTCCGTGCATTGTCTCTCGCCTTTAATCGGATGGCTGCCATTGTTTGTTCATGACTGAACCCTTTTTTTATCCGTTCGCGGTATATGTTTTGTGTTTCGATATCTTTATAATCCGCGAGGGAGGCATAAGTAGCATTCGTCATCCCAATCTCTTCCCCTTGATAAATATAAGGGGTACCCTGCATCCCGTGTAAAAGTGTTGCTAACATTTTTGCTGATTCCACTCGAAATTCCTGATCGTTCCCCCATCTGGAAACGATCCGCGGCAAGTCGTGGTTATTCCAAAATAAACTGTTCCATCCGTTAGAATGAAGAGCTGTTTGCCATGTATTCAAAACACGCTTCAACTCTGTTAATACGAGCGGTTGTACATCCCAACGTTGTTTTCCGGGGATTTTATCCAATTGAAGATGCTCGAACTGAAATACCATACTCAATTCCTGCCGTTCCGGATCAGAGTAAAGGGGTGCATTTTCTGGCGTTGCCCCCCACGTCTCACCGACCGTCAACAAATCATGTCGACCAAACGTATGCTGATGCATTTCCTGTAAGTACGGATGAAGCATGGGTCCGTTTTCCTTGATTTGATTGTCCGGATCTTTACCAATCAAATCGATGACGTCCATTCGGAATCCACTCACCCCTTTATCAATCCAAAAATTCATCATGTCATAGATATCATGACGTAACTTTTGATTCGACCAGTTTAAATCAGGTTGTGCGTCGCTGTAGAAATGTAAGTAGTACTGATCCGTTTCAGCATGCCATTTCCATGCCGCCCCACCAAAGTTAGACTGCAACTCATTCGGAACCCCTCCCTTTACAGGATCACGCCATATATAATAATCGCGGAACGGATTACCTTTTGCCTGCAATGCTTGTTGGAACCAGTGGTGCTGATCGGACGTATGATTGACTACCAAATCCATGATCAGACGAATACCACGATTTTTACATGCCTCAATCAGCTGTTCAAAATCCTCCATCGTGCCATATTCAGGCGAGATCGAATAGTAATCACTAATATCATATCCGTTATCGATTTGAGGCGATTGATAGACAGGACATAACCAGATCACTTCTGCTCCTAACCTTTTGATGTAATCTAACTTCTGGATAACACCCTTTAAATCGCCTATACTTGTATTTGGACGACCAGCTTTAAAACTTTTTGGATAAATTTGATAAATTACACTTGTGTGCCACCATTTTTTAATCATTTCTTTTCACACCCCTTTTTGAAAACCCTTACAAGAAGTAGTGTAGCCGTTTTTGAAAGCAATATTCTTGTACAAAAATGAATAATAAATAGCACATTTTTGACAAAGGAGAAATTAGGATGCATCTTCAGCAAGAGTTGCGCGAGACTTCAATTCATGGGACATTGGATTTTCCGTTACATATTTACAGTAAACAAAAACCGAATGGTTATCATGTCGGTTTTCATTGGCATAAAGAGATTGAACTAATTTTTGTCGAGGCGGGCGAACTGGTTCTTGCCCTTGATTCGGAGGTCCATCTTTTACAGGCGGGGGATATCGCACTGATCAATGCCGAGGATTTACATCAATTATCAGCGTCCGGTTCGTCTTTTCATCACGCAATCGTTTTTCACCCGAAGATGTTTGGCTTTGATTATCCGGATGCCATCCAAACACATTACATCCGACCCTTGATTTCAAACAAAGTCCGCTTTCGTTCCGTACACGAACTGCCTGAAGCAGTTCGTCTTCAACTACGGACGTACATTCAAGAAATCATTCAGCACTACGAGGAAGCAAATCAATTAAAGTTATTCCATGTCAAAACGATTCTTTTCCAACTTCTTTATGTGCTGTTTAAAGAGGATGTGTTTGAGCCGGTTCAACCTGAAATGAAGCGGAAACAAGCAAACATTCAAAAAATCCTGACGTATATCACGGAACAGTATGCCACTAAAATCACGATGGAGGATTTAGCAGGAATCGTTCAAATGAACACTTCCTATTTTTCACGGTATTTTAAAAGCGTGATTGGGGTTTCACCGCTCCATTATTTGAATCAGTATCGGTGTGAACAAGCTGCCATCTTGTTACGCGAGACCGATTATCTTGTCCTTGATATCGCATTGATGACCGGATTTGACCATTTCAGCTACTTCATCAAAAAATTTAAACAAGTAAAACAAATGACACCTTCTGAATTTAGAAAAGCGCATGCTGCTTTTTCCTCCCATCGCGTTTGAATTCAAGTAAATTTTTCATTCAGATGCACTAACAGCAAGGCAACAAAAAATGCTTATACCGATTTAGCGTTCCGGCAAAAGCATTTTTTGATAACTCATGATGATTCCTTTCATTTGATTCCCAAATTCTCGAGATACGTCGTTTTTGCCTTGTCGAGTTGATCGGACACCGTCTTTATATCCGTCACCCGCACGTACCGGTCACCCTGCTTTTGGTAAACACTTTTTTTATCTCCCTGCAGAGGTGCATCATAGTAAAGTTCAATCCAGTCCCCGTCATCACTGACTTCAATTCCCGTTTCTTTTCGGATAATCGGATCGTGATTCTGCCGAACGAGTTCCTCGTTTTCCAGTTTGATCACGGTCTCAATGGATTCATTAAATTTCTTTTTATAGTCAGGCGCCGGTGCGGGTTCCCGGAATAGATAAAAAATCAGTAGAGCACCGAGACCGGCAACCAGCATCTTCCGAAAATCCATCTGATCCCTCCTTTGACAGTTGATCCTGATTTTTTAGAACCGGTCGACGATCCGTAAATCAGACCGCTTGTCCCATCGTTTGTCGGTGACGCGTTTTTGAAAAATCGCATGACGCGGTAATCCTTTTGAGAACAGCGGGGTCGGGCGAATCGTCCGGGTCTGTAAATCGGCTGCGCCGTAGGCCAGATACAACTGGAACTGTCCGTCTGTTAACTTCGCCGCAATCGCCGTCACCGTCTCCGGAAAATGCGCGATCGCGTCACAGGTCGATTGATACGGCGGTAACTCGTTTTTCAGATGCATCCGCGCCTGATTTTTAACGGACCACGGCAACGGTTGCCAAGATTTCAATTGCTCTTCGTAATGTTTTTCCGTCGCTTCCGATCTATCGGTCACGTCGTAATAGACGACATCAATGTCCTGTTCCTCAGTCAAAGTCAGTCCCCAAATCAACGACCGGATGTAACCGGCGCAAATCCAGGCATCCGGCAGTCCGAGCCGGTCGACGAGGATTAACTGTTCGCGCAGTGTTTCATTTTCGCGTAATGCATGGTGAATTTCGTTTGTTTCCTGCATTGCTATGCCCCCATTTAAGTCTTCAGCTTCTTCCACGTCTTCGGATAGGTCCGCAACTCTTTTTTCGTCGGATGTTCGGGATCGAGTACTTTTCCGCGGCGTTCAAGAACCGTATCCGTCAGTAAGAGCACAACGGCAAGCAACAGATAAACTCCGATGCTGGTGAAGAACGGCAGGCTCAGATTCAATACGACCGGCAGGAACAGACCGACCAATACGATGAAGCAGTAATCAATCACGTACTGGATCTGGATGATCCGCTTCATTGCCGGGTTCGGTGTCAACGCCATATACCGATTGACTTCTTTTGAGTGCAGGCGGGCAATCAGCACCAGCGCAACGATGAGAACGGCAAACGGCCAGTAAGCCCCGCGATTGGCGATAATCAAAATAATACTTGTTCCGTACAACAGTGCACTCAACATGCGTTGTTTCATCAGACGCCGTTTTGCCTCCTGAATGAAGCGGGTGCGTTCTTGTTTATTTTTCATACCTCGTTCCTCCCCTCACCAGGACGGCGGGTCATTTCGATGATGGATATCCAGTTCGTGATCGTTTGACGTATATGCACGATCATCCATTGACCGTTCCCGGTAACCGCGTCGTGCTGCTAAAATCGTCATTCCTACAGCAATCACGGCAAATATACCAATCATGATTATCGCCATTCCTCCTTTTAGAAATCCGCTACTTATATCCTATTCGCTTCCATTTACCTGATGTCCTTTAACCAGATTAAGCAGTCATTCCGGACGATTCGTAAAAATAAATTGATGGAATTTTTAGATAATTATATCCATTCTGAACCAAAAAGGTTCTTGAATTGTATATAATGGTAAAATAATCATTTTCACATGAAAAATATTACATACAACTTTTGAGGGAGGAACTGTGATGAGCGATGTACGTAAAAATCCAATCGTCATCCGAATGAATGAACCATCATTTATTGAACCTGTTGTTTCGTTTTTTTCTAGTCAAAGGATGATTGGAGGAACCGCGGATGCTTAAATTCATCTGGAATTCCTGGTGGCGTAACAAGGAGCGGTTCATCCTGCTCCTCGTCGGTGTCCTGATTGTCAGCACCGGACTCAGTTATCTGATTGGGACGACGCAGGCGAACAACGGTACCGTCGTTGATGAACTGCAAAAGCGCTGGGGCTCGTCTTACGACATCGTCGTCCGACCGCCGGACAGCCGCAGTGTAACGGAAGACTTGAAGCTGCTTGAGCCAAACTATATGAGCGGTCTCGACGGCGGCATCACAATGAAACAGTACAAGACGATTCAACAGATAAACGATATTGAAGTCGCGGCTCCGATCGCGATGATCGGGAATTATTATGCGGATGCCCAGATTGGGACATACGATTTTAAAGAGCAAGGCATCTATAAAGTCACGATTCAAGATGTTCAGGATACCGGTTTACAGCAAGAACAACAGACGAACTCTTACTTTTTAGGTGCCGGATGGTCTCCTTCCGAAAGCGATGGCCTGAATCGTGATCTTTCGCCGCAAGAGTTGGGAAAACAACCGCTGATGGAGTTCGGCAGCGCAACGATGCTCGCCGGAATCGATCCAAAAGCAGAAGCCCGGCTCGTCGGTCTCGATCAAGCGACGAAAAAAGCGACACACAGCCGCTATTTCACAAAAGACGATATCGCGACAGACAACGGAGATGATGTATGGAACATCCCGTTGATTTTAAACAGTCATGAATACGTCGATGCCTACCGGAAGTATCGCTACGAAAAAGTCGATGTTCCCTTAGTTAATGATTCGATGACCGAGACAGTCCAAGATATTATGAAAAAAGGCGGGAAATCGTATCTGAAGACGCTTCCGGTCCAACCTGCGAAAGTCTATAAGATTACGACAAATGAAACCTCTAAAAAACTGGTCAACGACATCTTAAAAGGTACGGTTCCGTCTAAACCAGCTGGAAGCTTCGACTGGATGTACTTGAAGCCCTCCTCCGTCGAATACCAGGCGCTCGCGAGTCCGTTCGCTACACGATGGCCGTTTGCCTATCAGGTCACACCACAGGAAGTGCCGGAAGATGTTCAATTGGCCAAACGAACGATGTACCGAAAAGTCCGGTCGTTTGGAGATACGTCCATCAATTTAAATTCCGTACCGAAGATGAATTTAAAGTTCATCGGTGTGTTCGATCCACAAAAACTGAACATTTCGAAGGATCCATTGACTGAGCTTCCGATGGAGACGTACTTCCCGGCGAAGGCCCAATGGGTCATGGACAAAAACGAACGACCCGTTAATCCCATCCGTGACGTCAAGCCGACAAATGATCCGTATGACTTCCTGACGAAACCGCCGTCGATGCTGACGACACTCGATGCGGCGTTTAAGCTTCGCGGCGATAAAGCCATTTCGGCCATCCGGGTCAACGTCAAAGGGGTCGAAGCCATGAATGCAACGAGCGAAAAAAAATTGCAGGCTGTCGCTCAAGAGATTGAAGACAAGACGGGACTGATTACCGATGTGACACTCGGATCCTCCCCTCAACTCGCCCTGACCTATCTGCCCGGCTTAAAAAATGAATCCGCTTTAGGTTGGGTTCAGCAACCGTGGATCAAACTCGGTTCCTCGATGGCGATCTTCCAGGAAGCGAAAGTCGGGATGAGCGGTGTCATCGCGAGTGTGATTGCCGTTGCCCTCGTTTATGTCTTCAGCTCGAACATCATCTTGCTCTATGCCCGCAAAAAAGAGTTTGCGATTTTACTGTCGCTCGGTTGGCGTCCGCGTCAGTTGTCGAAGCTGCTATTTTTGGAAGCGACGCTACTCGGTACCTTCGTCGCCCTGATTTCCTGGACGATTCTCGGGTCGTTCTGGCTGACGACGGATCATCCGATCGCTCTCCGACGGATTCTGTTGATCGGACTCGCCGGTCTCTTGATTTACTGGGGCGGCACGCTCGTTCCGATGGCTCTGATCCGCCGCATCCAGCCGTTTGAAAGCATGCGGTCCGGTGAAGTCTCTAAAGGCCGTCGGCTCGTCCGGTCGCAATCGATTTTCGGGATGAGTCTCAATCAGTTGTTCACATACTGGCAACGGACGTTGCTGTCAGTCGTCGCGATTGCCCTGCCGACCAGTCTGTTTATCTTCTTCCTCTTCGTGACATTTCGGCTGAAAGGCGTCTTGTATGCGACCTGGCTCGGCGAGTACGTCGCGCTTGAAGTCGGGACGATGCACTACGTCGCAATGGCAGTCGCCCTCTTGATTGCCATCCTGACGACAACGGAAATCATGTGGCAAAACGTCAATGAGCGGAAACCGCAACTCGCCGTCTTAAAAGCAACCGGTTGGCGCGACGGCTGGATCCGGCTGCTTGTCCTGACGGAAGGCATGTTGACCGGGTTATTCGCCGGTGTCATCGGTCTCTTACTTGCGCTCGCGATGATTGGATACGTCTATAACCAGTTCCCGGTCAATGAGCTGTTGTTCCTCAGTGTGATGCTGTTCATCCCGGTCGTGACCGGAGTGCTCGGTGCGCTGTTGCCGGCACAACGGGCCGTCCGGATTACGCCGAATGCAGCGATCGGCAGTGTCGCCGTCAATACCCAGGCGACGGAACGCCGTTTTAAACTGGCCCTTGGCACGATCGGCGTCGTCTTAGCCGCTGGCGTCTCCAGCCTGTTCCTGTTTGCTGCAAACTAAGACATCACGCAAGCACCAAAACAGACGCAGGATAAATCGTCTGCCGTTCAAACGACCGGTACGAAAATCGCTGATTTAAAACAGACCGAGTCGAAGAAAACAGCGGCTGTTTCGCAGTCGGAAACCGACAAAAAAATCAAGAAGCTGATGAAAAAAGGTATGGTGCAGACGACTCCAGGCGGCGAACGGATCAATAATCAGTTCTTTTATGTCGATCCGCTGATCGAGACACCAAAAGAACTGGATTTACAAGAAAAACCGGGTTACCGTTTTGTGACGGTTCCGGCGATTATGCAGGATAATCAGGATTCCTCAATAAAAGGTGCCAAGTCCATCTATCGGCCAAGCACCTATGCGATGACCGCTCCTGACGGAAAGGAATATTTGCCGGTTGATTATGTCAATCATAATGAAAAAGCCTGGAAATTCAGTTATCAGTATTTTCCGCCCGAAAAATCACGCGTCGATCTCGTCTATCAAGTACCGGAAGACGAAAAAGTATTGGTCCTGTATGCATCAGATAGTGCGTTCCCGAGAACGGTCACCGTCAAAATCGAATTGCCTCCGGTAGCAAAGGCTTTGACGGATCAAGAAGAACAAGCCGTCAAACAGATGATGAATAAAGGTGTCGTCAAGACCTATCCCGGTGATCCGCTTCAGAAAAAAGCAGTGTTTCATGTCGATAGCCTGTTGCCGAATCCACCGAAAGAGTTGAAATTAAAACCGCGGAGCGGTTACCAATTGGTCACGTTGCCGTTGATTTTTCAGGATACGTATTACGATTATGACGGAAGTTCCGTGAATTACCGTCCGAATACGTTCACGCTGCAAGCACCGGACGGAACCGAGTATGAACAAATCGATTACGTCAACCGAAATGAAAAAGCGTGGAAAAATGGATTCCAGTATTATCCTCCGTTTCGTTCGCGAGTCGATTTTGTTTATGAAGTACCGGATGATCAGTCTGTTTTCGTCATGTATGCGTCAAGTGAAGCGTTCCCGAAACCAACAACCGTCAAAGTCGAACTGGACTAAAAAATGCTCTCTTCCGTCATTGGAAGGGAGCATTTTTGATTAGAGCCGGATCAGCACGATGCCGACAATCATCAGCCCGAGGCTGACCAGTTGAACACCTGTGACTGGCGCTTTCGCTGCGCCAAACAATCCGAACCGGTCAATTAACAGACTGCCGGTCAACAGACCGATCGTCACGATAACGACAGCGGCACCCGCTCCGACCAGCGGCACGATGACGGCATTCCCGGCGATGAACAAAGCACCGATCAAGCCGCCGATCCAAATCCACCATGGTGTCGGGAGTGACCGGTCAAACTGCCACTTCGTCCGGACGATTAGATTGACAAGCAACAAGGTCACCGTACCGACGATAAAGGAAATCAATGCTGCTTTAATGGCGGAATCGAGTACCACTCCGAGGTGGCCGTTGATCGCGGCTTGAGCGGCACTCATCATCCCCATGACGACACCCATGATCCGCCAGCCGTAGATCGTTGGATCGACCGGCTTCGCTTGTTCTGGATAGCGGCGTTTTGTAAGCCAGTCACCGAGTGCAACGGTACCGACGACACCGAGCAGCACAAATCCAGCGCCGAGTAGTCGCGTCGACGACAGTGGTGTGACGGCGGTCGAAAACCAACCGAAGTTGTCAATCAACAGGCCCATTAAGACCTGACCGAAAATCGGCATGATGACTGTCTGGACACCGCCGATTCGCGGAAACAACAGAATGTTCCCAGTCAAGAAAATGACACCGAGCACGCCGCCGATCCAAATCCAGCCGGGTTCCGACCAGACACTCGGATTCAGACGGAAATTCTGTTCAACGAACAGCGTCAGTACGATCAAAAAAACCGTCCCGATGCTGAACGACAGCAGAGAGGCAAGGAACGGCGAGCCGACAATGCCGCGTAAGCGTGTGTTGACACTCGTTTGAACGGGAACGAGGATCCCGATGATTAATCCGATGATAATGGCAAGAATAAGAAGCCCTCCTTTTGTACGAATCGTTCCTATCATATGCCAGAGGCGGACAGGAAAGCGATTTGCCTGCTTATACCGTCAGTTGAACACAAGAAAAAGCATCCGAATGCTACGGATGCTTTTCCAACAAAATGTATTTAGTTAGCGGTATTCTTTGCTCATCGGCTGTTCCGGATCGGCTCGACGGATCCGGTTCTCGATGATGGTTTCGATTCCAATCCCAAGCAGCATGAAACCTGCCACGTAAATCAGTGACATGTCCGTATCACCTCTCCGTTCTGTAGTGATGATCAGGAGCAGCATGAGTGAAATGATGCCAAAACCCATGATGGACCGGAGTCGAATCAATCGTTTGGCACGTGTCGAGTCTGACAGTCGGCTGATTTCGAAACTTTCGCGACTTAACATCACGCCGGAAATCACCAGTGCGCAGAGGAACACCAAAATCGACCAAATGGATTGGTTAAAAAAGTGAGTTGCCAAATAGGCGCCACCGGTAAAAACGACCGACAGAATCCGTACCGGTTTCGTTTGCTTGCGAATGGTTTGTATGGTCTGAATCCGTTCTTGTTTGTTCATCTTCTCACCTCATGGCGATAATACGTGTATTGACTATAAGGGTTCCCTCTTTTTGGAAAAATTATACCAATCCTTTGCCCCCATGCGGCTGATCTTCAAGCACCCGTTCGACATGTAACAGAATCGGTCTCGCCTGTTCAATCAACTGTCTCGTCGCCGGCAGTTGCAATGACGCTGTATGTGCCGCTTGGTCCGTCCAAATCTCCCGGACTATTACGGTATCGGATTCTTCAGTCGTGCTGACGACATACTGCTTACAATCCGAGACATCCTGTAAGGAAGTTGCTGCTTCTAACAATAAGTCCACCAGTCGTTGTCCCTCACCTGCTTGCGTCGTAAACTTTGTCCATAATCCGTAAAACATCTTCATTTCCCCTTTCATGACATGGTGATTGCTTGTTTAAGTAAAGAATTCTGGGAACACTTGGTTAAAACGGACGTATATGAAGTCATAGCTTACATAAGAAAAAGGAGGATTCTCTCTTGAAGAACCGTCTGATGTTAACGACCGGTTTGTATCTGCTCGTCATGATGATGACGATTTACGCCATTTTTTTTGAACAATCCGATTCTACTTTCTTACTGATCGTCCAACTTGGACTGTTGATCCACTTCTACTTCCAGTACCGGATGTCATTCATATTACCTGATCAGAATGTTCCAACTGCACCATTTCGATTGAATGTCCTTCGAACCGTACTTATTGTAGCAGCTATCATCACATACGTTGCGCTCGATACCGTACCCATCCTGCTCGCAACGGCTGTCGCTTTAGTGATCGCTGTGCCGACGCTTGTCTCCTACCTCCGTTTACGGATGCAGGAGGACTGACGCGTACGGTTCATTTTCGTTCCGGTAAGGAGCGGGTGCGTCCAATGAAGACGACCTGTTGCTTCGCCAGTCGAAAGACCTGATATTCACCACGCGGATCGGTGTTCAGCTGGACGGCAACCTGATGCCGGGCTTCTTTTGAAGATGCCGTCTTGTCATAGGCAGACCGGACCGCAACGATCGTCTCTTTGCCATATTGCTCGGCGACATGTTTCGTCACCCGGGCACGCACGATTTGTTCAAACGTCTCATCCTGTTCCTGCTCAAGAAAAAACCAACCGATGCCGCCGATCATTCCTAATAAGAGTAGTGCCAGTACCGTCTTTCGCATTTCGAACGCCCCGTTTCCGTTTTGTTCTCTTTAGACAGAATTCGCTATTCATTCCAGACCTCCTGCTTGTTGAAGAAAAGCAGGAGGAGAAAGGAGGTCTTCATTTGTCTTCTCGCACTTTTCCTTTAGTGTTTCGCTTGTTATTGGCGGGATTGATTCTCGTCAATCTGCTGAACACCACCGTCCTCGGCCTGCCGCGATTGACGCTCGTAACCAATATTCTACTTGTGCTGGTCGCATTCTTCTTTTTCGTCCGTTTGCTGAAAACTTCGCAGAACAAAAAAAAGCCGTGAATCCATTCCTCTTTCAGGAATCGGGTTCACGGTTTTTTGTCGTCACTGATTCAATTCTTCGACCAGATTTTCCTGTTTCCGTCTTGTCGTGAACCAGATCAGTCCGAACACTAACACGACAAGTCCGGTAACCGTCATGCTGATACTCGTCAAGTCCAGTGCGATGTTTCCGTGATCGACGCGTGAGATCAAGAAGGTGGTGCCAATCCCGGTGACGAGTCCGAATCCGATGCCGCTACCGATGAAAATCAGCATTTGAATCAAAATCAAACATCGGAGCGATGACCGGGTCAAGACCAACGTCCGCAACAATGCATACTCGCGTCGTTTCGTCGCCAAATAATTCAATAACGAATTGGCGAGACCAAACCAGACGGACACACTCATGACAGCCAGCGCGACGATGAAGACAATCCATCGTTCTTGCAGTTGCTGATTCGCTAGGTTGACGGACGTCTCATACCGGTTCAACTGGAGCGTCGGATAACGTGTCGTCAGTTCCTGCAACACGGTCTGTGTCTGCTTCGTGTCGGCTACATCGATATACAGTGCACCAAGCCGGTCTTCAGAAGTACGGATTGACGACCGCCAGTCGAACCAGGCGTCCGTTGGTAAGTCCGGGTCAATCTGTCCGACTTCAAATTGACCAATCGAGACTGTCCCCATTTCTCCGTCGATAAAACGCCCCACCTCAAGACGGTCACCAACTTCCAATTCATTCGCTTGCGCAAATGCTTTAGAGACGATGAATTGATCGTTTTCTAAAGAGCGAACGGGTTTTCCAATTGCGTCAAGTTTTTCAAGGTCTGTCAATGCGTAATTAAAAGTAATGGTGTGATCTGATTTTATGATTTCAAGTCCACTTACCGGAGAAACGAACGTACTTTTTGCTTCCGGCAGCTCCTCTTCAATCGTCTGTGTCAGTTCAAGTGGATCAGCTTTTGTCCCTTCAATCAAGCGGCTTTTCAGGACCAGTTCCGTCGGATATTGTGTCTTCAGATAGGTCAGCTCATTTTGTTTAATTGTTTCAAGGAAGGTCGAACCGAGGACAACAACAACCAGCAGGATTTGGACGATCAACATCAGCAACGCGTTTTTCCGTATTTGCGGCAAGACACTCCGAACAGCCACAAACGTCGTCGGTCCAGCCACTTTTTGAAGCAACGGTTCAATTCGGACCAACAGCCACTTCAGCAACAAGGGCGTTGCGCTGTACATCATCAGAAGAAAACTGATAGTCGACACGAGATACCCACCGGCTCGGTGATTGTCTGTTTGCGCGAGAATCGTCGCATATAACAGCGCCCCTGCTGTGAGTGAGACGAAAAATTTAACGAAACGTCCACTGAGCTGCGACGCTTTAGGTCTATCATGATTTTGACGCATGACATGGAGCGGCAGAATCCGCCGGTTGCGGTAAGCAGCAGCACTCAGCAATAAAAGAATCAACAGGCTACTGCCGATTGTAACGAAAAAGGCCAGTTGCCCATCAAACGGAATGACCGCTCCCTTCAATGCAAACAGTTCCCGCCACCGCTCCTGCAGGACACTGTAAAAAAATCCGCTCAATAAGAAAGCCATCAGAGCTCCGGCGCAGACGATCAGACTCGACTGGATCATGAAGATTTGGAACAATTGCCGCGTCGTCGCCCCAAGCGTCCGCATGATGGCGAACTGATACCGGTGTTTGCGGAGAAAGACATCAAAATTCGTCATCAGGATAAACGCGGAGACGATTAAAATCAGTCCGGCAATGATGCCGACATAGACCTGCATGGCCGAGACACCGTTGACGTTCGAAGTTTCGGTTTCGGCAAGTTCGACGCGCAGTCCAGATATGGCTTGTGTCAGTCGATCCGCATAGGCAACGACATCCGAATCCTTTTTCAACTGAACCAAGACATACGTCGCAAGACCTTCTTGCCCGACGGTTGCATTCAATTCTTTGACATCCGCATACGACATCACTAGCGTATCCGGTGCTGCTCCGCTCGCTGATGCGTCCGGCTGGATATCAATCACGCGGTACTTGTTACCTGCAATCGTGAGTGTCTGTCCTACTTTGACGTCATAGGCTTTGGCTAATCCCGCATTCGGAATGACCTCGCCCCGCCCCACTGATTGCTTAAAATGATAGCGGCTTTTGGCGAGCGTATCGTTTTTTGTCCCAATCGTATAAACATCCGCCGTCGTTTGTCCGGTGACCGTCAAATTCGTAATCAAAATCGGTGAAATCTGCCGGGTCTGTTGATCTCCTGTCAACCTGTCCAAAAAGGATTGATCGATGATTTTGGTTTGTCCACTTTGATAGCCGACCGACAAGTCCATCTTGCCGAAGAGCCGCTCGATATCAGCTTGAACCGAAGCCTGGCTTTGCGAAACAAACAAGACCATCGACAGGACAAGTAAAATCGAAATCATCACGCTACCGATTGAGGTCAGAAGAATCATCGGACTTTTCCGGTATAATCTCAGTGCTAATCGGAACAAATGCTGTTTCTCCTGCTTCATACCGACCTCACGTAACGCTCGAACGTCTCCATGATTGGTCCAAGTTCTCCGGTCGACGGCTGATCGGCTACGATACGTCCGTCGTGGAAGTACAACACCCGGTCGGCGTAAGACGCGACCTGCGCATCATGCGTGACGAGCAGGATGCTGGTCTGTTGTTCTTTGTTCAGCGCCTTCAGCAGCGTCATGATTTCCGTCGACGTCCTGAAATCAAGATTCCCGGTCGGTTCGTCTGCTAAAATGATTGGCGGCTCTGCAATCAACGCTCGGGCAATGGCCACGCGTTGCTGTTGTCCGCTCCTTTTAACATCAACGGCAACGCGACATTCTCCGAAACCGTCAAATCGTCGAGCAGATGGAACGATTGAAAAATGAAGCCGATGTTTTGTTGCCGATATAACGTCGCCGCCGGTTCCGTGAAGATTTCGCGTTGCGCTTCATCCCGCAACCGCAACGTACCGCTTGTCGGCTGATCGAGAGCACCGAGAATGTTCAGCAAGGTACTTTTTCCGGAGCCGCTCGTCCCCATGATGGCAATGAATTCCCCTTCCTGCATCGAAAACGAAACATCGTCCAGTGCATGAATCGTCTCCGTTCCCCGTTGGTACGTCTTTGTCATGTGTTGAATTTGCAATAATGATGTTGTCATTTTATTCTCCTTTTTATGTATATTACATTCACATAATACCATTAAAAGGATATTCAACCTTTACGAAATTTGAATGGATGTTTAACACGTATATTATAAGTAAATTAGTTTTGAACCTAAACCGACGTGGAATATCTAACCATATGTAGGATGACCTGCCTCTGACATTGATTTTGTACTTCTATTTCCTTCCTAACCCCACATTGACCTTGCACCTCTCACTTTATGAGGAGGAACTGAATATGGATGCAGATCGAACACAGACAATGCAGACGACGAACGTCCGATTAATACTCGGAGCCGTTTTGTTGATCTCCGGATTTTATGCTCTCGCCTCTTTCAGCTGGGCCTGGTGGGGATTGTTCATCGGAGGTGGGCTAGCGTGGCTGATTGCTTTTCAAACCGATAGTAAAATTGCCTTCTCCCGTCCACGGAAACTTTGGCTGATTCCTGTCGGCGCCATCGTTTATCTTGTCACCGCCACGCTGACCGGATTACTTGCAAAAGGAATCGGCTTTGATTGGGCCGCCAATCCGGGAGCCGGGCACCTGAATCAATTGATTTTCATGTTACCGTTCATGCTGATGGGGGAAGAATTGCTCGGAATCGGCATTTTGGAAGGTTTGCGGAGTAAAGGACTATCCTTCTTACTCAGTTCGCTGATCAGTGCACTCATTTTTGGCTTGATGCATGTCTTTTCCTATTGGGACGGTTCCGTCTTCTCGACAGTCGCCCACGTGCTTTTACTTCAAGGTGTCGCCCGTTTAATCTTCAATTACGTCTATTTGAAGATGGGACGCAGTATCTGGGGTTCTTGGCTGACCCATCTTCTGATCGATCTCATCGCACTCGCCCGTTGAGACCACTTCACCACTCGCTCAAGTCTCATGGAATGTCTTATTTTTTTATACGACAAAGGGTGCCGGATTTGATTCCGACACCCCTTTTTGTATGCCCAGACAAATAGGACGCCTTTACTTATCTGCCTTGCGGTACGTCAAACCGATGAACTGTGACTTCTGATTAAAAAGTTTCCGATAAGACATGTAACCGACGAGTACGGCGGACGTTGCTGCCGTCGTCAGCAAGAGGAATAAGATCAGCAGTTGATACAGAACGGCTTCCATCGGGTCGGCCCCGCCAATGATCAGACCGCTCATCATGCCCGGCAGTTGGACGAGGCCCATCGTCTTTTGCGCTTCAATCGTCGGAATCATACTCGTCCGGATCGCGCCTTTCAGACTCGTATCAATCGCCGTTTTCGTATCACCCCCGAGGGATAAAATCAATTCAATCACTTCGTCGCTCCGTTCGACCTCGTCCTTGAACTTATTGAGAAATAACAGCGACAGAATCATACAGTTCCCGATGACCATCCCGCTGATCGGGATGACTTGCTGGGCTTCAAACGGAATGATGTTTAATCCAAGCATCAGTCCCATCGTCAGGACTTCGACCGAGACCAAGGTCGCAAGGACAATCCACTGGATACCGGGAATCCCGTCACCTTTACGGATCACGTTCAGTGTCGCTGCACCGATCATCAACAAAATCATCAGCAGGATATAAATCGGACTGTCGCTTTCAAAAACGAATGTCAGGATATAGCCGATGATCAGCAGTTGAATGATCGAGCGGACGGTCGCGATCAGGATGTCTTTTTCAAGCCCGAGTTTCAGCGTAAAGGCAAGAATGAGTGGTATCGCGATGAAAATCAAGGAAGTTGCCAGTTGGACGTAACTCATGACAATTCCCCCTTTAGGAACGCCTGAATGTCCGAACGTGCTCCGTCCGGCTCAAGCAACGAGACGTCCCCCTGCTCAAGCAATTGACCGTCTTTTAAGAACCAGACCTCTTCACTGACCCGGCGTGCCTGATCGAGATCATGCGTGATCCAGATGACGGTCACCTGAAGCTCGCGTTGCAGGCGCTGAATCAGCTGTTCGATTTCCTTGACCATCCGAAAATCAAGACTGGCCGTGATTTCGTCGAGCAACAAGACATCCGGTCGATTGACGAGCGTCCGGGCAATCGCAAGCCGGCTCCGTTCACCGCCTGACAACTCTTTGACCGGCTGCTTTAAGTCGACATGGAGGTCGACTTGTTCCAGCAGTCGCTTTGCTTCGTCCGGTGCCAAGGTCTCGCGGAAAATCGTTTTCGGCAAACTGAGATTATCCATGACGGACCCCGGCAACATCGGCGCACGTTGAAACGCCATCCCGATTTGTTTCCGCAGTTCGACAAGGTTCATCTGTTCCAAGTCCTCGCCGCGGTAACGAATCCGACCGCTGTCCGGGGAAATCAGTCCGTTGATTTGTTTTAAGCACGTCGATTTGCCGGCACCGCTTGGTCCGACGAGCGTCGTGATTTTTCCTTCCGTAAACGCACCCGAGATGCCACGGAGTATGTGTTTGTACTGCACGTCTTCAAAGGTAATGATCGACACGTCTGCTTCACCTGACTTTCTGGTTTCTTTTGATCAGTTATGAAACAGGTATACCCGAAAATCACAAAAACATACAACGCACCGATGCGCTGTATGTTCAAAAACCGTCTATTTTGCTTCTTTCGGATCAATCAACGGCCGCACTTCCATCCGCCAGCCGTACTTCTGTGCTTCCGGTAACTGGGTCGTCGGATGAAGCAATGCCAAGTCGACCGCCTGTTCCATATCATCCGCTTCAAACACGATCAGACTGCCGATCTGTTCCGTTTTGTCCGGGTCCGGTCCGTCCTGATGCTGAATCTGACCGTCGAGAAGCCGGGCCCGTTTCGTTTCGGCTCCCGGATGCCATTCATACAAAACGTTGAGCTTCGTAAAAAAGGTCTCGAGCGGTGGATTACACCGTTCCATGACGGCATCGAGCTCTTGTTGCGAGGACTGATTCATCTTTTCTGCATCGTAATAACCGATGAATAGAAATAACATCTGATCCCTCCTAGTTCCAAGGCTTTCCTGACACGTCGTTCATTATTTAACTACCCTGTTTTTAATGGATGTAATACAAAACACCTTGTCTCCGTCGAGGAAACAAGGTGTCGCTTATTTATTAGCAATCTTCCGCAACAGATACAACGCGTACACCATTGACGGGATCGCCATGACGAGAACTGCTATGCGCAGCAAACCAAAAATGAAATTCAAGTCTGTATAATCCATTCATACTTCCTTCTTTCTTTCTTAATTTAACGATTTTGCGACGACTTGGCGCATCTTTTCAAAGCCGAGCCGTTCGTAGAAGACATCGACCCCATCGTTGCTCATCCAGTAGTCGAGATCGATTTTATGTATGTCCTGTTCGAGTGCGCGACGTTCCACTTCAAGCAACAACTGACGGCCAAACCCTTGCTGCTGTTTGTCATCGACGATACAGAGATGATGAACGCGGGCTTTCGAATGGGCAAACTGAAAGGCACTTTCCGGACGCCGGAGATATTCGATCCAGACGTAGCCGATCGCTTCTCCGTCGAGTTCGGCAATCAAAAACTGATGGTTCCCGGTTCCGACGATTTTCGCAAAAAATGCCCGGACCGTCGCAAAGTCGTACGGTTTAAAGAAGTTCGGCTGCTGCGCGACGTGCGGCTCATGGACGTAGCGATTCAGCCTAGCTAATGTATCCAGGTCCGTTGTCTCGACAATCTGCATGTGTACCCCTCCGCTCAGTGTGTGATTTGTCCATTGAAGACGTACGGGACCGTCTGTTGCGTCGTCAGAATCTGTTCGTATTCTTTCGACAGATTCATGAACTGAACGGCGTCGGCAATCGTCACCCACGAAATCTCTTCGATTTCATCCGGAAAAATCGTGCCAATTTCGCCCCCGCGAATCTCCGACTGGAAAAAGAAGAACAGACAATGTTCATCGACTTGCGGAAAAAACGCTTCGCTGACGTGTAACAGTTCCCCGACCGCAACGTCATATCCGGTTTCTTCCTTCGCTTCCCGGACGGCTGCTTCCGGTAACGTCTCCCCCGCTTCGACTGTTCCCCCGGGCAACGTGTAATACGAATAAGACGGTCCGATATTTTTGACCATCAGGACCTGATCCCGTGTCTCGTTTAATAAGACGTTATAGACGATATTCTTTTGGCGTGTCATGTTCGTTCCCCCTTAGATCAATAGATGGTATTTTTTAACTTATCTACTATACCATAGTCTTTTTCAGGCAGGGACAGTCCTCCATAAAAAAGGAAAAATAATTCCATGTGAATGACCTTATGGTAAAATAATTCCATTACGTTAAAAAAGGAGGATTAGGATGATTCATTTGGAACCGGCAACCGACAGCGATGCTCTTGCTTTATTTGAACTGCAAGTCTCAGCGTTCAGTCCCTTGTTTAAGAAATATCAAGATTACGACACGAACCCTGCCAATGAAACGATTGACCGGGTCTACGCACGGATTCATCATCCGACGAGCACGTTCCTAAAAATCATCGCGGACGGACAGCTCGTTGGCGCAATCTGTATTCGCTGGAAAGAAGACGTTCATTTCCGGATCAGTCCGCTGTTTCTGGCACCGGAGGCCCAAGGTAACGGATTTGCCAAACAAGCCATGCTGCTCGCGGAAGCCCGTTATCCGCGGGCTAAGACATGGGAACTGTCCAGTCTGCTTGAAGAGACGAAGACGTGTTTATTGTACGAAAAGATGGGTTACGTCGAAACCGGTGTCCGGAAACCGCTGAACGACAAAGCAACGCTGATCCATTATCAAAAAGTCATGGCATGAAAAAAGGAGAATACAAATGTCGATGAAAAAAACAATATCTACTGCTTTATTGTCCCTTGCGCTGCTCGTTCCGTTGTCACCGGACGCGATTGCTGAGACAAACGGACCGACGACGGAGCAAAAAAATGAGTGGTATCAACAATACGAGATCGTGATTGAATCCGTGAATCAACGTCATCCGGATGGTGAGCTGGAGTTAGCCCCGATCTATGCCTTTCGGGATGAAGACTGGCGTCCGGTCGAGGAATTCAGAAAAATCGCGGAGAAGCGGAGTACGTTCCAGATTTCTTTGACATCAAACGAGAAACAGGCGGTAAAGGAGGAATCGGCAAGTGAAATTAATGTCCGACCGGATATCACGACCGCCTACAGTCAAAGTGCCGGACGTCATCTCTGTTCGGATACGGTTTCCGTCACGTCCGAATCCCGGACGAAAGGAAAATGGATTCAAAAAGGTTATACAGCGACGCGCATCGATGCCAATCAAACGTATGAAATCAGTCTCGGCGGTTACTACACGATGGATGGCATCGTCACGGGACACATTCCGACAATTGAATTCCATTGCGGACGGAACGGTGAAATCATTTGAAGATGCTTTGAAAAATCAAAATCGTTAAGAATAAAGGAGAGTTATTATGCTCAAAAAAATAACCGTTGTCCTACTGACATCCGTCTTGGTTTCAGGCATTCTGACCTATTGCTCCTATACACCCGTGTCGGAACGAGCCGGTGACACGATGTACACATCAGCGAGTGGCATCTTCATTCTGTATTTGATTTATGCTCTGCCGATCATTTTGATTTCCGGTTTTTTGACGGATGTATTAATCCGAAACAGGTTAAAACATCTTCCCTCCCGGCTTCGGTTTTTCGTTCTGGCTGTTTTGTATGGACTGTCGGGTGTTTTAATTGGAATGTTTTTGATTCTGACACTTTCAAAAGAGGATTTTGATATTCCGGCTTCCCTTGCGATTGCCGGAGGTTCCGCCCTGCTCTACTATCTCGTAACTTACCTGATTGAACGGGCTTTCCGGCGTCTTGATAAAAAGGAGACTCCTGTATGTTGAACAAATTATTAGCGGCCGTTCTGACCGCAATCGCCATTTCCGGTATAGTGACGTTGGTTTTATCCAGCTATACATTTTTTGAAGATTTCTTTGATGATGTCTATTTCTCATCTTTCGATTTTTTCGTCATGTGCACAATTTTTTCGTTTCCGGTCATCTTAATTTCGGGAATCCTCGTCGACTGGTTGAAGAAACGAGTCGTTTCGTTCTCTCCTATGCTCCGGAAGACGAGTCCTTTATTGTATGGTGTATCCGGCAGTTTAATCGCTCTGGTCATTCTATTGTTCCTTCATGACGGATCCGTTCGGTTCAGTGATTTGTCGGTATTGCTACCGCTTCTTATGCTTTGCGGTGTATCAGCGATTCTGTATTTTTGGATCTCGCATAGAATTCTCAAAAAATCGAACAATGCCCCTAAAAAATGATTCACGGTTTAACTACCGTCATCATTTTAAAAGGTTCCTCTTCAATTATTTAACAGCCTTTAACTCTGGAAACGTTCGACGTGATATCGGGTGTTACTATCGCTATGTTTTTAATCTTGACACTCACGAAAGATGATTTTGATATTCCGATTTCTTTGTTGATTGCTGGATCTTCGGCCTTGCTTTACTTCATCGTATCTCGCCTAATCAAACGAACTTGGCGGTATCCTACATAAGATAAGGAGACTTCCCTATGTTCAATAAACTGATTGCCGCCGGACTGACCGCTATCGTAACTTCAGGTCTGATTATCTCGATTTCTTACATTCGCTCAGCCTTAGAGGCTCTGGATGATGATCTCTATTTTTCGATTTTTTTATTCTACACCCTTTCTTCTTTCCCGGTCATTTTAATTTCGGGAATCCTAGCCGACTTTTTTGTGAAACGAATCGCTCCGTTCTTTTCCACTAATCGGAATATTTTTTTGCTGAAAGCCATAGTATACGTCGTTTTCGGCTGCATGATTGCTCTTTTCTTGCTGTTTCTTGACCATGAAGGCAATTATACTTTTAGTGATCTCAATTTTGTATTGCTCGCTGGAGTATCGGCGTTCCTTTACTTTTTATTTTCCTTCGAACTCCAACGTAGAAAACGTAGCATCCCCTGAATTCACACATAAAAAATGACTCCAGAATATACACTGGAGTCACTTGAATATTTCGAGGGTATGTATTAATTTCGCTTTTTCATCCTTGGGACTGCCGTTTTTGAAAAGCAAAGATTGCCAATAATAAAGCCGCCAGTTCGAGTGGATAGTAAAGTAGAATCGAGACATCAATGACAGCATTCTGCGCCAATCCCAAGACTCCGCCTTGAAAATTTAGCCATCGCCCAGTAGATTAGGATCAATACGAACAATTCTCCAAATAACACGAACCTTAATGCCGTATCGCTGAGAAATACGCTTGAAAAATTCAAAATGATCTGTGTCAGCATTTTTATCTGTCCTTCTCAAAAACATAGTAAACGATTTACCGCGCCCAAATATAATGAATCAGCCTCATCCGTTGACCGTGTAACACCACTTCTTCTTCTTTATTTACTCGTCGGAATCCGCTATGCGTCAAGATTTTTTGCGAGGCTAAGTTCCCGTCCGTCGTTTTTGCTTCGACTTTATCGATATCAAGCTTCTGACAGTTCTTAAGCAATAATCGAACCGCCTCTTTCGCAATCCCTTTTCCAGTATGTAATTGCCCGATCCGGTAACCGAGTTGCGCACTTTTATCGATCGGACTCCGGTCAACAAGATTGATTCGGCCAAGAATCGAACCGGTTTCGTTCTTGATCAAGAAAAAGACGGAACTACCGTCCTTTTGCTCCTGTAAGAGAGCCGCATGCCGTTCCCGAAAAATGTCAGGCACATAGTAGTCATCTCCACGTGACGGAATCGACTGCTCGAAATAACGCCGGTTGTCACATTCAAATGCGTATAACTCATCGGCATCACCTGCTGTACAAGCTTTTAACTGAATTCTCATACTGACTCCTCTTCATGAAGATTTAATGGTAGGTTGTCCATTCTTCCTTTTGATGAAACGACTGACCGGGACTCGCATTGATTTATGTCTTGTATTCGTGATCTTACTTCTTATTCCTTTTCAAACTCCTAATTACCCCTTTAAAATTCCATATATTATCATTATAATCATATAAGATACAGTTTATCACCGATTCATCACTACAGGTCAAGTTAGGAAACAGCATGTTCATCAAACGAAATCATCATAATTTAGCTACCCATAATGTCCGTGTCTTTTATTTCATTACTTTGTTCGGCACGATCAATCTCCTCGATCCGGTCATCACCTTGTTTTATTTTCATCGTGGCTTGTCGGCATCCGACATTCTGATCATCCTCTTCATGTATTGTGCCGCCACATTAGTATCGGAAATCCCGACCGGTACCTTTGCCGACCGTTTCGGACCAAAAGCGTCCTTTTTAACCGGCAGTCTCATCAGTGTTTTTTCGACCAGTCTCTTGCTGATTGCGGATGACCTTTGGTGGTTTTCGATTCAGGGACTGCTGTGGGGATTATCAACATCCTTCTTTTCCGGTTCAGACGATGCCTTGATTTATGAATCATTAAAGGAAAGTGGACAGGAAAAGACGATGAGTCAGGTCATGGCAAAGATCTCGTCCGTCATGTTCTCCGTCACGATTTTTACCAGCCTGATCGGCGCCTATCTCGTCCGCGATTTGGCGGAAAGCCAGTTCCAATTTCTGATCCTCATCGGAATTCTCTTCAAAATCATCGAATTCTTGTTGATTTTCAGTCTGATCAATCCTAAATCGTTTGATCAGTTCCGGGACAACCCGTATACCCATGTCAAAAACGGTTGGCAGATCATCCGCCGATCACCGGATCTGATTAAAGCCTTTTTCAACTTCACGATTGTGTTGATTCCGTCTGTCGTGATTTTCGGCAAATTTGAGCAACCGTACGTGACGGGAGCCGGACTTCCGATTGCATGGCTCGGCGTTTTGTACGCAAGCGCCGCTCTACTCAGCATGCTGATCACCCGACATCTCGCCTGGCTGTTGCTCCAGTTTAAACGGACGACGTTGATGCAACTATCCGGCGTCGTCACACTGCTTGCTGTTTCACTGGCCAGTTTCCTGTTTGACAGCTTGTGGATTGCCTTAGTGCTCTTTTTTGTCCTGCGGATGCTTCGATCAATCCGCCAACCGCTTTATTCCGGTATCATCAACGAACACATCCCGTCCGGCAGCCGGGCGACGACGCTCTCGTTGCTCAATCTCGTCGATTCCGCGTTCGACTTAATCATTCTCGGAACGATGTCGTTTGTTGCGACCCTCGGATTACCGGCCATCTTTATCGGATGCGCGCTGATTATCGGAGTCGGTCTGTTGTTTCCGGTGCGGGAAGCGAAATATGTACAGGAGCAAGAAGGGAGACATATCGTATGATTTACCGGAAAGTAATTGCGGCTTCGATCTCCGGCGCGATCTTTGCCATTTTGTTCGGTCTGTTCGTTCCGGATCCGACGAGCGCTCCTGCCAACTCGATTTGGCAGTATCTATCAAGTGTTATAATTACTATTCCGGCCTATCTGATGTACAGTTTTCCGTTCATCCTGATTTACGGCGGGATAACGTCACTTCTCAGTGAGATCATCAGCCGACGAATCACTAAACATCAAAAAGCTGATTTCGTTGTTTCTGGTGTGTTGCATCTGGCATTCGGATCTGTTTTTTTCCTGATATTTAATCCTTACGCCGGTATCCTCAGCTTAGCTGCAGCACTCCTGTTTTTCGTGACAGATCGTTACTTACAAAACAAACGAGCTTCATACCGGCTGACGCAAGCCTTGATGAGTCTAGAAATTCCGATTGGCGTCTGGATTTTGTTCATGGGAATCGTTTACCTTCAAAGCCTGGTAACTGGAAACTGAACAAGAGCGGACGACCTGACACTCCAGGTCGTCCGCTCTTGTTAAAAGTATGTATTAAACCCTATCTCATCTTCCCGCAGAATTCCTTTTTCATTGATGTATTCCGTGGTCAGATTTCCGTGCCGGAGTAACTTCTTTTTCTTTATAGCCGTTGCCAGCCGCGTCAGATTTTTTTCTTCCGTCGGTAACCGGTCCCGCTGCAGTGTAATCGTAATGAACGGTGGGATTTTTGCTTTCTCATACTCGCTTGACGATGATGGATCCAGCTTCAATTGTTGGACAGCGTCTTGATAATACACTGCCTTGTATGCGGTCCCTTGACCGAAAATCGTTTCGACAAGCGGACGGATCTTTTCCGTCAGTGTCTGCGACCACTGTTCAGACAAGTAGGTATCCGTAACCTGCTTTGTCTGCTGATCGACATACACGAAAAAATCTATATTTGTCTTTAAGTCATTCAGTTGCACGGCATAATCAAACTCGGAGTACCTGCCCGTTGAGTCGTAGAAGACACCCGCTACTTCAGCCTGTTGAAAGTGCTTCGCGATGTATGATTTCGTCTCACGTACGACTCGATCTGCTTCCGGTTCGTCCGGTTCCATGGACTGGACATACAGAAAAACAACCAGACCTGCCATCACGACCATGACACCAAAAAGAATCAGTAGCTTTTTAGCAAATGCGCTCATGTTACCCCCTCCTTTTTCCCTAATACTACCATCCTGATTGTTCAATTGACTAAATTCATCCATATTTTTCTTTCGTATTTCTTTTAATATCCCTACAATGAAAATAATCCGTTTTTCTCTGAATACTTTTGATGAAAGCGTGGTGAAGACATGCGCCGCACCATTCGTTTACTGATTCTGGGTCTGTTCATAGTCTGCGTTTTATCCGGCTGTTCCAATGAGGAATATGTGATCGAAGAAATCCAAGGCAATCAGCTTTCGCTCGGTCCTGAGGAGCAGGATCCGGAAGCTTCGTATACCTTGACCGAAGTCACGATTGACGATCAGACGAAGATTGACGGTCGGACCAATCCCGTATCCGTCTTAAAACCGGGGGACATCATCCGGTTCGAATACCGGAAAGACAAACAACCGCTCGTCGCAACGATCGAGCGGGTCAATTGATAGAAGAAAGAAGGTCGATGATTTGAAACTGACAGGAAAACGCATTTTGGTGACCGGCGTCACCGGGACGGTCGGCGCGCGTGTCGCAAGACGACTTGTGCCGGAAGCACTCGAAGTCCGCGGCTTGATCCGGAATCCCGATCAGCTTGTTTTCGTGGAGCAACTGGGTTTCACACCGGTCCTCGGTGACCTTACCGATCGAGCGTCGCTTAGACAAGCGATGGAGAAGATTGACTGGGTGATCCATTGTGCCGCCTATCTTGGAGAGGACCCGGTCCTTGCGCATCAAGCCAACGTGGTTGGCGTCGAGCACTTGGCAGCTGTGGCACATGAAACGGGTGCACACATCATCCATATCTCGACGACATCCGTCTACGGAGAACCAGCGGACGGTCAGTTGACGGAGTCGTCGCCGCTCGCCGTTGACCATCCGGCACCGTACATCGAGACAAAAATCCGCTCGGAACGCATTTTGAACCAGTATGCAGCGCACGGACTTGATGTCCGCATTCTACGGTCCGGCGCCATCTGTGCCGAACACCATTCCTACTGGGGCGACCGCCAAGTCAAACGGATGCAGGAGGCGGAGATCGTGACTTGGGTCCATCCGGATGATGTCGTGAACTGGGTTCATGCCGATAATCTGGCCGTGATGGTGTACCTCGTCCTCACGCGTGGGAAATCCGGTGACGTCTTTCATGCGGTCGACGCCAACATTCCGGAAACCGACTTTCGCATGCGTCTGATCGAAGCGTCGGGCAAGCCGTATCGCATCCCGAACCGGATAGCGGAGCATCCGACCTATTCGAACGACAAAATCGTTGCCCTCGGTTACCGGCCGGTTCGTTCGTTTGAAGAAACGATGGACAGGTTGGTTTATATGTTTCAATCTCCTGTATGAAACAAGCTCACGTCTGCTTCATTTAAATGGCTCCTGTCATTTTTTTATTCCTGCAGTACCTATTAAATAAAAAGACATGATCTTTGTGATCAGTGTCTTTTTATTTTTGATGCCCCGCTTTTATATCTATAAAAATGATTCTTCAGGTTTATTTGAATTACAATATCGAAATAATCCCTCAAAAAGCCGATATACTATTGAACTACAGGTGTCTTATCAACAGCTTAGAGGAGGTTTTAATTTGAGAAACTTGAAATTCATATCTTTTTTAAGTCTTATTTTTGTTTTTTTATCATTCGGATTTCACTTATTTATATTTGAAGGACCGTCCTGGAAGCGCGTGTTAAATTTAAATAGTATTCAATTAACGGTTGGATTGTTAAGTACTTATTGGCTGTTTAAGACATTCCGACGTGCAGCAAAGAAGGACCAACCCTTTTGGCTATTTCTCTCTGGAGGAACATTTTTTTCAGCGTTCGGGACATTCATTTGGATAGTAATTATGTTACGTTCTCACACCGTTCAAACGCCCGTTTTTTCGTCAGTACTTTGGATTTGTGCTTACTTTCTTTATTTCAGTGCTTTGATTTTTAAATTACGTAAGGATAGCACCATTTTAGCAAACACGACGTACTTCTTTAATATGGCCATCTATATGGTGGCGGCGAGTTCAATTAGTTATTTCTACTTACTTCATCCGCTTTATCATCTGCAAAAAGAGTCTTTTTGGTTAAACGCCATCACTATATTGTTTCAATTTGCCGATTTAGGTATTTTATTTTTTATTGTGACTGTCGGTTATTTAATACCATTTGATCGCAAGAACCATACTTTGATTTTTCTCGTTATCGGATTATTTCTACAGGTGATCGGAGATGTGATTTTTGCTCAACTCACCATCGAGAATACCTATGAAGCCGGTAAGCTGGTGGATTTCATGTGGACACTTGCTTTATTGTTCATCGGATTTACAGGCCTTCACTATGCATCTACCCAATCGCAGTATACTTTAAAAGTTAAAAGACCTTTTTTTAGACGAGAATTTTTACTTCCTTATACGAGTATTCTTCTTTTATCTTTTTTAATGATTAAATCGTATGAATGGCATCTAAATGCTTTGAGTATCGGATGGTTTACCATTTTTATACTCATCTTGATTCGACAAACGATCGTTTTAATAAAAAATAAGCGCCTGTTGACGGAACTTGAGGATGTCGCATATCGGGATCGTTTAACTGGTATTGGTAACCAGGCGGATTTCATCCGGTCGACCCCTGAACTTAAGCAATATCCCAACACATCGATTGCAGTTGTAGTGGTTCATTTGGATCGATTTAAACAATTCATGGATGCCTTTGGTTATCATGTGGGAAATCAAATCATACAAGTCATGAATAGCCGATTATCCGTCATCCTTCCGAAAGGGGTCCGTGTATTTCGGACGAGCGAAAATGAATTCACTGTGCTACTTCCTTACGAAAAAGTAGAAACGCTTCATGAACGATGTAACGAGATGATTGCTTTTTTACGGACCACTATGAAAATTGAATACCATGAGATCAGCCTGGTCCCCCGAATTGGAATTAGTTTATTTCCTGTCCACAGTGACGATCTAGAAGAGCTTCAAAGATTAGCAAGCGAAGCCTTGTATCATTCACAAAATAGAACGCATCATCTGTATACTTTTTATGATACTTCGTTCACTTCACGACTAGCACAGCATTTGGAAATGGAGACCCATTTGCGAAATGCACTACAATCAAATCAATTTGAAGTGTATTATCAACCGAAAGTACATTTATCGACCGAAAACATCGTAGGTATGGAAGCATTGATACGATGGAAACATCCGGACTTCGGATTCATCTCACCTGCTGAATTCATCCCAATCGCAGAAGAGTCCGGATTGATCAATGAAATCGGTGAATGGGTGTTGCGTACGGCTTGTATGTATAATAAAAAACTCCAAATGTCAGGCTTCACGCCACTTCTGCTATCAGTAAATGTTTCGTCACTTCAATTTCAGAATCCTCTTTTCAGTGAGAAAGTGGAAACGATTTTAGAGGAAACAGGCCTGGATGCTCAGTGGTTGGAATTAGAAATCACCGAAAGTATTGTTCAGGATATTGAGGAAAGTATTTCCATCCTCCAAGACCTTGCTCGACTGGGTGTCGAAACGTCGATTGATGACTTCGGTACAGGATATTCTTCACTGAACGTATTGGAGCAGCTGCCGATCGATACGCTGAAAATTGATAAATCCTTTGTCGATCGACTAGAGGAGGATTCCTCTTCTCCAATCGTCAAAACCATTATTGAGCTAGGTATGAATTTAAAATTATCGATTGTCGCGGAAGGGATTGAAACCTTGCAACAGAAAAAAATCTTGCAACAATACGGCTGTCCGATTGGACAAGGGTACTTCTTCTCACCGCCCGTAGAAGCACAAGCATTTATGGCCTTGCTTCCCGTTCACGAAACAATAGTTTTAACGCAAATCAGTCATCACTGAGGTTGCACTGAAAACAGACGATCACAATGATTCGTCTGTTTCTTGTTTAAAAGACGCAGAAAGCGACATAGTTAAAAGTTTTCTTATGTAAACGAATTTTCATTCCCCTAAACCATAATTACCTGCTAGAACCATGAGGTAAGCATGTATAATGAATAAATCACAAAAAAAGGAGTATAGATGATATATGCTTAAATCATTACGATGGCCTTTATCCATTACGTTTTTTTATCTCTTCTTCTATTATATATGGATTTTAGCTTGGAATGATGACTTCTATATTCAAGCATTCGGTGGAAATCTTTTTTCTGTTTTCGGAATCTTCATCGCCTTCGTTTGGCTCTCGTCCACAGTCAAAAAATCGAAAGGTACAGATAAAACATTTTGGATTCTACTGACAATCGCAACATGCTGTTACCTGATTGCAGAGATTATCTGGTTCATTACAGAGAGTATCTTTTTAAGGGCAGTACCTTCTCCGGGTCTGACCGATGTTTTTTATCTGTTACAGGTTGTTTTTATTTTAAGTGCCCTGCTGTACAAAGTCTTTCATCAAACAAAAAAGCAAGAGCGCGTACCCTTCCTGTTTGATGTTTTAATTGTTTTAGTAGTCGCCTCGACATTTTCTTGGCACTTTTTAATTGCGCCCATTCTGGATTCACACGATATCAGCATGAATGAGTTGGTCGTTTCGTTGGCGTATCCGATTGGCGATTTAGGAATGCTTTTAGCAACCGCTTTTCTTTTTTTCAGTGCGACAAAACAACACCAAAATCTTTCGACACTACTTGTATTTGCAGCTTTATTAGTCCAGGCAATCGCCGACTCCGTTTACCTCTATTTGTTGTCGATTGGTGCCTATTTTTCCGGAAGTTTCATTGATCCGTTATTCATTGTCGTCATGATGATACTCGGATTGTCGGGATTACTTCATTCCTCTTCCAAAACGCCAGTAGAGTCCGAAGTGCTGATTGCCCAAATGAATATTTTTCAGCTGTTGACCCCGTATGGAGGTGTCCTGATTCTATTTCTTTTCATGGGCTTACACTCGACCGGAATGGATTCAGTCACCATCGGATCGGGTCTATCAATTGTCTTAGTGATTGTCAGACAAGTACTCATGATTTTGGAAAATCAGCGTCTGGTCAAACAATACTACCGCAAGACGCAGGAGTTAGAAATGAGTGAAGAACGCTATAAATCGTTATTTGAATATCACCCGGATCCTGTGTATTCCACTGATCTTACTGGTCGGTTCGAAAGTGCCAATAAAGCTTGTAGCACCCTGCTTGGTGTAACAAATGAAAAAATACTCGGTAAAAACAGTTTATTATACGTCGATCCCCTTGATCGTGACCGTGTCACTTTTGAGCTCAAACAAGTATTTATTGGCCATCCCCGGAGTTATGAAACAATCGTTAACGGTCATAATGGAAATAAAGCATACATGCATATCACAAACATTCCGATCATCGTTCGTGACAAACTGGTCGGCATCTTTGGCATCGGGAAAGACATTACAACCAACAAGGAAAACGAGAAGAAAGTTAACTATTTGGCCTACCATGATGCCCTAACCGGACTTAACAACCGGATTGCTTTTGAGGAAAAAATACATGAATTGATTAATACTCAAACCAATATCAACGCGAATCAAAACATTTCATTATTTTTCATGGATTTAAATCAATTTAAACGTGTGAACGATTCTTTAGGGCATGACGTAGGTGATCAACTTCTTACAGCTGTTGCTCAGCGTCTGCTTAATATGTCCGAATCTTTTACGATGATCGCAAGACAAGGTGGAGATGAATTTACTTTAATTGCGGAAAATATCGAATCTGATTCAAATTTGCAGGAGTTAGCAAGCATGTTAGTAACTCGTCTTCAAGATCCTTACAACATTCAAGGACATACCATTCATTGTCCTCCAAGTCTTGGTGTATCGTCCTTTCCAATGGATTCAAATTCATTTCGAGAATTGATGAAACATGCAGATATTGCGATGTATGCTTCTAAGAAAAAAAGCCTAAAGGGAGCTTACACTTTGTATTCCTCACTCCATGAGTTAGAAAAGTAAGTAATCCTCTTGAACTACCTCCACCTACGCTTCACTTAGAGGTGGAGGATTCCTGAGTTATCCGACCTGGTCGAAACCTGATCAGGCTAACCCCGTCGTCCCGACGGTTGAAGAAGCTAAAATGCGTTCTGCTTCTTGAAGAAGCGGTCAAACGCATCGGCAAGGTGTTTGACGCTGATCTGAACAGATGTACTATCCACTTCCTTCAACCAGTCGAACTCCTGCTTCAACAAAGGAATTTCTTTGGAACAAGAACCGAAAGACAGCCCTTTTCCAGTGGTCTTGTGCATTTCATCCCACTTCGCCAGGAAGTGGTTGAAGATGAATCGCCTAATTTTGATAAAATCATTTTTCATGACTCTAATTAAAAGAACTTATTTAATAACAGAGGAATGATTTCTCCACATGTTAACTGGACTACTGACAATTCGTTTACTCCATCTTTCAAAAGATGTCGCTTCTCGTTCGTCCGGAGAAAAAAATCACATTCATGTCCTCAATGATATTATGTAGATTTTCATAATCGTATCGTTCTTCAAAGGACTTGATCTATACTTGAAAATAGATCGGCAAAAGTTAATTACTTCGTTATCAAAGTCGACTCCACAGCTGAGTGAGTTGTTGCTGTACGGTCCAAAACATCCACCAACACGCTCCAGCGCACACCATGCTAAGTAAAAGTGATCCACCTCGACTCAAAAGTAGATACAATACCAACAACAGAAGAAACGTCGCCGGTAAGCCGTACAGGACACTTTTGACAAACGCCGTCACTTCCATTTTTGATTGGCCTTGCCGGACGAGCCAAATGAGACTGATCAGACTGACGAGCGGCAGGGCCGCAATCACCCCGCCGTACGTCGGGGAACGTCGGGCCAATTCCGTGACAAAACCGATGATGACGGCACTGGTAAAGATTTTAATCAGAAAAGCAGTCATCGGTCGCCTCCCGAAACAGCTGAAATGCCGTTTGAATCATGTGTTGTTCTGCAGGAGATAATTGGTTTAAAACATGCTCGACACGTTTTGCGTCGAGTTCGGTATGCGTTTTGACGGCTGTCCGTCCTTCACGCGTCAAACTGACTTGAACGACACGCTGGTCGACAGATGACCGTTGTTTGACGACATACCCAAGCCCTTCTAACTTTTTCACATGCTCCGACGCGGTATTCGGAGACAAATTAAACCGGGCTGCAATCTCCTTCACTGTAATGGCGCCTGTCATTTGAATCGTTTGCAAGATCCGGACACTTTGATGCGACAGATTTGCCGTCCATTTCGGATGCAGATGATAGTACAACCGGGCAAAGTCTTCATGAATCGCTGACATCTCGTTCACTCCCTTTTATATCGTTACATCCGATTATATCGTAAATTACGACATAAATAAACAGTCAGGAAAGCGAGGACAGACCATGAAAAAACGAATCACACTGTTCGTCATGAGCAGTCTATTCTTTACAGCAGGATGTACGACTGACACAACGACTTCGACGACAGATTCAATTGCGACGGAAGCCCGTCAAGATCCGGCGGCTGATTTAATCCGGGCAGACGACCGGGTGTATCGGCTCGACGGAAAAGATGCGACAATCAAAAAAAAGAACGTGATTTCCTTTTCGACTGTCACGAAACAACTTACCGCCAAACAACCGTTGACGGACCAATCGGCGACAGACTGGCAATCCGGAACGAAGTTATACCGGAGTGAAGACGCGACCGGTGTGCTGTTTGTTTTCAAAGGAACGACCGCTTACCGGTATACGGCCATTCCGGAAGGCTGATGGGTGCGAAATCCTTCTCTGTTCGAGACGACCGTCCCATTGAACCTTACGATTTTGTTAGTTAAATCTCTTTGAGGTAGATGGTACACTAATCCCATTACGTTCCAACGATCCACTAAGGGAGACTTCTTGATGAAAGAAACCACGCACACATCCACTTCCACCTTGACGACGGATGAAAAAATCATTCGCTTGATCCAAGGTCTTCACCAGTTACATACAACACCGATGAAAGCAGCACATTACCAAAAATTAGCACATTACCTGCCCTATCCCTCTTTACAGGAAATTGAACAACGGTTTGGCTCTTGGACCAAACTATTGGAACAAGCGGGCATCGTCAAACCGTTCGAGTTGTCCACCGAGGACCATTTGATGCTGAATCGGGCAAAACCCGGTACGTCCAGCCAAAAACGCTGGAGTGTGGATGAAAGTATCGCTTTTTATATCAAGACGCGTGGCTCACGCGTGACCATCCGCTCTTACTCGGAGTTACGGGAAACACATACGCAGATGGTGAGCGCAAACACCATCATCCGGCATTATGGGACATGGAAACAGGCACTGGCACATTTCCGGTTGTCGTCAAACGGTTTTTATTCCGACGCAGATTGCCTGAACGCGTTGCGCCAGGCATACGAAGAGCTCGGTCCTGACTTAACGAGCCAAGAGTATGTCCGGTTTGCGCGTAAGCACCAGGCCCCTTCCTTGACCTTATTAATCGAACGGTTCACGAGTTGGCGGGAAGCTTTACGGATTCTCGAAGAGACACTCGACTAAAAAACGGTTGATCCTCGCATGATTCGGAGGATCAACCGTTTTTCATTTTTTAAGTTCACCTGGATTTGATTTGAAAATCTCATGATCCTGTCCTTCTTTGCAGCCGGTCAGGGTAAAGGTGTTCCCTCCCTCAGTTGTTTGTTGCTCAAGGTTTTGACAGATTTCCTTGTTCCGGTCGTCTGCCTGCGAACCATATTCATCACGCGACGAATCGAGGGAATAGGTAAACCGTTTCCCGTCATACGTGACATCTTCAAGGATTGCATCCCCTTCCGTCGTATACCCCGTAATCCGGATTGTATCCTGTTTCTGTTGCCCGACTCGCGTTAAAAACGTCTCGAACCGGTCAAGATTATGCCGTTCCGGCGTCGTGACGATGTCACCGTTTTTACTGGCTTCTTTTAACGGGTAATCGTTGCTTGCACAACCGGCAAGCATCAGAATTCCAACTCCAAACAACAGATGGATTCGTTTTCTCATCCCTATTCCCCTTTCAGAGTGTCGTCGCGACGGTCTGTAAATCGTCAGCCGTCTCCGCAATCGATTCCGCGATATGGCGCATACCTTCAATCGTTCCGGCGACCTGTTCCGTATCCTGCGACAATGTAATGATCTGTTTCGAGACATCGACCGTTTGGCGGGAAATCGTCGTAAAGGCGGTGACGACACGGGTCAGTTCTTCCGTCGTTTGCACGACCGACTGCTCGGTCCCGCTCATCCGCTCCGAGACTTGTCCCATTTTCGAAGTGATTTCCTGGGCGATGCTTGATGCTTCTGACGCGGACCGTTTACTTTCTTCCGCCAGTTTCCGGATTTCCTGGGCGACGACGGTAAAGCCGCGTCCCATCTCGCCGGCTCGTGCCGCTTCGATCGAAGCGTTGAGACTCAACAGGTTCGTCTGATCGGAAATCGCCGTCACCATCCCGGCAATCCGTTCGATTTCGCGTGACAAAAAGGCGAGCTGTGTCATCTGTTCCGTCGTCAGCGTCATCTCTTCTACAACTTGTTCAAACCGTTTCGTTTCCGCCTCGACCAATTCGACACCGTCTGCCGCTTCTTTGGCTGCCTGGGTCAATTGTGTCGCAATCGCCCCTGTCGTCACGGACACCTGTTGGGCATGCCGCTCCATTTCCTGAAAACTGGCAGACGATTGTTGACTCATCGCGGCCAGTTCCTCTGTCGACTTTTGAACGGTCTGTCCGACACGCTGTTTCGCATCCGTCACCGTCTGCCGCTCGGCTTCGACCATCTCCTCATACATCGTCAAAACGATCTGTTGTTCGAGATTAAACAGTTTCCCGGCAGAGCGGACAATCCGGACCTGTTCCGACTCGGGTAACGTACTGTCCTCGATTTGCCGGCTCAAGACGTTTAATACCTTTTGGAAGGCGGCGATGTACCACTTATTTTGCAGGCCGATCCGGACATGCCGATCGGCGATCCGTTTTCGGACGTTGATGTAGTCCGGTGTGACCTGTCCGTCAAACATCTGGAGGATATGCTTGGCGAGCGTTCCTTTTAACCGTTCGAGTGTCGAGTGCCGTTCAATCAGTTGTTTCAGCTCCGGCACCCGGACCAACTCCGCATAAAACGCATCGACCATCTGCGGCATCCACTCCGCGACATCGTGACGGATCAAACGGATGATTTGTAAATCCTCGACCGTCAAATCAATCAGCTGGAGTTGTTGCGCAAATGCTGCCCCCGCTTCTAAGCGAACATGTTCCTGTTCTTGTTGCATCCGTTCTGAAAACGTAATCTCTTGTTGTTTCGACCACCATTTCACACTATCGATCCCCTTTTTCAGTCATCTCATCTTGTATAACGGCTTCATACTGCCAAAGATGAAGCATTTTCCTTTGAATTCCCAAAATGAATGACACTTTTCCCAAAAGAGTGACAGTTCTGAATGACTGTTCGAAAAAAACAACCCGTCCGTGACGGATTGTCAGATCTTTTAGGATACAGTTCGTTGCGCAAGCCATTGATCGAGACGATGCAATTGTGAGGTGAATCCTTCTTTCATTCCCATCTCAAGGACTTGTTTTACCGCTTCCTCGGTCTTAAAGTCCGACCGGAACACTACCCGAGTCCGGTCACCGACGGCTTCGAACGTCGTCACGTTTTCACTGCCCGGCAATTCTTCGGAAATTGTTCCGGAAGCATCCGAAAAATAGTCGGCGTGGGCGTAACTTTGCGGAGCATCGATTTGTCGGAAGATGGCTTTTCCCCACGACTCCATTCCGTAGAATTCCCCTTGCGCGGGATCCTTGCAGCGCATACAGTAATGCCAAATGCCGCCTTCGACGAAATCAAAGGTCGTGATTTCCGTTTGCCAGCCTTCTGGTCCCCACCAGGCTTCGAGATGCTCTTTTTCCGTAAATGCGGCAAATACCAGCTCACGAGGAGCGTCGAACGTCCATTCCATTTGAAGAACGGAACCTTCGACTTTCGTTTTTAGTTTTTCCTGCATTTTCATTCACTCCTTTGGGTTGACTGTGTCCTGTATCTGTTCCAAATATCCTTCAAGTCGTGTCATCCGGCTGACCATCTGCTGTTCAAACGATTGGCTCCACGCAGTGAGACCTTGGAACGGCTCTGTCCGCAAATGATAGATTCTGCGGTTGGCGACCGGTTCGATCCGGACGAGATCCGCTTCGAGCAAAACTTTCAGGTGTTTCGATGTTTGCGGTTGGTTGAGACGTAACTGCGCCGCAATTTCACCGACCGGTAACGGACCCGTCTTCAATAGTTCGACGATTTTCAAGCGATTGGTATCGGATAAAGCAAATAACGTACGTGCAAGCCCATCTGACATGATTTCCACCTCTTCTATTTATATATACCCCAAAAGGAATATTCCAAACGAAGAATATATAAAATTGAGCGAAATAGTTGTCAGACGAAACAAACGTACAGTATCGTCAAAGCACAAGAAGCGAGAGCGAGTGTGAAGTCTGATGAAAACCGAATGGCTCGAAGCCTTTCACGTCACGGCGGAAACATCCAGCCTGACGAAAGCGAGCGAACTTTTGCATATGACGCAACCGGCGCTTAGCAAACAAATCAAAAATCTCGAACAGGCGGTCGGCGCTCCGCTGTTCACACGGACGACGAGCGGCGTCTCGTTGACGCCGGCAGGAGAAATCGTCTTCAAAGACGGACAAAAAATTCTCGAACAGCTCGATGACATGCAACGAAAAATTGATCAGTTGCAGGGACAGACGTCGTTTACACTCGGTTCATGGCCGAGTGTCGCCATGTCTTACCTGCCGCAACACTTCGCCAACCATCCAACAGTGGGCGGTCCGGAACTGAAGATCAAGACGGCCCATACGTACATCGAACTGATGGCCGGTTTGGAGCAGCATCAGTACGATGCCGTATTGCTCGACGATCGGCAAATCGAGCATCCGTATCCGTCGACACACCTGTATACGGAACCGTTTTTACTCTACTTCCATGAAGCTGACGAACGGTTCGAAGGCTGTGTCGATGTCCGGTTCGATCAAATCGAAGCCTCGTCGTTCCTGTCCTTGCCGATCGACTGTGACTCGACGAATATCCTGAAAGCCGCGTTTGCGGAACGCGGGGCGACCTATACCGTCGCCTCGGAAATGGAATTTGGTTCAAGCGTCCTTGGCTTCATCCGGGCAAAACTCGGGATCGCGATTTTACCGGCAATCTTTCAGGATGGTCTCCCGCCGGAAGTCCGGACATTGCCGATCACCGGTTTTGATGTCACACGCGAATTATCTCTCGTAACACGGGACGCGGAACACCATCAAACGTTACTCCGCATGATCGGTCATCCCCGCAACCGTTGATTCAGTTGGTTCCGCAGAGCGTCGATTTCGGAACGGTCGAGCGTCTGATCGTCGATTTCCCCGTAACGGACCACATGATAAAGTAGCGGATTAATCGGCAACTCGATCCGGTCGAGCCAATCCTGGACCGTTTCTTCCGGCCGGCGTTTTGATCCGTCCGGTAGCTGCCGGTCAAAAGAAGCAATCAATTGACGGACTTCGGAAACGGAGTCCGTTTGTTGTCGTTGTCGCTCCGGACGCCAGTCAAGCGGTGCTATCTTCGGACGTAAGATTTGCGGATCCCCCTCTTCCGTCGGCTCAAGCAACTGTTTACGCCGGCGGTATCCGAGTAACCGGCGGAACACAAAAACAGATAAGAAGGCTGTGACCAGTGCTCCGACCGGCAGCAGAATATCCGGCAAGAACAAGGAGGTACCTTTGATCATTGGACCTTTCGGGAACGGTTTTGCTCCAAATTTCGGCCCATTCATTGCTTTGCGCGGCTTAATTTTGTAATGGAATGTGTAATCCGCCGGTTTATAGATATATGTCTTATAAACATAACGTTCAAACGCGACGAGCGATGCGGCCATTACCAAAACGGATAGAATCATCAGTCCGAGCTTCCGTTGCATAATACGCCTCCTTTTTTTACCAAATAATAACATATAGCGGCTAGTCCTTCAGCATTTTTCTTTCTTTTCAGTCAATTTGAGCGTACAGTAAAATTACACTGTCAGAATAGGATGTGATCATATGTACTTACCTTCGTTTCAACTGGATCAGAAAACCGTTCTTGTGACCGGTGCCGGTCGCGGCATCGGCCGTGCCCTGGCGATCGGAATGGCGGAAGCTGGCGCGGATGTCTTACTGGTCGCCCGCACGGAATCCGATTTACAGGAAACCGCAAAACAGATTGAACAACTTGGACGGCGCGCCTTTGTCTTAACATGCGACGTGACGGACCGGACGCAGGTCCAGGCGACGGTCGACCGTGCCTATACATATGTTGACCGGATTGATGTCCTTGTCAACAATGCCGGAATGAACATCCGCTCGAAAGCACTGGATGTCACCGAGGACGAGTGGGAAACAATCCAGCAGACGAACTTAAAGTCTGTCTTCCTATTCTCACAGGAAATCGGACGCCGGATGCAGGACACCGGCGGCAGTATCCTGAACATTGCTTCGGTTGCGGGACACGTCGCCTTACGAACCGGTGTCGTCTATGCGACGACGAAAGCCGCCTTGATTCAGATGACAAAAGTCTTAGCGCTTGAATGGGGTCCGAAAAATATCCGCGTCAATGCGATCGGACCGTGGTATTTCAAGACACCGCTGACGGAACCGTTGCTCGCCGATCCCGCTTATTTGCAGGACATCGTTGACGTGACACCGCTCGGCCGGGTCGGTGAACTGACGGAACTCGTTGGACCAGCTGTGTTCCTTGCGTCGGACGCCGGAACGTACGTCACCGGACAGACGCTGTTCGTTGACGGCGGGATGACGATTAAAGGATTTTAACGTGAGACGAAAAGGACTTCCGATTTTAATCGAAAGTCCCTTTTTCTGTCGTGTCCTATTTTTAAAGTGAGGTGGGAAAACCAGATGGATTCATTAAGAGATACGATTGCTGTCGTTACCGGCGCATCCCGCGGCGCCGGTCGCGGAATCGCTTACGAACTGGGACGATCCGGAGCAACCGTCTACGTGACGGGACGCAGTACGCAGGAAAGCTCCACCGACGGTCGTCCGGAAACGATTGAACAGACGGCCGCCGGTGTCACGGCTCGCGGTGGTCTCGGTATTCCGGTCCGTTGTGACCATACCGATCCGGACGAGATAACTTGCTTGTTCCAACAGATTCAAGACCAGCACGGTCAGATTGATCTGCTCGTCAACAGTGTGTTCGGCGGTTCGGAAGCTTCCCTTCCTGTGGGGCAAGGCAAACGATTTTGGGAACGTCCGCCGGAACACTGGGACGCGATGATGGTCGCCGGCCCGAAAGCCTATTTGCTGACGACGCGGGCGGCTGTTCCGTTGCTTCAGCAAAGTCCAACAGCATTGATCGTCAATTTGACGTCGTTCACGCCGGATCAAGCCGCCGGCAATTTGTATTATGACTTAGCGATGCAGTCAATCAACCGAATGACATTTGTGATGGGTCAGGAACTTCGAACGTCTCGCGTCGCTTCGATTGCGCTCTGTCCCGGCTTCATGCGGACGGAACGGGTCGTCGACGCAGGCTTCAGCAGTGATGCGACTGAGACAACCGCTTATGTTGGACAGGCTGTCGTCGCCCTTGCCCAGGACCCGGATATCCTGCAACGGACCGGGCAAGCTTTGTTCGTGTCGGATCTCGCACGTGACTACGGCTTTACGGATCAGGACGGAACGCAACCGGCGACGTTTGTTTTGTAAGTAATCTTTTATCGGTTTACACAAGAAGGTTCGGCTTGGTCTCGCGACAGCCGAACCTTCTCGTATTTCATCATGCCATTCTCCGACCAATTACTCGGTACATCAGTTTGATTAAAATGAGTGACGTGATAAGTGTGACAACAAGTACGGCAACCGGTAACAAGACCGGATAACCGAAGACATTAACCGTCACATACTCCCGGAATAAAACGTAAACACTTAGTGCCTGTCCCTGTGTGAACTTCACCAAAGTCCACATGAACTCCGGTGTTTCTGTATTAAACAGAACCGTTTCAATCAGAAAAGGTCCGCCGACGATGAGTCCACCGAGGAATACAGCGACCACCGTCTGTTTAATCAACATCGACAGGAACAACAGGACGATGACAAGCGAAACGGCAATCACCCACTGATACAATACGGAAAACCCGTATAATTCAGCGAACGTCAACGGGTAAGGTGAGTTGCCGTAAGCCGCTTGGATCGGAATATCCCAACCGGAATGCCCGCGGAAGAAACATAGCAGTTGAACCAGATTGTAGATTAGAATCGTCCCCGTTACCAGTGCGACGGATACGATCAGCTTGGCCGTCAACAATTGTTTTCTCCCATGCCGTGAAGAATACAGATACGCCGCAACACCGGTCTGATATTCATTCGAGAAACTGACTGCTGTTCCGAAAATCAGGACCACTGCCAACAACGCATATCCACCGGTTCCTGAAAACGTCAGCAGTTGATCAAACGTTTGATAGTTTCCGACCGGACGATAATCAATCGCTTCCGTCAAATCAGCTTGTAATGAGAATTGCCGTTTTTCATATACAGTGGATGCCTCCTCTCCTTCCTGACGGAGCGAAGAGACATCTTTGGATTGCTTGCCATAAGCGGATGCAGCCTCGAGCACGTTATGATAGGAAGCATTTTGTTTCTTTTCCTCTGCTGTCGGATGACTTTTTTTGACATAGGCTTCACTCCCCGCTTCCGCACGCGCAATCATTTCTGTCGTCAGTTCCCCTTCAAACCCTGTGTTGACACGATCCGCCCACGGCCATCCCATCCGTTGCACGGAAAAGTACAATCCGGCAATCAAGATGACAAGCAGCAACAACCATAAAAAGCGTTGCTGCAACAATTTGTAACACTCAAAGCGGATTAACTCCCGCAACGTACTGTCTGATTTTTTCATACGACTTGCCTCTTTCGACTAGTTTGATAAAGGAATTTCAATACAATCAGGGTCACGACTAACTGCACAAGCAGGATGGCAACCGGCAACAGCAACGGAATCCCAAGATGGATCGTTTGATATGTCTTAAACACTTCTCCGGTCAACAAGGCACGGCTCGGGAAAAATAAAATCCCTTGCTCAAAAAGTTTCATTTCCAGAAAAAAGATGCCTGAAATCACAAACTGGTAAAGAAGCGGGACACCCATTAAAATGCTCGACCAAAGAATCGCTTGAATCGCTGTTTTGGCGAAAAACGATATCGTTAGCACCCAAATGCCAAGCACGATTAATACAAATGTCTGATAACCAAACGATACTAACCAATATTGCCCGATGGAGAACGGGTACGGTGAATCGGTCAAACCGTTTACAACCTGCATTGGAGCGGACCAGTCGATGGTTCCGAAACGATACGAGGCAAGACCCAGAATGCCTAGATGCAAGATCATATTGACGCCTGTCAGGAAGATCGATCCAGCAATCAGTTTCGCCGTCAGTAACTTCGTCCGACCGTTCACAGCAGGCAGTTGGTATTGATCAACGCCCGAAACCCGCTCTTTGGAATAGATGAACGCAATCAGCAACAGCAAAGGGAACAGCAGGACAGCAACGCCGGTTTGAGTCGTGAACGCTACTGCTTTTTCTGCCGGGATGTGGTACTGGATCGTGTCCAGATTGATTTGTTTCAACAGACTGATATGTAAGGCACGGTCCCGTTCGTCAAAGCCCGGTTCAACCGTTTTATTCGCTAGCGCTTCCAGCCCCTGCGCTTTAAAAATTTGTGCTTCTTCGATGTTAAACAGATGGGCGAATGCTTCATTTTCGTATGAAGTGGCGGAACCAAACTGATTATCTAGATCATAATCTTCATCATTAATTTTATTTGCGCGGTCATGTATTTTCTTAAATGTTTCTGCTGTCGCCGGACCTTCCCATGCGGCATACTTCGCGCGGACGTTTGCTTCCTCTTCTGAAAATACGGACGACATCAAGTACAGCAGCAAGGCGACGATGAACAGCAGGGCAGGAATTGATGTACAGAGTTTATACAATTCAAAGCGTATCAACTGGCTCATGCACTTTTTCCCCGTCCGTCCAAATGATACAAATATAAGTCTTCCAGCTGCGGCTCATCTTGAACCGCCTTCGGATGCGGCAGTTGGCTTGAAATGATTCGGACCCGGTTTTTACCTTGTCGCGTCTGTTGGATTGATCCAATTTGATATGTCTCTTGTAAATCGAGTAATTCCTGGTCCGTCACATCAACAGTCCAGATTTCCGTCGCAATTTCATCCAATAGTTCATACGGATTGGCCTGTTTAATGATGCGTCCCTGTTTCATCAAAATGATTTCACGGGCAATCGATCCGACATCCGAAACGATATGGGTCGACAGCAGTACAATTCGCTTCCGGGCAATCGACGCAATCAGATTCCGAAAATGAATCCGTTCCTTTGGATCAAGGCCGGCCGTCGGCTCATCAATGATTAGGAGTTCCGGATCATTCAGCAACAATTGGGCAATCCCGATTCTCCGCTTCATGCCGCCGGAAAAACTTTTCAACTTCTTATTGGCGTGTTCTGTCATGTTGACCGCTTCGAGGGCGGACATGACGCTTGTTTGGACATCCTGTTTTGGCACCCCTTTGACGGTCGCGAGATAACTTAAAAATTTAGCGGCAGTAAAGTTACTGTAGACTGGGGTATCTTGCGGAAGATAGCCGATTTTCTCACGGTACGCGTCAGCAAGCGGCGACATTTCTTGTCCGTCAACAAGAATCTTACCCGTTGATGGCTTAAGCAATCCTGCTAAAATCTTCATCAACGTCGACTTACCTGCCCCGTTTTCTCCGAACAAAGCATAGACGCCCGGTTCTAACGTGATGTTGGCATCCATCAATGCCTTTTTCCCATTCAGATATGTTTTTGAAGTGTTTTGAATCTCAATCTTCATCCCATTTGACTCCTTGTGTTCATTATTTAATCTAGCATCTTACACATTATACAAAATTTGTATCTTTCAGTGTAATGGATTTCAAATAAATGTTTTTGCTATAATGGGTATTCTTTGAATTCAAATGAGAGCGTATGCAGAAAGGAGTTCCGACTATGGAACAGACCAACCCATTTACTTTAATCAATCAGGCAGTCATGAGTTACGATCTTGACTTTCAATCGCTTGAAGTTGAACCCGTCTCTTTAACAACCTACGGCAAACACGGAGATTTACACTACAAAATCCTGATTGACGGACACCCCTATTCGATACGCTTGTTGCCGAAAAAGCGTTATATCGAGTCTTCTCTTCCACAATCTACATCGGATATCCTTACGCTACAGTTACGATACACCGATTATTTGCGCACGCAGGGCATTCCGTTCATGGAGCGTGTGAAACCGGCGAACGAAGCTTTTTTTACGACCATCACGGATCCGGTCGGACTACATTGGACATGTTGTCTGTTCCACTGGATGGACGGACACCACGTAACGGCAAATACGATACATACGGCGGCTCGGATGGGCACGTTAGCCCGTCAGTTACATGATGTCTCGTTGCACCAACACGATATCTGTTTTCCATACATTGACCATACGATTGTCTATCAACGTTGGCTCGGCGATTTACAACGCCTTTTGGTCTCACGGATGCCGGAATCGGCCCGAAATTCCCTGCAGGAGTATCTGAATCTAGCACAATATCATCTCGACACCGCAAAATATCACCAATCTCCTTCCTTTCAACCGGTCATCTCGACTGATTTGAATTCGCTCAACATCTTATGGAATCAGAATCAACAAATCATTGGAATCGTTGATCACGAACATATCGGTGCAACCGACCGCGTGCAGGATTTGGCCTGGCTGATCAAATGGTATGCCCGGACGGAAGGGATTGGCTCGCATGACGTGTCCGGACGTTTAGCCAAAAGTTTACTGACCCACTATAATTCGCCGACCGTCCTCGTATCGCAAGACGATCCGCGGTTGGCTGCCTTGTTATGGCTCTCGGGCTGTTTTAATCTGCATTTCGTTGAACGGACGAAACAGCTTGCGTTCGATGCAGAAAACAACCCGATCGGTTATGATCAGTTTCGGCTTCATTTGCAGACATACCGTCTTCGGGGCGAGCGACTGGTCGGTCTGTTAACCTAACAAAAAAAACAAGTCACAGGACTTGTTTCTTCACAATACACGAAATGGACTAACGCTGTCGGATGGTTTTAAACGATATGTAGCAATTGGTTTAAAGTAGCTGTTCAGCGTCTTGACCTGGTACTCGCCTGTTTGCGTAACTAACTCAAGGACATGATAGGTTTTCGTTTTGCTGTCATACACGTAGTCGATCAAATCATGATCATTGTCATACAGAAGTCGGGCTTGTTTCGTCCGATGATTGATTTCAAAGAAACAGTCCATATTGAAAATCAGTTCGGTTTCCCGTGAGAGCATCTGTGTTTTCTCTACTCCACCTTTTACATACTGGTTTGAAGTCATCGTATTCGTGCTACGCTGTTTTTTTGTGTCGTAAGACAGAATCGTTAATTTATTCTCGTTCTTAGGTGAGGTACCGTAAATCTTCAGTTGTGAACCGGCTAGGCGAATGTAATCGGCATAGATTAATTCTTCGATGATCTCATGATGGAGAGGTTTCAATGATGTTGTATCAAAGGTATGGAGTTTGATCGAGTAATCGATTCCTTTCATATGATCTGCCAAAACATATAATTTGTCACCGGTCACGATCAAATCTTTTCCGAAGCCGGTATAACGTTTCGTCGCACCGATTTTCTTAAAGTCCAATGTATATTTCGTCAGCGAAAATTGATTGATTGCCGATAAACTCATCACGTAATAGGCATTTTTATACTTCTTGATTCGCATCGGTCCCGACTCAATCTGCTTGATGGTCGTCTTACTATTTTTCAAGTTGATGACACGGTTATGATAAGAACTGTACAACAATCCATCATGCAGACGATCAGCGCCTTTCAGCGCATAACGCACCGTTTCAATCTTTTTATTGCCGATATAAGTCTCGAATGTTGTTATCGGTTGCTGATAACTTGTTGATACGACTTGATACGTATCTTTTTGCGCCGCTACAGCGTGATTAAATCCAACAGTCATACTGACAACTGTTGCTGACATCAGCAGCTTGTAAGCTTTTTGCATAAGTTACACCCCTTCCTAAATTTTTCATAACACCTGAAACGGCATCAAACGGCCGATTGGCTGAAACTTATAATCGGCAACCGGTTTAAAGTGGCTGTTCAGCGTCTTGACACGGAAATCTTTTGTCTCGAAATTCCCTTCGAGGACGTGATACGTTTTTGTTTTGCTGTCGTACGCATAGTCAATCAGTGCCTGTTTACTGCTGTACAGCACCCGGACCTGTTTCGTCTTTTGATCGACTTCGAGCATCGAATACGTATTGAAGACTAAATCTTTTGTCGGCGACAAGGCTTTTGTTTCATCGATCCACATGACGGGTTGCTTGGATGTCAGGACGATTTTGCCCTGTTGTTTTTTTAAGTCATACGACGCAATCGACAACTCTTCCCCTGTTTCTGTTTTATTGCCGTAAATTTTCAACTCGTTACCGGTATGCCGGAAATGAAACGCAAAAACCATCGGCTTGATTTTCTCAAGATGGAGAGACGCAAAATGTGTAGTATCAAATGTATATACTTCAACCGAATTCGTTTCTGTCTCCATGTTATTTGCGAGAACATACACTTTATCTCCGGTTACGATCATGTCCCGTCCGTGACCGCCAAACCGTTTCGTCTGGCCGATTTTTTTGAAATCAGACGTATATTTTGTCAGTGAAAATTCATTGAGCGCGGATATAGTTAAGACATAGTAAGTATTTTTATACTTTGTAACCCGCAGTGGCGAGTCGGCGACTTTTTTGAGTGTCGTCTTGCTGTTTTTCAGGTTGATAACCTGGTCACCGTAAGAACTGTACAACAAGCCATCATGCAGACGGTCGACACTGCCTAACGTGTAACGTACCGTTTCCACTTTCTTTCCGCCGATGAAGCTCTCAATTTGGGTCAACGGTTGACTGTAGCTCGTCGAAGCGATTTTGAAGCTGTCCGATTGTGCCGAAACATCATGAGTAAAACCAATCGTAGAACTGACAACCGTTGCTGCCATCAACAGCTTATATCCTGTGTGCATGTCCTGGGTTCCTTTCCATACGAACCATATTGAGGTTCTAGCAACCGTCACATCCTGACGTCTCTACTTTCTCCTCTATATAAATAATACCCATTTAATGTCACGTGGAGAGTCGTGAATCACTAAATGGGTCAATTCGTTTTTCAGGAATGAGATTATTTTTTAACGACCGGCCGCATCGGATCAAAGACGGCTTTCGAATCGAAGAACGGGTCCAAGACCTTTGTTTTTTTCGCCAGTGCCTGGCGGAGCCGGATCCCGTCGACATTGATCCGTGCCTGACGGTAATAGTCTTTGCCTAACTGTTTCCAGGCATGCTGCGACGCATCGACGTTATAAAAATAATGGAACCCTTGCTGCGTCAAGTAGCGGTATTTGTCCCCCGTATACCCATGCCAATTCTGAATATCACTGCCGAACGGATAAATCAACTGACGGGTCGTTCCGATCAATGGGGCGACATCACGGTTGTAGCGAGCCGTATCCGCCTGAAGCGTTGCCAGACTGACTTTTCCGATCGCGATGTGACCATAGGTGTGGCTGGCAAATTGCCATCCGTCCTTCTTCAAGGCCGTTGCAGTCGCTTTTGCCTGTTGACGCGCCTGCTCAACTTTAGAAGAACTTCCGTACTGCGCATACGACGACCGGTACCCGAGAACGCCGTTATAGCCCGTAATACCAAGTAATCCTTTCGCACCATGGTAAGAGAAGTCCGGATGGCGGTTGACGAACGCATCCACGATCGGCACGAGATCATACGCACCGTCCGGTTTTCCGGTCATCGAATTGGTGATCCGCCCGTTTTTCACTTTCAACGTCGTCGCAAAACCGTCTCCCGTCATATATTCATAGTAGTTGACATCATCCTGCGACAGGACAAGCGGCTTTTTGCCCTTTGGAAAAGGGAGCCCCTTTTCCGTCATCCGTCCGTCTTTCCACACCGCAAGATCAGTCGGTCGGACGAGGACATAGTTCCGCTGATACAGAGCGGTCAACATCCGTTCGAACTCCCCTTGCGTCACCATATAATCATCGTAGCCCTGCTGTTTCCGGTCCCCGTCAAAGGCGCGTTTCGGTTCGGCGATCAAGGAGTGGAAAAACAGGTGCGGGACGGACGTACCGGCTTTAATCATACTGAGATCCGCCTGTTTCGCCGCGTATTCCTTCCGCTTTTGTTTGGCTTCCGTCGTCTTTAACCGGTCGACAATCCGGATCGCCCGGGCGTAATCATACTGAGCGGCAATGAAATCAGCGCGCTTTAACTCCTGCCGTATGTAATCCGTGTCTGTCGCCTGTCGCTCGGTCTGTTTCGCTTTCGTTGCCGATGCGGCCGACTGTTGATTACATCCACTGACCAGAACAATTCCGGCAAGCGTGACTCCGATCCACTTCCTGTTCATATTCATCCCATCCCTTCTTCGATCTGAGATTTTCTGTCATTATTCTTTATATTCCCAATTATTCATTTGCTTAACGGTTTTCCCGGGGGTATTCCAGTTCGTTATGCCCCCCATCCAAAGCGGAAGTACACAAACCGGCCGGATGGGTGTTTAATAAGGGACGTAATGAAAACACACGGAGGTGCAACACATGATAGAACAAAATGTAATCAATGGAGTATGGTATGACACAGAGGAAACGATTCCGGTCTTCAACCCGGCAACAAAAGAATTGCTCGGACACGTCCCGAGCAGTACAGCAGACGATGCGCAACGTGCCGTCGATGCAGCAAGTACGGCATTCGTCGACTGGTCGGAACGGACGGCCGATGACCGCGCTGATAAAATCGATGCCTGGTACCGCTTGATTCAGGAACACCGCGATGAACTGGCAGACATCATGACACGTGAACAAGGAAAACCGTTCATCGAAGCACGTGGAGAAATCGATTACGGGAACCAATACGTCCGTTGGTACGCAGAAGAAGCACGCCGGATTTACGGGGAAACGATTCCGGCATCTGTGCCCGGAAAACGGCTCTTCGTTGAAAAAGAACCGGTTGGTGTCGTTGCGGCGATCACACCATGGAACTTCCCGGCGGCGATGATTACACGGAAACTCGCTCCGGCGCTTGCTGCAGGCTGTACGGTCGTCCTCAAACCATCGGAAGAAACACCGTATACAGCACTTCGCCTCGTCGAACTGGCGATTGAAGCGGGTATTCCGGCTGGTGCCATCAACGTCTTGACGGGAGACGCTGCAACCATCAGTGGTGTTTGGCAAGCCGATTCCCGCGTCCGGAAAATCACGTTCACCGGCTCAACAGCGGTCGGTAAATTAATCATGCGTCAAGCGGCTGATACAATGAAAAAATTATCACTTGAACTCGGTGGTCACGCTCCATTCATTGTCACAGAAAATGCGGATCTCGACAAAGCCGTTCAAGGTGCCATCCGCTCGAAATTCCGCAACGGCGGTCAAGCTTGTGTCGCAACGAACCGCTTTTATGTCCAGGCATCGGTTCTCGACGCCTTCACTGAAAAATTCGTCGCCGAAGTCAAGCGGTTGAAAGTCGGTAACGGGCTCGATGCCGATTCAACAATCGGACCGTTGATCAATGCAAAAGCTGTTGCTAAAGTCAAAGCACATATTGACGACGCCGTCGCAAAAGGCGCCACGATTTTAACAGGCGGCACAATTGACGACTCCGTCGGTTATTTCGTCGAACCAACTGTCCTCGGTAACGTGACAGAAGACATGATTTGCATGCAGGAAGAAACGTTTGGTCCGCTCGCACCGATTTCTGTCTTCGAAACACTCGACGAAGTCATCGAACGCGCGAACAACACACCGTATGGTCTTGCGGCATATGCGTTCTCGGAAAAAATCGACGAAGCGCTTCGTCTCGGTAAAAAACTCGAGTACGGGATTGTCGGTTTGAATGACGGCGCACCATCCGCTGCGCAAGCACCATTCGGCGGTTATAAAGAAAGTGGACTCGGTCGTGAAGGCGGCGTCTACGGCATCGAGGATTACCTCGAAGTCAAATACCTGTCACTCGGTTAATCGCAAAATGTGGCTGACTCATAAGTCGCTCTAAAATTAATAAAATGGCCGATGATTCCTTCTTTCCACGGAATCATCGGCCATTTCTATTCAAATTAATGAATAACACACAAAATTATCGCATTTAAACCCTCTATATTTATTATGGAAATGAGGAAATACGCTTGTAACAAGATGCATTCATTTAAGGTTTTCACATACGTTACAAGCCGGACCTTTAGCTTTTAAAGAATGCTTATTCTGAATCATCCAATTCAATTCTATGTACTAAAAACCTATTTTGTATTACAATGTATTACAAAGGGGATGATAATCATGAGTACGATTTCCGTACGCTTGGATGATGAGGATACACGCCTCATCAAGGATTATGCGAAGGCGAAAAACATCACGATTTCTACACTCGTACGCGATGCCGTCCTCGACCGTATCGAAGACGAAATCGATTTACAACTCTATCATGATTCCATGGCAGCACACCGTAAAAACTCAGAAGCGATTTCTTTCGACGACATGATGAAGGAACTTGATTTAGAATGACAGCTTATAATGTAGAGTTCGAGCGCGGGGCTCAAAAGTCTCTCAAGAAGATGGACCCACAACAAGCGCGGATCATCATGTCCTGGATCAAGAAGAACCTTGTCGGGACGGATGATCCGCGTCGTCATGGGAAAGGACTCGTCTCGAATCGCTCTGGTGAATGGCGATATCGAATCGGTGACTATCGTCTAATCGCTGACATTCAGGATGAAAAAGTCGTGATCTTAATTCTTGAGATAGGGCATCGACGAGATGTTTATAAATGATCGTCGTGAAGAATAATTAATTACTTAACCTAGCAAATAGCATAGTTATTATAGAAGGAAGTCCACATCATTTCACAGATGTGGACTTCCTTGTTTTCATTTTGCTTGTCTTGACACGATAGTTATCTGTATTGGCATGTAACACTAACTAATATCTACTTGATGAGCATGAACGAAGATATTCGTTATTCGAAGAGTGGAATGAATATTTTTACTAGAATAGATTAATCATTTAAATAATTGACTTATTTTTCAGACATTTCTGTATTTTAATGGTTTAATGACATTATTTTTATGATTATAATAGGAAAGTAATGGGTTTTATTACTTACATATGGAATTGATTAAATACGATTTCCAGGAGGTAAGGTACATGGCTTATTCGTTTACGTGCAAAAATATTACGAAATCGTTCCAAACAGGTGAAAACGAGACGTTCGCTTTACAGGATATCCAACTCGACTTCGCTGAAGGAGACTTTATCTCGATTATCGGACCTTCCGGTTCTGGTAAGTCGACGTTGCTCAGTATTCTTGGGACGCTCGACACTCCGACTTCAGGAGAATTGCTGTTCAACGGGAAAGACATCTCTAAACTAAATGCAAAGCAACTCTCGGACTTCCGGTTCGAGAATATCGGTTTCATCTTCCAGCAGTTCCACCTCATCCCAATACTGACAGCAATTGAGAACGTGCTCGCTCCTCTCTTCGGACGAAAGGTCGACTATGATAGGGAAAAACGGGCACTCGAGCTCCTGGAGGAGGTCGGACTCGCAGACAAGATCCATTCTCTCCCTTCGCAACTCTCCGGTGGACAACAGCAACGTGTCGCCGTCGCCCGCGCACTCATCCATCGTCCAAAGTGGTTACTCGCGGATGAACCGACTGGGAATCTTGACACAGCGACTGGTGAGGTCATCTTTAGTCTGTTAACGAAACTGAACCGTGAGAACGCCTGTGGTGTCTTTTTCGTCACGCATGATCCCGACCTCGCAGCACGTGCGAACTGGACGATTACGATGAAAGATGGTCGAGTTGTCGAATCGTCGGAGGTACCTGCCTATGCTTAAGTTCATCTGGAACTCGTGGTGGCGTAACAAAGAGCGCTTCATTCTTCTTCTTATCGGTGTATTAATCGTCAGCACTGGACTGAGTTATTTAATTGGAACGACGCAAGCCAATAACGGAACGGTCGTTGACGAGCTACAAAAACGTTGGGGATCATCCTACGATATCGTAGTTCGACCTGAGGGTAGTAGGAGCGTGACGGAAGACTTGAACCTACTCGAGCCGAACTACATGAGTGGACTCGACGGTGGCATCACCCGTAAACAGTACGAGACGATCAAAAAGATCGCTGACGTCGAAGTCGCTGCCCCCATCGCGATGATTGGAAACTATAATACTTATGCCGAGTCGGAGACGTACAATTTCAAGGATCAAGGCATCTATAAGATTACGATTCAGGACACGCAAGACACTGGTTTAAAGAAAGAGAAGGAGACAACCACTTCTTTTGTCGGTGCAGGCTGGTTCCCTCCAGAGAGTGACGGATTAAATCGAGATATCAGTCCACAAGGGTTAGGAGAACATCCTATCATCGGTTATGGAAGTGCTACGATGCTTGCCGGGATTGATCCGGAAGCAGAAGCAAAGCTTGTCGGACTTGACCAGGCGACTAAGAAAGCGACCCATAGCCGTTATTTCACGAAAGACGATGTCGTGGACGATTATGGAAATGACGTATGGGGTATCCCACTGATTCTGAATAGTCAGGAATACGTCAATGCGACACGGACCCTACGTTACGAGAAAGTCGATGTGCCAGTCATCAACGACTCGATGGTCGATACGGTACGAGGCATCATGAAAAAAGGTGGTGAATCCTATCTCAAAACACTTCCGGTCAATACTTCGAAAGAATTTCACGTGTCAACTCAACAAGCTACTAAGCAACTCGTGCAGAATATTTTGCAGGATAAACTTCCGGAGAGGCTCCCAGGAAGCTTTGAATGGATGTCTTTAAAACCATCATCCGTTGAATATCAAACAATCGCTAGTCCATTTGCTACACGCTGGCCATTCACTTATCAAGTGACACCTCAAGAGATCTCGAAGAACGTTCTGATCTCAAAACGATCGATGTATCGAAAAGTACGATCCTTTGGTGATACCTCCATCAACATGGATGCCGTTCCCAAGATGCGTTTGAACTACATTGGTGTCTTCGATCCAAAAAAATTAAACATCTCGAAGGACCCGTTGACGGAACTGCCGATGGAGACCTACTTCCCCGCGAAAGCCCAATGGGTCATGGATAAAAACGAGAAACCGGTCAATCCAGTTCACGACGTCAAACCGACGAACGATCCGTATGATTTTTTGACAAAACCACCGTCGATGCTGACGACGATTGATGCCGCTTTTAAGTTACGCGGTGAAAAAGCGATTTCTGCCATTCGTGTCAACGTCAAAGGTGTCGAGGCGATGAACGCGACCAGTGAGAAAAAGTTGAAAGCTGTCGCTCAAGAGATTGAGGACAAGACCGGTCTGATCACGGACGTCACACTCGGTTCATCACCACAGCTCGCCTTGACCTATTTGCCTGGACTAAAAGGGGAATCAGCACTCGGATGGGTTCAGCAACCGTGGATCAAACTCGGTTCGTCGATGGCGATCTTCCAAGAGGCGAAGGTCGGGATGAGTGGCATCATCGCCAGTGTCATTGCCGTCGCACTCGTCTATGTCTTTAGCTCGAACATCATCTTACTTTATGCACGTAAGAAAGAATTCGCAATCTTGCTCTCGCTTGGTTGGCGACCACGTCAGCTCTCGAAATTGCTGTTCCTGGAAGCGACGTTACTCGGTACACTCGTTGCCTTAATTTCCTGGACGATCCTCGGTTCGTTCTGGCTGACGACGGATCACCCGATTGCCTTATCACGGATCATCTTAATCGGACTCGCTGGTCTGTTGATTTACTGGGGCGGTACGCTCGTCCCGATGACGCTCATCCGCCGGATTCAACCATTCGAGAGTATGCGCTCCGGTGAAGTCTCAAAAGGTCGTCGGTTCGTCCGGGCACAAAGTGTCCTTGGGATGAGCATCAATCAACTCGCAACCTACTGGCAACGAACGATCCTCTCGACGATCGCGATCGCTTTGCCGACGAGTCTGTTCATCTTCTTCCTGTTCATTACGTTCCGATTGAAGGGTGTCCTGTATGCGACATGGCTCGGGGAATACGTCGCGCTCGAAGTCGGCACGATGCATTACGTCGCGATGAGTGTCGCACTCTTGATCGCCATCCTGACGACGACCGAAATCATGTGGCAGAACTCCAACGAGCGAAAGAGTCAGCTCGCCGTCTTAAAAGCAACCGGCTGGCACAATGGTCAAATCCGGACGCTCGTCTTAAGTGAAGGACTGATGACGGGACTTTTCGCTGGAATCATCGGCTTACTGATTGCCCTTGCGATGATCGGTTTCGTTTACAATCAATTCCCGACTGGTGAGCTCGGTTTCTTGAGCATCATGTTATTGATTCCTGTCATCACGGGAGTTCTTGGTGCCCTCTTACCCGCTCAACGGGCTGTCCGAATCACACCGAACGCTGCAATCGGTAGTGTCGTTTCGAACCAAAAATCGACCGAACGTCAATTCAAGATTGCCCTTGGTTCAATCGGTACGGTACTAGTCGCAGGTGTTGCAAGTTTATTCTTCTTTGCAGCAGAAGAGACGACAACGACGACCGTTCAACCAAAGGCTGAACCAACTGTCATAACGACCGGACAAAAGTTAAAAGATCAACCGAATGAACCGATTCAAAAGAAACAGTCAAAGGGAAAAAATAAAGACGTCATCGAAGAACTAATGGATAAAGGTCGTCTTCAGACTTATCCTGGTGATAAAAACTTACTGAAGCAACGTGGGTTCATGGTCAGTTCGGCGAAACGTGTTCAACTTAAGGATCTTCCCAAAGATAAACAAGCCGTATCCGTCAGACTTGAGATGCAAGTAAAGGGTGAAGATTCAGCTGACTCTTATATCGACTATAAACCATCTACTTTCCCATTGATTGATCGTCAAAAGAAAAGCTACACGCCAGAAGAAACAATCAACCTGAACAAAAAAGCCTATTCAGACAGCTTAGGCTACTACGCTCCTTTACACTCAAAAATCGATGTCATCTACATCGTACCGAAGACTGAAGATACCTTTGTCATGAACGTAAAAACAGGATTTACCGGTTTTCTCTTCACCGTTAAAATCAAATTATGATCTTTTGATATCTCGGCCCATCATCAAGCTAGATGATGGGCTTATTTCTTACTTCACGACTACCGGATGTTCAAATGACTCATACCTTATTATTGGATTTTCTAGGACCTGACAAGGGCTCAGATAGTAAAGTATTGGATTTATATTGAACTACCTCCACCTACGCTACGCTAAGAGGTGGAGGTAGTTCAAGGATAAACGGGAACGAAGAATTTTTAGCGATTCATTCAAACAACAGATGGTTCAACTTCATAAGAAAATTGTCTAATTTAGTGTTGAAAATCCACCTTTTCAATAGCGAAACCTTTCGTCTGTACGTCACATAGTGTCACATAAGGAAAAGGAAGGGAATTCCCGGATTCACTCCGGAAATTCCCTTCCTTTTTGTTCATTTTAATCAAGAGATATCCTCACTATTAAGTCAGTCCCATTTTTCCATTCATTCTACATATTCGTAAAGAACGACACTCTCAATATAATGAATGAAGCGGCGCAATTCTTTTTCTTCCTCGCCGGACAAATCGCCTTCTTTTGACATCGAAGCGATTTCCTGGCGCTGGACTTCGATTGCCCGTAAACAGAGTTCTTCTTTTTGTTGATCGACATCGGCTTTTCCGCCGACCGGTGACGACCAGCGTGTATGCTTAAACCGTAACCGTTTGTAAAATTCGAGCACGCTTTGGACGACATCGGGCGGATAATCGCCGCGGCATCCTTCGAGCCGGGCGATGACCCCTGTCATGACCTGTTCATACAGTTCATGCTCGACTTGCGTCAGATAAATCAATTGATCGGATGACATATTCGACCGTTTCCGTTTCCAAAGGATTTTCCGTATCGGTTGCATCAGACGGAAACGGGCTTCCTTGTCAATGGCTTCACGCCGGTTATCGATTGACCGGAAGACTTCTTTTTTCAACTGGTCCGGTGTTTTGTGCTCCTGCAGGAACTGCTTCGTAAAGTCACGTTCCCACTGGACGGCCTCAAGCCGCAGTTTTTTCAGCTGTTGGTTGAAGTGGGTTAATTCTTCTTCACTTTTCTCCTGTGCCCGTAACAGGCGCAGCATGACGTGATATTCATTCAATAAATCAAAGGCGACGGTCGAGTTTTCTTCTTGGACGACCTGTTTGATTTCCGTGATTGCCCGTTTGACCATCCGCTGTTTATACGAATTCAAATCGAGTTCCGGCTGGGCATCGGCCTCACCGCGGTTGAGCAACGGTAAAAGGATTGTCGCGAGAACCAGTGTGAAGATGATGACACCGGCCGCGAGGAAAATGATCAGCGACCGTTCCGGGAACCCTTCTCCTGATTCGGTCACGAACGGTAATGACAAGACCCCGACCATCGTAATCGTTCCGCGGACGCCGACGAGTGTCGTGATGACATCCTGCTTAAACGACGGTTTGCGGTGATCCGCTTTTTTCAGGAAGCGATGGTCGAACCAGTTAAAGAACATCGTCCAAATCAGACGAATCAACAGAATGACCGTTCCAATCTCAATCACAAATGACATCAGACGCCAGTTGTTGATCGCATCATCGGCAAAGATTTCGCGTGTCGCTTCCGGTAACGTCAAACCAAGTAATAAAAAGATGATCCCGTTCAGGATATAGGCAATCATCGTCCAGATGTTGTCGGTCAACGTCTGCTCCTGGGCAAAAAACGTTTCCGTCCGTTCTTTGATCAAGGCGTGGAGAATCCCGCCGGTGACGACAGCGATGACACCGGACGCATGCAAGACTTCTTCTGCAACAAAAAAGATGATGAACGGTGTCAGGATTTGCAACAACGCATAAAAAACGACATCTTCAATTCCGGTCCGCCGTAATTTCATCTTCAACCAGTTCATCGCGACACTGATGGCGAGACCAACGACCGCTCCGACGGCGAACATGTAGACGAATTCCGTCGTCGCCTGTTGGATCGAAAAGTAACCGGTGACGACAGCTGCGACCGCGTAACTGAAGGCAACCAGTCCTGACGCGTCATTGATCAGTGATTCACCGCGGACAAGATTTAAAATCTGTTCCGGAATCTGGACGCGTTTCGCAATCCCGTTGACGGCAATCGGATCGGTCGGTGAGAGGATCGCAGCGAGCGCAAAGGCGGCCGCGACCGGAATGACCGGTACAAGCCAGTTGATGAAGTATCCACCGATGACCGTCGTCAATAAGACGAGGACGATAGCATTACCGAAAATGGCAGCGCGCATCTTCCACAATTCATCGCGCGGAAAATGTGAACTGTCATTATAGAGCAATGGAGCGATGAATAATAACAGGAACCATTCCGATTCGACTTCAATCTTCAGTCCGCTGATTAACAGTGCCGTAATCGTTCCGACGAGGATTTGAATCAGTGCCGTCGGAATGAAGCGGATGTAGTGTCCGAGGACTTGCGTCAAGATGATTAAGGCTAGCATTAACAAAATAAGTGATAACGTTTCCATAGAAAACCCCTTCCGTTTTTACCATGTTTCTCTGGTTATATCGTAACATAGTTTCTTACTGACTTAGGAACAGGACCCTTTGTCATGCCTGATAGATTGCCAGCACATCACTGGCGTGGCGCCGGATTTCTTCCTGTAACGCTAACGGTTCGAGTACCTTGACTTCCCGACCTAGTCCAAATAACTGCCGGCCGAGAAACGGGAGTTCCAGTCGTGGTACCGACCATGTCCGTTGCTCGTTGAGTGGTAAAATCCCTTCGAACAACCGTTCTCCAAGCGGTGTCAACTCGAGACGGACCGTCACCTGTTCTCCTGCTCCATTTAAATGTTCTGCTTCTTCGAACGTCATTCGTTTCGACGGGATCGTCGTCTCAGTCACCTGTTCTATCCGGTCAACACGGTACTGGCGCAATCCCCGGTCCGTCTGCGCGAGCAGATACCAGCGGTTGCGCTCAAATGTCAGACCAATCGAATCAATGACAATCGTTCGGCATCCGCTCGTCGTACGATAGACGATCTCTCCTTTCACTTCTGCTTCCATTAAACGCAATAGGTTACGTGTCAAGGGAGACGCCGGTGTATCCGGTCGCGCAAAGCGGACCCGTCCTTTCAGCCGGTCGAGCTTGACTTCGAGATCCCCCGGCAATTCGTGCAAATACCATTCGGCAAGATTGCCCCGCAATGCACCAAACGGCAAATCCGGAATCTGTCCGACCCAGTCAAGCATCAAAAACAACGTGATGGCTTCCTGTTCCCGCAAGGCAAGCGGCGGCAACAACCGGTTCGGCAGGACCCTATATCCACCTGCCGCTCCCCGTTCACTGTAAATCGGGTACCCGTTTGCTTCGAGTTCGAGCAAATCACGCTGGATCGTCCGCAAGGAAACTCCGCAGGCTTCCGCAAGTTCCCGTGCCGTCAGCAGTTGTTGCCGGTTCAGCAGACGCATCACTTTTAAATGACGACTTTTCATAAAAATCCCCTCTTTAATTACGACATCTTTTGTCATGATTATACCGTAGACTAAGTATAGAACAAACAACAGGAGGAGTTACGATGACAAAAACCGTTTTATATATCGCCTGCAGTTTAGATGGGAAAATCGCCCGTTCAAACGATTCACTCGATTGGCTGTTTGCCGTCGAAGGCGACGGTGACAATGGGTACGCGACGTTCATGGAAGACGTCGGTGCCGTCATCATGGGCCGGAAAACGTTTGACGAAGTCTTGGTGCTGAGCGAAGAGTATCCGTACCCAAGCATCGACAACTATGTCATGACCCGGCAACCGGGCAAACTGTCGGAACACGCGACCTACACGAATGAATCACTCGATGCCTTAATCAATCGGATCGGTCCGACGATCGACGGGAAGATTTGGCTGATCGGTGGTGGTGAATTGATTCAGGAAGCCTTACGGTTGCAACTGATTGATCAGCTCGAACTGGCGATCGCACCGGTCGTTCTCGGCAGCGGGATTCCGCTGTTTCCGGAAGGGACGCTTGAGACCCGCTTCCGCCTGACCGGTTGCCGTCCGTCCGGACAATTCGTCATGGCAACCTATGATGTCTTGAAGTAATCTACAGCACAAGCAAAAACCTTTGAAACAATGCATTTGATTCATGCACGTGTTCAAAGGTTTTTCCTTACGTGATTGTATTTCATTTTACCCGTTCAGCCATAATCGTCGGCAACCGACACAATGACATTGCCGTGCTTCTGTCCGGAATCGACGTAACGGTGGGCGGCGACGATGTCTTCAAGCGGATACACCTTGTCGATGACCGCTTGGATTTGCCCCGCTTCAAACCACTCATTCAGCAGGGTTAAATCTTTTTTCAGCGCCCGGGCGACGCCTTGTCCGGCGACTGACCGAAACGCTCCGTCCGCCTTGACATGCTGACGCGCTGTCCGTTTATCGACCTTCCCGAAGGCATCAAACACTGCGTCATACTTCGTTAACGACGCATCGTAGTCCGGTTTTGTGTAGTCGACGACGACATCCGCGCCAAGCCGTGTGACCAATTCCGCATTTCGCCCGCTACAGACGCCCGTTACATGAAGACCATACTGTTTCGCGATTTGGACAGCAATTGAACCGACGGCTCCGGACGCCCCGTAAATCAAGATCGTCTTCGCCTGCTCGAGGTTCAGTTTCCGGAAAAAATGCAGGACGGTCGTTCCGCCAAATGGAAGGCTGGCTGCTTCTGCAAAGCTCGCGTTACGCGGCATCTGCTGGACACATTTGTTTTCCTTGATGCAGGCATACTCGGCGTAACCGCCAAAGCGCATCCCGGTCAGGGCGTAGACCCGATCGCCGACTTTGAAGTCCTTCACACGGCTGCCCGTCGCGACGACTTCGCCTGCTAAGACGACTCCTAAAATCGGCTGTCTCGGTGCTTTCCATCCGACGACGAGACGCATCGGAAGCTTCCCTGCTACCGGGACATCGAGTGCCCGCATCCGCCGGTCTCCTGAGTGAACGGCGGAGGCATATACCTGAATCAGCAGATCAGATGCTTTCGGGACAGGTTTTTCGACCTCTTGCAATTTCAATACATCCGGTGGACCATAGGCAGTACAAATGACGGCTCGCATCGTATCCCTCCTTAAGCAGATTTGTTACTTAAGGAATACGACAGTGGCGTCTTAAAAACCTGCTTATCGCGATTTCGTTTTCGATTTTTTCGGTTTCGGCTCCGTCCATTTAAAGATTCCGTTCATGAAATTAAAGATCCGTTTCGATTCTTTTGTCATCAGTGGTCCGAGGATCGCGAGGATCAAGACATACAAGGCGGAGAACGGTGACAGGATGTCCATCAGTCCACCGGCAATCCCGAGATTCGCGACGATGATCGAGAATTCACCGCGAGAGACGATGGTCAAACCGATGTTCGAGGATGCTTTATGCGACAATCCGGCTCTCCGTCCGGCAATCATCCCGGCGACGTAGTTTCCGACAATCGTGATGACGACGGCACCAAGTGCGAGCCAGACGGCATCGAGCAACATCGTCGGATCAATGCTCAGTCCGAAGCTGAAGAAGAAGATGGCTCCGAAGAAATCACGGAACGGAACGACGAGGTGTTCAATCCGCTCACCTTGGTCCGTCTCGGAAAAGACCAGTCCGAGCAGTAAGGCACCAATCGCTTCCGCGACATGAATCGTCTCCGAGAAGCCGGCGACGAAGAACAAGGCGGCAAAGACGACGATGATGAACACTTCATCCGAGGCAATCTTCAGCATCCGGTTGAGGAGAGGTGTCGCTTTTCTTGCGATGATGAAGAACAGCAACATGTAACCGAGAGCAATCAAGATTGACGTGACAGAAGACAATAAGGTTGTTCCGTCGCCAAGCAGAAGTCCCGACAAGACGGACAGATAGACGGCGAGGAAGATATCTTCAAACATGATGATTCCGAGAATCAACTCGGTTTCCGTATTGCCGGTCCGGCGTAAGTCGACCAGGACTTTCGCAACGATCGCACTGGATGAGATCGTGATGATTCCGGCAATGATCAACACTTCATATAACGGGAAGCCGGCGATGAAGCCGTACAGCAAACCCCCGGTAAAGTTGATCGAGAGATAAATCGTTCCGCTCGTGACGATGGATTTGCCCGACCGGATCAACTTGCCGATCGAAAACTCCAATCCGAGATAAAACAGGAGGAACAGGACACCGATGCGTCCGAGAAAACTGATGAACTCTGCACTTTCAATGAACTTGAAGTCTAGTATCCCGATTGTCGGAGCGTGCGGTCCTACGATCATTCCTAAAATGATTAAAAACGGAATAATCGAAAAATTCAATTTATTCGCAAGCAATGCTGCGATCGCCACTAAGATAAGCGCGGTACCGACTTCAAATATTAAATGATCCATCTATCATCCGCCTCCTTCGATTGAGAATAACGCTTTCGTGATATGGCGGACGTTTTGACGTTCTCCGGACAAGACGATGGTATCTCCTGCTTCAAGACGTGTTTCCGGTCCCGGATTCAATGATTTTGATTTATCGTGTTTCAGAACCGCGATGATTGAGATGTCATATTGATTGCGAACATCAAGCTCACCGATCGTCCGGTTATTGACGGCTGAATCCTGTCCGATCTTGAACCATTCGATGACGAGATCGTCAAATGCCAGTTCAATTTTTTCCAAGTCTTTCGGTTTATAGGCCAGCCCACCTAAAATACCGGCCATCTGCCGTGCTTCGGCGTCATTAAACGTCACGCTCGAGATGCTCTCATCAAAATCGTCGTCGTCATAATGGTGCATTTCCCGGCGACCGTCATCATGGACGATCACGACCACCTTATCTCCCCGTGTTGTAACTCCTTCGAACTTCCGTCCGATTCCCGGTAAATCCACTTCGCGCATATCCATGTGTAGTTCCTCCTTTGAATTGGTCAATCGATTGGTTTACAAATGATGATTGGCTTTCTGTATGAGTGCCTTGAATTTTTCGTCACTCAATATATCTTGAAGGTCATGCAGCTGTTTTAAATCCGCTTTCGCCATGATGACAAACCCGTCTTCCTCGATGAATGCAACGCGATCTCCTTCCTCCACCTGTAACGCTTGTCTAATTTTTTTCGGGATCGTAATCTGTCCCTTGGACGTCAACTTGGATAGCTCCATTCCGAACTTCCTTCTTTCTTTTTCTGATTTTCCTTACTTCCTTACTTTTCTTATTTCTAGCATAACATACTTCAAGTTTAATTCCGAGTACTTTGCTTTGAATTAATAAAAAAGAATCGATTCCCTCGCTTAAATCCGCCTTCAGACGGGCAATCTTTCATGTCGGCTGTTCTATACTGACAGAAAGAAAGGAGGGATTGATCATGAAAAAATGGCGTCTCGTGTATTTGCAACTGGTTTTCACTGGAATGCTGATTGGTTTGTTCGGATTAACAGGAGTCGCGATTTCCCTACTTAATTAAAAGAGCACAGAAAGGATTCTCGCTGGATAGTTTACTGGATAAGCCGGGCTATTTTATTTTGATGGCGGGACTATTAGCATTCATCCCTTGTCTGATCGCTTTCATCCATACCTTGAAAATCCTTCGTTCCCTCAAATCAAACGCAACCGTTACTCCAGCCGCTTCTTCGTTCGGGATCATCACCATGTGTGGTTATCTCATAAGTGCCGTCGCACTCTGTTTATTTCCTGTCATGTTCATCGTCGCCGACCGTGATGATGCGCCCGGTCTCATTCTTTTTGCTTTCCTGCTGATTTTGATCCCCTTTACATTCAGCGTAATCAGTTCGCTTCTACAGTCACTTCTACAGAAACCGGATTCACGTCCTGAATAAGTAATTGAATTCTCGTATAGCACATCATCCACACTTCCTGTATACTTTTGGTAAAATATGTATGACCAAAGTAGGTGGACTATTGTGTCTCGCACTTCAACGCTACTTCTCTCATTCGGTATCTCCCAGTTCGGAGATTTTGTGTATTTAGTCGCCATCAATGTTTACCTCTATCAATTGACCGGATCAGCCGCTGCGGTCGCCGGTCTTTGGATCATTGGTCCACTTGCCTCTCTGTTCACGAAATTTTGGGCCGGCAGCGTGATTGACCGGGTCGATGTCCGGCGATGGTTGATTGGAACAGATGCGATCCGTGCACTGCTCGTTGCCTTAATTCCCCTGATTTCGACGTTGCCGTTGATTTACCTGACATTGTTCGGACTTGCGCTCGTCAAAGCGTTTTTTGAACCAGCCGCAATCAGTTATCTGACGCAAATCGTCCCGGAAAACAGCCGCAAATCGTTTAATGCGTACCGGAGTCTGATTACATCAAGTGCTTTTTTGATTGGTCCGGCCATCGCCGGATTATTGTTGCTTATCGCAACACCGGGAGTGGCTATCTGGATCAACGCGGTGTCGTTCCTCGTATCCGGTCTGTTACTGCTTACTTTGCCGTCTGTTCCGCACGCAGCATCTACTCCAAAACTACAGGTCGGGGATCTCGCAACAGATTGGCGGACTGTGAGCCGCTTCAGCCGTACCAATCGTTTCGTTTGTCTGATTTACATACTCGGGATTCTGTCCATGAGTCTCGCTCTCGCGATGGATGCCCAGGAAGTCGTGTTTCTACAGACAGTCGTCGGTCTGACCACAACCGATTACGGACTTCTGATCAGCATCACGGGAATTGGTTCCGTTCTCGGTGGTCTGACCGTGGCACGTTTTGCGAACCGGCTGTCGCTCAAGGCATTACTCGTCAGCGGTTATCTGTTTGTTGCGCTCGGTTACTTACTTTATGCGACTGCCGACTCATTCCTGATGGTGACGGTCGGATTTTTGTTACTCGGCTTTTTTAATACGTTTTCCGGAACCGGTTTCCTGACGTTTTACCAAAACAATGTCCCGCACGATTTGATTGGCCGCTTCACGAGCCTGTATGGTCTTGGTCAAAGCCTGGTTCAAATCCTGTTCATTTTAGTGATTGGTTTTACCGGTGATGTGCTCCCGCTTCGGTTCAGCATCATCGTTGCCGCCGTCCTGCTTGCGGGACTGAGTGTCGTGCTGATTGTTAGTGTTCTGCGATCAAACAAGGAAGCATTTTTCCGCGAAGATCAGACAACAAAACAAATTTCTTAATTCCTACACTACTTATAAGGATGTGCTCCACTATGAAAATTTTAATCGGCCAACCCAAGCAGGAAACCCAACTCGAACAATTACGACGTGAGATTGCCGCCTATCCGGACATCAATCTCCTTCTCTATCCGGAAGGGTATTGCCGCGAGACAGATGTCGCGACGTTGCGCCAGTTAGCAAAACAGTATGCGACGATCATCGTGACCGGTTACCGCGACGCAAACCGTTTGGACCGGGCACTGATTATCAATGCAGAAGGAGAGCTCCTGCTCGACCGGGCAAAGACACCGGAAGCGGGTCCGCTCTATACGCCGTCGACCGCCATCGTTGCCGGGCAAGCAGCCGGATATCTGCTTTGCCGCGAGGTTTTTCTCGGACTCGATGGTCTGAAGCACGATACGGTGGATATCATCTTTAATCCAATCGGTGTCGGAATGTTTAGTGAGGAACAATACACGGACTGGTCCGGTGAAGCACAAAAAATCAGCCGCCAGCAATCAGCACTGTTCATCGGAACGAGTCACGCCGACGGGTCATACCGGAACTGCGGCTTCTCGATTCCGACGGCGTTTGCCTTTGACGCGACCGGGGAAGCGATCTTCCTCTCAAAAGATGATCCACGGACGCGGATTCTTGATACGGTGACGCATACGGTTGAATTCGTGGATGCTTCATCCGTCGAGCAGACAATGTAATCAGAAAAACCCCCAAACCGGCAAACCGGATTGGGGGTTTTGACTCATTGATGTTGTTTCGTCTGTTGTGTCGACCCTTGGCGCAACATGGAATACTCATCCCGTAACATCGAATACATCTTGACGTCGTGAAACGCTTCTTTGATGAAGATTAACCGGCGTAACGTTCCTTCGTACGTCATGCCGACTTTTTCCATCACCCGGGCGGAACCGATGTTGCCTTCCATGCACCGGGCCTGAATCCGCTCGAGCTTGAGTTCTTCAAAACCGTATGCCATGACACGTGCAACGGCTTCTGTGACGATGCCTTTGCCCCAGAACTGGCGCGATAACGCATAACCGAGTTCCGCCTGTTTATTGTCGTCAAGCAACAAGTGGATGAAATCAATCGTCCCGATCATCTTGCCGGTTTCCTTCCAGACAATCGCCCATGGTGCTTCTTTCCCTTGCTCGTAGTTCGACAGGACGTAGTTCAAAAACTGTTCCGCCTGTTCAATCGTCTGATTGGCATTCCAGGTCACATAACGGGCGGTTTCCTCGTCTTGTGTGTATTCAAATAGATCGTCGAGATCTTTCCCTTGCAGTGGTCGCAACACCAATCGTTCGGTTTCAAGGACCGGTAAGTGTTGATAAAAATCCGTTGTCGTCATGTTCGTTCCCCCGTTCTTTTTTTACATTATATAGAAAAAATAACAGGAATGCGATACAGTGGAGAAAATTATATCCGGAGGTACAAATTATGACATTTCAAGCTGTCCCGATGACGGTTGATCAGGCAACTGCCGTCCTGAAGTGGACCTATCCGCCGCCGTACGATTTTTACAATATGGAGACGTCGGAGGAAGCATATGCCGAACTGCTCGACGGTTCCTATCAGGCCGTCATCGATCAAGCACAACTGGTCGGCTTCTTCTGTACCGGCCGATCCGCGCAAGTACCGCCCGGTCGTCCGCTCGGACTGTATGCTGATGATTATTTGGATATCGGACTCGGCCGTCAGCCAAAACTGACAGGGCAAGGAACTGGTTTTACCTTTTGTTCGTTTGTCCTCGATACCGCCAAATCCCAGACTTCCTTACCCCTTCGTTTGACCGTCGCGACATTTAACGAACGGGCGATTCACCTGTATGAACAGCTCGGGTTTCGGCGCCAATCGACTTTTTCAACAGCTCACGCCACTTTTCTCATCATGACGCAATTTCATGCGTAAAACGCCATTCCGATTCTATGCCGGAGTGGCGTTTTCCTGTTACTGCTGCCGTTTGTTCTTGACCGTTTCCACTGTTTGAAAGACATTCGAATACATGGCGGTGATATGTCCCTTCGTTTTCACATCGTTGTATAACCCGTACGTCCAAAACAAGGTCGTTTTCCCGTTTAAGTAACCGGCTGCATAATCGGTCGTCTCCCCCGCCGCTTCCTTGTACGAAATCCAGTCCGCGATGAACGGCACATGCCCCTTATTCGACCCGATGAAAAACGTCGGAATTCGCATTTTCAAGTAGGTATCGGCATACTCGCCTTGATCCGCTTCCAGTAATTTATTCGGCATGATCAGTACAGCGTCGAACGTCGAAGCGACCTGCTTGCGATTTTTTAATTCAGCGAATGAAATTTCCTCTAGACGGACGTTGTCTTCCCGGACTTCAGGTGCTTTCCCGATATAGGCAATGTGTAAGTATTCGCCCGTATACCGAGGGAAGTCGGGCTCTTTCGGTTGTCCGATTCCACATCCGCCAAGCATCAGCGCAATCGTGACTGAACAAAAAACTCGTTTTTTCATAACGGCACTCCTTTTATATGAATACGTGCAGATAGTCGTCAAAAATCCGCGTCATGACCTTCGGTGTATTGGCGATGTAGACGTTGATCTGCTCCTGATTCGACTGAAGCGGATCAAGATCCGTCTCGTCCGTCGGAACATCCGAGATACCTTTGATGATGATGCATTCGACCGCATTCTTTCGGCAGATGTAGGCAATCGCTGCTGCTTCCGTATCCGCAATCGTGATGCCGTTCGCCTGCAGTTCGAGATAATCGTTCCACATGACGACCGCGCGGTCAGCCGTCCCAATCGTCCCGTTACCTTTAATGCCGTATTTCAGCACATCGATTTCAACGATGAACGACGGTTTCAGCAACGGCTCGACTTCCTTCACCGTACAGTCATATTGAACCGCTCGGTCCGGAATGAGGATGTCAAGTACGTCAAACCGTTCGTCGATCCCAGCGCATGTCCCGACGACAAGCACTTTCTGAAGTGAAAAACGCGCCAGCATGTACTGATTCCCGCCGACCCCGTTTACTTTCCGGACACCGGTGCTGTAAAAAACGACAGGTTTCCCGTTGATTGTCCGGCAAAAGTATTCCCCGTACGGGTACGTGATCCGTTCCGTTTCTTTCACGTGAAAGTAATCTAACGTCGCTTCAAACTCCCAAACCGTCGCAATGCTGATACCCACCATGAAGCGGTTCTTGCCAATCGCCTCCGAACTCAATCCCATTTCCCCTCTTCATCCATCCAATTCCGCCGCTTCAAGTCAAACGTTTCTCCTTCGTCGTGGACATTAAAATAGGCAGGCAGTTGAACCCGCTCTCCACCGGCTTGTTGCCAACACGTGCTGAACCAATCCGCAAAGAGTTGTCGCTCCTGTTCGATCAAGATTTCTTCATTTTCCTCATGGAACACATCAAAGTCATCCGATTGTTTCGGTGTAACGTGATAATACACCGCCTCGTCGAGCATCGATTTACTGCCGGCAAAGCCCGGCGTCCCGTCTTCTTCAAACACTTCATTTGCTTCCCGGTCCATCGAAAAGAACATGATTGATAGATCATGCCGCGACGGTTCGATAAACGCAGAAAAATCTAGCAGTTCGACATCCTGTGCAAAGTTCGCCTCTGCGATTGTCTTCAAATTTTTGACCAGCACGTCTGTGTGCTGCGCAAGATTCGTTTTGATTGAAGCTAAATACTCATCAACTGTAAACATATGTATAACCTCCATCATATTTTTGAATCATCCTGTATTTAGGATGATTTTTATTAATCCATACAAAAAATGGATGACATCTTCTTTATCATCCTGTCTTTCGCTTGATCAAGCAAGTCTTTTTTCGATACAACAAATAACCTCCACCCGCTTCAGGTGGAGGTTTGCCGGCTTAACGTTGTGTTGCTTTGTCATACGCCAAGTCTTGTCCGTTTGTCGCAATGACCTGTTTATACCAGTCGAACGAATCTTTTTTCATCCGCTCCATTGAACCGTTGCCTTCATTGTCCCGGTCAACGTAAATCATCCCGTAGCGTTTTTTCATCTCACCCGTCGTAAACGATACGATGTCGATGATGCCCCACGGTGTGTAGCCCATCAATTCGACGCCGTCTTCCGTGACCGCTTCCGTCAACGCTTCGATATGCGTCTTCAGATAATCAATCCGCGCTGCGTCATGAATCTTGCCATCTTCAATCGTATCGACGGCCCCAAAGCCATTTTCGACGATGAAGAGCGGGAGTTGGTACCGGTCATAGAGACGATTCAGAACGTAGCGGAGTCCAACCGGATCAATCGCCCAGCCCCAGTCGCTTGACTGGATGTATGGATTCTCGACACCGTTCGCAAGACCGCCGTTGACGATGTTGCCTGTATTGTTGACAGTCGCGTCGTGTTTGACGGTCGTTGACATGTAATAGCTGAAGCCGATGTAGTCGACCGTTCCGTTTTTCAGGATTTCGTCGTCGCCGTCGAGAATCGGAATGGCATATCCTTCGCGTTCAAACTCTTTTAAGGCATAGTTCGGATAGTAACCGCGCGCCTGAACATCCGGGAAGAAGTACCGTTGACGCATCGATTTTTCAGCCAGCATGACGTCTTCCGGATGCGACGAGTATGGATAGATCGGGACGTGTGAAATCATCGCCCCGATTTGGAAGTCGGGATTGATCGCTTTTCCTTTCGCGACGGCAAGAGCACTGGCGATCAACTCGTGGTGACCGGTCTGATACATGACTTCCATCGCGTTTTCGCCCGGTTCGACTTTGACACCGGAGTTTGTCCAGAGGAACAACGGGTTTTCGACATCCATCTTGTTGTTGATTTCGTTGAACGTCATCCAGTACGTGACTTTGTCTTTGTAGCGCGTGAAGCAGACTTCAGCGAATCGTTCGAAGAACTCGGCGACTTTCCGATTACGGAACCCGCCGTATTCGCGGGCCAGGTGCAACGGCATTTCGAAGTGTGACAGCGTGATGATCGGTTCGATGCCGTGTTTCAACAACTCGTCAAAGACATCATCATAAAACTGCAGTCCAGATTCATTCGGTTCCGTTTCGTCGCCGTTCGGGAAAATCCGGCTCCAGCCGATTGACGTCCGGAGACATTTCAATCCCATCTCGGCGAATAACGCGATATCTTCTTTATAGCGGTGATAAAAATCAATCGCTTCATGGTTCGGATAAAACGTCCCGTCTTCAATCGTCTCGGTGATTCGTCGGGCAACTCCGTGTTCACCCGCTGTCATGACGTCAACGACACTTGGTCCTTTGCCACCGGCGTTCCAACCGCCTTCAAATTGATGGGCAGCGAGTGCCCCGCCCCATAAAAAATCGTTTGGTAATGTCTTCATCTTCGTTTCCTCCTCATGTTTTCTCTTATTTAACGATCGTTAAAATCGCTGTATTGGTTTCGACCGTTTCGTGTTTCCCGACGATCACTTCCGCATAACTCGACGCGTTCGTAACGATGACCGGTGTGATGGTCTGTAAGCCGTGCTGTTCGATGGCAGATGCGTCAAACGTCAACAGTGTTTGCCCCGCTTCGACATGCGTTCCGTCTTCAACGTGTAACGTAAACGGTTTTCCGTCCAAGCCGACGGTTTCGAGACCGACGTGAATCAACACTTCGACACCACTTGTCGACCGGAGACCAATCGCGTGTTTCGTCGGTGCAATCATGACGATGCTGCCGGTAAAGGGTGCGACGACCGTGTTGGAAGTCGGACGAATCGCGACACCTCGTCCCATGGCTCCTGATGCAAAAACTTCGTCCGGTACGTCTGACAGTGGTACGACTTGTCCCGCGAGTGGTGCTTGAATTGTTTCTTCGTTCGTCAGTGTCGCGCTGACTTCTTGTGCCGGCACCGGTGTCGCTGGTGTTGTTGTCACCGGGACGACTTTCTCTTCACCAAAGCCAAGAATTTGAATCAGGACGATTGGTAAAATCAACGCAATCGCCGTTCCGATCAATAATCCGACGATTGACGACGGATAATCGGAACTGATGCCGTTAACGAGCGTCAATGGTCCCGGCAAACCTGCATAGGCGAAGTAATACGGTTTGAAGAAACTGGCGACGACAGCTCCAACCGCGCCCGAGATACAGCCGTAGATGAACGGTTTCTTAAAGCGTAACGTCACGCCGTAGATCGCCGGTTCCGTGATTCCGAAGATCCCGGTCAGACCGGCTGAAATTCCGACTTTTTTTGTTTCTGTATTGCGTGTTTTTAAGATGACACCGATGACGGCACCGACCTGAGCGATGACGGCAATCGTCTGATACGCCTGGAACGAATCCCGACCATATTGTTCGAAGTTCGCCAGGACCATCGGTGTGACGCCCCAGTGGACACCAAAGATGACGATAATCTGCCAAAAACCGCCGATGATTAGTCCGGCAAGCGCCGGTGCATTTTCTGCTAAATAATTGTATCCGTTTGCAATTCCTTCCGCTCCGAGTGTCGTGATCGGACCGATGACGAGAATCGTCAGCGGCACCATGATGACCATACAGAAGAACGGGACGAACAACGGTTTGATGACGTCATTGATTGTCCGGTTCAGGAATTTTTCAAGATAAGACAACAACCAGACGAGGAACAACGGTGGTAAGACCGAAGACGTGTAAGTCGTTCCCGATAAGGCGATGCCGATGAATGAAATTGATTCACCGGATGTGATCCGTCCGGCCATCTCGGCCCACGTCGGGCTGACGAGTGCCGCACTACAGGCGACGGCGATGAACTGATTGACTTTAAAGTGATTCGCTGCCGTGATTGCAATGAAAATCGGCAGGAACGTGAACGGTGCCCAAGAGATAAAGCTGAACACTTCATATGTTCCCGTCGCGGCAAAGTCTTTAAACACAAGTGAAATTAAGATGAGTGCCCCTTGCAGGATACCGGCCGCTGCCAAGATATAGACGAACGGTGCAAAGACGGCGGACATCGTCGCGATGATCCGGTTCAAGATGGTTCCTTTGGGTGTTTCGGTTCCCTGATCCGAATTCCCGTCCTCTAATGAAACAAGTGGCCGGAATGCTTCATAGACTTCCCCGACATGCTGTCCGATGACGACCTGGAACTGACCGCCTGACTCGACGACCGTGATGACACCCGGTAAAGCAGCGACCTGGTCTTTCGCCTTCGCATCCGACCGCTTCAACACTAACCGTAGCCGAGTCGCACACCGCGCGACACTGATGATATTGTCCTCGCCGCCAACCGCTTCCAAAATCGAATGCGCCAGCTGCTGATAATCCCGCACTTTACTCATCCCTGAACCTCCTTATGTTGTAAATCCGAATCGTACATCCTTATTATAATTGTACATGTACAATTTATCAATCCATATTTAATTTAATTATTTGAATAATGTAGTTCAAAATCGTCTTATGCTATAGTAAAAAAGTAGAACAATTACTGGAAAATGAGGGTGAACCATGCTGAAATACCAACAGACGGCGACGGAAATCGAAGCCTATATCGAACAACACGCATTACAGCAAGGAGATAAATTACCGGTTCTCGATCAATTGATCCGTCAATTCGAGGTCAGCAAGACGACGATGACGAAAGCACTGGAATTATTGGAGCGAAAAGGGACCATCTTTCAAGTCCGCGGCAGCGGAATTTTTGTCCGCAAGACAAATCGGAAAGGCTATATCGAGCTGTTTTCGACGCAAGGTTTTAAGCAGAATCTCGTCGAACATGACATCCGGTCGAACGTCCTGTCGTTTGAGTTAATCCCGTGTCCTGACGCGATTGCTGAAAATCTCGGCTGCACGACCGGTGACATGGTTTATTTCATTAAACGAATCCGCTACATCGACGGGAACATCATGTGCCTTGAGGAATCGTATTACCGTCAAGCAATCGTGCCCTATCTGAACCGAGAAATCGTCGAACAGTCGATTTTCGAGTACCTCGAGACGGCGCTCGGACTGAACATCGGGTTTTCGGACATGTACATGCATGTCGGTAAGTTACCTGACTCGATTGCAAAACACTTGGAGCTTGAAGCCGGTGATCCGGCATTGACGGTCGAGACAATCTTCCACTTGACGAACGGCCGACCGTTCGACTATTCCGTCATCACCTATCATTACGAGCACTCGCAATTCGTCGTTCAGGCGAACGGCTTGTATTTATGAGGGAGATAATCGCATGAATGAAGAAGTGCTTTTCTATTACGCGATTCTCGCTGGCGGTATCATCTGTATGGTGCTGAGTGTATTGTTATATTTCTGGCTCCGTGAGGATAACGGAATCGAATTTTCCCTGTTTTTCCGACTCGTTTTACTGTGTTTATTCGGGGTGGGACTGGTCTGGTATTCGGCTCCGAGCCTGAAGTACGTCGTCTACCATGACTATGCGACGACTAAAGGAGTCTGTACGGTAGAGTACAATGATGAATCCAAACCGCGGACGCTTGATCTTTATTACGATGAAACAGGCGACTATTTCAGTTTCTTGGATCGGGCAGACCTCGGCGCATACGGACCGGACGTTCCATACACTTGTCACGTGACGACGACAAAAGATCATGAATTTGAGATTTCTTACCGGATTTACGATTTCAAGACGGATAAGTTATTGTATTCATCTGAATGACCGAAACTACTTCGAGGGTAGGAATGTGACCATGACCATCCAAACTAACCGATTGACGATTGTACCGTATACGACTGAATGGACGCCGCTCGTTTTGGAACAATGTTACGAGAACGGTCCTGAACTTGAGAATCACTTAATTGAACTGGCAGAAAAACCTGCCCTGCTCCTCTGTGGCAGCTGGCTCGTCATCCGCCAAGCTGACGGCAACATCATCGGGGACATCGGCTTTAAAGGACGACCATCTGCCAATAAGGACGTTGAAATCGGCTACGGCTTATTGGAACGTTATCAAAACAATGGTTATGCGACAGAAGCCGTCGGTGCTCTCGTCGATTGGGCGTTGTCACGTCCGGACGTTGCGACTGTCTCTGCTGAAACAATAGCGACGAATCGTGCTTCGATTCGGGTCTTGGAGAAAATCGGATTCCAAAAAACTTGTGCATCCGATACCACCTTTCACTGGTCCCGCCATCAGACGGACGTATCCAGATGAATGCTGAAATCATCACTTATTTTTTCATTTTCTTGTTAGGTGTTTCATTTGTCTTACCGGCCTGCTATCTTTTTGTCCTTCATTTTGACAACAAACAGTATTCCTTTTTCCAAAAACTCAAATGGACAGGTATCCTATTACTCGGATTGCTATGTCTCTGGGTAACGGTACCGAGTTTTACCGAGATGGTGTTTCGTGATTACCGGGTATTAGTAGGTGCCTGTGTTTTGGAACCGTCTGAGTCAAAAGGAACATCAATCGACATCACCTTAACAGAAACCAACGATACGTTTTCTTTCCGTGACGCACCTGATCTTGATGCCTATGGCAAAAAGATTCCGTACTATTGTCAGGTAACGACAACACGAAACGGAGACTTCGAAATCGATTATCGGGTCTATGATAAAGACACGAAAAAGCTGCTCTATGCGAATTAAGGACACAAATAAGCGGAGTTCCTGTGAATAGGAACTCCGCTTATTTTACTGTTCGATACCCGCTCGTTCAGCCGGTTCAAGAAACAGTTCATCATCAAATGTCGTCAGTTCGATCATCCGGCCGTCTTTTTCATACCAAGCGGCCAGTCCTTCCCGGTCGACCCATTTCCAGCCGGCTTGCCGGATCCGCATTTCGTATAATACGCCGGGTCCTTCAACTTCCGACACGAGATGCGTCTTGACTAATAAACCCTCCGGCTTTTCCACGACCGTCCCCGTCCGTGGAATCGGAAAACCGTTCACTTGCGACGTCTCAAACAGATAATACCAAGCCGTTCCGCTGATGATCACCACACCTAACAAACCTGCCAACCACTTTCCCATGCGTCGCGTATTCATGTCATCTCGCCCCTCATCATTCATCTATGTATCCATTTAATTTTACCAATCATTTCCTTGATTTCACCTCCTGCTTAGGGAGGATTCTTGACGGACAAATAAAATGAAAACGAATGAGAAACGTGTCATTTTTGTGAAAAGAAATGAAAAAAATTATTATTTTTTCATAAATCTTTAGGACAAGACGTCTTCCTTAGAGTCTCAACGGATTGACAACTCCCTGTACAGAGCCATTCTCAGTCGTTTTCAAGTCATTAAGCCGCTTAGCGACTTGACTTCATTTCCTACTATGTTACGATACGAACTTATTAAAGGGAGTGAATAGAACTTATGAAATTCAGAAAAGAAAAAGTCAATGTCGTCGACATGAAGCAAACCAAAAAAAGTGTCTACGCGACTGGAATTGGGAATGCGATGGAGTGGTTCGATTTTGGTCTTTATTCGTATCTCGCAATCATCATCAGTCAAAACTTCTTTAGTGCTGTTGAAAATGATGAACTGAAGCTTGTCTTTACCTTTGCGACGTTTGCGATCGCTTTTTTAATGCGACCAATCGGCGGAATCGTCTTCGGACGAATCGGAGATCGCCTTGGAAGAAAGGTCGTTTTGACGACAACAATCGTCATGATGGCCGGTTCGACCCTCATCATTGGATTATTACCAACGTATGATCAAATCGGAATTTGGGCACCAATTTTACTGTTACTGGCCCGGATTTTACAAGGTTTCTCAACCGGCGGTGAATATGCCGGTGCAATGGTCTACATCGCTGAATCATCACCAGACAACAAACGGAGTGCCCTCGGAAGTGGCCTTGAAATCGGAACACTAGCCGGGTATATTCTCGCGTCGATTCTCGCAACCGTCCTGTTCGTCACATTATCCGACGATCAAATGGCGTCATGGGGCTGGCGGATCCCGTTCATTTTAGGGGCACCACTCGGACTGTTTGGTCTGTACCTGCGTCGTCATCTTGATGAATCACCGATCTTCGAAAACGAAATCAATGAAAATACGGAAGAACCGGCTACGTTCCGGGAAATCCTCCGCGATCATAAACGCGATATCATCGTGTGTTTCATCGCCGTTGCGTTCTTCAACATCACGAATTACATGTTACTATCGTATATGCCGTCTTACCTGAATGAAGTCATGGGAATTTCAAGTTCAACGAGTACGATCTTGATTACCGGCGTCATGGTCATCATGATTCCGCTTGCTTACTTCTTCGGTAAACTCAGCGACAAAAAAGGCAATCGGAATATCGTCCTGTTTGCACTGGCCGGTCTGTCGATTCTGTCGATTCTCTCGTTCTACCTGATTGGTCTGAAACCACTCTTGTTCGTCGGAATCGGAATCTTCATTCTTGGTTTCTTCCTCGCGATCTTCGAAGGAACGATGCCAAGTCTGTTGCCGAGTATCTTTTATACAGACGTCCGTTACCGGACATTGTCTGTCACGTTTAACGTTTCCGTCTCGATCTTCGGCGGAACGACACCCCTTGTCTCGACATGGCTCGTCCATGCGACACAAAATCCGCTCGCACCGGCGTATTATCTGACAGCCGTCAGCGTCATCGGCTTCATTACGTTCTTCTTCTTCTTCAAGAGTACATCGGGCAAAGCCTTAAAAGGTTCGCACCCGACCGTCTCAACGGAAAAAGAATTGCACGCTGTCGCGAAAAAACCGGAAGACGCCTTATGGTGGGCAGAATAATTGCATGATTACGCAAAAAAACGGTCTCTCCTATTCGAGGGACCGTTTTCGGCTATAACAAATCCATATGTCAAAATCAAACGAAATTTTGACATCTTGCCGGCGCGGAATAGTAGACAAAGGCGACAGTCAATGTAAATATGAATTATATTTTGAGCATTCTGGCATTCACAGCGACAATAATCGTACTCAAACTCATCAGTACCGCTCCGATTGCCGGAGACAGAATGATACCATAAGAAGCTAACACACCTGCTGCGAGCGGAATCGTAATAATATTGTATCCAGCAGCCCACCATAAATTTTGAATCATTTTATTATACGTATTTCGCGAGAGATCCAGAATAGAGAGTACATCATTTGGATTACTTCTGACGAGGACGATATCTGCTGTCTCTACTGCTACATCAGTACCGCTTCCGATTGCTATTCCTACATCAGCTTGTGCAAGGGCTGGTGCATCGTTAATGCCATCTCCTACCATACCTACTTTTCTTCCTTCGGCCTGGATAGTTTTTACTTGTCTCGATTTATCATCAGGTAATACTTCAGCATAGACTTCATCAATACCAAGCTGTTTAGCGACCCACTGTGCCACTTTTTCATTATCACCCGTGAGCATGATGGAACGGATGCCTCTATTCCTTAACTCAGTGACTGTATCCTTGGCTTCTGCTCGAACCAAATCAGCTAATGCAATCATTCCTGATAAACGTTCATTCTTCAAGACAAAAATGACAGTCTTCCCTTCCTCGGACAACTTCTCAAATGTTTCTTCATCGATTGCTAGTTTTTCTTGACGAACATATCGAGGACTCACAACACGAACCAACAATCCATCCACTTCTCCTTTCAATCCTACTCCTGTCATAGAACTAAAATTTTCAACTGTTGGAAAAGAGAGATCAAGTTCATTTGCCTTTGCAAGTATCCCTTGTGCGAGAGGGTGTTGCGATGATTGCTCTACAGCTGCAGCAAGTCCTAGTAATTCATTCTGAGAGGAATCCTGGACAGGAATGATATCTGTGACCCCGAAGTTCCCCTGCGTTAAAGTTCCGGTCTTATCGAAAATAATCGCATCCAAACGACGTGCCTCCTCAAACTGCGTACGGTTTCGAATTAACAATCCTCGCTTAGCCGATATCGCAGTAGACACAGAAACGACGAGAGGCGCTGCCAATCCTAATGCATGAGGACATGAGATAACCATGACCGTCACCATCCGCTCAATTGCGGTACTGACTGAGTACCCTAGTGCTAACCAGATAATGAACGTCAGAATGCCTGCACCAACTGCAACGTAGAAGAGCATTTTTGCTGCACGATTTGCTAAATTTTGTGTTTTTGATTTTGATTCCTGTGCTTCACTGACTAAATCAATCACCTTTGAAAGGTAAGTACCTTCACCAGTATCCTTGGTTTCGACTGTCACACTTCCTTCTTGGTTGATAGAACCAGCAATCACCATGTCACCTTTTTGCTTTTCGATCGGTAACGATTCGCCTGTCAACATCGATTCATCGATCGTCGTCGTCCCCTTTATTATCTTTCCATCTACGGGGACTTGTTCGCCTGGCTTGATGAGAATCGTATCTCCCGTATTTAGTTCGGATACAGGAATATCTTCTACTTCATCTTTATTGATACGATGCGCGATACTGGGGAGTAGCTTCACAAGTTCTTGTAAGGCATTGGAAGCACCCATGATTGACTTCATTTCAATCCAATGTCCTAGTAACATAATATCGATAAGTGTCGCCAGTTCCCAAAAGAAATCATGTCCTTCTCCAAATCCGAGTACGATTGCAACACTGTAAAAATAGGCAACACTGATTGCCAAAGCAATCAACATCATCATGCCAGGATTTTTGTTGCGAAGCTCATCCAAACTACCTTTTAAAAAAGGCCACCCTCCATAAAAGTAGACTATCGTAGACAATGTAAGTAACACAAAGTCATCGTATTGAAAATTAATGCTTAGACCGGACCATTCTTGAATCATTTTTGACAGTAGCAAAATTGGAATCGTTAAACCTAGCGATACAAAAAATCGTTTTTTAAAATCTTCAATCATCCCTTCATGCCCTGCATGTTCATGATGAGAGGAATACGTAGTATTTTCATTATCATGATGCTGATTATGTTCCATGAAGAACCCTCCCTGTAGCTAGTGTATAGAGAAGAAACAGAATCCTGCCTAACGCTTACTACCTTTTTAGACAATCAACCAAAAGACATACAAAATATCTAACAAGATTCTGTGAAGCATCGTTTTATTCTTGGAGAATTTTTTTCATTCCTCTCCTTCAACCCATCGATATCCACGTCCCCAAATGGTTTTCAGATGACGATCGATTGGATAATTTAAATCTCTCAACTTTTCTCGAATCATCTTAATATGAGAATCTACCGTTCGCGGATCCGATTCTGAAGTATAGGACCAGACAAAGTCATAAAGTTCCAATCGATTAAATAACCGTCCTGGATGTTGGAGAAATAGTCGCAACAACGCATGGGCTTTAGGAGTAAAATCAATCACATTCCCATCGAGTAAAATGAAATCGTTGTTTTCATCCAGTACCAACCCTTCATACATGACATGTTCCTTCGGCTTTCGCCGCATGACCGAACGGACTCTCGCTAATAACACCTCTCCATTAAAAGGCTTCGAAACATAATCTGTCGCTCCCGCGTCTAATCCCTTTACGATGGATTCAGCATCGTCTAAAGCAGTGATCATGATGATTGGAATATCTGGATGGGCATCCGTTATTTTTTTACATACCTCAAAACCATCGTACAAGGGCATCATGACATCAAGTAGAATGAGATCAAATGATTCTTTCTTCACCTTCTCAAGCGCCTCGATGCCATCATGCGCTGTACTACAGTCATAGCCAACCGGTTCTAGGTAAAGCTTTAAGAGTTGTCTCATTCTGATCTCGTCATCAACAATTAAAATTCTATTCATTTTCTAACCCTCCTCTCAATTCAAAATATAAAATTTTTTCAAAAAAATTTCACATTTTCTTTTTATCATTGACTTAAACGATTAGAAATGGAGTTGAAACCATGAACCTTCTTTCAAAAATTTTGCTCGTCATTTTATATGTATCACTTTTTTCATTCTCAGTAATGTTAGTATATCGAGCCTATGAATTTTTTCATCTTTAATTCAAACTTCCCTTTTGAATAGAAAAAAATGCCTACACTAATCATATTCTTTTGATTGGTATAGGCAGGTTTTCTATCTTTCTAATCGTCTATGCAAGGAGTTTTTGACATTGACTTGCACATTCTGCACATGCTTTTGCACATCTTTGGCAATGTTCATGATCATGTTTTGAACACTCATCCGCACATTCCCTACAAATTTCTACGCAACTTTTAGCGAGAGCACTAAGTTGATTACTATTTCGAGAAATAGCATGTACCAGTAAGCTGCAGATATCTGCACAATCTCGATCCAATCGTATACAGTCTGTCATCGAAGATACATGAGACTCCTTTAAACAGGCGTCAAAGCATTCATTACATGTTATTATGCATTTTTGTAAGGCTTTAATGATTTCATTGTTTTCATGGGCCATCGCAATTCCCTCCATTTATCCATCTTACTTATTTTGATACACAAGAGTTATTTCCTCCATTTGTGAAAAAAAGATGAAAGTTAGCAAGTGTCCCTTCAGACATCTTTAATTTCTTACTCCATTAATCTACTTTTAATTGTCCCATCATTCCATTTTCCTCATGTTCAAGTATATGACAATGATACATGAACACTCCTTTTTGCTTGAATGTCATTCGAATTTTAACTCGTTCTCCCGGTTTAACAGCTACAGTGTCTTTAAGTCCTCTCTCTTGACTATTGGTTTGCACACCATTTCGTTCTAATACAACAAACTGGACCCCATGTATATGAAATGGGTGAATCATTCCACCCATCATATCTTTTTTGTTGTATATTTCCCATGTCTCCGTCCGATTTTGTTTTACCTTAATATCAATTCGATTTTCATCAAATGTTTTTCCATTTATCTCAACCATTTTCCCCATTCCGAAAAGCGTTAGTCTACGATCAGGTTTTAAATCCGCATCATTCAGTTTTGGCATCTTTTGAATGGCATTGGTTATCTCCGAATTTCGGCCTTGCTTTTCTTTTAGTTTAAACTTGGTAATCGTTACTCCATCTGTTATCAGGGATACCTGTTCTCCTATTGAATGTTTTGAAAAATCAAGTAGAATCTCAGTTCTCTCACCTGGACTTAGCGCAACCGACCGAACTTTTTCAGGCTTGGAAAGATAACCGCCATCACCTGCTATTTTTTCGAAGCTTGCACCATCTGATAACTTCACTACATAGTTACGCGCATTAGATCCGTTTAACAGTCTCACTCTTATTTGAGAGTACTTTACGTCAAAATACGGATTGAGTGTGCCATTCACGACCAACGTATCACCTAAAGCCCCATCCGGTTTTTCAATATCATCATAATTCATGCTATTCTCTTTATTAAACTGTCGATCCTGTAAAATTAAGGGGATATCATTTTCACCATATTTTTGAGGAAGATTGGTTTTTAGATTGACCTCTTTTACATATAACAATCCTGCCAATCCTTTATACACTTGACTGGCTGTTTTTCCCATTGGATGGGGATGAAACCAAAGTGTCGATTCATTCTGTTCTACTTTAAAGGTTACGTCTTTTGACTCACCAGGGTTCACGATTTGATGGGGACCACCTTCTACTTGTGAGGGTACGACGAGCCCATGCCAATGAAACGTAGTTGGCTCATCAAGTTGATTTATCGTGCGTATGCTGACAGTTTTTCCTTTTTTCAATTCAATCATAGGACCTAAATAATTTCCGTTGTATCCTAACGTATTTGTTTGATCACCGTTTGCAAAAAAGCGTGTTGTTCCCTCTCGAGCGACGACCGTGTAACGCATCGACTCTTTATCCTCTTGATCGGGTTTTAATACTTTAGGCAAACCTAAAGGATTCTCCTTTTCAGTAGAATTCTTCAACTTTATATTCGTAGCATGCCCCATTCCGCCGTTTTCCATACCCATCATGGTATCGCTTGAAGATTCATTTGAAGAATTCATCATGGAGCCCATGCCACCATGATTCAGATTTCCCACACCTATGCGTGATAGAAAAAAGAAGGAACCTATACTGCCAATCAACAATAATGCCAGCACACTTCCGATTACGATAATCCATTTTCCTTTCATAACACTCATTCCTTCCTGTTTGATATTAGCTTCACTGTAAAGGATGATTGTGAAAAAAATGTGGTTTTTACAGAATGGCATGATGCGTTAAGCGGATGATGATTAAATGAGACAAAAAGATTTTTCGAATGTGCTTTTTTATGACCGTCTGCAAAGTTTCTGCAAATTTTAATGTTACAGTGTATACCAAACACTACAACATTACCGGAGGCGATTCTTTATGAAATTCAACAAAAAGCTCTTAACGACAACGATGGTGGCTTCTCTCTCTTTAGCACTCGCAGCATGCGGAAGCAGTGGGGACGATTCTAAGTCGAATAGTAACATGGATAAAAATATGGATGGCATGGACCATTCAACAATGGATATGTCCGGTTCTAAAGAAGTTCCAAAAGGGTTAAACGATGCTAAAGATCCAAAGTTCAAAGTTGGAGACATGGCGATGATTAAAGAGGCCCATATGGAAGGGATGAAAGACGCCGAAGCAACTATCGTAGGAGCATACGATACAACGGCATACAGTATTTCTTATGATCCAACAAACGGTGGAAAACGTGTGACAGACCATAAATGGATCATCCAAGAGGAAATTGTAGAAGCGAAGTCAACACCTTATAATGTTGGGGATGAAGTCAAAGTAAGTGCGGATCATATGAAGGGCATGCAAGAGGCTACTGCAACGATTGATTCAGCCAAAGAGACGACTGTTTATATGATTGATTTTGAATCGACGTCGGGTAAACAGGTGACCAATCATAAATGGGTCACCGAAGACGAACTAGCAGCTGAATGACACTTTTAGAATCTAAAAAAAGCGTGGGCCCATGCCTCCGCTTTTTTTAGTTTGAAGTCCATTTGTAGCCGATACCCCAGACTGTTTGGAGGTGTTTCTCGATCGGAAAACCAATTTTTCTAAGTTTTTCCCTTAAGTTTCGAACATGAGAATCTACCGTTCGCTCGTCCGTCCATTCACTGGCCAACCATAAACTTGTGAGCAACTCCTCTCTTGAATACACTCTACCAGAATTTTTTAATAGTTTGCCCAGTAGAGAAAATTCCTTCGGTGTGACTTTCACTTGACGACCAATGTAGTATAATTCATGAGAAAATTCATCCCAAACCAAGCCGGAACACTCGATTTTGTTATCCATTCCTGAAGATGTTCGCCTAAAAATGGATTGAATTCTAGCTTGTAACTCTTCCTCATCAAATGGTTTAACAATATAATCGTCTGCACCAAGGCGTAATCCTTTTACGATTTCTTCTTTTCCATGGAGAGCCGTCAACAGGATGATTGGTACATTCGAGACCTCGCGGATCTTACGACATGTCTCAAATCCGTCCATTACGGGCATCATGACATCTAATATGATTAGTTCTGGTTCGTCTGTTTCAATCAAATCCAATACGTCTTTTCCACTGTTGAGTTTGATGCAATTATAAGTTGGTTGCAGATAAAGTTCGATCAATTCTAGCATTCGTTTTTCATCATCCACCAGCGCGATTGTTTTCATGCCGGAATCCTCCTTAAATCGATGACAACCTTTAGTCCGTTTTCCACATTAACAGCTGAAATACTCCCATTATGTGCCTCGACAATTTCTTTCGTAATGGCCAATCCAAGACCTGTGCCTCCCGTTTCACGATTTCGTGAAGAGTCTACTCGATAGAACCGATCAAATAAATACGGAAGGGACGTCTCATCTACTCCAGTTCCTTCATCTACTACTTCGATATGATTTTCATCTAGTCTCAAGAACACTCTTTTTCCAGGCTCAGTATATTTCAATGCATTGTCTAAAAGATTAAGAAGCACTTGATTAAATCTAGCTTGATCAATGCTTTTATAAATCGGTTCTCGGTTTAGTTGAACAACCAACTTGACCTGTTTGTCTTCAAATTTAGAATTAATCCTTCTACTAATTTTTTTCAAGAAATTATTTAATTCTGTTTGCTGAGGTTCTATTTGAAAATAAGGGTCTTCCATTCGTGCTAAGTCGAATAAATCATCTATCAACTCTTGTAGCCGTTCGGATTCTTCATAGATTATTTCTCCATACTTAGAATCTTCTTTTTTTAGAAGACCTGCATAACCCTTGATATACGTAATGGGCGTACGCAGTTCATGTGTAATGGAAGTCAAGAACTGTTTTCTCGTGTTTTGAATATGAGACAAGTCAACAGATAGTTTCGTGATTGCTCGAGCTAAGTCTCCTACTTCATCGCTTCGTTCAATTTCCTGAATCTTAACCATTTCACCCCGACTTAACTTTATCGTTGCTTTTTTCATGGACAGGAGCGGTTTGATGACCATGTAACTTAAAAAATAAACGCTCACTAACAAAAAGAAAACGAGCAACAACAAGGAAAATATCACTTGTTGCTTCAATTCACCCATGATATGACGAATGTATTTTGTCGGTTCTAACATAATCACTTTCCCACCATTATCGGTATTACTTACTGTCACAAGAAAATCACCGTTTCGCCAATTTCCTTCAACAATTCCATCCTTTTTTTGGATCCATTCAGAACGCAAAAAATTTGAAGCGTCATTGGACGAATCAATCACTCGATTCTTTTCATCCAAAATAATAACGTCAGTCATCGCTTTCTCTTCCATCAACACAACATGATTGATTGTTTGACGTTCAAAATTGTTTGATAACACATCTCGATGGCTATTTCCCCTTTCCTGAAGACTTTCTAATTCGCTTCGTACTTGTTGATCTTCCAAAATGTTATATACGATGGCAGACGATAAAATAAAAATCATAAGAATTCCGAGAAAGTAAAACATGGTAATTTTGAATGAAAGTTTGTTCATAATATTCCTTTCTGTTCTGATTGAACTACCCTCACCTACGTGATACTTAGTATTACTAGGAGAAGCATGATAACGTTTAAAAGAAAAAATAGTCTTCACTCAATCGGTATATATAGCTCATATTCTTCTCTAAAAAAACAACTAATCGATTCTCCAGAATAGTAATCAGCATAGTCGTCTATCATACCGTTTCTTACATTTCCACCTCTATTTACTGTTTCGTGCAACGAAATGTAAACTCAATATCTTGGATTTGAATAAAAGCATCGAATAATGTGTCATCCTGTTCATAGGAAGTAATGATGAAAAGATTATGATTGTTTATTTTTCATCATAAAATCTATTTGTGAAAAAAACGTGCATTTTTAAATTAAATTTTCACTTGTTTTTACAATCAACTTGATATGTTTTTCTCCAAAATGGTGATGCCTACTTTTTTTAATGAAAACACTATTCAACTAGAACTAACTAAAAAAAAGATGATGTCCTAGGACACCATCTTTTTCAGTTCAATATCAGTGTTGTGAGCGACGACCGCGAAGTCCGAAGAATCCGAGGATCGAAGCGGCTGCGATTCCGAGTAATGACCAGAGGATACCCGCTGAAGATTGTGCTTCAGCTGCTCCACCAAGACCTGTGTTCGGCATTCCGGCTGGTGCTCCTTTGAATTTATCCGGGAACTGATCGACGATCGCTGTCGCTGTCCCTTCTCCGACTCCGTACATGTGACCGTACGCTTCACGGATCGCCGGGTACGTTTTATCATAGTCTTTTTCATTGTAGCTATTGAAGGCCAGTAACAGTTGATCGACGTGGACCTTGAGTCCTTCTTCCAAGTCTTTCGACTTCAGGCGACCTTCCGTTGCAGCATCGAGGAAGGCGGCTTGTTCGACGCGGTATTCATCCAGTTCTTGAACGGCCATGTCACGAGCTTCTTCGTCTTTCGCGCCAGTCGCTTTGACATAATCGACGAAGTAACCGATGTGGCTCGACCAAATTTTCTTGAACTCTTGTGCCGCTTCGCTGCCGTAGACAGAGCCAATCGATGCTGTCAGGTCATCTGTGTTCTCGCCAAGTGCTCCTGCTGCTGCGTCGAAGTCTTTTGCTCCGTCAATCCCTTTTTGCATCGTCAGAATCGCAAGCGCTGCGTGTTCCGAGAAGTTTCGGTTTAATCCGGCACGAAGATCAGCTGCCGGTGTATCGACTTTCGTATTTTTGAATTTATCCGGGTATTGATCGACGATGGCACCGGACAACCCTTCACCCACCATATACATATGCTCGATGGCGATACGCAGATTGCTGTATGTGGCGTCATAGTCGCCTGCGACATAACTATCAAACGAAGTCAGCAATTGCGTGATATGGACTTTTAATCCACCCTCTAAATCAGCCGCTTTCAGACGACCCTCTGTTGCCTTGTCGAGGAAGGCGGCTTGTTCGACGCGGTATTCATCCAGTTCTTTTAACGCTTTTTGTTTGGCGTCTTCATCTTTGGCACCAGTCGCTTTGACATAATCGACGAAGTATCCGATATGGCTCGACCAGATTTCCTTGAACGCTTCGCCTGCCTCATCTCCGTAGACAGATCCGACAGCGGCCGACAGTTCATCCGTATTCTGATTCAAGGCACCCGCTGCTTGTTCGAAGTCTTCTTTTCCGTCAATTCCTTTTTGCATCGTGACGACTGCTAAATACGCGTGTTCAGATAAAAGCTGATCAAGCGTCGCTCGCAAATCCGAAGCTGGCGACGACACATCAAGCGAAACCTTGCCCGAGCTGTGGGACATCTTACTATGATCTTCATGACCATGGGCACTGACGCCTGCTGCTGGAATCAATAATGCGGCACTGAGTGGAACGGCGAGATACGACTTTTTCATCTTCATCTTGTAAACACCCCTTTGTTTTTTTGGACTACACAGAGATAACGTAAGCAGTTCACAAATAGTTTTACTTTTCCATCATTTTTTTACTATGATTACAAAATTTAGAGTACAAGCTTGATCAAATAGGCATTTCTCATGTAACTATTCATGTAGAAACTATCCATCATACACATAATATTTTTTGCTCGAAAAGAGACCTTTTCTCATCATCAACACTCTCAACACTGACAACATCATTTGTAACTCAAGTTCATATTTCTAATGCAAAACCGCCCCTCGAATCGAGGGGCGGTTTATTGGTTAGGACAACTGTTTTAATACCAGTTTCACCTGCTGGATTTGATAATTTTCGACGTGCAAGAGTTCCAAATCATACGTTTCCATCGATAGCGTTTCCCCAACTTGATAATCCGTCCCTTGCGCCTGGATGAATCCACCAATCGTATCGATTTCGTCCGCGTCAGTAAACGTCAGGTTAAACCGTTCCTGTAAATCTGCCAGTAACACGGTCCCGGACAGGTGGTATTCTGTCTTCGAAATCGTCTCGATGTCGGCTTGTTCATCTTCGTCGAATTCATCACGGATTTCACCGACGATTTCTTCAAGCAAGTCCTCCATCGCAATCATCCCTGCCGTTCCACCGTACTCGTCGATGACGAGCGCGATGTGGGAACGCGTCACCTTCATTTTCAGCAACGTTTCCTGAAGCGGTGTCATTTCGGAGACGGCCGGAATGTCTTTCATATACTTCTGTAAGTCGCGTTGTTGATCGTTTGCCTGATCGGTCAGGACTTCCTTGACATTGACGTAGCCGATGATTTTATCTTTGTCAAAATCCTCGATGACTGGGTAACGCGTGTATTGATTGTCCGTCATGATTTGCAAGACTTCGGCCCATGTCATGCTGAGCGACAGCGTCGTTACATTCATCCGCGGCACCATGATATCCTTCGTCACCCGCTCGTCGAACGCAAAAACATTTTGCATCAACGCAAGTTCCGTTTGATTGATCTCACCGCTCTTGAAGCTTTGCGACATGATGATCTTCAACTCTTCTTCCGAATGGGCTTGTTCGTGACCGGCCGGCTGAACGCCGAACAGACGCAGGAAAACACGTGCTGAACCGTTCATCACCCAGATGAATGGATACATGATTTTACCGAACACATACAAAGCCGGTGCAAGCAGTAATGTCATCCGTTCCGCGTACTGGATGGCAAGTGTCTTCGGAGCAAGTTCACCGATGACAACGTGTAAAAACGTCACCGAAACGAACGCAATCGTATAGGAGAGAACCGTCGACAGGGCCGCTGCGACACCAAACTCATCAAATACCGGTCCAAGCAACTTTTCGACGGTCGGTTTCCCGAGCGCTCCGAGTCCCAGTGCCGTGATCGTGATTCCGAGCTGACAAGCAGACAAGTAATAGTCCAAATCGCTTGCGACTTTCTTCGCCAAGACCGCTCCTTTGTTTCCTTCCTGAATCATTTGATCAAGCCGTGACATCCGCACCTTGACGACGGCAAACTCCGATCCGACGAAAAACGCCGTCAAGACAATCAACAACACCAGTAATGCCAAATTCAATACTAACAATATGTCCAATTCTGTCCCCTGAAACAGGGGGTCACCTCCATGAGAATAATTTTGAATCGCAAAAATGATTCCATCATCAAACCGTACAGTAAAACGTTCTAGTTACAATCATAACGAATCTTTTTCCGGATTTCAATTGTTTTGCCTTTGGTAATGACTTGATTATTCAGAATAATCTGATTTCAGTTTCTAAAAGGAGTACTTTTGATACTAGGTTTGTTTAGGTGGTTTACCGGCAATATAAGACCTATGCACATCAACATCTCAAGTTAATACAGCTTAACGTCAAGTTTCTTGAAATCAAATGATTTACGCAAAAATCGTAAGTGGAGAGGTAGTGGATTATTATGGAAAAAACAAGAAAAGGTTTCTCGTCGTACTTGCGACCGGAAGCAGATGGAGCAGGTCGAAACATTTCGTGGAGTTCAATCATCGCGGGAGTCGTATCATTTTTTGCACTTTTAATTACATTCAGCTTAATCGGTTCAGCAATCGGTTTTGGTGTCACGGATGTGACATCGGATAATCCGTTTGACGGTGTCGGAATCGGCTTAGCCATCTGGGCAATCCTGTCGTTGTTAATCTCATTGTTCGTCGCTGGTTTCGTTTCGGGTGTGACATCGTCACGTGCCGGACTCGTCCATGGTTTCCTCACATGGTCAACAAGCGTCATTCTCTTGTTCGCTTTGTTGACATTCACGACAATCAACACATTCCAAACAGTTGGTTCAGTACTTGGTACAGTCGGTGGTGCAGCAGGTCAAGGTGTCGGCGCAATCGCCAGCACAACATCAGACGCTGTCTCAAAAGGATTCAGCTCAGTCACAGACAATGTCTCAGACGTCGATACAAAAGAACTTGAAGGCAATGTCGATGAAATTCTAAAAGATACAGACATTAAAGAATTACAACCAAACTACTTGCAAGGTCAGCTCGATGCGGTCAAAGATGACGCAACAGCAGCCGGTAAAGATGTCTTAACAAAACCGGAAGACTTCGATAAAATCGTCAGCGATCTTGGTGACAAATTGACAGCACGTTCAGAAAAAATCCAAAACTCAGTCGATGAAGACAAAATTGCTGAAGCCGTTGCTCAAAACACAGATCTCTCACAAGCAGAAGCAGATAAAGCAACGAAAAACATCGTTGACGGTTTAAACCAGGCAACAAGCGAAACAAGCAAACAAATCGAAAACGCAAAACAAACACTTGATGAAACATCAGCTGATCTCAAGAAAACAGTTGAAGATGTCCGTGTTCAAACAGAACAAGCGACACAAACAGCATCTAAAGTTTCAATCTGGGGCTTCGTCGCTCTCATCTTAACGATGATTGTGACATCAATCGCCGGCATCACAGGTTCACGTGTTGCATCACGCGGTCGTATCGCCAACAAATAATCGAATGCATGCAGCCGAAGGTCCCCGCGACCTTCGGCTTTTTTGTTTGACAATCGTTTTGAATCTGTTAGGCTGTTAACTAACGACCGTTAGGAAGGTGATTGAATGAAAGCTTCATTATTATTGCAAACGGCCCTGCGGCATTTTGCCCAACATGGCTACGAGGGCGCGTCCTTACAAGAGATTGCGCAGGAAGTCGGAATTAAAAAACCGTCGATTTACGCCCACTATCGCGGAAAAGACGATTTATTTTTGACGGCGATGCGTTACGCACTCGACACACAAAAAACGCATCTCGCCACGTACTTTATCTCGACCCGTCATCTGTCGCTCGAACAGAGTCTGAAAGGTTTTTTTGCGTGGTTTCTCGAGGAGAGCACCCAAAATGATCAATTGAAATTTATTTTACGGATTGCCTATTTTCCGCCAGTCAAACTTGAACGGGAAGTGACGGATTTGATTAATCCGTTTTTTGATACGATGCAACGCCATTTGACCCGTTTGTTGCGGGAACGCGACCGCCAAGAACAGATTTTATATTCGGACGATTATGCCAGTGCCGCCCTCGCCTATTTGACGGTGACGGAAGGTACGATGACCGAGTTCGTCTACAACGGTGTCGAGGCCTATCAACGACGTTTTACTGCCGTCTGGCCGATTTTTTGGCGGGGACTTGTCCGCTGATGATTTAAACTACAGAAATAGAGGGATTCACCATGCAAAATAACAAATTGATCTTAGGCACCCTGTTGCTTAACCTGTTTATCGCCTTTTTAGGGATTGGCCTTGTCATTCCCGTCACTCCGACGATCATGAACGAGCTGGACATTTCCGGTTCGACCGTCGGTTACATGGTCTCGGCATTCGCCTTTGCCCAGCTTGTGTTATCTCCGCTCGCCGGCCGGGCCGTCGACAAGTACGGCCGCAAGCCGATGATCATCATCGGTCTGTTCATCTTCAGCATGTCGGAACTGCTGTTTGGTCTCGGTCAATCGGTCGAAGTCTTATTCGCGTCGCGGATTTTAGGTGGTGTCAGTGCCGCCTTCATCATGCCGGCCGTCACAGCGTTCATCGCGGATATTACGACAAACGAAACACGTCCGAAAGCCCTCGGCTATATGTCGGCGGCGATTTCGACCGGATTCATCATCGGACCCGGCATCGGCGGCTTCCTGGCCGACATCGGGACCCAGGTGCCGTTTTTCTTTGCCGCATCGTTTGGCTTGACGGCAATGATTTTGTCGGTCTTTACATTACGCGAACCGGAACGCCATTATGAACAGACGACAACACCGCAGCAAAAAACCGGTTTCCGGAAAGTCTTTTCACCGCTCTACTTCATCGCCTTTATGGTGCTGCTGATTTCTTCATTCGGACTCGCGTCGTTTGAGTCACTGTTCGCGCTGTTCGTCGACCGGAAGTTCGGCTTCACGGCGAAAGACATCGCGCTCGCGATTTCACTCGGGGCAATCGTCGGTGTCATCGTCCAAGTCGGCTTGTTTGAACGGCTGACCCGCTGGTTCGGAGAGATTCGTCTCATCCGGTACAGCTTAATCGGTTCGACATTATTGGTTCTTGTCATGACCTATGTGACAAGTTATCTTTCGATTATTCTCGTGACGATGGTTGTCTTCGTCGGCTTTGATTTAATGCGCCCCGCTGTCACGACGTATCTGTCGAAGATCGCCGGGAACGAACAAGGTTTCGTCGGCGGGATGAACTCGATGTTTACGAGTATCGGGAATATTCTCGGACCGATCATCGGCGGGATTCTGTTTGACGTAGATCTCAACTATCCATTTTACTTCGCGACGGTCATGCTCGCGATCGGAATCGCCTTGACGTTCGTCTGGCGGGAACAACAGCCGGCTGAACAGACGATTGAACAAAAATCATCTTAATGAAATAGCCCAAATCTCTTCTGTATCCAAGTCGGAATACGAGAGACATTTGGGCTTTTTTTATGGATTAAACTTCATCATAAAAGATGATAGATTTTTTTCGTTATCAATTTCATGACACCACATACTGTTTCACAATCCAATTCTCGATTCGCATCATTGTCTCGGTCTTTGGATTTTCCAAATAGTCAAAGGCTTTTAAGACCAGCGGTGATGCGTTGGACATATCGACGTCTGCCCGGCTGACCCAGGACGAACCGGTTGAGTCCTGTCCGTCAAACATCTTTGGAACAGATCGCCCGCCGTCAGCCTCTATCACCTGGAAAAACACTCCGATATGATGCAGGTGCGACGCATGATACCAGTCGGATTGAATGACGAATTCAAACGTCCCGATTAATCGTTTTGAACGGACCGTCAGCCCGGTTTCCTCTTGGAATTCGCGGTCCAGTGCATCCGGTAACGTCTCAAAGTCTTCCAGACTCCCGCCCGGTAAATCGTACCGGTACGTATACGGTCCGCCCTGCTTATGGATGACGAGCAGTTTTCCTTCATTAAAATAGATGCCGTATGTGCCGAATGCCCGGTTTCCTCTTGGAATTCGCGGTCCAGTGCATCCGGTAACGTCTCAAAGTCTTCCAGACTCCCGCCCGGTAAATCGTACCGGTACGTATACGGTCCGCCCTGCTTATGGATGACGAGCAGTTTTCCTTCATTAAAATAGATGCCGTATGTGCCGAATGCTCGGTGGAATGTTTCTTGTAATGGTTGCATGGTGATTCTCCATTTCTTAAAGAGTGATTTCTTGAGAGGTGTTTCTGACACTGATTCCTGCGATCATTACTTCCCAATTTGTTTGATTACGGTTGACTGTAACTTCAACCAGTCCCTCGCGTCCCATTTCATGTCCCTGTTCCACTTGAAAGACCTGTCGTCCTTGGGATTGTAGATTTATGTATGCAGCATGATAAATCCCCATCACACCACTTGCGGTACCAGTCACCGGATCCTCTTCTGTTCCAGACTGTGTTGCAGAAAAATGTCTTCCATGCATATCAGCGTCCGACATATAGGTTTCAAGACAAACCGGATGAATGGATGCTTCCGGAATCTGTTTTAAAACTGAAGCAAATCGTTTATTGTCCGGACGCATATTGAGAAAGTCTTTTAATCGTTTAACCGGAATGATCAGCGTCCAGTTTCCCGTACTTCCATAGATGACTGGAAAACGTTCATCCAGTTGATGTGACTCCAAGCCAATACTCTCAAGAACAGGTTCCAGATCACCCTCGAATGGAAGGAATCGCGCTCTCCCCTGTCGCATCCGGATTTGAATCCCTTCCGTCGTTCGAACCGTCTCCATCGCTAGTTGACCAATTTTCGTCTCGGTTACATGACCCAGTTCTCGTTCCGAATTATGTTCTTGAAGCGCCGTCCATGCGGCGATTGTGCCATGACCGCAGAGATTCATCTCAGATTTCGGTGAAAAATATCTCAAGCGAGGAACCGGTTGATTCAATTGACACACAAACGTCGTCTCTGTAAAACCCGTTTGTGCCGCGATGTATTGCATTTGTTCTTGTGCCAACGCATCTCCGTTTAAAACAACACCAGCAGGATTTCCTTTTCCAGGCGTTGTCGTAAAAACATCATAATGCAAAATCTCTACCTTTTTCATTCGCTCACCTCTTCACTCGGTTTGAAATTGATGATCTTCAGCCACCGCTCGACCGATTGCAACGCCCCTTCCAGATGACCGCCGAACGCCGGATCACTTTCCGTTCCGAGTAACGTCACCGTGTCCTTCCACGGATCTTCGAGGTCAATCGGTTGATAGACAGGAAAGTCGGTTAACGGTGCCGCATCTGCTATCGTTGCCGTCTCTTGCTCCTTTGCCCAGTCCTGATAAAAGACAGCTAACGGATGACCGGCTTCTTGTCCAAATAAACGGGTCAACTGCTCAATAACCTGCCGCTTCAATTCCGCTTCGCTGAAAGCCGCGCGTTCTGATGCCGTCAGACGGAAGAAGCCGAATAAAGCACCGGGTCCGGTTTGCGGCGACGCATCATGAATTTCCTGTAAAATCCCTGACCAGCTGATGGCAAAGCCCGACCGGTCCGCTTGTCGCCAAAACGGTGTTTCATAAACGATAACGACTTTCGCCTGTCCGGCCATCCAGGTCGGTGTGGCTTCAAGTTGTCGGTGCACGGCTTCCTGTAAAGTGGGAATCCAGATCATCCGGCTGCTGAGTCGTGGCGGTAACGTCATGAGTACATGATCAAACGACTGTTGCGTCTGTGTCCCTTGATGTTCAATCGTCAGTTCAACCTGCTTCTTTTTCAGAATGGTGGTGACGCGGTGTGACAAACGAATCGTATCCGGACTAAGTTTTTCAGCCAATGCATTCGGCACGCTTTCCATTCCCTTCACCAGTCGATGCGACAAGACCGTTTGCCCGTCCGGTAAGGAATGCTGTTCAATTTGTCCCGGTGACCTCTCAAGCATCATCGTTCCATGCGTCGCCTGAATGAGTGTCGGCAGTTGCAGCAGATTGATGAGGTTCGTCATCAACGATTCCGTGTCCGGCCAATACCAGGTCGGTCCAAGATCAAAATCGTATATTTGTCCTTTGTAAGATAACGTTTCGGTCAGAATCCGTCCTCCGATCCGATCACGGGCTTCAAAGATGGTTACGTCGTACCCCGTCTCCTGCAAACGCCAAGCGGCATATAGCCCGGTGATGCCGGCACCGATGATGGCGACTTGTTTCATGAGTCATTCCTTCTTTCCAGTGATTTCCTTTCCAGTGTACCGAAATTCAGCGCGCGCGCCCACTGCCACACAAAAAAACAGAGCGTCATCCGACACTCTGCCGTTCTTTCTTAAGAGGATTGCGCATGCCGCCAGTCGTCTTCATCAAAAACCGACTGGACCCATTCCAGGGAGACATATAATGATTTCGCGATGGATTCGTCGGATTTCCCGAGTTTACGCAACGTATGGACGATTCGAATCCTCCGCTCCAGTTCACGTTCATCAGGTAACAATTCCGGCATCATGTCGGCGCCTCCTTTCTCTCTCTAAGCCAACCATCATCGTTTTGTGTTAGTTACCCGATTATCGGTTGAATATTCCGAAAATTCAAGAGTTTCGATGATTTTTGATAAAGACTCTCAAAAAAGTAACAGTACCTTCTCGACAAGGAACTCCGACTCGGCTGTCGAAGACTCTATTATCCGGTCAAAAAAAGGAGTGTTTCGACATGTCTTCCTCTTTTCTGCGTATCGTCCGATTAGGTTTTGGTCTGCTTGGTCTTTTGGCCGTCGGCTATCAATTCTATGCCAGCACGAGTCGTCCCGGTTTCAACCCGGTTAACTACTTCAGCTATTTTACGATTTTAAGTAACTTATTTCTTGCACTTGTCTTACTGATCACCGCCAGTTCGAACAAGATGTTTCAACGCGCAACCAGTGTCCGTGGAGCTGCAGCTTTGTACATGACTATTACCGGCATCGTTTACTTCGTATTGCTGCGAGGGCTTGAAGAAAGTTTACAAACACCGATTCCCTGGGTAAACACGGTCCTTCATTACGTCATGCCGCTTGTCGGATTACTTGATTGGTTACTGATCCGCTCCCCGAGCCGTCTTTCACGGAATCAATTTTTAAGTTGGCTGCTCTTCCCGTTGCTGTACTTGGTGTACAGTCTGATCCGGGGAAGTTTAACCGGTTTTTATCCGTATCCTTTCTTGAATGCCTCGAAGCAAGGAGTGTTCATCGTGACAGTCAGTTGTCTCGTCATCATGATCACCTTCATTGCAGTCGGCAGTCTGTTGCGCTGGTGGAATAATCGTCGCTATCAAAAGTCGTAACGGTGTTTTTTAGTAACTCGTCTGAAGGATGGACGAGTTATTTTATTATCATCGAATGTAAAGTCTACTTTACAAAATGTAAAATAGACTTTACAATCTAAGTATCAATGATTAAAGGAGACCTGCGATGAAACTAATCAACCGGGTTAAATCGTTGCGCAGCAGCAACGGATGGACGCAGGAACAGTTTGCTCAGATGATCGGTGTCACACGCCAGACAGTCATCTCACTTGAAAAAGGCAGCTATACCCCGTCCTTGTTACTGGCGATGCAGATTGCACGGGTGCTTGAACGTCCTGTCGAATCGATTTTTTATCTTGAGGAGGAATCGGAATGAAACGTGTCGTCATCCAATCGTGTTTGAATATTTGTATGTATTTTTTGGCTGCGATTTTCATAAGTTCGATTCATGATCAGCTAAACGTTTTTCAAAATAATCCGGTCAATGGTACAGGTTTTAATTTTACTCTGGACCTGTCCATCATACTTCCGATTATTTTGGTCGCAATCGGAATTTCAGTCACCGGCTACTGGATGCGGACAGATAAAAAAAGTTCTTTTTCCAAGTGGTCGTCGTCGACGACTGAGTTTTCTGATGAAGATGAACGGGAGGAAGTGATTACAGGAAAAGCAACACGTGCCGCATACGTGAGCTTTTTAATCACCTTACCGATATTGATGATTGCCTTGTTGTTTGATGTTCCGCTGATGTCGATTTTTCCAAACTTTGCGTTTTATGCCATTGCGTTTGTCTTAACAGCAGGAACCTTTTCCTACATGGCGGCCTGGGTCTATCATTACCAACGCTGAACGTTCATAAATACTTGACGAAAAAGTATTGCGTCTGCCCTTCCGCCGGATGATCGGCGAGACGACCGTATTCTTCAAACCCGAGCTTCTCATAAAATCCCGGTGCCTGAAAATTGAACGTATCGAGCAAAATCTTACTGCATGATTTCTCTTCGGCAATCGATTCGATTTTTACCATCAGCTGTTTCCCGGTACCGCCGATTCGGTTTTTCGGATCGACCCACAAAAAATGTACCTGCAGATGATTCCACACATAACTTGCCGTAACACCGCCCAGGAGTTCTTCGTCTTCATTCCATGCCAAAAAGCAATATTGTTCCGCTTCCGTATAGAGCGCTGCCGGAACGTGTTGCCGGTTATAAGCAATCAGTTGTTCCCGGATCCATTGCCCGTCTTCCGTCGTACCACTTGTGATTTCCATAATTCACAACCCCCGATTGAAATATTTTACAATACGTTCTTATCATATCATGGAGAGAAAAGAAATAGAGGCGCCGCTTGGCACCTCTATTTTTACTTCTTGAATTCTTTTTCCGTTCCATCGGCAAACTCGATCTCGACTTCAAGCCGGGTCGTGTCCTTAATGCCAAAGACTTTCTCGACTTGGGCAATCGCGTCATCATTTGCCGTATCGGCATCAAGATTCAGTTCGTCGAGCTTTGCATCCAGCATCTTCATCGCTTCGTTGCCTTGCGACTGTTCACCGTTCATCTTGTAATCGGCTTCCGTTCCGTCGTTGTCCCGGTCATAACTGATGTCGACGGCGTCCATCGTGTCCGCAGTATCCGCCTCAACCGACAGACTGACGAATCCGTAATCCTTGTCGGCATTGTCCGTCACCGTATCCTGATCCTGATTCGTTGCCGTATCGTCCTTCATTGAGCTGTCATCTTTCAAGCCGGTATCATTTGTCGTCGTTGTTTCCTCGACTTTTTCCGTTTCCTGATTGTCCGAATTGCCGCATCCTGCTGCAAATAAGGCAAGACCTAGAACCGGGACCAAATATGTCTTCTTCATTAGAATGACCCCCTCTTTTTTTTGACTATCCCCTGGGTCAAGACACATAAATCGTTGTAATGTGCGATTTCCAAAAAAAGATTCACTCGTCACTTCACAATCAAAACCGGACATTTGACGCGCTTGGCGATCTTGGCGATCTTGGCGATCTTGTGACTGACACTGCCGAGGACCATCTCCTGCAGACCGTTTAATCCCCGGCTACCGATAATCGTTAAATCGACATGCTGTTGATTGGCGTGATCCACAATTGTCGGACCCGGCTCACCGCGAAGAATCGTCACGTAATAGGAGACATCAGCTGCTTCTAACTTTTCTTCGACCGGTGCCAGTCTTTTTCTGCGGGCGACTTCAAGTCCTGCCGTTCCTTCCGTATGCAGGACATCGTCTTTGATTTTTCCGAAGTCAGCGACGTAAACGACTTCCACTTGACTGTCCGGACTGAGCCGGGCAATCTTAATGGCCTCTTCCGCCGCACGGACGGAATGTTCCGAACCGTCGACGGCTAATAAGATATGTCGATACATAACCGTTCCTCCTTAACTCAATGTGTGGAAATTTTCGGGATCGGATCCTGATGAACCGCCAACCGATCAATCAGCTTCTTACTTTCCGGATTCAATCCGATCAGTTCGACTTTGTTTTGATTCGCCATCAAGCGGAGCATCATCTTGTCAATCGCTCCGACGGCCGAATCATCCCAAATTTGGGTGTTGCTGAAATCAATCCGGATCTGTTGGTTCGTCTCCTCATAATCAAATGAAGCGATGAAATGATCGACCGAAGCGAAGAACAACGGACCTTTGACGGTATACACCGTTTTTCCGGTTTCTATCTGTTGCTTGACCTTGATTTTCGAGACTTTGGCGACAAAGAATAGCGCACTTAACACGACGCCGGCCATGACGCCGATCGAGAGATCGTGTGTCGCGACGACGATGATGACCGTTGCGAGCATCACGAACGCATCCGCTTTCGGTGCTTTGCGGAGATACGTAAACGACGACCAGTCAAATGTGCCGATCGAGACCATGATCATGATTCCGACAAGAACCGGCATTGGAATTTGAATGACCCAATTTCCGAGGACGATGATCAAAAACATCAGGAACAGTCCGGCGACAAGCGTCGACAGCCGGCCTCGCCCGCCTGACTTGACGTTGATGACCGATTGACCGATCATGGCGCATCCCGCCATCCCTCCGAAGAATCCGGTGATGAAGTTGGCAATCCCCTGCCCCCGCGCTTCACTGTTTTTTTCGCTTTCCGTGCCGGTCATGTCGTCGACGATCGTTGCTGTCAATAAAGACTCAAGCAACCCGACGATTGCCAGTGCAAGCGAGTACGGGAAAATGATTTGTAACGTCTCGAAGTTCAACAGGACGTTCGGCAAGAAGAACGACGGCAACGACCGTTGAATCACCCCAAGATCACCGACTGTCCGTAAATCAACTTTCAGATAAATCGCCGCAATCGTCAAAACGACAATCGCAATCAGCGGTGCGGGAATTGCCTTGAAAAAGCGGGGCAAAAGATAGACAATTGCAAGCGTCATCGCGACGAACACATACGTCATCGTAGAAATCCAGATAAAATGCGGAACCTGCGCCATGAAAATCAAAATCGCCAGTGCATTGACGAAACCAATCATCACGGCACGCGGAATGAATTTCATCACTTTCGCGACTTTCAAGACCCCGAATACAATTTGGATGATTCCGGTTAAAATTGTTGCGGCGAGCAGATAGTCAAGCCCGTATTCCTTGACGAGCGGGACCATCAAAAGTGCCATCGCTCCGGTCGCCGCTGAAATCATCCCCGGTCGCCCACCGACAAAGGCGATGATAACGGCAATACAAAACGAAGCATACAGGCCAACCATCGGATCGACACCGGCAATGATCGAGAAGGCAATCGCCTCCGGAATCAAAGCAAGCGCAACAACGATGCCTGCCAATACATCACCTCTGACATTTGAGAACCATTGTTCTCGTACACTCATTTTCATTTGTTTCTTCCACCTTTCTGTTGAGAAGCGTTCTTTTCTCAACATCCTGTCCAGTTTTGAATATCCACAGTCTAGCACCATTAGTTTCAAAAAGGAACACTTTTGGTCTTTTTTATTTTTAAGCGCTAAATTTGATCCATACTAAAAAGGAGTTCATCCGAATCGATGAACTCCTTGTGTAGTACCGGAGTTGGATTTGAGTAGGTCGCTTAAACGTCTTCAGAAATCCTATCCTGAGAATACAGTGGTGATGACCAAAAAATGATTCATTTCAGTGCGCTTGTTTGCTAAGCTGAATGTAATTTCACAGAATCAATAGTTTGCACAGGAGGAATTTTAAATGATTGAATCCGTGATTTCTCTCCTTTCCCCACTCTTTGCCTCTGCTCACGTCAGATGGGGCATTGGTGGTTCGGTTCTCCTCGCCCACCATGGGTTGGTGGAGCATCCAAACGATGTGGATTTGCTCTTTCATCCGGACGATTTCGCTGTGGCTGAACGGATTTTGAAGCAGTTCGGTAAACAACAGCCGTCTCAAGATAAAGGAGTTTTTTTGACACGCCGGTTTGAAGAATACACGATTGGAAGCGTTGAACTGGATCTCATCGTCGATTTCAAAATTCAACATACAGCAGGCGTTTTTTCATTCATTTTTGATGAGACGGCTGTGACGGAACAGGTCAGTGGCGGGGGACAATCCTATCCGTTCATGCATCTCGAGGATTGGTACGTCTTCTATCTATTGATGCCGGGACGCGAATCCAAAGTCTGTCTCCTTGAAGACTACTGGACGTCTCACCCGCTCGACGCGCCGGAACGGTTACAAACCGCACTCGCTGCTTCCTTGCCGGACAGCATCCGTCAACGAATTGAACATACTTACCGGTATGCGCAGTAAAAAAAGCGGCTCTTCTGCGAAGAAGAACCGCTTTTTGTCATCGGACCATTACTCGGTCAGACACTTTTTGCAATGTTGATAGTTTTTATTGCCGCCGGATAAGTTACAGACATCCGTAAAACCAAGGTTCTTGAGTACGTTTTGAGCAGCGTTTCCGGTCACCCCTTTGTTACAGTAAACAATCGTCGGCAACGTCGGATCGAGTTCCTTCGCCTGTGTCCGCAGTTCACCGAGTGGGATATGAATCGCACCGTCGACGTGATTTTTTTCGAACTGGGCTTTCGAGCGCGTATCGATGATTTGGAACGACTTACCGTTTGCGACTTGTTCGATCAACTCACTTGGTGTCATCAAACGGGCTGTTTTTTTGATGGCATTGTCGAGTGCCATCCCGGTATAGAGCACCGGATCCTTTGTCGTCGCAAATGGTGGCGCATAGGCCAAGTCAAGGTGGAACAAATCCTCTGCTTTTGCCTTGAACGTCATCGCTGTCGCCAGGACATCGATTCGTTTGTCGACCCCTTGTGGACCAACGATTTGTGCGCCAAGGACCCGTCCTGTCGCCCGGTCGGCAATCGCCTTGATCGTCATTTCTTTTCCACCCATGTATTCCGGACGATCCGGTTTGATGTTATGGAGAACTTCGATGTCGTATCCGGCTTCCCGCGCTTCTTTTTCCGTCAAACCGGTCTGTGCGACCGTCAGATCAAAAGCCTTGAAGATGCCGGTTCCAAGAATACCGCGGTGTTCCGCTTCTTCCCCGGTGATGACCATCCCGGCAATCCGACCCATCTTGTTGGCGGTCGAGCCGAGCGGACGGTAAATCGCTTCTCCGGTAATGACGGAGAAACTTTCTGCGACATCACCGACGGCATAAACATCCGGCAGATTCGTCTGCATCTTCCGGTTGACGGCGATTGCACCCGTCTGCCCGAGTTCAACGCCGATCTGCTTAGCGAGATCCGTATTCGGTTTGACACCGACTGACAGAATGACGAGCTCTGTTTCAATCGATTTGCCACTCTCAAGGGCGATGTCCGTGACCCGTTCCTTCCCGTTTAATGCCGTCACCGATTCACCGAGCAGCAGTGAAACGCCTTTATCTCTTAAATGATCAGCAACCCGTTCTGCCATGTCACGGTCAAGCGGTGGCATGACTTGCGGCAGGCGTTCGACGAGTGTCACCTGAATCCCGCGATATGTCAGTTGCTCGGCCATCTCAAGACCGATGAAACCGCCGCCGACAATCGTTGCCGTTTTTGGATCATGGGCGTCGATGTACGAGCGGATTGCATCGGCATTCCGGACATTGCGAACCGTAAAGACGTTGTCGTGATCAACACCCTGTAAGGGCGGAACGATGCTTGACGCACCGGTCGCAAGCACCAGCGTATCGTACGTATCCGTCAACCGATCACCGGTCGCTAGATTAACGATTGTCGCCGTTTTCGTTGCGTGATCAATCGATTCGACTTCGTGTCGGGTGTGGATGTCGATGTTATAACGTTTTTTGAAGAATGCGGCATCGCGTGGTGTCAATTCGTCGATGTCGGCAATTTCGCCACCGACGAAGTACGGAATTCCACAACCGGAATAGGAGATGTCCTGATCGCGGTCGTAAATCGTAATTTGTAAATCTTCACTGTTCCGGCGTGCTTTTGCCCCAACCGATGTCCCGGCGGCAACTGAACCAATGATCAACAATTTCATGTAAGTGTCCTCCTGAAAATTAATAAAGTAACAAGCTGATGTACAATCCGAGCAACGTAATCGCAAGCGTTGGAATCGTCAGAATCGTACCGATTTTAAAGTATTGTCCCCAGCCAATCTTGACACCTTTTGAGCGCAAAACGTGCAACCAGAGCAAGGTCGCCAGACTTCCGATTGGTGTAATTTTTGGACCTAAGTCAGATCCGATGACGTTGGCATAAATCAAAGCTTCCCGGATGATTCCGGTCGTTTGACTGAGATCAATCGCAAGGGCATCAATCATGACGGTTGGCATATTGTTCATGATGGATGAAAGAATGGCAGCAAGGAAGCCCATGCCAAACGTCGCCGCGGCCAGATTCGTCGCAAAACCATCAATGATATCTGCAAGGACTTGTGTCAATCCGGCATTTTGCAGACCATAGACGACGATATACATTCCGAGTGAGAAGAAGACGATTGCCCACGGTGCACCGGCGATGACTTTTTTCGTCGGCACACTTGGTGAACGACGCGCCATCAACAAGAAGAACAAGGCGATGATGCCGGCAACGAGACTAACTGGAATGCCGATCAAGTCACTCGTGAAGTAGCCGACGACAAGCAACACGAGCACCAGCCACGATAACTTGAACATCCGCTGATCCTTGATTGCTGTATACGGGGCGACGAGTTGCGTCACATCATACGTCTTCGGAATACTTTTCCGGAAGTACAGATACAACACAAGCAAACTGCCGATCACGGAAAAGACGTTGACGAAAACCATTCGTGACGCATATTCCGTAAAGCCGATGTCAAAGAAGTCGGCCGAGACGATATTGACGAGGTTCGAGACGACGAACGGCAAGCTCGCCGTATCGGCAATAAATCCGGACGCAAAGACGTACGCCAAAACGACGTAGTCCGGTAATTTTAAGTAGCGGACGATGGCGAGAACGATTGGTGTCAGGATTAAGGCGGCACCGTCATTTGCAAATAAGGCCGATACCAGTGCGCCGAGTAGTGTCAGGTACACAAAAAGTTTGACACCGCCCCCTCTCGCGATGCGTGCCATATGAAGTGCAGCCCATTCAAAGAAGCCGACTTCATCCAAAATCAACGAGATGATGATCAGAGCAATAAACGTAAACGTCGCATTCCAGATGATGCCCCAGACGGTCGAGACATCATCCAGATTAACGACGCCGGTCAGTAAAGCAATCAGTGCCATTCCCATCGCGGAGTAGCCGATGCCAAGACCTTTTGGTTGTTTGATGATTAAAAATAACGTGATCAGGAAAATCCCAATCGCAAGTAGATGTGTGCCGGTCAATGCGTTCACTTCATTTCTGGATTAATTTTGTTCTCTGTTTTACAACGGCTGTATACATTTTTTCGTACATAACATTTCTGTTATGTATCAGCCATGTTTGTTTAATTAAAACTCAGCAACTCTTCGGTACAGGAACTGGTAATGGTTCCATTGAGGTTAAGATCGTCAACAACAAGTCATGCTGCGGATGATCCGGATTCAATCGGAAGTAAATCCATTGCCGTTCACGCCGTTCCAAAATTACCTGTGCTTGACGCAACAATTTTAAGTGACGGCTGACGGCGGGTTGTGAGATATCAAACATTTCGACAAAATCACAGACACAATGTTCCCGGGCATGCAACCGACGTAACACTTCAAGACGTGTACTGTCACTGAGCAGTTTTAAGAACTGGCTCATCTCTTCGACAGGGTTCGCCGTACGAATCAAGTCAATTCCTCCTTTCCGGATTGAGCTTCAACGGGAAAATCGTCAGCCGACACGTTCGGACTGACGATTTTCTCTATATAACCAATTTATTATATAACCTCTTTGTTATTCAAGTCTTTTTTTAGCTGACGTCTATTAAAACGCGGATACAGTTGATTGACCGTCAAAAAGTAGACAAAAAAGGCCGCAAAGTAAAAATTGATGAATTTTTTCATTTCTTCGGTGCTCGGCCAAATCGTTTCATCGTACATCAAACGTCCAGATGCCGTGATGACGACAGGATGCGTCGCAAGCGTCAGACCAATCAGGACGAATAAACAAACACCAAGATCATTGAGCCAGACCTGGGTGCTGCCTTTTGAATTACGAAACATCTTTTCCCTCCTTTAGTTTAAGATAGTTTCCGCTATTTCCAGTATGATGCCTTCCGGTCCCCTGACATAACAAATTCGGTACGTTTCTCCAAACTGCTCTGCCGGACTGATCGAAGTATAGCCCTGCTCGTTCACGATTGTCATCATCGCGTCAAGCGACTCGACATTGAGACAAAGATGACGAAGACCTGCCGCGTGAACTTCGTTTGATGATTGAACAGTATCGACTGGAGTCTGATATTGAACAAGTTCAAGCCACGTCTCTCCGTCGGGTACGCCGAGAGCGGCACACGAAGTCTTGACGTTACGCAGACCGGTAATCCGGTCGAGTTGCGGTCCGGACGATTCCCATTCACCTTTTACGACGAATCCCAAGCTGACGAAAAAACGTGTCGCTTCCACTAGACTCAATACGTTGATACTGACGTGATCAATCCGGTTCACTTTCATACCGGTTTTTCCTGTCCGTGTTGTTCCCGTACCATCAACTGATAATCTGGTTGCAGCAACGAAAAAATCCGTCCGTCGTGCGATGAGCCGCCTTGATAAAGATAACCACGCAAAATCCCTTCCTCTTCGAACCCGAGTCGTTTTAACAGTTGAACAGATGCCTCGTTTTCTAAAAACGTCACGGCACCCATCCGGTGTAATCCAAGTGTCTTAAACGCATATTCCAACACAGCTTGAATCGCTTCTGCTGCATAGCCACGCCGCCAGTGCGCAGGATCAAGCTCAAAACCGATTTCCGCCTTTTTGCTGTACAGACTGAGATGATTCAGACCAAGCGTCCCGATGAACGTCCCGCTGTCACGGATCATGATGCCCCACCGGATTCCTTGTTGCGTGTTATACGTCTGTTTGAAAGACCCGATGATGTTCAACGCATCGTTTTGTTCACGAAGTGGATCCATTCCGTAAAAGCGGGTGACGGTTTCGTTCGATAAGATATGAAAGAGTGCCGAAGCGTGTTCCGGTGTTACTTCAACGAGCTGTAAACGAGTCGTTTCTAAAGTGGGAAAGGTCATCTGAATTCCTCCATTTTGGTGTTTTAGGTTCTGTGTCCCGAACTGTTCAAAAAGTACGTCTAACTTGTGTCTTTTCAGTACCTCACCGCACATCACGGAACGGTTGAAGCACTTCATTGTTGCCGGTGCCGTCCTATACTAAATGTATAGAAGCGCGTGTTTTGTGTACTGAAGGAGTGACTGATCATGGAAGAAGTCAATTTACTCGTTCTTGCCACGCAGTATATGTTTTGGGTCGGATTCGTCGGTATGGCTGCCGGAACACTCTACTTTTTAGTCGAACGGAATTCACTGGCACCGGAATACCGCTCCACCGCAACCGTTGCTGCACTCGTCACCTTTGTCGCTGCCATTCATTATTACTTTATGAAAGATGCCGTCGGAACGTCCGGTCTGTTATCGGAAATCGACGGTTTTCCAACGGAAATCCGTTATATCGACTGGCTCGTCACGACGCCGCTGTTGCTCGTCAAGTTTCCATTGTTGCTCGGTCTGAAAGGCCGGCTCGGCCGGTCCTTGTTAACGAAACTCGTAATCGCTGACGTGATCATGATCGTCGGCGGCTACATCGGCGAATCCTCAATCAACATCGCCGGCGGTTTCACGCAACTCGGACTGTGGTCGTATCTGATTGGTTGTCTCGCCTGGATCTATATCATCTATCTGCTGTTTACGAATGTCACGAAAGCTGCCGAAAACAAACCGGCTCCGATTCGCGATGCCCTCTTGAAAATGCGGTTGTTCATCTTGATCGGTTGGGCCATCTATCCGATCGGCTACGCCGTCACGTTGTTTGCGCCGGGCGTTGAAATCCAGCTCGTCCGCGAATTGATTTACAACTTTGCCGATTTGACGAACAAGGTCGGGTTCGGTTTGATTGCCTTCTTCGCCGTCAAAACGATGTCGTCCTTATCGTCGCAAAAAGACAACACGTTAACATCTTGACGAAAGTTTTGAACCAGTTTCGCCGTCAGGCGGAGCTGGTTTTTTTGGTTGATTATCGGTTTTCCTCCAAATGCTTAAAATCAACTTTATCGCTTGTGGTTGAAAATCCGATGAGCTCCACGTTTCCTTTATCATTTACAGCATAGGTATAGACGGCATCCGGTTCATTGCCAAAGACGACGTCGATTTTATACGGATTGAGATGCTTATATTGTTCTTCCCAATAAGGAACAGTCATTGTCGTCCAACGTTCACCCGGATAGGTCTTCTCGAGATACATCTCGACCTGCTCGGCATTGCTCGCACTTCGTAGATCAAGATAATACGGATAAACCATCAAGTAGACCCCGTACGCGATACAGATGACACCGGCGAGAGTGAACATCATTGCGCGTCCGCGTGATTTCAACTTTATTCCGAGCAGAACGATTGGTAACACGATTGCGGACAGCATCATGGCAGCAATCATTTCACGTGGGTCCACTTCCATAACCTCCTTTTCTCACTGTTTCTATCTATTACTGTTCACTACTTCAAATCCCTTCTTTTTCCATAAAAAAACAGGCATCCGTTTGGGATACCCGTTTCAAATAATCAATCCTTGACCTGATTTATGACTTCTTATGAAAAAAACAGAGCTCTGTCATTTTTCTAATGTGTCGGGAGTAAATAGCGTGAGTGCTGTTTGAATAAAAACATCCGTCGCCTTTGAAGTATCTTTTTTGTTCCGCACGGCCAATTGGATATTACGAAACGTCTTCGGTGTGAGTTCACGATATATAACGTGATCGGGTAACGTCCCGATGCTTTGTTTCGTCGTAATGGTCACCCCTAATCCTTCCTGAACCATACTTATTCCCGTCTCGAGCTGATCCATTTCAAACCTGACTTTCGGAATCAGGTCATGTTCTTCGAATAAACTGTAGATGTGCTTTTCGACACCATCCTTCCCCATTAAGAGGGGTTGCTCTTTCAAATCGAGGATACTCACGGTTTCCTGAGCGGCCAAAGGATGACGGACCGGCAGAAGGACAATCAGTTGATCCTCTGCAAGGGCAATCGTATCGAATTCTTGATCCGTCGAAGTGATGATTCCCACATCCACGCATTCTGTCCGTAACCATTTTTTAATCTGATCGATTGTTCCTTCCCACAACTTAATCTCCAGTCCGGGATACTGTTCCTCCATCGTCCGAATGATTTTAGGCAGAAAACGTGTATATGCGGTCCGGTAAGCACCCACATGAACTTTTCCGATTTCTAATCCGCGTTCTGATGCCACCAATTCATCTACTTTTTGGAACTCACTCGTGATTTTCCGAAGAATGACCAGAATCTGTTCGCCGACCTCCGTAAAAAACAATCCGTTCTTTTTATCTCTTTTAATCAACTTGGTTCCGAGCTGCGCTTCAATCGAAGCGACCGTCCGGCTGACGGCCGGCTGCGTCATGTGCACGTGTTCTCCGGCTTTAGTAAAGCTGCCCGTCTCGGCAATCTGGATGATGAGTTCGATTTGTGATCTGTTCATAACGTTTTTGGTATGCCCCCTATGACAAATATGCATTTTATTAAGAAGTACAGCTACTGTACTATGAGTAAGTATTTCAAGCAACCCGAGAGTTGAAAATACAAAAGTCATAAACCGAGGTGTACCGTATCATGTCAAACATATCGAAAATTTATTTATTAGCAGTTATCAGCTTCTTGAATGGGACATCCGAATATGTCATTGCCGGTATTTTAGATAAGATTGCTGATGCCAATCATATTTCCGTCTCTTCCGCCGGACAACTCATTACAGTATTCTCCATTGCCTTCGGAGCAGGAACACCTTTTCTGATTGCAATGACGGCTCGATTGGAACGAAAGAAACTGCTTGTCTATGCGCTGACGATTTTTTCCATCGTCAATGTGCTGATTGCTTTCTTGTCAGGTTACGAAATGTTAATGACCGCCCGAATCCTTTCCGCCCTTTGTGCGGGAGTCATTCAAGTGACGCTGTTAACGCTTGCTGCCGTCTTGGCAGCCCCCGGAAAACAAGGGGGTGCGATTGCCACGGTCGTCATGGGAAATAGTACAGCCTTAGTCGTCGGCGTTCCGATTGGACGGGTCGTAGCCTCCCACTACGAGTGGAATGTCATTTTCATCGGTCTTGGCCTAATTGGATTACTGCTCTCCGTCTTAGCACTGGTGATGATCCCACAAACCAAGGCCGAGGAACCCGTTCCATTACGTGAACAATTTAAATTCTTCATGCAACCGCGAATCTCAGCCTATCTGCTCATTACGTTCCTTTGGTTGGGCTCGTATTCCGTCGTATTCACGTATATTTCTCCATATTTCCTGGATGTCTTTAACATGAGTAACCAAGGGGTGACGACGGCACTGTTCCTATTTGGAATCGCAAGTGCCATCGGTTCTAAATTAGGCGGATTCGGAACCGACAAATGGGGATCGTTCCGAACGCTGGCTGGAAGCATGTTGCTTCATGCACTCGCCTTATTCCTGTTCCCGTTCATCGGACAATCGGCTTCCCTGTTCTACGTTTTACTTGTTTTCTGGGCACTGGCAGCCTGGTCTTCCGGAACACCGATTCAATTCCGACTCATTACGCTTGCACCTTCAGCAGCTAGTATTGTGTTAAGTCTGCATAGCGCCTTCGGACAAATCGGGATGGCAGCAGGTGCCGGAGTCGGCGGAATTGCTGTCAAAAACAGCTTATTGCATTATTTGCCATGGATTGGTGCTTTTGCACTCGCCGTTTCAGTCGTCGTCATTCTCGTCGACAACAAGCTGTCGAAGTCGGTAGAGACGCGGCAAACAGCAGAACCATTCTATGCAGAGAAGTGAGTTTGACTCTTCTTTTAAAAAAACAAACGGTCTGAATTCTTTTCTATAGAATTCAGACCGTTTGTTTTTTGTTTTTTAGTTAGATGAACAGGTACGACTTACACATGAAAACGACTTGATAATCGTTTCAAATCTTCCGCCATCGTCGCCAGTGATTGCGACGCCGACGAAATTTCCTGCATCGAAGCCATCTGTTCTTCCGTCGAAGCCGAGATGTTTTCCGTTCCTGCGGCCGTACTTTCCGTCACCGATTGAATCTCACGCATGATCGCGGAAATCTGTTCACTGCCGGCAGCCATTTCCTGGACAGCACCGGAGACTTCCTCCACTTGTCCCGTCACGTCACTGATCGAACGTTCAATCGCTTGGAACGAAGCGCTCGCTTCTCCGGCAACTTGAATCCCGTTCGTCATTTCTGCCGTCACCTTCTCCATCGACGTAACGGATTGTTCCGTCTCGCGTTGGATGACTTGAATCAAGCTTTCGATTTGTTTCGCAGCAAGTGCCGACTGCTCAGCGAGCGTCTTGACTTCCGCTGCGACGACTGCAAATCCACGTCCTTGTTCGCCGGCGCGGGCCGCTTCGATCGCCGCATTAAGTGCCAACAGATTCGTCTGCGCCGCGATTCCAGTGATCGAATCGGTAATCTGACCGATTTCCTGCGACCGGTTTCCGAGTCCGACGATCACTTGACCCAGTTCCGTGAAATCGGTGTTAATCCGTTCCATCTGCTGACCGAGTTGGCTGACGACCTGACCGCCGTGCATGACTTTATCCATCGCGTCGCCCGTTGCGTCCGTCATCTGTTGGGCGTTACCGGCGACCTGACTGACACCGGACGTTAAGTCCTGGACGGTCCGCGACGCACCGGACACTTGATTTAATTGCTGGCTTGCACCGCTTGCAATTTCTTCCATCGTCACAGCGACCATTTCCGTCGCTTTTGTCGTTGCTTCCGCATTCGTACTTAATTCGTCTGATGCTGTCGCGACATGTTTTGACGTGTCCGTCATTTCGATGATGACGTGGTGGAGCTGTTCTGTCATCGTGTTGAATGATGTCGTCAATTGACCAAGCTCGTCTTTCGAAACATAATCACCGCGGACGGTTAAGTCGCCCTCACCCGACTGCTTCATCCACCCTTGCAGTGAACGGATTGGTCGTGTAATCAGACGTGTGATGTAAATTGCGAGACCTGCGAATAACAGTAACGCGAGTAGGAAAATCCCGAGCATGATGTAAAACGCTGTCTGCTTTTCCTGCTGGTTCAATGCGTTGATGTCTCTTGATTGTTTTGTCATGGTTTTCATCAAACTTTTCGCTGAGTTGGCAACATTATCACGGACTTGCTCTAGATTTTCCGAGTAACTCTTATAAGCGTCGTCATTTTCATTTCGTGACGCAAAGTCTTGCACTACACTCATTCCGTTGTCGTACGCCAATACATTGTCTTTTAATTCCTCTAATTGCTTGGATGATTGAGCGGTCATCTTAGCTTCACGCTCGTATGTACCTAAAGACGACTGAATTTGAGCTTGACGTATATCAATTTCAGATTGTAATTCTTCGATTCGCTTTTCATCCGTCGTTAGAATCATTTCAACCAAAAACGAGTCGAGTGCTCGAGTATCAATCCGAATTTGAGCAACTTCTTGCACAGGTAGTAAATTTTCTTTGTACATGATTTGCGAGGCATTCGCCATCTGATTCAGGAAATAGAGTCCGGCACTTGCTAGCAAAATCATTGCGACAATTGCTGTCGCGATCAACAGTTGAATCTTTTTCCGTACTGATAAATTTTTCATAGGTAGACCCCTCCCACCTGTTTATCGGTCAATTAAGCAAATGATTCAGTCTTTTTTCATTTTTCATCATCCGGATGTGTTGTACTGAGCCCTTGTTTACGACAGTAGATGACGGATTCGATATAATCAGAATCATACAGAAACCAAAGGAGTGAACGCTGTGCAGTCTGTCTCAAACGAAATCACGCAGTTCCGTGGAACACACTATGAATTCGGTCGCGAACAGGGGCGCTACGTCAAACGAAATGAACTGCTTCATAACCGCGAAGACAACTGGAAGATCCGGGTTCCGCGTTTTCAGGTCGATCCCGTCGAAACGAAAGAAATGTTCTTACGCTATGCCCCGCACATCTGGGACGAATTACTTGGCTTACAGGATGAACTGCAATTATCACTCGCCGATACATTGCTCCACTTTGGTCATTACCGGGTTGAAGGACCAAAAAGTGGCTGTTCGATCATGACCGGCGATAATTTCCTCGTCCGCAACTATGATTATCATCCGATGACATACGACGGACGGTTTTCTGTCTTCCAACCGACCGACGGCGGTTCCGCCATCATAGGACCGGCGTCCCGCGTCACGGGACGGATGGACGGGATGAACGAACATGGTCTCGCGATGGGCTACAATTTCATCAACCGCCGCCGGCCCGGTGACGGCTTCGTCAGTTTCATGATCGGACGGATCATCCTCGAGATGTGTACGTCCGTCGATGACGCGATTTCGCTCGTCAAGGAGATGCCGCACCGCGGATCGTTCAGTTATGTCGTCCATGATCGGTCAAACCGCTCATTCGTCATCGAGGCGACAGCCCGTGACATCGAAGTCCGGGAGACGAATCTCTGTACGAATCATTTTGATTTGCTGCAACATGAAAACCGGTTCCACCTCGACGACTCGAAACGGCGGATGATGGAGCTGAAGACTCACCAGCACATGATCCAAGATGCAGAATCGGCGTTCCGGCTGTTGAACGATTCCGATAAAGGAGTTTTCTCCGACCTGTACAGTCACTGGGCAGGAACGATTCATACATCGGCCTATTTCCCGTCCGACATGAAAGTCTGGTTCGCTTTAGGAGGCGACCAACAACCGGTCGAGTTTGACTTTAAGGACTGGCTGGCTGGAAATGACTTTACGTCGACACATATCAACGGTGAACTCGAAACCGATATCCAGTTCGCCAACACCCTTCAGACCTGGCGCTGAAGACAGTAAAACACCTCGGTTGTCCGCTTGGAACAACCGAGGTGTTTTGTGTGTCAGTTCAATGTTTTCGTCATATGTAAATCCGTCGTAACGAATCCGGTCGTTTCATAGAGATGAATCGCCCGGGTGTTATGAGCAAAGACGTGTAATTTGATTTTTTTAATGTTCATCCGCCGGGCGACCTGTTCAAGCATCTCGATCGCTTGCCGTCCATACCCTTTCCCTTGATGATCTTCTTCGATTTTGAAATCAAAGATAAAGGCGGTTCGGCCGTGCGTCGATTCACTTAATTGAAACCAGATCATGCCGACGGGTGGCTGTTCGGTGTCGTCCAAAATCGAAAATAGATAATGCTGTTTCGTGTGAATCCCGTCCGGTAATAATTGACCGTACTCCGCTGCCGAGCGGTCAACGGCTTCGACTTCTGCCCATGTCCCGGCCTTGACCTTCTCCTCGGCATATTCTTTGATCGCTCCCGGTAGATATGCTGCATATGCCGTTTCCGACATTTTTTCAAATTGAATCATCGTCAATCCCCCTTTGTTTCAGTTCGAACGGTTGTCTGTCTGCAGTTCGGCCCCAATGAAATCGTGTGACCAATCCCGTGCAAGCATCGCGTAAACGGCAACATCATGATACGTGTCATATAACTTTTCCGCATCCCGAAGGATTCCTTCCTGCTGAAAACCTAAACGTTCCGGTATCTTCCGGCTTCGTGTATTGCCGACCGCGCATTCAATGACGACCCGGTTCAGTTGTAATGTCGTAAAACAATAGTCTGTGATAAATGCGACGACAGTCGTCATCAATCCTTTGCTGCGCCCGTTCCCGGTCAAATAATACCCGATCGACGTTTGCCGTAACATCTGATTGATTTCGTGTAAGGCAATCGTCCCGACGAGTTCGCCCTCAAAATAGATCCCGCAGGCAAAGCCGTTGCCGTTCGCATAGTCCGTCAACCAGGCCGGAATGATTTCGTTCCGGTAGATGTCGGGTCCCGTCGCTCCGTCGACCCAGCCGAGCCATTGGCGCAAGTGGTCCCGGTTCGCGTCAATCAACGCATACAGCGCGTCGGCGTCCTGGCGTTCGATTAATTTCAAACTTAATTGATCGGTAATATGGTGCATGAACATGTTTCGTCACTCCTTATGTAACGTCTAAAGCTATACTTTAGACGTTGACGCTCAAAATACCTGCTTGAGAATCTGTTGCTGGCTCGATTGCGACAAATTTTTATGAATGACCTGTTTTGGTTTGGTCGTTAAGGCCTGCTCGAGGAAGTTCGCTTGCGACCGTTCGCCGATGACGATGATCTGCTCCCAACCGAGCGACCGGTTTAATTTTTCGACCTCTCCCGATAATTCCCGGTAAAACCGTTCTGCCTGCTGTTCGACCCGATCGCGGAAATCGTCCGTCTGATTGCTGCTTGCAGCGCCGCTCCGCCCGCTCCGTCCCTGGTAACGCCGCCATTGACCGGTATCGAGATCCAGTTCATACTCGTGCGCCGCGTCCACTTCGCCGAGGCGGACGTCAAGAACGGTCGCCGAATCAAGATGCGTCAAAACGATACCGGTCCGAGGGAATTGTTGGTCCAGTACTTCGAGTTGATTAAGATTTGGTTTAGCGTAATAACTGATTTCATCCGTTACATCGAGCTGGAGCAAATAGACTTCATGGAGCGAATCATCACTTGAGACAAAAGCGACGATACTCCGCAGTAAATCCGTCCGCTGATTGTTGACGGCTTGTTCCAGTTTCGTAAAAACCGCTTCGACAGCCTTTTTATCATCCTGTTCCGTCAACAGGCGTTTCTTTTCATTACGAAGAATCGTCTCCCACTGATTCCGCTTATCCGGTGCCGTGCTCAGATACACCGACAAGACATGCGTCGACCCGTCAAATTCCTTTAACCGTTTGATATCTTCTCCAAGTCCCATGATAATGCCCCCTTTAATAAATGAATGACGCTAAAATCCCGGTGATAAAGACGGATGTGATCGTGACCGTCGAGAAGCCGGCAACGACCATCTTCGGTAAAATCTCATCTTCAATGATCTGGACCTCGTCTTCCGTCTCTCCGATATTTTTAGCTGCTTCCTGACTGAGAATCAATGTACCGGGAAAACCATATAGTGACGTCAAACCGATTGCGATCGCCATCGGGTACGAATAACCGAGGAATTTCCCGGCAAGCATCGCGAACAACACGATCCCGAGTACACCAAGGATGAAGGCGATCAACAGTGGCACAAACAGTTCGACGAGATCCGCAAATGACGTCGTTGCGAGTGGTCCGAAGATAATCAGTAAAATCGCAAGCATCATCAGACCGTAAGCATCAATTCCGTTCAAGACGTTCGGTTTCAAGACGCCGGTCGCCCGTAAAGCAATCCCGAGTAATAAGGCAATGACAAACGTATTGAGCCAGCCGTTCGTCAAACCACTGAGGAAGGACGAGACGATGACGACGACACCGACGACAAACAACGTTCCGGCCGTCGTTTGAAACGGTTCCGGCAATATCGTTTGTTTATCGGATGATTCCGCCGGATCGATTGCTGCTTTTTTCGTGATGCTGCCATCCCGGACTCCGTCACGAATCCGCAACGCTTCCTTGCGCAGAATGACCGACGTCAGTGGAAAACCAATCAGCCCTTGTAAGGCGGCAATCAAGACCGGAAAGACAGCGACCGAGATCAATCCGGCGTTGAGCGCTTGTTCCTGGACGATGATGACGGAAATCGTCCCACCGCTGACCGCGGCAATCGCGCTGAGGACGTAATTCGTATCAAGGAACAGCCGGCCGATCGTAAAGAGTAATACACTGATCCCGATCACCGCTGAAACCCCGATCAGAAACGTTTTCCACTGCCGTTTAAATTCATCGAGACTGATGAGCGTTCCGAGATGGACGATGATCATCCCGACGACGGTCTGTCCGAGTGGCAGCAAAGCTGATGTCGGCAGGAGATCTTCCGGGAACAGGTTGGTCTTGAATCCGATCAAGAAGATGATGGAAGCAACAAATAAGGAAGATAATAAGGCCTTTGTTTTTTTCGAGATATAATCGCTGACCGTCCAGATGAGCATGATGATCGTAAAGGCAATAATCGGTTGCATACGTGTTCCTCCCTTTTAGACGACCGGTTGGTAGTTAAACCCGAGACCATGAACGTCGGCGACATTGTAGACGATGATGAAGGAACCGCGGTCAATTTGATGGATCGCTCGGATGACAGCGGCATATTCGGAACGTTTCATGACGACCATCAGCATTTTTTTCTGTTCTCCCGAGTAGCCGCCTTCAACAGTGAAAACAGTCATCCCCCGGTCAAGCGACGTCAACAGGTAATTGCGGATCTCGTCCGCATGCAACTCACTCGTGACGAAGATCGCTTTTTTCCGTTCAAGCCCGATTTCGATATAGCCCATCACAAACGTCGTGATGACGATCGAGGCGACAGCAAACAAAAACTCTTCCAGACCAAAGACGAAGATGTTAAAGACGACAATCGTCGCATCGGTCAAAAAATAGCCGACGGACGTATTCAGCTTAAAGTATTTATGAAAAATCAACGGTGGAATCGTCGTCCCGCCGCTTGACGCTCCGAACCAATAAAGCGTAGCGACACCGATCGCAAACAGCACACTGCCAAAGGCGACCGAGAAGAAGCGGTCGGAGACAATCATCGTTTCCGGAATGATTCCTAGTGCAAGAGGCAACATCAGACTGCCGAGAACGGACTTTAAGAAGACTTCTTTGCCCAAAAACACGAAGGCAAACAATAACATCAACAGATTGAGAACCAAGACGACAATCGAACGGTCAATACCCAACACTTCTTCCAGCAGAATCCCGATTCCGGTGACTCCGCCCGCTGCGACATGATGTGGTCCTAAAAAGAGATTGATGCCGGCAGCGAGGACAAAAATTGCCAGGATAATCAAAACGGTTTCACGAAACAGTTTCATCACCCGGCCCCCTTACGCTGACGGATCTGGGAAGGACGGCATCTGCCGGACCAGTTCCAAGGCAAAAACGACGGCTTGTTCGAATTCGGTGATTGGAATATATTCTTCGACCGTATGAATCTCTTCATAACCGATCGACACATTGACGACGACTTTGCCTTGTTCATTAAAAACGTTAGCATCCGTGCCACCACCACTCCGTTCAAACCGGGCAGGACGACCGATGGTTTCCAGACAGTGTTTGGCATGTGCGAGCAACGGATGGTCGTCTTCAAAATGATAGCCGGTGATGAGCGGTGTCGCCTTGAAGTCGAGTTTAGCGCCGAATCGTGTCACCTCCTCGTTTAAAATCGTTTCGATTGCTTCGACCTGATCGAGACACTTTTGATGATTAAACGAGCGGACTTCCGCGACGAGCTCGAGGTGTTCCATGACGACATTCATCGCCGTCCCACCCTTCACCTGACCGATGTTCGCCGTCGTTTCGTGATCGATTCGCCCCAGTTTCATCCGGCTGATCGCTTGGGCCGCGACTTCAATCGCCGAAATCCCTTTTTCCGGCTCAAGTCCGGCATGGGCAGCGCGACCGGTCAGACGGATATCCAAGCGATACATCGACGGGCTCGTCGTGATAATGCCGCCGACCGGTCCGCCGTTATCGAGGACGTAACCAAATTTCGCCTGCAGCATCGACATATCGACCGCCTTGGCACCAAGGAGCCCGACTTCTTCTCCGGCTGTCAGGATAAATTCGATCGGACCGTGCCGAATCTGCTGTTCTTTTAAACGTTTGACCAACTCCAGCATGATAGCGATTCCGGCCTTATCGTCCGCGCCAAGGATCGTCGTTTGATCGGACTGAATCCGTCCGTCCCGTTCAAGCGGATGAATGCCTTGACCGGGAGACACCGTATCCATATGTGACGAGAAAAAGACCGGTTCGATCGACGTGTCTCCGTCGAGCCGAGCAACGAAGTTATTGGCGCCCAGTCCCGTCTTTTCTTTCGTCGCATCTTCGTCGATGGTCAGACCAAGCGCCTGAAAACGCCCGATCAAGTCCTGTTGAAACGGACCTTCCGCATAAGATACGGAGTCGATTTGAACCAGTTCCATGAATTCTTGGATCAGTCGTGTCGTTGACATCTTAGTCCCTCCTATTCATTCCGCCCATTTACGATTAGCCGTAAACGCGACGGTGAGCCACTTGGTTTGCGGTAACCAATCAAGTGCCGCGTCGATTTGTTCGCGAATCAAATCTTGTTCCAGAATCGAATCGTAGCGGTAGTTTTTGGCGACAATCAGATCAATTTCGATGAAAATCAGACTGCCTGTTTTGGAAATCCGGAGGTACATATCGTCGACTTCGTATTCATCGACGATTTTGGCGACACTCTGTTTGATGTCGATCATCAACCGTTCACTCGTCGACATCCCAAGCATTTCCCGCATCGCTTGAACCATCTCCTTGACCGGATAACGAATCAGAAACAAGACGATCAGCATCAGCATGACCGGATCGACGTACCGGGCGACGTTTTCAAAAGACAACCAAGTCGCAATTCCAGCGATTCCGTAACCGGCGACTGCACCGATTCCCATGATGACGGTCAGACGCCACTGTTCGACTTCCGCTGTCGCTAAAATCGAACGTGCGGACCGATTGAGTTGCTTCAGGTGGCGGTATACGACAAGCGCAATCAAGGCACTGATTGTCAGATAGCCGATGACAAATCCCAGTTCGACCGGATCACCACCCGACCGAATCGTGTCGATGGCAGCGACAAATGCGTAAATAAGTAGGAGAAAGACGATGAGATATTGAAAGAAAACAAGAATGGGTTCCAATGATTCTTTGCCAAACGGGAAGTGGACATCATCCTTGACGGTGATGAACCGACCACCTCGAAGCGAAAAAACACTTAAGACGACACTCAGCAACGCATAAAGTCCGTCAAACAGAACAAAAGAGGAAGAAAGAAGGAATCCGGCGGCAATGCCAAACACCGATAAGAAAAGAGAACTAAAGATGGAACGTTGCAACAACCGGTCTTCGATGACCGGATCTTTTACTTGCGCCAACCGCTTCACCTCCCATAACGGAAGTGGCTATCAGGTCTGCTAAACGATGACAGCATGACACATCTCTGAACAATGAATCGAAGTTAGTTTATGATTACCCCATTTTTTAAGCAAATAACATTTAAATGTGAAAAAGCACATATCTTTCAGAATTTTCACGCTATTTTCAGCAGTTTCGGGGAAAGGATACAACATGCCACTTATTTTCGAGGGAGGAGATTGCCTTGTCCGGATTGATTTCCAATCGTTCCTTTCGTATCGGTCTGTTCATCCTGCTTGTCCTTGGCATCATCTATATGGCACGACAGGTCGACTTTCTCTTTTACCCGTTACTCGTCCTGTTTACGACGATTTTCACCCCGTTCATCATCGCCGGGATTTTATTTTACCTCTCCGTCGGTTTCGTCGATTCACTCGAACGTCGTCTGCGTTCGCGCAAACTGGCAATTTTCATCGTCTTGATTTTGTTGCTTGCGCTCATCATCGTATTTCTTTTGACGTTATTCCCGCTGATCACGAAACAGCTTTTTGCGTTCATCAGTGCCGTCCCCGGTTTTGCTGAACGTCTGTACACACAATCCCTGTCGCTTTATGCCAAATACGGGACGTCGATTCCGTCACTCGAGAGCCAGTTTTCATCGGTCGAAAGTTCGATGAAAAGTGCGACCGCACTCCTCGGGAACGTCTTTTCCTCGATTGCCGGTTCCGTGCTTTGGCTGATTCAGTTGATTGCCTCGACCATTTTCACGTTATTCATCGCCCTTTTTTTATACGTCTTCATGTTGGTCGACGGAAAAAAATTACCGAATGCGTTGGTCCAGTTCATCCCGATCAGTTACCGTAAGGAAGCCCTGCTGATTTTAAAAGACATGAACGGGACGATCCGCTCTTACGTCCGGGCGCAACTGATCGTCTGTACATTCGTCGGAAGTCTCGCGACACTCGTCCTGTGGTGGCTCGATGTCCCGTATTTCTTACCGCTTGGTCTGTTCATCTTCGCGACGAATATCATCCCGTATCTCGGACCGTTCCTTGGCGCTGCGCCGGCTGTCTTGATCGGCTTCTTGGATGAACCGATCAAAGGCTTATATGTCATCATCGGCATCACGATCGTCCAGCAACTTGATGCCAATGTCATCTCCCCGCTCGTTCAGGGAAAATCCTTGAAAGTACATCCGATTACGATTACGGTCGTCCTGCTCGTCGCCGGGCAACTGGCGGGAATTCTCGGTATGTTGCTGGCCGTCCCGTTTTACGCCGTCGCGAAGGTCACGGTGCTCAACATCATTAAACTCGCGCAACTTCGGAAAATGGCGTTACGGACGGACAAACCAGTTCCGGATCGTGTCCCGGAAGATCCAACCTAACAAGCAAGAAAGGATTACTAGTCCGGGCAACAAGATGACACCGCCATGGGTCGCCCACCATGTCGAAAACCGATTCAACAGACCATAGACGCCGAGACGATTAACGAGAATCGTCCAGAGCAACGCATAGACGCCGGTTCCGGCTAGCGTCACGAGCACGTAGGGTCGAAACGGATAGGCGAGCAGTCCTGCCATGTAATGAATCGGACGCCGGACACCCGGCAGAAAAAACGACATGGCAATGGCGACCGTTCCTTTCTCCTGGAGAATCACTTCGGCTTTCGCGAGATGTTTATTGGTCAATAACTTTTGAAAGAAGGGAAGTTCGCGAAAAATACGGGGAATGCCGTAAAACAGATTAAAACACACGAAACAGGCGGACCAGACGGATAAAAAAATCAGGATGAGTGCTTGATCCTGGCGCAACCAGCTGCTGATTTGGCGGATGACCAACAAATCATCCGAAATCGGGATGAACAAGATACTCGAGATGAACCGGATCCATTCCGAAAACATGCTGTCTTCCCTCCCATCGAAGTCATTCTTTCTGAAAACGAGGTGTTCGTATTGATGGACTATACCCTAATCTTGCCGGTTTTGCTCTATGTTGTCCTATTTGCTAACGTCGCTGCGGCAATCGCCATCCTGTTTTTCGAACGGCGTGACGTCAGTGCAACCTGGGCCTGGCTGATGATTCTCTTTTTCTTACCTGTCATCGGCTTTTTGATTTACTTATTGTTTGGCCGGTCGTTGAAACAAGAGACGTTTTATCACGTCCCGGAAGCACGCCGGTTGGCGCGCGAAGAAGAGCTTGTGGTGCAAGCGAACGACGAAGTCCCCCGCGAAGCACCGCTTTATCCGTATCGGAAGTTGATTCAAGCGAACCGCTCGTCAGGAGCCCTGTTGACGGAAGCGACCGATGTCCGGACGCTGTTCGACGGTCATCAAAAATTTGATACGTTGCTCGCTGACATACAGAGTGCCCAAGTCGAAATCAACATTCAATACTTCATTTTAAAACGCGATCCGCTCGGCGACCGTCTACTGAACGCTTTGTTCGAACAGGCAAAACGTGGCGTCAAAGTCCGGATTCTGTATGACGCCGTCGGCTCGTGGAAACTAAAAGCGAAGGACTTCGCGACGTTCAAACAAGACGGCGGTGAAGTCCGCTCCTTCTTCTCTTCGCCGCTCGGTATCTTAAACCTGCGGATCAACAACCGGAATCACCGGAAACTCTGTACGATCGACCGGCAAATCGGGTATATCGGCGGCTTTAACGTCGGATCGGAATACCTCGGAGAGGACGAACAGTTCGGCTACTGGCGGGATACACACCTCCGGGTCCTCGGCCCCGTCGTCGAAGAACTCGAGTTTCATTTTGAACAGGACTGGGACGCCGCAAGCAACGAGCGGACGGACTGGTCGACTGCCCCGATTCCGCCGCTTGAAGTCGCCACGGACCGGGTGCCGGTTCAAATCGTGACGTCCGGTCCAACGTCGGAGACGGAATACTTGAAAAACATGCTGATTCAGATGATCCACACGGCGGAAAAATCAATTTACATCCAGTCGCCCTACTTTATTCCCGATGCCAGCTTCATGGATGCCTGCCAGATTGCCTTGGCTTCCGGTGTCTCCCTCAAAATCATGATTCCGAACCAGCCGGATCATCCTTTCGTCTACTGGGCGACATATGCGGCAGTCGGCGAATTGATTCAACATGGGGCCGAAGTCTACACGTATGAGATCGGCTTCATGCATGCGAAGACAATTGTCGTCGACGGGAAAATCGCCTCGGTCGGGACGACGAACATCGACGCCCGGAGTTTCCGGTTGAACTTCGAGATGAATGCGATTTTGTACGATGCGACGATTGCGGAAGAACTGGAGCTGCTCTTTTTGTCCGACGTTGCCGACAGTGCCTTGCTGACCCGGGAAAAATATGCCGCCCGTCCGCGGATGATCCGCTTTAAGGAAAGTATCTCGCGGCTGTTGTCGCCAATCTTATGATGTTTTGAAAAGCAACATCCTTTTAATAACTGACAAGATGGACGAAGAATCATAAACTAACTCATTTATCGCTAAACATACTCATTTTGCATGATTTTGAGTATGTTTAGCGCATTTGACTATGTTTAATGCGTTCATTTTCCTGTTAAACATGTTCATTTGCCATAAAAATGAGTAAGTTTAATGGCTTGGAGTGACGCACCGATTAAATCAATGACGGGAGATCAAAACATTGAAAAACATAGAAGCTGTCTTTTTAGATCGAGACGGAACCATCGGTGGTGGCTCTACAATTCACTACCCGGGAAAATTTGAACTGTTTCCGTATACTGCTTTGGAAATCAATCGATTAAAAAAAGACCACATTCCATTATTTTCATTTACAAATCAACCCGGTATCTCCAAAGGGTTAGCAACCATAAAAGACTTTCAACAGGAATTGACTGGATTTGGTTTTGATGATGTTTACATATGTCCACACAATCCTCATGAAGGTTGCACGTGCCGTAAGCCTGATATCGGCATGTTATCCAAGGCGCAAAAAACTCATAATTTAACTCTAGAAAATTGTGTCGTCATCGGTGATCGTTGGACCGATATGCTAGCAGCTTCAAAAGCAGGATGCATTAAAATATTAGTGAAAACAGGCGCAGGTGAAGCTTCGCTTAACGACTATCATGACGAATTAAATAACATCCATATTGACTACATTGCAAGTGACTTAAAGGATGCCACCAGTTGGTTGTACAGCCAGTATCATTTGACTGACAGAGCATGAAACAAGATAGAGTATCGTTTGTCGGTTTTAAATTTTACATAAAGGTGGAGATTAGATGATGCCGAAACATTTACTCTCAGCAGGTGCCGTCGTCCTTGATGAACACGGAAAAATCCTGCTTATCAAAGGGTCACAACGAGGTTGGGAATTTTCGGGTGGGATCATCGAACTGGTAGAAACGATTGAGGATGGCATCATTCGCGAAGTGAAAGAAGAATCAGGCATTGATATTGAGGTGGTCCGATTTTGTGGCATCTATCAAAACGTCAATGAACATGTTTGTGCGACCTGTTGGCTGGCAAAAGCGGTTGGCGGGACACCACAAACTAGCAGCGAAAGTCTGGAAATTTGGGAACCCGCCTTCTTTTGATTCGTGTCATTAGCGGATGACAGCTTCCTTGACCGCCCAGGCCTGATGGGCATGAAACAGATCGTCGACTTCATGCAAGCCACACCAGACCAAACGGTGGTCCCCTTCGACTGCTGTGTGTATCCGTTCATGTAACGTCATCTTAAAAAAGAACGCGTCGTTGAGAATCGCTTTCCCGTTTGGTGTCAGCACGTACTGATCGGCACGGCCGATTGGCGCATCGATTTGAATCGTAAACCCGGTCTCTTCGAGCAGCTCCCTGTGAAGTGCTTGCTCCGGTGTTTCTCCCCGCTCGATTCCCCCACCCGGTAACAGAAGATTATTCCATTTGGTCTCGACGGTTAAGAATGTCTGCTGTCGCTGATCGTATGCGACGCCATAGACACTTTGCTTATACTGGTAGTGCCGCCCTTTCAATTTCACACCAAAAGTCGGTCTCTTCTTTTCATCAGATATCATCGGTCATCTCTCCTAATAGTTTCCCGTTAATTTCCCGCCGTCGTCCCACCGTCCGAGCATTTTTCCTTGTGCCGTGTATTTCAAAAAGTTGGCCAAGCGTTTTTCATATTCCGGACTACCGGGTTTGTATTCCTGAATATAACTGATTCGGACCCGGACATACAGATCGGGCAACGTCTTAAAAAACTGATAGGTTGCTGCGTCTTTTTTTAGTTCCTCGAGAATCGCTTCATTGATTTCGAACGGTGTCTCTAAATTCGGCAATATCTTTATTCCCTGTTCGTGCATCTTTCCGAGTGCCTTTAAGCGACGGACCCGTTCCTTGTTCAGTTCCGTCCAGTGACTGTTTTTACGGCGTGGTGTAAAGCGTTGGGCTTTTGTTGAGTCATCCATCTTTTTGCTGATTCCGTCAATCCAGCCAAAACAGAGCGCTTCCTCAACCGTCTCGATATAATCCAGCTGGTAGTCACCCGCATCCCTTTTATGGAAGACGAGCCAAATCTCGTTTTCTGTTAAATGGTTACTTTCCAACCAATTGCGCCACTCTTCGATTCGTTCGACATGTAATCGTGTTGTGATGTCCATGAATTCCTCCGTTTTAATCAAATCGTTTCCAGTGACCTTCTGAAATCACTTCCACTACGCCATCAACAACCTGAATCGCCGTTTGATCATCAATCGCATAGGATGGTCCTGTGAGACCAGCCGCCCATTTGACAGCTTCGTCTAATGTATTTTCCGGTAACAGTTCGTGATCCAGATGCGGAAAAATCGAAAATTCAACCAATCCAAGGGTTTCATCCGACGTTGTATCAGGTGGTGTCCACTCCACGAACGCTTGACCAATCCGCGGCGTAAGCACCATACTACCGGCACTTAACCCGACGTAAACTGCTTTTAGTGAAGGCAATCGCTCTGCAAGTCCCGACTTTTTCATCCAGTAGTTTAAAAATAGGGGATCTCCGCCATTCACCAACAGCACATCGGCCTGTTCGACAAGCGGTACCCAGAGTGATTCATCCAGACTCGGTAGTGCCGTCAATTCGAGAACACCCACCGACTGAAATCCTAATTCACACATCGGTGTTGAACCGGTTCCTGTGATGAATGAATACGCATGGTACGGACCCTCCTTCATTCCGTAAACGGCTGTCGGGATGCACAGAGCATGTGCCTCCGCAATCGGCTTTCCGAGTAAATCGACGAGCGCACGACGTTGACTGTCATTTTGAATGCCGCCTGAAGTCAGCAATACTTTCATAAGAACCCTTCTTTCCGGATTGAATGGTGAAGCGATTTACGATTCTATCTACTTCTTCACATTTCATGTTTATCCTGTTCCTGTTGCTTTATCGATTCATGTTCAGACAAAAAACGTCAGCAAGTAAAATCGGCAGAATAGACCGTCTTTACTTACTGACGTGGAGATAATCAAGCTTCTGTTAATAAGGATTGAGCCTGTTCGAGGACCAAGTCCCCTTTCATCAGACCATATGCCATCTGATTGATGATCGCGACGCGAACCCCTTTTGGTTCTGCTGCTTGGCGAATCTTCGTTTCTAAATACCGGACTTGTGGTCCGATTAAAATCACATCCGTCTGATCCAGATGATGCGATAATTCACTTTCGGGAATGGCTTCGATCGTCACATCAAGAGCTTGTGCCTCAGCTTGTTCACGCATTTTCCGAACTAAGATGGATGTCGACATGCCGGCCGAGCAAACGAGTAAAATGTTCATGATTTTTCCTCCAGTCGTGTGAGTCGCGTATACAGTTCGACCATCTCGACAGCTAAATCTCTGACGGTCATCGCTGTCATCAAATGGTCTTGGGCATGAATCAATAGAATCGATAACGGCGTCTCAAGCCCTTTTGCTTCGTCCTGCAGTAAGGTCGTTTGGGCACGATGCGCCTGTAGACTTTCTTGATTGGCTTCTTCCAGTTTGGTTTGTGCCAATGAGAGGTCTCCTTTTTTAGCGGCCTGAATGGATTCCATTGCTGCCGAACGGGCATTACCTGCATGAAGAATCATCGTAAACGATAGGATTTGCAGTTCTTCTGTCATCAGCTTGCCATCTTCCCTTCTGTTTGTTTTTTCATCGCCCGGACACCTGCTGCGACGAACGGGACATAAATCGCTGTCGCGAGTGTCAAGTTGACGACTTGTAGTGCAATTCCGCGCCAACTCCCGCCTGTCACGAGATAGCCGCTGATTAAAGGCGGTGTCGTCCACGGTAAAATCGCGACGGTTTTTGGAACCAGTCCGGTCGACAACGCGACATAGGACACGATTGTTAATGTGACCGGTACCAAGATGAATGGAATCAACATGATCGGGTTCAAGACGATTGGTAAGCCGAAAATCACCGGTTCGTTGATATTAAACAATCCAGCGGGTGTCGATAACTTGGCGACTTCGCGGTAGGGATGATTTTTCTGTTCACGGATGACAAAGAAAATGGCAAAGAGAAGAGCCAGCGTCGTACCGGAACCCCCTATGAATACGAAGGAGTCGAGGAAAGGTTTCGTCACCGTATTTGGGACGTCGTAAGCAGAAGTCCCGGCCTGGAACGCTTCCAGGTTCTGCTGAATCAACGGCAGATAAATCGGTTCGATGACGGCTCCGATGATGTTCGTCCCATGTAAGCCGAAGAACCAGAGGATATGATTTAAAAAGGCAATTGCAATCGCAGCCGGAAGTGTGTCTCCAAATCCTTGTAACGGTTTTTGGATACTGTTGAAGATGACTTCAAACAGGCTCGATTCAATGGCAAGTGTCATGAATAATTGGAATCCGCCGACGAGAATCAAAATCAACGTTGCCGGAATCAATGCTTGGAACGAGCGGACGACACCATCCGGAACCCCATCCGGCATCGAGATCGTCAACCGTGTCTTCAGTAAGATGCGAAACAGCTCGGTCGTCAAAAGAGAAAGAATGATGGCGACGAATAGTCCTTGCGCGCCGAGCCAGGCAAAACTGAGTCCCCAGTCTTTCGTGACCGGAACGAGAATGATATAGGAGGCGACGGAAATCAACCCTGCCGACAACGGGTCGACATCGTAACTTTTAGCCAGGCTGTAGGCGATCGAAAAAGCCACCAGCAATCCTAAAATCGCAAACGATCCGTTCCAGATGTTTCCCCCTAACCCTTGCCAGTTTCCTTCTCCAAACAGCCCGTTCATCCAACCGACGAAATCAAGACTGCCGATGGCGGGGAAGTTATTGATCAGTATCGCGAGAGACCCGACGATGATCAGGGGCATAATGGCGACAAATCCATCCCGTATCGCGACGAGATGGCGTTGGGCCCCGATTCTTCCTGCGATTTCAATGAATTTATTCATGTCCGTTGCGCCTCCTTGGATTGAAATTGTGGTAACCATGCTGCGTGCGCAAGCAACATCTCCTCGAGTAGCGGTTGCGCCCGCTTTTCATCTTGAATCAATGGATTCATCAAAAAGGCTAAGTAAGCGTCTTTGGTTGATCCGCTTAACGCGGCTTGTATCGTCAGTTCTTCCATCTGCTTCATCTGCAGAATCAATCCTTTGACGGATAATGGTAATGGTCCGACCGCGATCGGGAGCGGACCTTCTTTCGTAATGACGGCGTTGACTTCGATGACGGCATCGACCGGTAAGTCGGAAATCGCCCCACGGTTTAATGTATTAACGGTCTGGATGTCTCCTCGGTTATTGTAAATCGAATCCATCAGGGAACAGGCAGCATCACTGTAATACGCGCCACCGCGTAATTCGAGTTCAGCCGGTTTTTCGTCCAACTGTTCATCCTGATAGGCTTCGAACAATGTCCGTTCGACTTCCTGGACAATCTCGGCCCGGGTGCCGTTCGTGTCGTAGGCGGCGAGGTCCTTCTCGAGCGTCTCAGCGGTTTGGAAATAGTACTGGTGGTAGGGATTCGGCAACATGTTGACGGCTTGCAAGAAGGCATCGGACCAACCAAGACTGACGATATTCGCCGGTGAAAAATCAAGCTGTTTCGACATCAGTCGCTGCATCACCTCTTCTGTTCGGTCGCTTCCGTCGACAAAAACCCGGCGTCCAAAGACGAAATGGTTTAAACCGATAAACTCGATCGAGACGCGCTTGACATCGACGTGTAAGACTTCGGCAGTCGAGTTCCGCATGTTAAACGGAATGTTGCAGACGCCGATGACTTTCTGATGCGGACCGTGCTTTAATAACGCTTCCGACACGATGCCAGCTGGATTCGTAAAGTTAATCAGCCAGGCATTGGGACAGATTTCGTGCATCTCTTTCGACAGCTCGAGCAGGACAGGAATCGTCCGGAATGCTTTGAAAATCCCGCCCGCGCCATTCGTTTCCTGACCGATAAAACCGTGTTTCAAAGGAATCCGTTCATCGAGTGCCCGTGCTTCCAACCCCCCGACGCGGATTTGTGTGGATACGAAGTCTGCTCCTTCCAGTGCGTGGCGCCGATTCAAGGTGGCGCTTAAACGAATTGGCAAGCCGGACCGGCGCAGCATCCGCTCCGCAAGCCGGGTAATGATGTCCAACTTGTCTGTTCCGGATTCAATGTCACATAAGACGATTTCAGAAACCGGAAAGGATTCATACCGTTTAATGAACCCTTCGATTAATTCAGGTGTATAACTTGATCCACCTCCGATGATGACGACTTTGATCCCCATGATAACAACCTCCCGTTTTTTTGTAACCGCTTCCTCTTTTTCTTGTTTGTAATGTATCATACAAAAAGAACAAATGTAAATACAAATTTTAAATGTATTAATACAAATACATTCAATTTGTTATAACATTTGCATTCAGTTGTTTGTTATCGGTACAATAAAAGAAAACTCGTGAAGGAAGGTCCGTCATGGAAACCAACCAATCGCTACATTCTTATATCAAAGAAGAATTGTTAGATCGCATCAAATCGGGACTCTATCAAGCCGGTCAACAATTACCGACCGAATATGAGCTTTGTGAAGACTTTGATGTCAGCCGGACGACGGTTCGTGCTGCCTTGAATCAGCTCACCCTCGAAGGGTATTTGATTCGTCAGCAAGGGAAAGGGACGTTCGTCGCCGATCAAAAAGTACGCCAAACCTTATCCGATACACCGGACACCTATACCGAACAACTTGCCGTACAAGGCAAACGGGGGCATGTTGCGGCCGTCGATTTAACAGTCGTTCCGGCAAATGCGGCAATCGTCGCAAAATTGCATGTCACGCTGAATGACCCGATTCAACGGATCGAGCGGATTCGCCGGGCCAATGACGAACCGACGCAATATGAAATTTCCTATATTCCCTGGCACATTGCGCCAGGTATCACAAAAAAACAAGCGGAACATTCTCTCTACACGACACTCCGCGAAACGTTTTCGATTTCCGTCGCCAAAACGACCGAATCCCTAGAAATCACGTTGGCAGATGAACGCATCAGTGCCCATTTGGATTGTGAGCTCGGCATGCCTTGTTTTTATATTGAAACCGTTGCGGAAAACAAGGACGGAGAGCCGATCGAATATTCCCGCTCTTATTTCAGAGGCGACAAGACGAACTTCGTCATCGAACGGCATTATGCTGTGGGTGACGCCTTATGAACATTCTCATCAATGCCGATGATTTCGGGTTAACACAGGGCATAACAGACGGCATCATTCTAGCCCATCAAAGCGGAATCGTGCATGCAACGACGATGATGATGAATGGACGGGCCGTTCCCTATGCCGTGCAACAAGCGAAACGATTCCCGGAACTGAAGGTCGGGGTTCACCTTGTGCTGTCTTGCGGACGCCCACTGACGACGACGACCACGACATTGACGGATGCGTCCGGTCAGTTTCGCATTACCAACCAATATGCGGAACAGGTCCCCCCTTCTCAAGAAGACGTCTTGACGGAATGGACCGCCCAAATCGAAGCTTTTTTGGCAACCGGTCTGCCACTGCATCATATCGACAGCCATCACCACATCCACGGCTGGGAGCCGTTGCAGGAGGTCGTGTTGGAATTGGCGCGTCGTTACGATGTCCCGGTCCGATTTGTTTCAACACTTGAAGACCATCCCGAACATGCGCTGACCACTACGCTGTATACCGGTTTTTATGGCGCAGGGATTTATCTGGATTTGTGGGAGGAACTGCGTTCACTTGATGCCGAATCGGTCGAAATCATGGTCCATCCGGCTTACGTCGATGCCGATCTTCAAGACGTCAGTTCTTATACGGATTACCGCGAAAAGGAGCTTGCCCTATTAACTTCCCTCACGTTACCGGACGATATGACGCCGCTTACGCGATGATAGATGGTAAGGCGAAGCAAAAATTATTTTCTACACACGAGGGTGGCAGATCACAAGTCTGCCACCCTCGTTGTGTTCAAAAAGAATCAGCTGGTTGTCCGATCGTTTCAAAAGCATTTGCCATTTTGCTCTCCGCTTGCTACACTCAATTCGACTACTTATTAAAATATTTTAAAAAGTAAAAAGGAGACTACCTATGGCTGGAACCAATCCCGATTTAGTAAGACAACTCCGGCAAGCGATCCTGTTCCAAAGGATCCGGACGATTCCTGAATTGTGCCGTGTGTTGTCGGCCAGTTTTCCGACGGTCAAAAAGCACGTGGATATCTTGATCGCACATGATGAAATCGACGAACAGATGTCGGAATCGTCAAATGGCGGCCGCCCGGCAAAACAGTACCGGTACCGGGCCGATCATACCCATGGACTTGCCCTCTACCTTGAACTCGATGCGATCGGCTTTCGGATCTTCGATGCGATCGGAACGGGTCTGTCATCTGGCACGGAACCGGTCGAAAAAAATCAACCGCACGTCCCTGCTTTGATCCGTCTGATTACCCGACTACTTCAGGACAATCCACAAATCACTTTCTTGAGCGTCGGTGTTGCGGCATCCGTCGAAGGCGGACAGGTCTTTTTTGCACCGGATTATCCGTCCCTGCAACAAGTCAATCTGAAACAGACGCTTGAATCCGAGTTCCGGCTACCGGTCGTCGTCGAAAATGATATGAATGCGGCTGTGATTGGATTTCACGAAGCACATCAGCGCAGTCAACAGTCATTGATCTATTTGTACTTAGGGAAAAATGGTCCCGGTTCCGGGATTTTGATCAACGGACAGCTCGTCCGCGGCAGCAGTCATTTTGCCGGTGAAATTTCCGTCGTCCCGCAATACGACAAGAAAACATTCGGACAGGCGATCGCTAAGCGGCAAACCGCCTTGGACACCCAGACGATTGATGCCATCAGCCGCTTGACGACGACGTTCGCTGCGACGCTGAATCCGCATCTGTTGATCTTTAACGGGGAAGAACTGACGGAACACGATCTGGAACAGATCCGAATCAAGACAGCCGAGTATATCCCGGAAGCGCATATCCCGCTTTTGATCCGGAGTAACTGGGAAACCGATTACCTGAACGGCTTGACCCGACTCGGCTTGCAGCTTCTGACCGAACAACCTTTATCAGCGAACAGGAGGACATCTTCATGAGTGGTATCTTGTTACTCAGCATCATTTATCTTGCCTTCATCAGTTTAGGATTACCGGACTCCTTGCTCGGCGTCGCCTGGCCCGTCATGCGGACGGAATTTGGTGCCGATCTCGAAGTCGCCGGTTGGCTGTTCATGACGATTGCCAGCGGAACGATTATCTCGAGCCTGTTCAGCGGCAAGATTCTCAATCGATTCGAGACGAGTCATGTTACAGCGTTTTGTGCCGCAATCACGGCGAGTAGCCTGCTCGGCTTTTATCTCGCTCCGTCGTTGATCTGGCTGTTCCTGCTCTCGATTCCGCTTGGACTCGGAGCCGGCGTCGTCGACGCCGCCCTCAATCATTTTGTCGCGACCCGCTACAAAGCCCATCATATGAACTGGCTGCATTGTTTTTGGGGCGTTGGCGCAACAACTGGTCCGTTGATCATGGCGGCGATGATGAGCGAATCCGGCGACTGGCGCAGCGGATATTTGACCGTCGCCCTGACCCAGTTTGGACTTGCCCTCGTGCTCCTTCTCAGTCTATCGCTCTGGAAACAGGCACCGGTCGCTGTTTCGGACGTACCGGACGATTTGTCATTGACTGATACTGCGTCCAAACGATTGGTTGGTCTGCCGTTCGCACTCGCTTCATTTGTCCTCTATTGCGGCGTGGAAGCCTTGATCGGTTTATGGGGCAGCAGTTATCTCGTCCAAGTAAAGTCGTTTTCGGTTCAGACGGCCGCGACCTGGATTTCTGTCTATTACGGCAGTATTACAGTCGGGCGGTTTTTAAGTGGTTTCTTATCGCTCCGTTTAACGAACCGTCAGTTGATCCGGACCGGACAAGGAACTGCCTTAGTCGGCAGTCTGTTGTTTTTCCTCCCACTGGATGGTTTGATGTTTACCGGTTTCATCTTGATTGGACTTGGACTCGCTCCGATTTACCCGGCGATGTTACATGAGACACCGGTCCGGTTCGGACGGGATGCAGCAAAACGCTTGATGGGCATTCAGATGGCGTTTGCTTACAGCGGCAGTACGTTTTTACCGCCCTTGTTCGGTGTCCTTGCCTCGCTTTTGACGTTGCAACTGTTCCCGGTCACAGGATTCCTGATGATTTTGTTCCTGTTGCTCTGTTCCGAACGTCTCAATCGTGTTCTTGCCAAACGGGCGTTGTCCCGCGCTTCCTAATTCTTCAGAAAAGGAGTTTGCTCTCATGAAAATTGAACATATCGCCATCTGGGTTAAGGATCTTGAACGAATGAGAACCTTTTACGAAACGTATTTTGATGCTCAAGCCAATGCGTTGTACCATAATCCGACAAAAGGTTTTTCGTCTTATTTCCTGCACTTTAAATCAGGAGCCCGGCTTGAGTTGATGCACCGGATGGATATCGACCACGAGGCACCGCGCGACCGATTTGGTTATGCGCATATTGCCTTTTCACTCGGCAGCCGGTTCGCCGTCGATCAGTTGACGAACCGACTCGAACAAGACGGCTACACTCGCCTCGATGGTCCCCGTCTGACGGGAGACGGGTATTATGAAAGTGTCTTTCTGGATCCGGAAGGGCTGACGATTGAGCTGACTGTCTGATGCCATACAAAAAAACACCATCTGTCTGACGCCCTTCTCGCGAAGCGGACGTGCAGACGGATGGTGTTTTTGATCTGTCCTGAAGGTCAATCGGTCAGTGCCTCAAACACCTTGTACCTGTTCTTGCCGGACGACTTGGCCTCGTATAACGCGATATCGGCCTGCCGCAGGAGATTTTTCAAACTGATTTCCTCCGCCGTATACGAAACGATCCCGATACTCGTCGACAATTCATATTCGTCCCACTGGCTCAGACAGGCGAGGACTTCGTCTGCTTGACGAAGCAATGCTTCCTGACTGATGCCGTAAGAAAAGTGGAGCACGAACTCATCTCCCCCCAGCCGAACGGCGCACGCTGCTTTTTGTCCTGCAATCAGCGTTTGCAGACGTCTTGCCACTTCTAATAACACCACATCACCCGCGTCATGTCCATAAACATCGTTGATTTTCTTGAAACCATCCAAATCAAGGAAAAAGAGCGCACCCGCCTCGCGAGGCTGCGTATCGAAGCGGTTCATCAAATACCGTCTATTGTAGAGATCGGTCAATGGATCGCGCCAAACGAACCGTTCCAACTCCAAATAATACGAGAACAGACGAACAATCCGTTGTAACAGTTTGATGCTTTTGCCTTCAAACAGACTGGCTTCATCATTGATGGCACATAACGTCCCAAATTTTTCACCGTTCGTCAGCGAAATCGGAATCCCTAAATAAGACTGGACGTTAGCCCCTTTAAGGATCTCTCTCATCCCGTCGAGACTCGGCTCTTTCGTTACATCTTCGTATACTAGCGGTTGCTTGGTTGTAAAATCGATTCGGTTGCAAAGGGAATGATTCAAATCGATGACCATCCCTTCCGCAACACGCATACTAGTCTCCTCATCCGAGAGTTTCAGGATCAGTTGCTCCCCATTCTCGATGGCGGATAGATAAAACAGTTGCTCCGGTAGAATTTCTTTTGCCAAATCCAGTAAATCATCCGCTAAATCGTCAAATTTTGTGTACATCTTCAATTCTTCAAATTGTATGTTCATTCGGCACCTCGACATGACATAGTTTTCAAATACTCCATTTGCGTCGTTAAATGCAAGTTATAAAGTCATTTTACCATAAAAAGGATGACAAGACAGAATAGGCGTGAAAATCGGATTGCAACAAAGAACCCCCGAACGGATGACATGTGACCGTTTGGAGGTTCTTACATTGGATAGCGTCACGCCCGTTCTTTCCGCAACAGGTACAAGAAGTACGGCACACCGATGATTGCCGTGATTAATCCGGCTGGAATCTCAAGCGGCGGATGGATGCCGCGTCCGATAGCGTCCGCAACAACAAGCAGTCCACCCCCGACGAGGACAGCCATCGGAATCAACAGATGATGCCGGTGTCCGATCAAACGTCGTGCCATATGCGGGGCGACAAGACCAAGAAAGCCGATCGACCCGACCATCGCGACCGCGACACCCGCTAAGGCGACGGCAAAGGCGAGGAATACATACCGTGTTCCCTTCATCCGTAATCCGAGACCAATCGCTGCGTCTTCACTGAGCGATAAAATGTCGAGTTGCCGGTGACCGGACCAGATGACGAGTCCAAGCAACAGGAAGACCGGTGCCAGAACGTACACTTCCGTCCAACCTTTGCCGAACAAGCTGCCGGCCAGCCAGACGAGCGAATCATTGGTCTGGAGAGGAAACTTGATCAACAGGTATTCCGTTCCCGATGCACAAATCGCACTGACGGCGATGCCGAGCAAGGCAAAGGAACTGTTTTGCAGTTTCCCGTGATCCGCAAGCAGCATCAACGCGACCATCACAAGCGTTGCTCCTATTAAGGCGGCAAGTGGCGTCAAGACAAGCGGACCGTCGGGAATCAAGGCAATCGTCAAGACGGCGAACAACGCGGCCCCATTCGTCACCCCGATGACATCGGGCGAGACGAGCGGATTGCGGATGATCGCCTGTAACAAGACACCGGACAAGGCAAAACAACCGCCGGCGAGTAACGCGAGGAGCGTCCGTGGCAAACGGTAGTTCCAGACGATGAAGGAACCGGCACCGTCTCCTTGAAGAGCCGCGACGATTTCACCAGGTTTCAGAAAAACGGAACCGATACCAAGCAACAGGAAACTGAGCACGGTGACAAACAGTGACATGAGGACTAGACCGAGCCATGGTTTTTGACGGAGTCTGTTCATTTAGGCAATCCCCCTTGTCTGCCGTTTCGCTAAATACAAAAAGAACGGCGCTCCGAGTAATGCGGTCACGATCCCGACCGGTGATTCATACGGATAGGCGATGAACCGGGCGAGTACATCGGCATATGTCAGCAACAGACCGCCGCACAATGCCGAAATCGGTAAGACATAGCGGTAATCCTCACCGACCAACCGCCGGACGATATGCGGGACCATCAGACCGATGAAGCCGATTGCTCCGGCGACCGCGACCGTCACCCCGGCCAGCAGGACAACAGCGACGGCTGCCAGCATCCGGATCCGGGTGATGTTCTGCCCCAGTCCGACGGCTACATCTTGACCGAGTTGGAAAATCGCCAGCGACTTGGCCAAGCTGAATGCTAAGATCAAGCCGATGATCGACCAGGGTAGAATCAACTGCACTTCGATCCATCCACTGTCACTGATTGAACCGGATAACCAGTACAGGACATTGGTAATCCGGTCGTTGAATAAAATCAACCCTTTCGTCAAGGACGTCAGCAATAAGTGGATCGCCATCCCGACGAGGGCCAGCTTCAGACTCGTCATGCCGCGGACGGAGGCAAACGAGAAAACCAGTAATCCGCCAATCATTGCACCGAAAAAGGCGAAATAGACCAGATTCGCTGTCCCGAGTGCCGGGAACAGCAACAAAGCGAGGACGACAAACAGCGACGCCCCGGCGTTGACGCCGAACACTTGCGGCGAAGCCAGCGGATTACGTGTGACCGCCTGCATCAAGGCACCGGCGACGGCTAAGTTTGCCCCGAGTAATAAACCGAGTAACAACCGCGGCAAGCGGAGTGTCGTCAAGACCAATGTTTCTTTCGAGAGATTGCCGGATGACCATTCCCGAATTGCTTCGAACGGTTGAATCGTCGTGACACCAAGAAACAGACTGAGGTAGGATCCGAGTCCGATCAGGACAAGGAGTACGACGAGCAAGCGGATCAATCGTGTGTGTCGGATCATCAACTGATCCTCCTTTCATCAACAAAAGCCAGATTGCTCTGGCTTTGTCTGTCGTTTACTTGTTTTTTTGATTCAGCAGTTGAATCGCTTCATCGACAATTTGTTCCGCGGCGTCGAGTCCACGGTAACGGGTCCATAAGTCCCGATTGACTTCGTAGACTTCCCCTTTTTTAACGGCTGTGATCTGATTCCACAGCGGATTCTTTTTCCACTCATCGAGCAGCTTCGGATCGGCTTCTGCCATGAAGATGACATCCGGATCCCATTTGACGATCTGTTCAAGTGTGATCGTCACGGTTGGTTCCGCTGTTTTCGTGATGGCATTATCGATCCCCATTTTTTCGAGCAATTCGCCGTCAAACGATGTTTCACCGTGTGCCGTCAACGAATCCGACCGGAAGACACCGACCATGATCTGGCGTTGATCGTTCGGATCGACTTTTTGTTTGGCAGCTGCGAGACGCTCCTCGTGTAACTGGAGACGTTGATCCATCTTGTCCGTCTGACCAACCGCTTCCGCGATGCTCTTAAACGACGCGATGTTTTCCTGATACGTCGCGTTCCGGCTCTTCAAAATGATCGTCGGTGCGATTTGTTGCAACTGTTTGTAGATTCCTTTATGCCGGTTGAAGTCACCGATGATCAAGTCCGGTTTCAGAGAACTGATGACTTCGAGATTCGGTTGCTGGCGTGTTCCGACTTCCGTAAAGGAAATCTTCTTGCCGAGCAGCCCCGACACATCGTCTTTGTTTTCTTGCGCGATTCCAACTGGTTCGATCCCCAGTTCGTCAAGCGCGTCGACGAATGAGAATTCCAGGGCGACGACGCGTTTCGGATTGTCCGGAACGTTTGTTGTCCCCGCTTCGTGCGTGACTTTATGCGTCTGTTTCGTCTCTTCTTTCGCTTGTCCGGCGCATGCCGCAAGCATCAGACAACTGATCATCAAGACGGCTAATGCCCATGATGTGCGTGTACGTGACATGGTAATGCCTCCCTTTGAGTTCGGAATGAGAATCATTCTTAATTAATCCTGTTTCAGCATAACAAAGATTTATTCGAAACAAAAGACCAAATCTTATTTCCAGATAACATATGTCATTTTTTGGACGGATTGTGCGATAATAAAAAGACGAAACAAAGGAGGAATTTCCGTTGTCATCACTCATAAAAGAGATTGCCGCCCGGATTAAGTATCCGCTCGGACATATCATCTCGTTTGACGATTTACCCGCGTTACTCGAAGCGTTTGCTTATCATCTTCCGTTTGATAACCAGGCGGTCCTGTCGAAACGGACTGCCCCGTTTAATCCGGATCGTCTCGAGCAGACATTCGTGACGGATCGGACTGGGGGCGTCTGTTACGACTTAAATCATCTGCTCTATGAAATCTTGCGGATCAAAGGATTTGATGTCGCGCTCGTCAAAGCGACCGTCTTCGATCAGGAAAATGACAGCTGGTCCGCGACCGGTCCGACACACGTCGCTGTCCTGCTCCGACATCAAGGGGACACGTATGTTGTCGACACCGGCTTTGGCGTTAATCTCGCATTACGTCCGATTCCGTTAAGCGGTGAAACGGTCACCTCACCAAGCGGCAGTTTCCGGATTGCGCCGAATGGTGCCGGCTATCAACTCGAGATGTTGCGGACCGGTCAGGACGACGAATTTGTCATCGGTTACCACTTCTACACGCAACAGACCGTATTGCCGGAACAATTGTCAACCATCGAACAAGTCATCCAGGACCATCCCTTGTCCCCGTTCAATAAACGTAGTCTGCTCGCCATCCGGACACCAAACGGTCACCGCATCCTGACGCAACAAGCTTTAACGACCTGGATTGACGGTAAGAAAACAATTCAACCGGTCGCCTCGGACGACCAGTACGTTGCTTGGAAACACGACTTCTTTTAAGGGAGAGATGATGCTTGTACCGTTATACATTGTGTTTGATCCGGAAAGCCGATCAGTGGTTGTTGCTAAATCGTCAAAAACAACCGGCGATGGGCATGTGGAACGGGGTCGGCGGAAAAATCGAATCCGGTGAGTCACCGACGGAAGCCGTCATCCGGGAAACGTTTGAAGAAACCGGGCTTACGATACCCGATGTCCAGTTCGCCGGAACGATCCTTTTACGGGCGGATGAGACGGTCGGAATCTACCTGTTCCTGGCCGACATGCCGGATGAGCAGATGATCACGACGCCGCTTGCGACCCGTGAAGGCATTCTTGACTGGAAACAAACGGACTGGATTCTTGACCCGGAAAATACCGGTGTCATCAGCAACCTGAAAGCGTACTTGCCGTATGTCATAAAACAAAAGACAGCACAGCTCCACACGTTCGATTACGCCGGTCATCAACTGCTGGATCATCAGATTTCGCCGCTCGAACATGTTATTCAGTAAAAAAATACGTCCGACTGCTTACTGACAACACCTGTCAAAAAAGCAGTCGGACGTTTTCAATTAATTTAAACCAAACCATTCCAATCCGGTCACGATCAAAGCGACCATCACAATACCTGGCAAGAGATTCGCGACCCGGATTTTCGTGATTCCGGCGAGATTTAAGCCGATTGCTAAAATCATCACCCCGCCGGTCGCTGTCATCTCGACGATGAACTGTTGCAGGATGGCATCCGGAACGAATTGGGTAATCGCAACAGCGCCGAGGGCAATCGCCCCTTGATACACAAGAACCGGAATGGCGGAGAATATGACGCCGATCCCGAGCGTCGAACTGAGGACAAGTGCCGTGAAGCCGTCAATCAGTCCTTTTGTATAGAGGACGTCGTGGTCTTGGCGCAGCCCACCGTCTAATGCTCCAAGCACGCCCATCGCCCCGATGACGAAGATCAATGTCGCGGTGACGAATCCTTCGGCGATGTTTGACGGTCGCCCCCGTCCTATTTTGAGTTCAAGCCATTCACCGACCCGATTGAGTTTTTCGTCAATCCGTAACCACTCGCCGACTGCTCCGCCTAAGACGAGACTGCCGATGACGATTAAAAAGTTTTCGCTTTTCAGCCCCATCTGGACACCCAGCACGACGACGGCGAGACCAATCGCTTGGACAACCGTTTCCTTCGTCCGCTCCGGAATTTTATGAAACAGCAGACCGAGTAATGTACCGATGATGATTAATCCTGTATTGACAAGTGTACCGGTTAAGACCATCCTTTATCCTCTTCTCTAAGTAATTTTAATTACATATGGTATTTGAAATAATTATATTCCCGGTACTTCTTTTGACTGGCCCTGCTTTAAACTGTGAATCGTCATCCCGAGCATCACGAGCAGCATCCCGAACAACGCGAGACCGGTCGGGAACATGGCGTGTAAAAACAGCATCTCCCCGAGGACGGTGAACAGGATTTCAAACGACTGCGTTGCTTCGACGGCTGCGAGACGAACCGGTTCCGTCCGGACGAGTGTCGTCGCATAAAAGAACAGTGATGTCGCGATGACGCCGGAGAACAAGGCGACCAGTCCCGACTGACCGACTTGTCCCGCGGACGGTAAGCCGACCTGCACGTAGGCAATCCCGGATAACACGAGCCAAAACGGCAGACTGGCCACCGTCATCCCGAGAATCCGGTCAAAGACATCGAGTTCGTCCCCGTACCGTTCCATCATCTTCCGGTTGCCGAGCGGATAGGCGATCGCGGCACAGATGACCGGAAGGACGCCAAGCAACAACGTCGTCAACGACACCCCTTCCGCGACCGACAGTTGCATCAGGCAGACACCAATGATGATTAACAGCGAATAGCGGAGCGATGCCCAGGGAATCGTCTGCTTAAACAGTGGTGCCAGCAACGGTCCGGCCAGAATCGTCATTTGCCACGTTCCGGCAATCAGCCAGCCGGGTGAATAATCGGCAGCGAGGCAAATCCCGCTGTAAAAAATGCCGAAGCCGATCGTCCCGTAGGTCAGCCAAAACTGTGGCGCTTCCCGGAGCGCCGACCAGACACGACCGAGCCGGCGTCTGCAGGCGACAATCACGACTAACAGCGGCAACATCAGATAAAACCGTAAAGCGGCACTGTAGATCCAGTGTCCCCCACTTCCTTGCATCGATTGATTCAGAATGAAGGTGACGGCAAAAAACATCGCCGCGAAAATCCCGATTATGATGGGTCGCATGGGGTATCCTCCTCCAAGGAAGCAATCAGGTGACGTCCGAGACCGTTCCAGTTGTGTTCGGTCGCACGGACGATTGTTTCGATCTTCCCGTTTTGACAGGCTTCGATGATCGTTTGATGATCCGTGACCGAATCATGTCCGTGGCGGCTGAACTGGGCATATTCAAGCCGGCGGATCAGCGGGGTCAAGCGGTTTAACGTGTCCGTCAGTTGACCGTTTTGACTCCGTTCAAGGAACAGCCCGTGAAAGGCGTCATCAAGTTGCAACGCCGTTTCAGCATCTTCGTGCGTAATCGCGTCCTGAAACGCTTGATTGAGTTCAATTAGACGGGTGATATCCGCTTCCGATAAGGGAAACGCGAGACGTGCCGCAAGCGCATGCAGTGTCGCGACAATCGGAAACGTCTGCCGTGCCTGCGTCGCGTCAAGCATCGTGACGTTCGTCCGTGATCCCCGTTTCGAAACGACAAGTCCCTCCTCCTCCAGTTTCTTCAACGCTTCGCGGACCGGTGTCCGGCTGACGCCAAACGTCTCCGCGAGTTGCTGATCGTTCAGTTTTTGACCCGGTGACAAGGTCAAGGTGATGATTTGCTGTTGCAGTCGTTGATACACTTCTTCACTTAAGGAAGTTCGTTGAATCGGTTGATTTTTCATACAACTAATATATTACATATCAATTATTGCTGTACAGTATTTTTTTCCAGCAAAAAAAGCATCTCATGATGAGATACTTCTTTGTTTTCCCTATGTTACACACTCGGTGTCAACGGTCCTTTTAAGTGACTGAAATCATGCCGCTTGAGCAGCAGCAGCTGAATCAGAATTGCCAAGGCAACAAACACTTGCGTCACGAGATTCGGGATCGCGAGATTCACATTCAGAACATCCGCTGCGATACTTGAAAAATCCCACAAGGCGTGGAAAAAGATCAACGGCCACAGATTGTTGAGTTTCAAAGCAATCAAGGCAAAAAACAATCCGAATAAAAACGTATTGCCAAGCTGAAAGACCATCGCGCTTAGGGGGATGAAGGCAATCAGATTCAACAGATGAAATGACGAGAACAAAGCGGCGCTGATCACAATCGCACGGTACGGATGCCGTCCCGGATGGAGTTGGCGTAAGATGATTCCTCGGAATAACACCTCTTCGTTAAAGCCGACGAACAAGGTCGTCACGAAGATGATGGCGACGAGCTGAATCGTTGCTGCAGACAAATCGTCATAGGAGGCGACGAACGCATTGACGACGAGCACGACTTGATACAGCACAATCAACAAAATCGGCATGTACCAGACGAGTCCCCGGATTTTTAACGGGGAGAAACCGACGGCTGCAAACGAACTGTTGCGACGGATGAACCAGACTAAAAAGACGGCGGTCACGATTTCACCAAAAATCGCAATCCGCAACAATTCCGGATCCCCGTAGTAGATGCCGAACCCAAATGCCGAGACGGCCATGACAAGCGCCATGATCAAGAAAACCACTGCCGCTGAGACTATGATTATCCGCTTTTTCATGCGAATTCCCTCCTCAGAATCCGGCTGACCGTTCCTCGCTTTTACACTTTATTTACCTCATTTCCGACAAAAATAATCATGATTTCCACCACTACCTTGCTTTGCAAGATAGCATGAGATACACTTACCTTGTATTACATGATAGCGAAACGAGGAATTGAAATGTCATCAACGCAAATGTTAAAAGGAATTCTCGATGGATGTCTTCTCGCCTTGATTGCAGAGGAAGAACTGTACGGCTACGAACTGGCAACAAAACTCGCCGCCCATGGTTTTACCGACATCAGTGAAGGGACGATTTATCCGCTCCTGATGCGGATGCAAAAACTAGGTTGGATCGAAGCGACACAACGTGTCTCTCCAAGCGGACCAAAACGGAAGTATTATACCGTCACTCCGGACGGTCGCATGGAACTGGCGGCCTTTACGGCACGTTGGCGGCAATTATCAACAAGTGTCCATCATATATTGAAGGAGGAGGATTAAATGCAGACATTATCTCCCGCGTCCGTTCGATTTTTGGCGGACTTAAAACTCTATTTACTGGCGTCCGGAAAAAATGAACAGACGACACAGGATATCGTGACGGAACTCGAGAATCACTTACAAGAAGCAGAAGCCGACGGCAAGTCGACCGTCGCGATTACCGGTGCCAGCCCGGCCGACTACATGAAATCCATCGCATCGGAAATGACGACGGATTACCGTGAGTCGGTTGCTATCCTCTTGCAAACCATCGCCGGCGTGTTCTGTTATTTACTGTTTCAAGACCTGCTCGACGGACCGCTCGCGTACAGCCTCTATTTTCTAATCGGCTTCATCGTGTTGATCAGTCTCTTCCTGATTGCTCTGAGCCGATTGTTTCGGTACAGCGCCACGCATCCCGACTCGAAACGGTCATTCATTTGGTTTGGTCTTTACGGCAGTCTGACATTCCTCTTGCTGATTGGACTGTTTTTCACGGATTCGCTCGTCTCTTCGCCGATGATTCATTTCTCCTGGTGGAGCAGCTGGCTGATTGGTCTTTTTGCCTTTTTATCAAAAATTAGGCGAGAATACTCCCACTTCTAAACGAAGTGAAAGTGGGAGATGAATCGCCAGCCTGCCTTTCGGGTATATTCCTTTTGAAGGAGGTGAAAAATGGTATTGAAGCACAAGGCCTACAAGTTCAGAATCTACCCCACGAAAGAGCAGAAAATTCTGATTGCGAAGACGATCGGATGTTCGCGCTTCGTCTTCAACCACTTCCTGGCGAAGTGGGAGGAAACGTACAAGACCACTGGAAAAGGACTGTCCTACGGTTCTTGTTCCAAAGAAATTCCTTTGTTGAAGCAGGAGTTCGACTGGTTGAAGGAAGTTGATAGCACATCTGTTCAAACGAGCGTCAAACATCTTGCCGATGCGTTTGACCGCTTCTTCAAGAAGCAGAACGAACACCCTCGATTCAAGTCGAAGCGCCATCCCGTCCAGTCGTACAAGACCAACATACAGGGCAAGTCTCAACTTCCTGAAGTCTCGATTGGATGCAACCAGCTCAAACTTCCGAAGCTGAAATGGGTTCGTTTCGCCCACTCGAAGCAGGTCGAAGGCCGGATCTTGAACGCCACGATTCGACGTAACGCTTCAGGCAAATATTTCGTCTCCCTGCTCGTCGAGCAGGAGATCAAAGAACTGCCGAAGACCGGTTCATCCGTCGGCGTCGACGTCGGACTCAAGAACTTCGCCATCCTGTCGGACGGCACGGTCTACCAAAACGACCGTTACTTCCGGTCGCTTGAGAAGAAACTGGCGCGCGAACAACGCAAGCTCTCCCGCCGTCAACGCATCGCTCTGAACAAGAAAGTGAAGCTGTCCGAGGCGAGGAACTATCAGAAGCAGAAACTGAAAGTCGCCCGTATCCACGAGAAGATCGCCAACAAGCGCACTGATTTCCTGCACAAGATATCGACCGAGATCGTCAAAAACCACGACGTCATCGGCATCGAGACCTTGCAGGTAAAAAACATGCAGAAGAACCGCAAGTTGAGCAAGGCCATCTCCGATGTCAGTTGGTCAGCGTTCTTCCGCATGCTGGAGTACAAGGCAGAATGGTACGGGAAGACCATCGTGAAGGTCGGGAAGACCTTTGCTTCCAGCCAACTGTGCTCCAGCTGTGGACATCAACACAAAGACGTGAAGCATCTTGGTTTACGTGAATGGACATGTCCGAATTGCGGGATCCACCACGACCGTGATGTGAACGCAGGATTGAATCTTAAACGAGAAGCTGAACGCATCTTGGCTTCTTCAACCGTCGGGACGACGGGGTTAGCCTGATCAGGTTTCGACCGTCAGGTCGGATAACTAAGGAATCCTTCACCTCTAAGTGAAGCGTAGGTGGAAGGTAGTTCAATCACCGTCTACACGGCTTACCGGGCAAAAACTTGGATTTTACCGATTGGTCTGCTTGCGTACCTGTTGCCGCAAGTCGTGATCCGGTACGGATTTGACGGCTCGCCACTACTCGCTGTACTGGTCGGCTATCTCTTTGCCACCATCACGATGACCGGTCTGTTTTTTTATGAAACGAACTTCAAAAAGTCGGAAACTATGGAGGATTAAACGATGTCTCACACGCTATTATTTGTTGTCATCATTCTGTCGCTCGTGATTTGGTTGACACTCTCAAAAGAAGTCTCGAAATCCTCAAAAGAAATCAACCGTCCCAAAATGCTGACCTTGTTGAGCGCCGGCTGTCTGTCGACGCTGATTTTGGTTCTCGCACTGGTTCAACGATAACCACCATGTTCCTCCAATCAAACGATAAGGAGACATTTCATGAACTTCAAAATATTTCTTCTCAGCTTCATCCTGATTTACCTGTTGCTCAGTCTTCCCTCCTTCTTCGGAATCGGCTATGTAATCGACTGGGTACCGGAAGCTACGCTCGGTCAAAAGTTCAACGGCTATGTGATCGAAGGACTGGGAAACCAGTTTCTTTTGAAAAGCTTATGTGCCGTGATTGCAAGTATGGTCCTGAGTCTTCTGATGTCAAACCGCACGGCGTGAAAACGTATGTAATGCCACAAAAAGACGTCCCGCTCTGTTTGAACAGGACGCCTTTTGCTGTATTTATTCATTAAGATCAGTGTCGCTTAGGAAGCCTGTTGTTTCTCGATGACTTTTTCTTTCCGGAACAAACCGAGGTAGACCAGTCCAAGGCCGAGACAGACAATCAGTCCAATGTAGACACTCATCATGAACGGCGCGAGAATCGCTCCGAGAATAATCGTCGAGCGGGACAACAGATCGGCACCGGCATGTGACGTTCCGGCAAAGGCCGAGTAGGCACCGCGTTGGTCGGCCGGCATCATGTTGGCTTTTTCCGCGTTCAGCGTCGGGGAATAGAGCAGCTCCCCGATCGTCGCGATGAAGATGAATGTCAATAACAGTGTCAGCGAGTTCGCACTCGTCACCGTCGCGTAGCCGATGATGTAGAGGACCAGTCCGCCGACCAGTGCCTGTTTGTTCGTAAAGCGATTTGAGAACCGTTGAATGAAGAACGTCAAACAGACGACAAGGATTGTATTTTCAATGTTGATCAAACTGAGCATCCGGACGCCGTTGACGGTCAGGTCACCGATCGTAACTGTGTCGAATTCGTCCGCCAAGCGGACGGCGACGTAACTGCTTATCGAAAATTCGGCGGCGAGAATACACATCGAACCGAAGACCACTTTAACGAACGGCCGGTCACGCCAGGCGATCTGATAACTTTTCCCGAGATCGCGGAATACATTCCGGAGCGGTTGTTTCTGCCAGACGTGTTTCGACTCGTCGAGCAAAAAATGATAAGCGACCGGTAACAGCAAGGACGTACACGTCAGAAGACTGAATAAGAACAACCGGTTGCTGACGTAAAGCCAACCACCAAGCGCCGTTCCGAGGGCGATCGACAGATTGATCAGCCAGTAATCGATCGCATAAACGGCCCGCCGGTTTTCCGGTGTCGTTGCGTCGATGATGATTGCACTCATCGCCGGCCGTCCGATGTTGCTCGTCACCGTGAAGATCGCATAGGCAATCGTAAAGAGCAGCATTTGATTGGCGGCAAGACAAATCGTCATCACTAAAAACATCAATCCGGTCGCCGTCGTAGACAGGACGAGCAGGCGTTTCCGGGGAAAGCGGTCCGCGAGATAGCCGCCGATCAAGCCAATCAGGAAGCTGATAACCACTGTCCCGATCAAAAAGATTCCGGCAAACACTTTGTTGTAGGCTTGGACGAACAGCAATGCCATAAACGGCATGATCGCGAACGAAATCGTCCGGTTAAAAAACGATGTAACCAGTCTTACTTTAATTGGTTGAGGCATTTCTTTCCATTTCATATTGTCACCTTCCATTCTCTACCTGTATGATAAACAAGACAAGTACATAAAAAAATGGACATCGTCAGAAAAAGATGTCCCCTTTTAGAATGGAGGAACGAGATGGACGCGTATCTGTTCACGTTATGGAAAACCTGCCGGGAAGGCTCCTATTCGATTGCCGAACTGGCCGACACAATCCATTTAAGCCCCAAACAAACGAAACGCTATTTGAACCGGTGGCAGGAAGACGGTTGGCTCGCGTATACGAGCGGTCGGGGCCGCGGACATCTGACGGCACTCGTCTGGCTGCGTCATGTCGAACGCGAATATGCGAAACAGATGCTCGAACGGATTGAACGGGAGTCGGTTGATGCGGTGACGGAAGAACTGAGCTGGGACTGGTCACCGGCGCAAACGGGACGCTTCATGCGAAAGCTTGAGCAAAAGTTCGGCTATACACAGGAATTGTCCGATGCCCTGCTGATTCCCCGCAGACGTCCCTTTTTGACGACGAATCCGCTCGAAGCGGCTGACATCCACAGTGCCCACCTCGTTCAAAACGTCTTCAGCCGATTGTTTGCAATCGACGCCGACGGCAAACTGCAGGGCGAACTGGCGCACCATTATGCCTGGAACGGACCCGTCCTGTCGCTCTATTTACGAAAAGATGTCCGCTTCCATGACGGATCGCTCTTGACGAGTAAGGACGTCACGAAAAGTCTCCGGAAACTGGTTGCCTATCCCGCTTATGCCAAATCGTACCGGCATGTCCAACACATTCAATCCAATGGACCGTACCAGGTTGATATCACGTTGGACCAGCAGCGCCATTCGCTGCTGCCCAAACTGGCGACGATCCATACGAGCATCGGCAAGGACAACGTCGGAACAGGACCGTTCCAGCTGGCACAAAATGACCCGAAAAAGACGATTTTGTCAGCTTTTTCGAACTATTACGGCATCCGCGCCCTGCTCGACCGGATTGAGTTCATTCAAATGCCCGATGCCTATGATCCCGTCTACCGGACATCACGGTCAGACTCCGGTGAAACGGATACGATCTCGACTCAGTCCGGGTTTGGACTCGTCTTTTTGAATCCGCGTCCTGGTGGTCCGTTCGAGCGACCGGAAGCGCGGCACTATATTCACCGGTTGATTGCCGCGATCCGTCCGGCGATCCAGTCACTCAATGAACGGGGTTTTCCGAACGACCGCGGGTTTCTTGAAAAGTTCAGTTCCGTCCATCCGCTTCCGGAGGGTCCTGCCGTTTTGTTTACACAACCGCTCCGGATCAAGCTGACTGACTTCACGGACAAGGTGACACGCTGGTTATGCGAGACACTCGACGCGCACGGAATTCCCTATGAGTTCGTACCGATCGGTTTTAAAGCGAGCATCACCGATTTTCATGCCTTTGACACGATTGATCTCGCCGTTCACGCAGAAGTCTTTGAACGGAACTTGCCGGTCGCCTTTCATCAGTTTTTAACGAATGATTTTTCCCCGCCAGCGAAGATGTTCCGGCAGATGCCGGAGATGGACAAATGGATTGACCGGTACGATGAGACGCCGTTCGAAGACTGGATGAGGTTACACCAGACGGTCGAGCGGCATTTGATCGACTCGTCTTACTTCATTCCGCTCTATGACGATACCCGGATCATCCCGTTTCCGATTGAATTACAAAATATCACGATTGATTCGTTCGGCTACTTCGATTTCTCGAAACTGTGGATTTCTTCTTGACCTCTGACTTCCCTCGGAGGTTTTTTGTCGGTTACTTGACGAATTGATGGCATCCTTGTGACAAAAATCACGTACTGTTCTAAATCTAGTATTTAATCTATTGCATTAAAAACAGATGTGACGGATACTGAACTCGAACCTGATCTGACCATCCATCATCCGAAAAGGAAGTGTCTTTATGTTAACGTCATCGACCATCGCCATCATCAAATCAACTGTCCCGGTTCTTGCCGAACATGGTCACAGTATCACACGTGTCTTTTATCAGCGCCTGTTTGACAATCATCCGGAAATGAAACATATCTTCAATCAGTCGAATCAAAAAAACGACCGCCAGTCGCAGGCCCTTGCGACAGCCGTCTACGCCGCAGCCGCCCACATCGACCGGCTTGAAGAACTGAAACCGACGTTATTACCCGTCCTCCATAAACACCGTAGTCTGCAAATCAAACCGTTCATGTACGACATCGTCGGGACGGAACTGATTGGTGCGATCCAGGACGTCCTCGGTGACGTAGCGACACCGGACATCATCGACGCCTGGACCATCGGCTACGGGGAAATCGCCCAGCTGTTCATCTCGCTCGAAGCCGAGCTCTATCAACAGGATGAACAGGCGATCGCCTTTGAAGGCTATCAGCCGTTCGTCATCGAGACAATTACACTTGAGTCAAGCGACATCAAATCGTTCACGTTGCGTCCGACAGACGGACGACCACTTGCCCCGTACCAAACCGGTCAATACGTCACCGTCCGCCTGCAAGCTCCGGACGGTCTTTGGCAAAACCGCCAATACAGTCTGACGACGGTCACAAATGGAACGTCGTACACGATTGGTGTCAAACAGGACGGATCCGTCTCGAACCAATTGCACGGGTTGTCCGTCGGCGATAGCGTATTGCTCAGCGCCCCGGCCGGTTCGTTCACTTTATCGGACTCATATGCTCCGTTCGTCGGTCTCGCCGGCGGTATCGGTTTGACGCCACTACTCGCGATGACAGAAGCAGCCCTTGAAACAGGTCGCAAAACGACGTTATACGTTGCCGTTCAAGACGACCATGATCGACCTTTCACCGAACAATTGGCCCGGTTTGAAGAACAGGGTGCGACGATCCTCCGCTATGCGGAACGCAATGCACTGCCCGGCACGACACCGGGACGGTTGTCGATAGATGATGTAACGAACATTGACGGGACAGCCGACACGTATGTGTGCGGACCGGAAGCGATGATTCAGTTCGTCCGCCGCCACTTTAGCGGTCAGCCGGACAAGCTGCATTTTGAAGTCTTCGGACCAAGTCTCGCGCTCGATGCGCCGACTGCCGTTTCGTAACATTCTCTTATCAATGGTAAAAAAAACGACGCTACCCTTCCTTGCGGGTAGCGTCGTTTGCTGTTAACTTCATCGTCAACCGTTTCGTTCGAACCGGTTGTATGTACGTGCTTATTTTTCAAGCTCCGGTGTCATCCGGCGCCATAAGACATTTAACATGACCGTCATTCCACCAATCGGAATCAAAAACATCAACGCAAGCATCGCCATTCCATCCATCTTCTGCATTCTCCTCTGTAAGCGTTTTTTTAAGTATAACGCCTCCCGCTTCTCCCGCCCTCCGCCTGAAGGCCGATTTGTCATCCGACTTCGTCCCGTCGCACTTCCGCTGCCGGTGTTTTACGCTGAAGTCGTAGGATCAGCAGGATCAGCAGACCGCTGCCGGAAAAGAACAGAAACACGGTGTCAATCGCAAACACGGTCGTCAAATACGCGGACAATCCGAAAAACAGCGCTGAACTGAAGGTCGAGGCGGCGACCATCGCCGAACGGATCCGTCCGAGTAAGGCATCCGGTGTCGTCTGTTGGAGTAACGTCGAGAACGGAATTCCGAACAGACTAAGCGCCATCCCGAGCAACAACATCCCGCTGAAGGCAAACGGTAAGGACGTCGTCAGTCCGATCAGCAGGGTAAAACCACCCTGCAAGACCATCGACAGGTAAAACATCTGCATCAGGTCAAGCCGGTCCGCAAGTTTGGCATAGACGAGCGACATGCCGATCCCGCCGATGACGAGGGCCAGTTCGAGCAGCGAAAACGTATTCGCTCCGCCTCGGATGACATCTTTCGCAAACGGCGCGAGTAAGGCGTTGACCGGTGTAATCATCCAGTTCGCGAGGATACCGAACACTAAAATCCGGATCAATCGGGTGTCACGCACTAAATAAGTAAATCCTTCCCGTAAATCAGTCCAATAGGTCATGTCCGGTTTGTCTGCCGCTTCCTTCCCTGACGGTAACTGGAACAACAGGAACCAGGCGATCAGGTGGACAACGGCTTCCATTCCTAAAATCACCGTGATCGAAAATCCACTGATCAACACACCACCCGCCAGTAAGCCGGCAAGCGTCCCGACCCGGTCGAGCGTACTCAAATAGGCATTGGCAACCGGCAACTGCTCGGACGCGACGATCCGGGTGACGACTTTAAACGCCGTATTGCCGCCGATGACTTGCAGTAACGTCTGGAAGGCGAGCAGACAGAATAACGGCACAAGCAAGGGCATCGGTCTGTGTCAGGATGAACCAGACGGCAATGAGCAGGAAAAAGCGAATCAGGACGGTCGCTTTCAGCAGGCGGACCGGCTCGATCCGGTCAATCCACGGTCCGACCAGACTCGAGCTGATGAAACGAATCACAAACACGGCACCGATCACCAACGAGACGGCTGCCGGCGACAGCAGCTGGGCACACGTCCAGTAGATGGCAATATAGGAGATACTGGCGCCGACGATAGCAATCAGGTCGGATATATAAAAATAACGAAACAGGCGGTTCATTCCAACTTCCCCTCTCATGACCGGATTCATCCGTTATTTTCTCTTTCATCAGTTTACACTTTTTTACATAATCCGGACAGATTCCTTTCCATATTTTACAGCCTTCCGTTTTCCCGACATCTGTTCGTCATATTTAGTTCATCTTGTTATCGACTTCTCATCGGACTGTAACGAAGATTTTGTGATTCGTCCTCTATACTGAAAACAGAAGGAAGTGAAGAGCCATGAGAATGCATACACGTACAGTCACCCATCATGAGTCGACGGATCATCCATCAGAAGTACGGCTCGGTTATTACTTTTTATTGATCGTCTTGCCGCTTGGTCTGGCGCATCTCGCCCAGTCACTGATCCCGTCAGTCGATTCCCATCAATCGTTTTTATTGTCCACGCTTACGATTTGCGCGATCAGTCTGTTTTCGATTCTCGGAAGCCGGACCGACGGCAGTCCTAAAACTACATTTTTCAGCTACGCGCTGTTTTTAGTCGTCAGCTTAACGTCGACGTTTGTCATGCCGCTGATTTGAGATGAACTACATAGTCGCCTCATCCGCTTCAGACACAAAAAAACCAGTTTCCGCTATCCGGAAACTGGTTTTTTGTCTGAGTTAGTTGTTTGCACCGACATACGTGAAGAGTGGTCCACGCAGTTCAAACGAATAATCTTCCGCATTGACGATGCCGACGATTTGATCGCTGTCGAGCAACTGATCGAGGAACGTCGCCATTTCAGCCGCTGTATGGTACTTGGCGACGTTTTTGCTGTAATCAAATCCAGCTTCCCCCCGCGAACGGTCAGCGAATTCTGTTTCTGTCGCAGCAGGCGCGAGAACTTTCGCCCGCAGTTTTGCTCCGGAGTTTTTCAGCTCCTGCGCGAGTCCTTCCGTATAGGCACTGACATAGAATTTCGTCGCGCAGTACGTGACCGCGTTCGGGACGATCCGGTAACCGCCGCCGGATGAGACATTGAGGACCGTTGTCCCTTCGACGTCATGATAATCATGGACATAACGGCTTGTTAAGACCGTCAACGCTTCGATGTTCAGACGGAGCATCTTCTCGACTTTCGGGACCGAAACGTCTTTGACGTTATCGAAGTCACCGAATCCGGCATTGTTGATCCACGTCTCGATGTCGAGATCTTTTAAGGAATCATACAATTCATGGACGTTTTCCGATTCCGTTAAATCAACCGAACGCAAGATGACATCACTGTCCGGTGCGAGTGCTTTGACTTCGTCGCGTAACTTTTCCAGTTCATCCGTCCGGCGGGCGACGAGAACAAGCGATTTTCCTTTTTTGGCAAGCACTTTTGCTGTTTCGTATCCGATTCCTGAGCTGGCCCCTGTAATGACTGTGTATTTCATCTGTAATTCCCCATTTCTGTTTGGTATAGTGAAAGTCTACAAGTTAGAGTCAACTCTAAGTCAAGCAAGAAAGGTGCGAAAACATGTATACAATTTCAGAAATCAGCCAGTTAACACAGACGACGGCCCATACAATCCGGTATTACGAAAAAGAAGGACTGTTATTCCCGACCCGTACCACAAGCGGGATCCGGCGTTATGACGAGACCCAACTGACGTGGCTCCGTTTTGTCCTGCGTCTCCGGTCGACGCATATGCCGATTGACCAAATCCGACAGTACGTCGAACTGTTCCTCGCTTCGTCCGAGACACACGATACGTCGCTTGAGCGGCTCCGTCTCCTTGAAGCACATCAAGAAAACGTCCGCCAGCAACTCGCGGAACTCGTCCGGACGGAACAGATGATTACGGAAAAAATCATGGCTTACCAACAGCTTCATCCGACCGTCAACAAAACGATTTAAGAAAAGACTTCCCGGAACCGTTCAAATCCGGATTCGAGTGTTTGCGGATCAAGTTCCGCATAAGCATCACCGACACTGATTTCTGTTGAACAATACCCGTCTTTATCGACAAGATAACCTACAAATCCAAGACTTGTTTCTTCCTGGACCTGTTCGAGTTTCGGAGAAACGTCTGCCGCCTGACCATTGAAGTGCAGATGGAACATGTTCGACACCGGGACTTCCGGTGTCGTATGGATGCCCGGCAACGCATTGAACCGGGCTGCCAACTCTTTCGCATCCGTGTAATACTGCCGCATGCGTTCCTTTCGCAGTTCATAATAATAATCGGCCGAAACGATATACGGATACAAGCTGATCAAGTCCCCGCCGTACCGCCGTTTCCAGATCCGCGCCGTCTTGCAAAACGCTGACGGTCCCGCGAGAATCGCCCCGGCGATTCCACCGAGTCCTTTATAAAACGAGATGTAGACACTGTCGAACAGACCAGCAATGTCGGCAGCCGTCTTGTCGTAATACGGCAACATCTCAAACAGGCGGGCGCCATCAAGATGAAGCCGGATGCCCCGTTGCCGGCAAAACCGGCTGATCGCTTCCAGTTCGCGATATAGCGGGGCGACACCGCCGATTTCCCGTTGCGGCAGTTCCAGCAGCAGACAAGCGATGTCCGGTAACGCTTTGATTTCGTCGAGCGTCATCAGTCGGTCAGCTGCGCCGACAAGAATCGTTTTGATCGGATGCAATTCCTTTAAACCATCCTGTTCATGGATTTCGAGGTGACAAAGCGGATGGTAGGCGACGGTCCGGTTATCCGTCTCGTCCGACCAAATCCGTAAGGCGACCTGTTGCGCCATCGTGCCGCTCGGGAAAAAGACGGCGTCCTCCATCCCCAGTAGATCCGCAAATTTTCGTTCGAACGGTTCGATGATGGATCCCGTCCCGTACTGGTCACTTACCGTCTCATCTGCCACACCTTCAAAAGCGGTTTTTAATACTCCAACGTTCCGTTTCCCGTGCCCGCTGACCTGTCCTGTTGCTTGTTGAAAGCTTGTGCGTAAACGATTCATCTGATAACCTCCATTTTTTTAGGAAATAATGACTAATTTTTGAAAAAAACAGAACGTTTCCCTGTCGTATTTGCTATACTCAGTTCAGACTAATTCATTAACCGTTTTGACGATATCAAAGAGGTGATCCCATGCAGACTTCATTCCGACTGAAAATCGGATTGTTTCTTTCCAGTGTTTTACTGATCGTTTTCGTTATCCAGTCCGTCGTCCCTCGTTTTCTGACGTCGTTCGTTTCTTTCTTCGACAGTCGGACGACAAGCTCCTGTACGACACGCTGTGGCGACGCGTCTACTCTTTCGCTCCCGTCCGATCCACTTGTCATAAACTTCGACCCGATCGTCGAGAGCGTCGCGGCGGAACCGGAACCGCTGTTATTACGGACCGGCTTCGATTCTGCAGTTATCGCACCACCGTATCCATTCATCTTCATCTTCCTGGTGTTTGTATCAATCGGACTGCTCGTCTATTACATCAAGGTCATCCGACCGACCCGCTTCCAACCGCTTCTTTTAACTCAATCCCGCGTCGAAGTGATTCATTATCCCCACCAGGAATTGCCGGCAGAGGATATTCGCCAACATATGCTGATGTTTAACCGCCGGCTTCCGCAAACGATGCAACGACGCGAACAGGAGACGATGACCGAATGGTTCACGCGAATCAAGTTTCCGTCGCCGGTCAATCCCCATTACTTAGAAGTCCGTTATGGCGGGCACCTCTCGATCCCAATCCACCAACTGACTTTTTTTAAACAAACGACCGAAGACTTTTTACGGAAAGTCGGACCGACCATCATTTGATTCAGTAGTGCCTGATTCCAAATCAGGTGTTCCTGCATCAAGTGATTTTTTTGTTATCCATTAAACCATTCCCTAATCCACCAGTATTCGGTCTTTTTCGGACAGAAACTGATATTTCTAAAAAAATTTGGGTATTATAGACTATATAGCTAACTAACATCTTATAATTTTTTGAACTGTTTTTGAAAGAGAGCGAGGCGAAACGAGATGATTACAGCACAAGAAGCGTACTTCATCAAAAATGGTCTGAATGAACAGTTTCAAGACCCTCGAATCGACTGCGACTTTTCCATTTTCTCGCTCGAACCGTTTCAACTCCTGTTGCAGGTACATGATGCCGAAATGGATGAATTGAGTACGGAAACCCGGTACGTCCTAAGTCGTAAGATTCGGTCTCAACTGCATCAACTGGACGCAAAAGTCGGCGGCACACCCGTCAAAACCGTGTTCGTTATTTCTGCGCCATTGATTTCCGATCATTCCTATTGTGTGATTTTGCAATGATTCCAAAACCCATCTATTGGTCTCAAAAAAGCTCTGATCCCATTTTCGAATGGAATCAGAGCTTTTTCTTTTGAAGAAGCGTTCAACTCGCTTCATAGCTTGAAATCTGATTACGACCACTCGACTTGGCACGGTACAGGGCTTGGTCTGCCAGGACAATCAAATCCCCTTCCGTCAAGGTTTCATCCGGTCGTGCAACCGCTAGTCCGATGCTGACGCTCAACTGACAAAGCGGTTCATACGCACTGTGTTCAATCTTCAACCGGAGGATTTCACTGCGGATCCGTTCCGCGACATGCGTGATTTGCCCGACGTGCTCCGTCAAGATGACGGCAAACTCTTCTCCCCCGTACCGGGAGACGAGTCCAAACTCACCCGCCTGTTTTTTTAATGTAGCGGCGACTTTCTGAAGACACCAGTCGCCTTTCAGGTGACCGTACGTATCGTTGTACAGTTTGAACTCGTCGACATCAATCAAGATCAGTCCAACGTCCGTCTGTTGTTCCCGGGCTACCGTAAACGATGCTTCCAGATGTTCATCAAACGCACGCCGGTTCGGAATCCCCGTCAAGGCATCATGCAACGAGCGGTGAATCAATGCCTGTTGGCTGCGCTCGAGTCGGAATGTCTGCAGGAATGCCATCAGCAGCAAGACGGCCACACTGACAACAATGACGATGACCCACTTGGCAGACGCCGACGCCTGTTTGGAACGATCAGTCGCTTCCTGGATGATTTTGTCGATATCTTGATTGATTTTTGCATTGATTGGTCGAAACTGATTGACGTAGTCCATGCCGCTGTAGCGTTTCAGTGTTGCCCGTTCGATTTGATTGCTTTGGATCCATCGAATCTGCTGTTCATAAAAGCCATCCGTCCGTAAAATCAACGGGATAGCTTCTTCTGCCAGCAACTGTTTGAGAATCGGATGGCGTTGATCCAGCATCTTCAATGTGGCGATCGTCTCTTTCAATTCGGCATTCGTATTTTTAAATTGTTGGAACGTCTGATCATTTTGATTGAGTAAGTAACTGCGGACCGTCAACTCTTGATCCAGCAATAAAGGGAACAGTTGCGAAGCGGCATTCGATATCGGAATCGCTTCCGTTGTGATCCGGTCGTTCTCTTGTTCAATTTTCAGGAATGCATTGTAACTCCAGATACTGGTAAACATCAATGAAAACAATGCAAGTAACAGGTAAAATTGCAACGTCGATAATTTCAAGTTCAGTCTGACCTCTTTCTTTTCCGTCGGCAGCGGCTGCAACATGCTGACGATACGGGACGCTACCTTATTATCGGTATCTTGGGATCAAACCATTAGCGCTCTACTCGAAATATTGCCCGTTGTCTGCACATTTGAAACAATTTCCCAGTTGACGTTGCACATTCAATTTGTTCTCGTCTGATTTTTCACGTCTTTTTGGTCTTTTTAATTGAACCAAATAGTGCTGCGCCCGCGCCGCCGCCTGAGTCAGATTATTATTTTTCCACCAGGCATAGATAAGTGTAATTGCTCCAACCAAAGCCGTCAGTGCCGTCTCGACTTCCGTTGTTTCGAACGGTAACGGATCGTAACCAAACGCAAGTAGCGTCAAGTTGAGAAGACTGTAGAGCGGAACGACCAGACGAAGCAGAGCGGTGCGGCGGTTCTTCATCGTTGTCCTCCAAACAGTTTCCGCCAAGTCACCGGACCGATGACACCGTCGACCTGCAACTGGTGTCGGCGTTGAAATTGTTTGACGATCCGGGTCAACGTCGCGTCAAACAGACCGGTCAAAGGAAGCGACAGTCGCTTCTGAATCAACCGGACGATGGTCCGGTCCATTCCTGTCGCCCCCGCGTGGACAGGCCGTCCGGGATAACGGGGGCCGAGGATCGGCTTCGCCTGCCCATTGACGGCATCATACAGTTGAAAGTGCGGATAGTCGGGAAAATTGCCCCAGTCGCCGCCCCACTGCATCTTATGTCGCTTCATCGCCCGCACGAGACGGTTCAACCGCGGATCAGGCGGTGCGAGAAAGTCCGCCCGTTTTCCGCCCGCTGCATAGAAAAATAGATCCACCGCGACGCCAAAATTGTGGTTTGATGCACCGCCCCGGGCATAGGTGACGATCTTGCCGGGCCGCGTCCGGCCGATCGCAAATAACGCATCTTGTTCCTGCTTCGTCCGAAAGGCATGCGCGACACCAATCGGCAATCCCTCTGCCGCAAGTTCCGTGATGACGGACCGGGTGATGGCGCTGACGTCCGGATCCATCTCTTTCGTCAGTTTCCGGTCAGCCCGTTCGAGTAACCAGTTCAGTGATGGGTTCATAGGTTCCTCCTCGTTAAATGAGTGCTGCCAACAGTTGATTCAGTTCTGTCTGATCGGGAACGGCTTGCTCGAATCGGCGTTTTTGTTCCCGTTCCGCTTGCTGTTGTTGCCACCGCTCCCGCTCGACCCAGTCCGGTAATTTCCCAGAAGCCGAACGGTTCGTTTGACGCCGAACAGGTTTTTTGCGGCGCTCTGCTTCATGTCTGTTGATTTGCTCCAGCGTCAACAGGTTCTGTTGCTTCAGTTTGGTGATGATTGCTTTGACATAGTTCCAATTTCGGACGTTTGCCGCTGCCGCCTGTTCAATCGCATGTTGAATAACGGCAGGACTTGTCTCGTCGAGCAGCTGTCCGAGCTGATTCCGAATGGACGGGGTGATCCGTCCGATCTCCGTTTCGAAGGAACGGATGATGCCGTCGATTCCTTGATCCGATGGTGAAGGTGATTCTTTTTTTAAGATCTGTTTCTTCACCCCTTTTTCTTCGGGGGCACGATCCGCCACCCCGGCAGGCGTCGTTTGACCGGCCTGCTGCCGGGAGCCGACCGGGTTGTCCGCGCAGATGCGGTACCCGTTTGACGTCTGCCCTCCGTGCCGGTCAAATCGTTCGGCTTTCTCGATCCAGCCTTTTTCGACAAGCGTCTGGAGACAAGTCTTAACGGTTGTCTTGCCGCACGGAACAGCGTCCGCAAGCGTTTGATGCGACGGAAACGCCAGTCCATCCTGTCCGGCATAACTGCACAGAATCAGGTAAATCATTTTTTCATGGACGGATGAAAAGTCTGTTCCGTCGCGTAACAAGTGGTGCTCGACACGTAAGTAAGGTTGCATGAACGGGTCCTCCTTTTGATTCAGGAGGAAATTCCTCCTTTCTATCAAGCAATAACAGGACGCTCCGCCCATTTGTTCGAAAAAAAAACAGGCATGGTCTTCGGAATCAACTGTTCCGAAAAGCCGTACCTGTTTTTCACATGAATTGGAGATACACATAAGGGAGAACGCCTGCGAGAACAATGCTGAACGCCGCCATGCCAAGCGTGATGGTGATGGCCTTTGACATCGAAATCGTTTGTTTTTGATAGGCCGAAAAAACGGCCTTGATGATCGTCAAGAGCATCAGACCACTCAAGACAAAAGAACCAATCACGAGGACAATCAGTAAATCCATGACACATCTCCTTCCATCATTTAGGATATCGCACGTATGACTTGATGATAACTTGCCTTGACGAAAATCTCAAGCTGGTTAGACTGGAAAGGAGAACGCTTTCACACTACTCATTACTTTAAAGGAGCTTTTCGATGCCACAACGACAACATACTCTACTCGCACGTCTTGACCAGATCGGTCATCAGCTCGCACACACACAACAGGCCTGGTTATTGCTTGGACTCGGCTCGGTCGGTCAAGAATTGGAACGGCTTGATGACTATTCCGATCTTGATTTTTTCGTCATCACGAAACCGGGACAGAAACAACGGTTCCTCGACCAACTGGATTGGCTCGAATCCGTCCATCCGCTCAGCTTCATTTTCCAAAACACGGTCGACGGTTTCAAGCTGTTATTTGCCGATGGGATTTACGGCGAGTGCGCGATTTTTGAACTCGACGAGATGCCGGAGATTGCCTTTTCTCCCGGTCGGATCGTCTGGCAAGACCCGACGTTTCCCGGAACAGACCTAACTGTCTCTAAACAAACACCACCCTCGATTCGACGGGACACCCTTGATTTTGCGCTGAACGAGGCCTTGACGAATCTCTACGTCGGACTATGCCGCTACGCCCGCGGGGAACGGCTGTCTGGTCTGCAACTCGTCGAACAGCATGCCTTTTCCCAACTCCTGTCCGTCCTTCATCTGCTCGAGCCGGAAGTCGTCTATTATCCGGATCAGTACGGCAACGAACGCCGAGCCGAACAACGATTTCCGCAAGCACAGGAACGGTTTGCTGACGTGCTGCAAGGATACAGCCGGGTCCCGCAATCCGCACTCGCGCTGCTCGAGTGGCTCGAGCAACTGCATCCTGTCAATCAAGCGATGTCCGCTGAAATCCGGCGGTTGGCTGCTGTTTGTCAAAAACAAAAATGAATTCAAGAAAAATGACTCGTTTCACGCGACTGACATCTTAAAGCGTGTGAAACGAGTCTTGTTTTACATTCATTACTGTGTTTCAAGATTGACGGTCCAAGTGCCCCTTTGCTTGCAGCTGCTCCAACTGTCTCGTCAAAAATCCGTCAAACGGAAAATCCTGTTGTTCGATTTTGTTCTGCAGACGGCGCAGCATCTGCTCTGCCCCTTCGATGACCTCATCCGGATAATGATATGTTTGCTGATTTTCCAAAAATTCATCCGCGTCGACGACCGTCCATTGACCTGCCGTGTCCCGGATGAGATCCAGATCCAGATCGACGAACCGGAGACCGGAAACCGTCCGCTCTGCCGGCAGACAAATATTGCAGTAGTAGCGGACTTGTCCATCCTGCTCAAGATCAAGATTGACGGTATAGCCGTCCTGCAAATCGTAGTATTCGAGTGACGGCGTGTCGCAGATAAAGGTCTGGTTTCGTGTATGATGGTGCAAAACACGGCCCCGTCGTCCGTAGACGACCAGATACTGCCCGGTTTCGGTCAACAAAGTCGTTTCCCACTCACAATGCAGAGACCCGTCATATTTGACGGCTTGAATCTGAATGTCTGGTTCGTTCGACGAATTCATGCGACGATTCCTCCTCACTTATTTTTGTAACCGTGACGTGACGATAAAACCTTTTGTATTGTTCCCGGACACGTCAAAGACGGGCGTATCCGGAATTTTGAGTGCACGGTGTTTGGTGTACTGTACAAAATAGGTATGACCGGCAGTTTGAATCTGATAGGTATGTTCTTGTTTAAGGTAATTTAAATATTCTTCGAGCACCCAGTTTTCCTCATACATCTTCGTACTGTGCGGCAGACCGACATAGCGGATGTGCCACGGTTCAAACGAGATTCCCGTCACGCTCTCTTTTCCCTTTGGGTAGCGGATGATAAATCCAAACTGATGCGCATGTTTGGCAAGCCATCTGCCCTCTTTCGATTGTTTCATTTTCCCGCGTGTCGAGCCGATGTCTACCGACAGACCCGTCTGGTGTTCGCTGTGTCCAGCAGGCAACGCAAAGTCCGCACCGTATTCTTCATACAATGCCTGTTGCAGCTTCCCACTTCGATAGGCACTATTGATTCGAAAGTGATCGACGCCGACCTTTTTCGCCCGTTGCATCATCCGGTGTAAGGCGGTTGCGACATGATCCTCAAGCAGTACATCAGGCTCGACGATTGTTTCCGAGACCTGCTTGGCAACAGCAGATAAATTACGGGGATCTTGTTGAATCTTCGTCTGCTTGTTGATTAACACCAGATCTCCCTGATGCACGGAAACCTCTTTTAAGGAAATCGATTGTGTAAAAGCCGGTGTCCGGCTTACACAAAATTGATAGACGATGAGGCACGTTAATAGGACGACGATTGTTTTTTTCATGTTAGACCCTCTCCTTTACTTCCTTACACTCAGCGTAAAGAAAAGGGTTTAAAGGAAAGTCGGGAAAAACCTTAAAGATTTCTTAAATCGGACGGCAACGTGACTTCGAACCGAATCTGTCCATCCGGTTGTTTGACTTCAATCGTCCCTGCGTGTTTCTCGACGATTGTCTTCGCAATGAACAATCCGAGACCGGTCTGTTTCGTCGGCATGTTTCGGACTTGATCCACCGTGTAAAACATATCAAACAGATGCGGGACGTCCTCTTTGCGAATCGGCGGACCGTAGTTGGCAATCTGAATCGTGATGACCTCACCTTGGCGCGCTGCCCGGACCTCGATTGGTCGACTCACATCCCCGTACCGCAGGGCATTACTGAGTAGATTCTCGAAAACCCGTGCCAGTTCTTTTCCGTTTCCGTAAACGGTGAGATTCGGAGCGATTTGTTGGTCAATCCGACCGTCGACTCGGCTGATCATCGGATACATCTCGTCCAGAAGTTGCAACAACAACTCATGCAGGTCAACAATTGACTGTTCAGTCGCCTTGAGCGACAGGTCCAGTTTCGAGATATCGAACAGGGTTTCCATCAACTCCTCGAGATCCCGGGATTTTTTATAGGCAATCTTTGTATAAGCGATGCGTTGCTGGACAGTAATGGACGGCTGGTTCAATAAGTCCAAGTAGCCGGTCACCGATGTCAGGGGTGTCCGTAGATCGTGGGCTAAATTGGCAATCAGTGTTTCTTTACTGCGCTGCGCTAACGTCTCGGCTTGAATCGCGGTCCGCAATCCACTGCTAGCCTCGTTGAGATCGTTTGCGATTTGACGGAATTCATCTTTTGAGGAAATCTCGATCTGATGCGAAAAATCACCGGCTGCCAATTGGCGGATCCCGGTCGAGATTTCATTGAAGTATTTGGTATAAGTCCGCGTCAATAAGTAGAAAACGAGGATGGCGAAGGGAATATACAGCGTTAAAAACACATAAATATCGCCGACTTCGCGCATCCAAAATCGGTACTTCATGTAGGTATCGCCGTAAAAGACGTGGTGATGGTAATAGTATTGCAGAGATTTATAGATCGCGAACGTGACGACTGCTGCAATCAGCAAACTTTGGATGAACAGATAGATGATCCGAGTCCGGAAACTGTTGATGAATTTACGCATTCACCTTGTACCCGACTCCCCAGACCGTTTCGATCAACCTGTTCGCTTTGTTCGTATCCTCAATCTTTTTCCGTAAGGTCCGGATATGAACCATAACAGTGTTGGCCCCTTCAAAATAATCCTCCTTCCACACACGCTGGAAGATTTTTTCTGAACTGAACACTTGATTGGGTGAGCTGGCGAGTAACCAGAAGATCTCAAACTCTTTTGGTGTCAGATTGACCTTTTGTTCGTTCACGAGCACCGTCCGTTGATCCGCATCCAGACATACGTTTTGAATGTTGAGGACGTCTGCCTTGGATGAAGCTGTCTGTCCGGTCCATTGAAAGGCGCGCCGTAACTGGGCATTGACCCGGGCGACCAACTCCAACGGGTTAAACGGTTTCGTCATATAGTCATCCGCTCCGATCACCAGGCCGCTGATTTTATCAAAATCGGACTGTTTGGCGCTCAGAAAGATGACCGGTGTCTGATTGATCTGCCGGATTTGCGTCAACACTTCATGACCGTTCATTTCCGGCATCATGATGTCTAGAATCACAAGATCGATCGACCGCTGTTGAAACAATGACAGACCCGATTTTCCGTCATGAGCAAGTAGCGTAGCGAATCCTTCGTTGCGTAAATGGATTGAGACGAGTTCGGCGATTTCGACTTCGTCTTCGATGATGAGAATCGTTCGTGTCTGCATATGCTGTCTCCTTTTCTACGTCTGAACAGCTTATATGATGGCATAACGAATCCTTCATTCCCCTTTTTTCAAAACAGATTCCGCAGGCTTTTTACAATCGTTTCCAGACGTCGTGATTCTTCTTTTGGCTTAGTCTAAAATCACATTTTTTCCTTCCGCGCGCAACTTGGCGAGGGACGTTTTCATCTGTTGGATCACTTCTTCCGTATGCCGTTCCCATGTCGCAAGCTCCGCTACGATGACAAGCGGTTGCTGCGACCGGTACGACCGCGTCGGATTTCCCGGAAAACGTTTGTCGGTCAAATTCGGATCATCTTCGAACGTCCCGAGCGGCTCGACGAGATAGATGTGTTCGGCACCGTCCCCTTTTGCAAGTTCGGCGCCCCACTTGGCGGCTTCAAGCGTTGCCGTAAAATAGATGTAATTGGCGTGTTTGTCCTGATAATTGGACGGAAAATGCGCCTCCAACTGATCGCCGACGTTCAATGCTGCTTTTGTCCCGTGAAAAAACGGTCCCCGGTCCAGTACTTCGGTTTGGTCTGTCATCAAAATCCCCTTCCTCTCTTCAGTGTTCTTGCTTGTAGTATAAGGTGAGATTTGACAGAAAAGTAGTCTGTTTCCTTTAGGGCAATCGCGGTATACTTCTAGTAGAGGGATTCATCACGCGTTACCCGGATTCAGCAGGATTTATTCAGCCAGTCGGGTTCTTTCCATGCATTTTATTTCGCAACACGATTGAATCGACAACTGGTATTACTATAGATTTCCCGTCCCAAAACTGTCCCTATTCGTTCTTCTCGTTTGACAACTTTTGTCAGCATGGTATCGTGAAAGTATCAAGGTCAAGGATGTGGAAAATCATGTTCATCGTCGAGTTACTGATCAACGCTTGTATCGCGTTCACCGGATTTTATATCATCTCGAAAATCATCCATTCCACCCAGTTTTCATCCTATACGATGAAGTCGATCATCATCGGACTGGCGACCGGATTACTTGGTGTCTTGTTAATGTTCAAAGGTATTCAAGTCAACGAGTCCCTCCGGATGGATCTGCGGCATTTACCACTCGTCTTACTGGCATTTTACGGCATTCGTTTTCCACTCGTCATCGCGACAGCCATCATCGCCAGTTCCCGCTTTTTATTCGGGGTCACACCACAGGCCTTCGTTGCCTTCGTCGCGATTGTCGGTATCAGCAGCGGCATGCTTTATATCCACCGGAAGTTGTTGAACCGGCCGTTCCTGCAAAACGTTTCGTTGAACGTCTGGGCCCTGTTGATGATTACATGCGCCGTTCTGATCAACTTAGGATTCAGTGACACGGCACTCCGGCTGTTACTGTCGACCTGGACAATCGGTCTTGCGGTCGGTGTCCTCTCGAGCATGTTGACGCTTGATTTCCAGACTTTGAATCAGCAGGTCCAACTGTACAAAAAATCAGCCGAACTCGATCACCTGACCGGTTTGTACAATCGGCGGGTCTGGGATGCCCGGACGGCAGGACTCGAACAAGAAGGACGGATCTACAACGTCCTTGCGCTCGACATCGATCACTTTAAGCATGTCAACGACACCTACGGACACGGTAACGGTGATCTCGTCTTGCAACAGTTTGCCAACATCCTGAAGGAAGAAACCCGCCCGCACGATATCACGGCCCGGATCGGCGGTGAGGAATTCATGATTCTCGTCTATGACCTGTCCCCGCAAAAAGTCGTCAAGGTCGCCAATCGGATTCGTGAACGGATTGCGACGGAACGGTTTCAACTCGACGGGTTCCCGGCGATTGAAGTCACGACCTCAATCGGCATTGCCCACGGGAAACATGTCCACATTCAGCGGATGAGCACGCTCGCTGATGATGCCTTGTATACGGCGAAACAACAAGGACGGAACCGGACGATTCTGTTTGATCAGCTCGACCAGCAAGATGTCGCCGTCACTCAGTCGTCGACCGAAACGATTCATTCTTAAACACATACGTTGGGGGTTAGTTGATGTTTGAACCAAAAAGAGAATTCATCACGACAGCAGAAACGATTTTATTTGTCAGCACGCTGTTTATCTGGTTATACATCGAACAATACTTTGATATCGTGGACACCTGGTGGTGGATGTTACCCGTCATGACGTTCGTCCTATTCTTGCGATCTTTCATCGGTCGCCGCGTCGACCTGAGCTTTGGTTGGAATGATGACGAAGAAGAACGAGAGTTGGATCAAAAACAACGTTAAACAGAAACAGCCCGGTCCTATCCGCTTTTTTCGGATAACGACCGGGTTGTTTTTTGGAAAATGCATGTAGTTTCAATGATTGAACCTCGTTATAATTTGAGCGCCTTTTTGCGTGTCAGGACCATCTGGATCGAGTCGATCCATTTCCCCTCGACTTCTACATCACGGGCATCCACACCGGTCACTTCAAAACCGATTTTTTCATAGACGTGTCTCGCTCTTGGATTGATGGCCAACACACTTAAGGTCAGTTGGTCTAAAGCCGTGTGTCGGAACAGATAATCCATCAACAATCGTGTCGCTTCTGTTCCGAGACCTCGATTTCTGCCGTCCGCTCCGATCAGAATCCGGAAATTCATGCTTTGCTGTTGTTGCTTATAGTCGTTGACGACAACTTCCCCTACCAGTACGCCTGACTCCTGATCGATGACGGCCAAATCCAACCGATCCGATTGTTCGTTTCTTGTGGCATACCACGTTTGCAGGGTCTTTCGGTCGATACCGGAGGAACTTCCGGTTAATGTCAGAACTTCGGGATCGAGCAAACATCGTTCAATCCATGGAATGTCCTCCATTGCAAAGGGACGGAGAATGACCTTTTCTCCGATTAAGGTGGGTTTAGCTGTTAAATCCATCATTTGATTGTTGCTCCTTCGTTTAGAATTCATACTTTCAGGTTTTCTTTCTGGGAACCATTTCCTATTTCCGCTCGTACGATACAAGACGATTAAAGGAGGGGCTATTATGTTCGAATACCAATTCATCCGGATTGATTTTAAGCGGTTATCCGGCAACCCGAAAGAAGATTACCGGGACGTCATCACCCAACAAGCGGAAGACGGCTGGCGGTTCATCCAACTCGTTGCACCTGATTTCGTGACGTCCGGCGTAGGGGTCGGGTCTTATTATGAACTGATTTTTGAACGTCCACGATCGTAAGAACGAGTATCCTGAAACGATTTTGTTCTGTTAATATACCGAATCGTTATCCTCAAATGACACTTCCTTACATTTTTGTTCGTTTTCTGTTTCCTTTTTATCCTGTACAATCAAGGAAGTTTGATCATCTAAAAGGAGGCGTGGCTTCATGAAGTTTCCGAAATGGCTGCTGTACCTCGGGGCGCTTCCGACGTTCGGATTTGCTTTTTACGCCATCACGAGTCCGGATTTCCGAACCGAATTCACGGCACTGTCGTCACTCAACGCGCCTGTCACATCCGTTGTGCTGACCGTGTTCGTCGCTTATTGGACGTTGTTCTTTATCTTGACGAACGGACTTCGTCGACACCTCGACTTGATCGTGTTGTCCGCTTTGTTGCTGATCTGTTTTATCTTGACGAGCCTGTTTGCTACGCTCGATTACTTTCTCCCTTGAACGCCTCCCGCAAGCCATCTTTTTGATGGCTTTTTCCATTTTCTTCTTGCAATGCCACCCTCCGTCCCGTAATATCAATTGTAATAAATTTCTATATATTCGAAAAACAATTGTCGAAAACAGATTGACTTTGGGGGCGATGCTGGATGGATTTCAAAACATGGAAACACCCTGCTTTATTATTGACGAGTGTCGGGATTTCGAATCTTGGCGCCTGGGTCTACTTCATCGCGCTGAACTTGATCGTGCTCGACCGGACGAATTCGGCATTTGCCGTCTCCATCCTCTACATGCTTGTCCCGATTGCTGCCCTGTTGACGAGTTTTTGGTCGGGAAGTCTGATTGACCGGGTCGACAAACGAAACATGATGGTGCTTCTTGACGTGTCTCGAGCTGCCCTGATTGCGATTCTTCCGTTTATCGATTCGTTGTTTGTCCTCTATGCCCTCGTCTTTTTGATCAATATGGGCAGTTCCTTGTTTGAATCCGCTTCCCTGATCTACATGACGAAACTCGTCTCGCACAACAACCGCCAACGGTTTAACGCCTTAAAAAATTTCATCCAATCCTGCGGCTTCATTCTCGGACCGACGATTGCCGGTCTCCTGTTCCTTGTCGGCTCACCGGCATTTGCGATTTATATGAATGCCGGTGCGCTGGCCTTGTCTGCGCTGATTCTGTTTTTCCTGCCGGATTTGGAGAAACGAACGACGTTTGCCGAGGCCGAACGCCTCAGCTTGCGGATGATTGCCGACGACTGGAAAGAGACGTTGCGGTTTACGCACAAGCACCGGTACATCACACTCGTCTACGGTCTGTTTTGTGTGATGACGATTTTCATGTCCGGTCTCGATTCTCTCGAAGCCTCATTCGCGACACGGGTGCTGGCGTTTTCTGAGAGTACATACGGCTTCCTCGTCAGTATCGCCGGCGTCGGGATCATCGCCGGCTCCGTCATCAACGCGACGTGTACGAAGTGGCTCAGCCTGCGTTTCTTGATCGGATTCGGTGCTGTCACGACACCGATCGGTTACCTGCTGTTTGCGACGGGGGACAGTTTCTTCGTGGCAGCGGTCGGCTTTTTCCTGCTGACGTTCGCCTTATCGTTTGCCAACACCGGTTTCTTGTCGTTTTATCAAAACAATGTCCCGGTTTCAATCATGGGCCGCTTCTCCGGCGTCCTCAACGTCGCCGAGTTGGTCTTGGTCATCGGACTGACGTTATCGATCGGGATGCTCGCCGAAGTCTTCTCGATCCGTTCGACCTACATCGTCTTTTCGCTTGGCTTCCTGTTGATCGGACTGATCACGTTACCCATCGTCTTGAATCGCGCGAAACGGGCGTTGTATACGCTGACGGTCGAAGAAGAACCAAAAGTCTCTTAATTTAACAACAGGAGCCACGAGGATTTCTCCTTGTGGCTCCTGTTGTTTGGTTTGTTTAGACCGTTGCCGGTCAGGATATAGTCAAGAAACCTGCTGATCTTCAGCCGAAGGAGGACTTCACATGACAGGAATCGACTGTCTGCTTCACCTGCACCAAGAACTCGATCGGTATTCGGAAGACGAATTGCACTACATTTCACGTCCGGGTGTCTGGTCGCTTGGTCAAATGTATGACCACATCTTGCTGGTCGCTCACGAATATCTGGACGAAGTCGAAGCCTGTGCTTCATGCACCACTCGCTCAACTGCCGGAAAAACGCCGTATGGCGAAGAGTTGTTTCGACGAGCTGCCTTTCCGCCCGTCAAAATCAGGCTTCCGGACGAGATGAATGCTCCACCGAACAATACTGACAGTGCCGATCAGTTAAGACACCGTCTTGTTCAACTGGTCGAACGAATGGAAGACTGGTCGGCACGACTTGATCAGATTGATCCAGCCTCGAAAACGAAACACGGTGGGTTCGGTTGGCTGAACGCCCGTGAATGGTATCAGTTGATCGAAATGCATACCCGGCATCACTTCCGTCAGAAACAGGAACTGGAACACCAGTTACCTTGAGGTATACCATTTGATTCAGTTGCTTTGGCTTAATTCGGATGAGGGAGTAAACTGTTGCAGCCGCTTATTCATTAATTCCGCGACAAAAATCGTTCCGTCGTCCGCAACAGCCAGATCGTGGGCAATCCGCAGCTGACCAGGCTCTGTGCCAAACCTGCCGAATCGCTCCAGAATCGTACCTTGTTGATCGAGCACTACAATTTGACTGCGGGCGTCCACTGTCCGTTTATTCAAATAGTCACCGCCGTCAGCGACATACACCTTTCCGTCCGGACCGACCTCGACCCCATACGGTCGACCGAGTTCCGGTTGATCCCATGTCTGCTGATGACGACCGAATCGGTCAAATACTTGAATCCGGGCGTTGTTGCGGTCGGCAACATACAAATTCGACGCCTCGTCACTACTGATACCATGCGGCAAATTGAGTTGACCGTCTGCCGAACCCAATTGATTGACTTCCCACTCGAACTTGCCGGTCCGGTCGAATTTCGCAATCCGGTGATTGCGGTACCCGTCCGCGACTGCAAACGAACCGTCCGGTAACACCGTCACATCGGTCGGACGGGCAAACAGGTACTCGTTCAACCGGACCGGGAAGTTCGGCAACTTGTTGCGAATCCGAAGACCCGCTTCCGTTCCGAACGGATACGATTGTCCATAAACCGCTTGAACGTCGCCTTCCGGATTCAGCTTAAACACTTGGTTCAAGCTGATGTCCGTCACCCAGATGTTGTTGGCGTCATCAACTTCCAACCCGTGCGGGGATTGAAACAAATTCTGACCGATCGTCCGTTTGACCGTCCGCGTCTCACCGTCGAGCACGACAATCGTTGCCTCTTTGATCATCGCCTTACTGCCGTACGTCCCGTTTGCCCGGTGCAGGTAGTAGATATCTCCGTTTGGTCCAACGGCGACACCGCTCGCTTCACCTGCCTGTTGTTGTTGATTGTTTGTTTTCGGCCAGACTACTGTTCCTTCATAGTGTTCACTGGTCGCTTGGACCGGATACGATTTCTTAAAGACCGGTTCTGCTCCTCCGCGTGACCACCACGCCACTGTCAGTCCAAGTACCAACACACTCCCGAAGAAGATGGTTTTCTTTTTCATTATGTACGACTCCTTTTGTTTACTCCTTTCACTATACGTCTTTTGTTTCGTTTCCCTCCTCCGCCCAGGGATGTAATTTTCCTCCGGCTTCCGTCTCTTCCCTTATTCGTCCCCTTTTTGCACGATTGTCACAAAACGGTAACGTTTCTGACCTTCCCTCCAATTACCAAAAAGTGTATATTCAAAGCATCGATTACGTCAAAGGAGGCTTTTCCCCACGTGAAATTCTTCAAATCCCCTCGGGTGCTTGAATTGGAATGGATTCCGAAACAGGACTGGCAGACGGTCTGTACCAAGCGCATGATTGACATACCGCATCATCCAAACGAACAAATCGTCGGACTTGCCTACAACAATCAACAGCAAGTCGTTCAAGTGACACGAAACATTCAGGCACCGCTGTTCGGCTATTACGTCACCTTACTCGAAAACCGGCAGGCGACAAAAACCGTCTTGTCGAAACGTTCGCACATGACGATTCAACACCTGTCGACACGCCTGTTCGGATCCGTCGAACTGGCCGAGTATTCCCTGCTTGATATCCATGTCCGGGAAGAAGGACTCGGTGAACGGGGTCTGTTGCTGGAAGCGTTGATTTATGACATCGAACAGAAGTACACCCATTACCGGGTCAGCGGCGATTTCACCGCCATCTCCTACGGCGGACGTGTTGCGGCCGAGTGTTTTACACGGTACGGGTTTACGATTGATCAAAATCAATTGATTTTAAAAAACTATCAGGATCGTTCGTTCGTCAGTTAACCCGCTACTAGGAGGTATATGCATTGCGTCTGAAAGAGAAACCATACGTCAAAGCCGTCGTCTACACACTCGAATTCCTGTTACTCGTCGTATCCTATATCGACTTATGGAAACGCCCGCGCACCCGCGGACCCAAATGGTTGTGGGGCATCCTGATTTTTCTCGTCAACTACCTTGGACCGGTCGTTTATCTCGTCTGGGGACGTCATCCCGCGGCACCATCCGAACCGTCAATCCAAGACTAAAAAAGCTTCACTCCGTTGCCTGAACATCCGGGCAAACGAGTGAAGCTTTTTTGTTCGTATCAAGTGGTAGGAGAACGCGTGATTATGTGGTAATTTGATTATTATAGATTACTTTATTTTCGAAAAGCTTCACCTATCATCGTACCGTTCACGAACGGTGACAGAAAAGAGGGATTTGATGACGTCACACTTGTCCACTCCATCCTACCGTCATTGGCAGGGGATTCAAAAACTCCATCACCGCTACATGAAAGAAGTCAACGCCGTCTTAAAGGACTGGGGCTTGTCAAAATCACAGTTCGACATGCTGGATACGCTCTACCGCGAACAGAGTGCCACTCAAAAATCACTGGAGGCGACGCTCGAACTGTCAAGCGGAGCCATCTCGCAAACCTTAAAAAAATTGTTTGAGCAACACCTCATTACCCGGAAACGGATTGACCGGGAAAAACGACTTGTCTTGACGCCGTCCGGGGAGACGATCGTTCAAGAGTCGGCCCCTGTCGTCGAAGTCATCCACGAGCAGTACTTCAAAGCTTTTACGATGGACGACCACGAGTCGTTTGACCGTCTGCTTCATAAGATGCAAAGCAGTCACTTTTGATACCTGGATGCAATCGTCGTTACCGTTCTGTCTTCGGCAGACTCTCTTCGTCGATTACACCCATCTCGATGACTTGCCCGTCTTGTAAACGATACGTTATGTATTCATTTGGCTTCAGCGACAGGACATCCGCACGGACTGCCACGGCATACCGTTTATCCTTGTCCCGATGCTTGTCGTTATAATAGGATTTGACGACGATCGGTTCACTTGTTCCATAAGTCTGTTCGACATGCTCTACGACCTGACGCATGACTTCCTGTTCATATGCACGGTCGTATCGCGTGATGTACACGTACGATGCAGCTGCGACCAGGACCAGACAGACGATCCACATCAGTTTTTTCATGCTACAATCTCACCTTTCTCATACTCTACTTTTTCATAAAGGAGCGCTGCCGATGATTTTGCGTCACTTCACCCACCGCCGGCATCTAAAAGCCATCGTCGCCCGCGGCGGACTATCCGTAAAGGATACAGCTGAACCTTACTTACAGTTCGAATTTAATCCACCAAGCGACCACTTGAAAGAGACGTTCCATTCGCTTCATCAATCCACCAGTGAGCCGTGGGACGAGACGGATACGGTCACCCTCGACTTTGACTTCGTCAAGATCCAGGCCGCGGACATTGATGTTCTGGAACAGGTTGAACCATTTCTAGGAAAAATTGACTCTGATTCTGCCAATGGTCCAGTCCGCTTCGTCAAAAACTTTTTGTCGCTTGGCTATTTAACGGAAGAATCACGGGAACAGCTGTCTGAATACTACTGATCACACGTCAAGAACAGGCCAATCGTGCCTGTTTTTTTGTCGTCAGCTGCGTCGATTGTAGATAAACATCATGACCGGGAAAGTCATGACCTGAATGAACAGTAAATACATAAAAGCTTTCATGATATCTTCGATGACGTTCCACTGGAAGAGCATCAGCATCACAAAAACATAGACAATACTTAAAGCGTATGACATGTGACCACTTTTCCGCTTGATTTCTTCTTGCCGTTCGTCATGGGGTTCAGCAGCCGGAAAAACTAGATCGGCGGCCAATTGACTCAAACCCGCTAATATCATTATTATACTGAGTGGACTCGGTCCATCAAATATTGCCAAATAGTTGCCGTATAGTATTAGAACTGCGGCGAGTAAACGATTGATCATCGGCATATGTTTCATCCTACATCGTCTCCTTTTTTCTTCGATTCGGGAATAAAAATCGCTTCAATCGGACAATCAAACAAAGCCGCAATCGAAAAAGCGAGTTCGAGCGACGGATTGTACCGCTCCTTTTCAATCGAAATGACGGTCTGTCTCGAGACACCTAACGTCTTCGCCAAGTCCCCTTGCGACCAGTGTCGCGCCTCTCGTAACACCTTTACCTTATTTTTCATCGCAGTCACCTCTTGCTTCCAATAATATGTAAAAAAGTTTCGTTGTGTCAAGTTTCCTTTACAGATTAAATAGAAGAAAACCGCCGATTCATCTGATTCGACGGTCGGCGGTTTAATATCACGATTTAATCGGTTGTGCGGCTTTTTGCTGTCGACGTTTTTCATCTTCCCGCCACCAGCCGTTGATGAATAAAACGGCTGCAATGGCAAAAAAGGCAAACGGGAAATAAGTTAAACCAAATGATGCCATAGCTTGTTTCGATACTTCCCATGCCACCATCATATACACCTCAAAGATTTTTAAAACAAACATCATCAATATCCCTACAGTTACCGCAATTGCACCTGCCAGATAATTTTTGTTCATCTATTATCGCTCCTTGTTCGCTTTTGTTCAGTTTACCTTAAATACCCATTATTTACCTGTAAAACAAATAAAAAAAGAAGCCTCTTTTAACTGTTGTCAAAAGAGACTATTTTCGAATCGTCCGGTACCTTGGATGGATCGCAAGCATGGCGTTTTTAATCGCCAGGACATGCGGATCCGTCGCGTCTGCAAAAGCCTTGCGGGTCGGGTACTCTCCGACGATGTGACCTTGATCTAAAATTATGAATCGGTCGCTGAGTGCCTGAGCCGCTTGCAGGTCATGGGTAATGAACAGATAGGACAGGTCATATTTGTCCTTTAATTCCCCTAACAGCGCGAGGATCAGTGCCTTATTGACCATATCGAGACTGCTGACGGCCTCATCGAGGATGATCAGTTTCGGATTTGTCGCAATCGCCCGGGCAATACAGATCCGTTGCAACTGCCCGCCGCTGAACTGATTCGGATATTTCGCCAAATCCGCGCGGGTCAATCCAACCTGTTCGATCAAGGTGACCAACCGGTGCTGCAGGGCATCCGGCGCAAGACGCGTAAAATTCGTCAACGGTTCGGCAATGATTTGTCCCGCCGTCATCTTCGGATTGACTGCAGCAAACGAATCCTGAAAGACGACTTGGATGTCTTGCCGGTAATCGTTTGCCGCCGTCCGGTAAATGTCCTGTCCTTCGAACAGGACACGCCCTGCTGTTGGTCGTTCGAGACCCAGCAGAATCCGTCCAAGTGTACTTTTTCCGGCACCACTTTGACCGAGCAATCCAAGACACGTCCCGGCTTCAAGCGTCAACGTGACGTCCTGTAAGATGGTCCGTTCCGTCTGCCGCGACAGAAACCGTTGGCTGCCATACCGGTGTGACACCTGTTCCATTTGCAGAAGGCTCATGCGTTCATCCCTCCTGCCTGAATCCCGTGTTGGGCTAACAATCGTTGTGTGTACGGATGTTGCGGACGGTCAAATAAATCAAAGACGTCCGCACGTTCGACGATTTCCCCGTGCCGCATGACAAGAACCTGATCCGCCATCTCGGCGATGACACTTAAGTCGTGGGAAATCAACAGGATTGCCGTGCCATAGGTCGCCCGGACCTTTTCAAGATAATACAACACGAGCTTTTGATTGTAGACGTCAAGCGCCGTCGTCGGTTCATCGGCAATTAGGACATCCGGTCGCAGGCAGACGGCAAGGGCAATCATGACCCGTTGCAGCATTCCGCCGCTCAGTTCAAACGGATAGGCTTTCAAAATCCGGTCCGGCTCCTCGAGATTCACTTCCTGTAGCGCTTCAAGCGCCCGGTCCTTCGCTTCGCGTTTGCTGCACCGGTCATGGGTCCGGATCGTCTCGATCAATTGATGACCAATCGTGTAGACCGGCGTGAAAGCACTCATCGGGTTTTGCATGATGAAGGCAATTTGTCCGCCGCGGACACGCCGAAGCGTTCGGTCGGACAGCGTCATCAAATCCGTTTCGTCTAGCTGAATCCGACCTGACTGACGGATCACTTTTTCGTCCAGCAGACGCAGAAGGGCCAGACTCGTCACCGTCTTGCCGCAACCACTTTCGCCGACGAGTCCGACGATTTGACTGGCAAGAAGTGTAAACGAGATATCCCGGACGAGCGTGGTGTCGTCAACGATGGTTTCGACGGTCAATTGTTCGACAGATAAAACAGGTTTCATCATGGCGCCTCCTTTCATTTAGGTGGTTTCGTCACGCCGAATCGTTCCGATAACGATTCACCGAGTAAGTTAAAGCTCGCAATGACGAGCATGATCATCACGCCGGGATAAATCATCAGTTCCGGATTCGTCCGGATATACGATTTGCCTTCATGAATCATGGCGCCCCATTCCGCTGCCGGAGATTGCACGCCAAGACCAAGGAACGACATTGCAGAAATATCCATGATCGCCCAGCCCATCTCGAGTGTCCCGATGACAAGCAACGGCGGCAGGATGTTCGGCAACAGATGGGTCCGAAAGATTTTCCAATGTGACGAGCCATTGACGCGTGCTGCCGCAATAAAATTCTTTTCCTTCAGTGTCATGACGAGTCCGCGGAACATCCGGGCATAGTAGACCCACTGGACAAGCATCAAGGCGATGATGACCTGTTTGAGTCCCGGTCCGAAAATCCCGACGAGACCGAGGACAAGAATCAGACTCGGAAATGCCATTACCCCGTCACAAAACCGCATCAACAGTTGATCGACCCAGCCGCCGATATAGCCGGCGAGCGTGCCGATCAACAAGCCGATCAGCAGCGACGACGCAAATATCAGGACGGCGAAGCCGAGTGACACCCGGGCTCCGTATAACAGACGCGATAATGTACAGCGGCCAAGATGATCGGTCCCGAGCGGATACGTCCAGGACGGTTCCTGCAGTTTCACCGCCAAATTGACGAGAAACGGATCATGCGGCGCAAGCCACGGTGCGGCCAGTGCTGCGAGAAATAACAGCCCTAAAAAAGCGGAACAGCCGATCAAAATCAGCCGTTGGTTTGACAAGCGGTGCAACAGACTTGGTCGTCGAAGCGGAATATTCATCGTCTGTCCCCTCCTTTCCGGGCAATCCGGGGATCAATCGCCAGTTGCAATAGATCGACGAGCAGACTGCTGCCGATGAATAATAGTGCCGCCAAAAACACATATCCTTGAATGATTGGCATATCGCGGTCAAAAATCGCTTCGATGAAGTAGCGGCCAAAGCCCGGCCACGAAAAAACCGTTTCGACGATGATCGTCCCCGTCAACAGTTTTCCGAGATTCATGCCGAGACCGGTGATCATCGGTGGAACAGCGACACGGAGAACATGTTTGGCCAAAATGACTGTTTCGCGGATGCCGCGTGTCCGGGCGAACAAGACGTACGGTTCGCGCATCGTCTCGATGACACTCGTCCGAAGCAACCGGGTATAAAGCGCAATCAGCGGTAACGCAAGCGTAATCGCCGGCAAGATGACATGACTCGGACTGCCGATACCGCCGACCGGTAACAAATCCAACTGGACGGCAAAAAAGAAAATCAACAGATAGCCGAGCCAAAACGACGGAATCGATGCGCCGACGAAGGCAATCAACCGACTCAACTGGTCAAAAAATCCATTTTTCCGGATCCCCGCGAGAAAGCCGAGCGGGATGCTGACGATCACGGCCAGCAACAGACTCGACAGCGCCAGCTGGACGGTCGCCGGCAAACGGAGCAACACTTCGTCGAGGACCGGTTTCCCGGAAACGTACGATGTTCCGAAATCAAAACTTGCCAGCCGGACGACGGTCGTCACGTACTGGGCCAAAAACGACTGATCGAGTCCGAACTCGGCCCGCTTTTGCGCGAGCACCTCTTCCGTCGGTTGGATGTGGGCGGCAGACAGATACGCTTCCGCCGGATCGACCGGTGACAAATGAATCATCACCGTCAGTAATAAAATAGCGAGGAGCAGGATCGGAATGACCGACCCGACCCGTTTCAGAATATAGACGCCCATTCCGTACACCTCCTTTTACTTGATGCCGATTTGAGCGAACGGGCTTTCATCACGGTTCGCGGCAAATTTAAAGTTCGTGACACCGTTTTGATAAATCGCCATCTTTTTCAGATACGAGATCGGGACGAGGGCTCCTTGATCCTGGAGCGACGGCAGAATCTCGGCATACATCTTCTGACGTTTCGTTTCATCAGTCGTCTTCAGGACATCTTTCATTTCCTGTAACAGTTGATCCTTGTTCGGGTAAGCGGAAATCGCTTCTTTAAAACCGAATCCGTCCGTACCGATGATGTTGACGAACGTGTGCGGATCATACGGTGCCCCGAAGTTACTGTACATGTTGATATCGAATTTGTTGTCTTTGAAGCGCTGGACTTGATCCGGCAGCTCGACACCAACGATTTTCAAGTCGACGCCGATAGTCGCCCACTCTGACTGTAACGTCTCCGCCATCGCTTTTTGAACAAGTTCCGCGGCATCATACATCATTTCAATCTGTAACGGTTGCCCGTCTTTTTCACGGATTTTTTTGCCGTTCGGCAGTTTCCAGCCGGCTTCGTCCAGCAACGACTTCGCCTTTTTGACATCAAAGTCCCGTTTCTCGACGTTCAGGTTCGATGTGTACGGCAGGTTCGGCGGCAGGATGAAGTCAGCCGGTGCTTCGAGACCGGACGTGATTCCCTCAACAAGTGTCTTCTTATCAAAGCCGTATTGCAATGCCTGACGGACGCGTTCGTCCGCGAGCTGTTTTTTCTTCGTGTTCATGATCAGTAGACGTGTCGCAACCGGTTCCGACATCGTCGTCTTGTAGGATTTCGTTTCTTTCAGTTGATTATAGGCGTCGACACTGATTGCCCCTTCCCCGAAAATCAAATCGATGTCGCCTTTTTCAAAAGCGAGTACGCGGCTTTCGGCATCGGGAATGATGTCGACCTTGATTTTCTTGACTTTCGGCTTTGGTCCCCAGTAGTTTTTGTTGACCTTAAACGTCGCGTATTGATCCGCTTTGTACTCGTCGAGCACCCACGGACCGGTTCCGACTTCTTGTTCGACGCCTTTTGACGTGTCGCCGTTTTTCGGGAAGCCCGCTTCGCCGAGGAAGCGGACCGGTCGGACGACCGCCAGTTCCTGAATCGTCGGGTAGTACGCTTCCGATAACGTCATCCGGAACGTCTGCTTGTCGACGGCTTCCGTTTTGTCGATTTTTGAGATGAAGCCAAGCCAGCTATGTAAGGCTTTGTTTTTGAGGACGGCATCAAAGTTCTTTTTGACGATTGTCGCGTCAAACGTCGAACCGTCCGAGAACTTGACATCATCACGCAAGGTGAAGGTATAGGTCTTGCCGTCTTTTGAGATGTCCCATGATTTCGCGAGGAACGGCTCGAGCTTTCCGCCTTCTGCGTAATGGACGAGCGGCTCATAGACCATCGACTGGGCAAACAGTTGCGACGGATTGTAGACATGCGGATTCATCTCGCCGATGTCCCGCGGCCAGGCCATCGTTAATGTATCTTGATCTGATTTATTGTCAGCACCTTCGTTCGGGTTCGAGCAACCAAACAGCAGTGTCGTAATCGAAAGGATGGAAACAGCTTGAAGGATGGATTTCTTACGGCGTGAAACGTTCATAGTGGACAGGACTCCCATTCTTATTGATAATCATTTTCAATTGTAAGAGTCCGTGCTAAGAATTGTCAATGGATAATCCGTGAAAGCGTTGATTTTGCGGTGTTTTACGATGAGGTCGAATCATTTTTGTATTGCGTGTAATCTGCCTCAATACATTCGAAGACTTTTCCAGCCCCATAGTAAAGTGCAATGAGTCCACCAATCCACATACTCATATCGGATATTCTTTCTAGCACCAGCGAGAAATTCAATACACTACTGCCTAGTAGAATAATATGAAAACATGCCTTTTTTTGAGCAAGCTGCCTATTTCTAGTTTCACTTGAAAACTGATACTTAAAGTCTGTTCGGTAGTAACACCATTCAAACAGAGTTGTATGCGACGACAAGGATAAAAAGAATACCCAACCGACAAAACTACCAGTCAACCACAATTCGTTCCATTGGAGGAATGGTATCGCGCTGGTCAAGACACCTGTGCTGAATATGAATGGCATGAGAACGAAAAACAAGACCTGATCGATGAAGAAACAGAAACGATTTTTTAAAAAGGTCCAAAACGTTTTTTTGTCTCGATTCGGATCAACTTGATTTTTCTCGTTTGAAGATTCATCTTCTACAATCAAAGGACTAATTGTGAGAAGAAAAATAAGTGCCAAAACGATCAAGGCAATCCCTTTCAGCGAAACGGTATCTCCTCTGTGCAGATTCTCTAAAAATAGAGCAGTCGCATAGAGAATAATTAAAAGATAACCCGCAAACAGAAGATAGTTGCTCCGTCCTTTTCGGTCAAAGACGATTCGTCCACGAACCAGTTGCCGGATCATCGTTTCATACCAACAAATGAAGCAATCCATTGGACGATTTAATTGATGGATGACATACATTAATCGACCGACAATGCCGTAAGATAGGAAGCATACTAAAAAGCTACTGAAGATCATGCCCATTCCATTTTCTCTCCCTTCACAAATAAAGCACTCATAAGATGATATGAGTGCTTAAAGTAATCTGATTTTATTTATATTTCGCGACAATCAAACGCCAGTATTTCAACGTCACACCCTTGCCCTTCAAGATTCGGACTGCAGGCGTACGGTCCGACTTTCCAATCCCCTTCCGCATGCAAGTGAGCAATCCGTAACTGCTCCTTCGTTTCACCGTCGATAAAGTACAGTTCGACGTCCTGTTGGTTGCAGACGAGCTCAAACGTCAACGGCCGATCAAAGACCGTATTATCGATATCACGCGACGACCAATCGGAGTAGCCGAACGACGTAACGACCGCTCCGAGATGCGATTTTCCGTCCGGAATGAATTCCGCTGAAACTTTTAGCCAGTTATCTTCGTTTAAATAGAGTAGGATACCTGCCTGGTCATACGTCAGTCGCGGATGCAGCTTCACTTCGATTCGGCAGGAAAAAGACGGTGCCGGAATCGGTTTAAGTAAGGCGTGACCGGTCATCCGGTTGAATTGATAATAGGTATTGCGCCAAAAGTCGGTATCGCCCTCTGTCGTGAATGTTAAGCGTTCCTGCATGTCGATTTCAGTTGGTTGGTTGATCCATTCGTAATCTTGCCACATATCAATTCCTCCTGTTTTATAAATGAGTGTGTTGCATTGGTTACTTGTCGTCCACAAACTGCTCGAACTCCATATGTTCAGGTGCACGGAAGTCATTCTCATTATAACCTGTTTCCTTAAAGCCATAGCCCACGTAGACGGCAGTATAATCTCCATTTTTTTCTCGAACATTAAAAGCATATGACGTCCGGGAGTCATCATGGAACGTAACATCGTAGCCATAACCGTATTTCGAGAAATGACTTTGCATCTGATACTCGTCTTTTTCTAGCCCGTACTGTTGTTCCAGTCGGTCTTCCAAATACAGTTGCCGCAGGATTTTCTGATGAAAGGTATACAAAAAACATGAAACCAACATAAGCACCATCGAAATCAAAATTAAACGTCCAATCCGCCACTTGCCGTTTACTTTCCAAAAGTGTGTCATCAGTGCTCCTTCCCTCCTGTCTCCACGTATGATACGGTACGGATAAGGAAGATATTGTTAATGCAAGTTCCTACTCTTACGAAAGAAGTGATTCACTTGAAAAAACATATTTTGAGCCTTTGTTTCCCGGTCGTCTTTTTAATCGTTCCGTTCTGGACCGATCAACTGTCGCCCTTGTTACAGACACTCTTTTTCCTGATGTTGTTCATCTCGATTTGTCTGTCATTACATACGGGCTGGACATTACTCAGCCCACGCTTTCCGAACTGGACGAAACGCGTCAACAGGATTCATCCGGCACTCGGTATCCTGCTTGGTCTCGTTCTCCTGACGGCATTCGGTTACCTGTTCTTCACCGTTTTTTCGCTCATCACGTTTGGGATCATCCAAAGTATCCTGACGATTGTCCTGATGTATATCGGACTGGCGATTTTTGTCTTTCTCCTCAGTTGTTTCGTCGAAGGGATTACGCGTCAATCCAAAGAGGCGTTGTTTCAGCCCGTCTTGATTTTTGTTTCCGTCTCCTATGTCGTCTTGACGACGTTCGGGATTTTACAGCTCATAGCGTAACCTTTAAATCCGTCTTATGACGGGTTTATTTTTCGTGGTGCAAGACACCTTCTGCATCCAGTCGGACGCGTAGATTCACGTCGAGTTCGAGAACAAGTGGACTGGTAATGGCCGGTTTCGGTGAGAACAACCATGTCCGGGCTTCTCGTCCAAGCAACAGATGTGTCCCGTCTTCCGGTGCTCCGAGGAAATTCAGGAAGTCGACGTTAATCGGTTGATGGTAGCGGTGAAAGACACCGAGTTCAGCAAATTTTGCTCCGACACCAGCGACGTCCGGCGTCGTGACGTTCATTTCTCCGATATCGAGAATGTTATGTACACTGAAGCTGTCAAGCGACTTATTCGGATTGACATCATGGCGGGCAATCAATTCGACGACGTTTTCATCCGGATCATAAAAGTAAACGGAATGGGCATTGATGTTCTCAAAAAAGATTTCGTCTTTCCCGTCCTCGATCAGTAACGGGACACGATGTTGCAACCAGTCCTTTGCCAGCTGAAACGCATCCCCCGGGACGTTAAACGCAAAGTGGTATTGTTTCGGTTGCTCTGTCGTGTCGAGCTCAAACCGAAGTCGGCTCGTCCCGATCTGCACCGTAAACGCTGTTGCCGTTTCCTCGACGAGCGGAAAACCGAGTGTCCCCGTATAAAAGTCCTGCATCGGCTTTATCTGATCCATCCAAAGTGTTACTGCTGTAATTTTCATCTTTCTTCTCCTTTATTATTGATTCAAATTGATTAGCTTTAGTATACAACAAATGATGTATAATACTGGTTAATTAGTAAATAAATCCCTATAGGAGGCAGACAGATGAAACGCTATACACTGGAATGTAACGGGATTTCAACACAGATTACCGAATGGGGCGAAGCGGACCGCCCGGTCATTTTTTGCCTGCACGGTCTTGGCGGGACGAGCCTCAGCTTCATTGAACTGGCCGATGCCTTACAAGATACGTACCGAATCGTTTCGATTGATGCACCCGGTCACGGAAAGACCGAACCGTTTCCGGACGAGCGGGACTATCAGTTTGCCCGCTTTTCCAATTGGCTGAACCGGCTGTTTGAACAGCTCGACATCCAGAACTTTTATTTTCTGTCCCATTCCTGGGGCAGCTTCATCGCACTCTTTTATCAGAAGGAACAGCCGGACCGGGTTCTCGGCTCCATCCTGATTGACGGCGGATATCAGAGCAAACGGTTACGCGGGACACCACTCGAACAGGAATCTGCATTTTACGATACGGATTTCGAAGAGTCCGTCGCGACGTGGGAAGAGTTCCGGGACGTTGCCGTCTACGGACCCAAGATGCGCCGGTCGCCACTGCTTGATCTGGCCGGCAAGGATTTTGTCCGGATGCAGGACGGCCGGTACTACTGGCATGCCCGGGCAAAGACGGCGCGCGCCATCCTGACCGCGATGTATCAGGATGAAATTCTCGATTTCCTCGACACCGTTCCGGGTGACAACCTGGTGTTGCTTCGCGCGACGTTACCCGTTTCCGATGAACCGTTCCGTCAAGAAGCAATCGCTCTGTGGCAGAAAAAAACCGGAGGGACTGTCGTGTCTGCTCCTGCGACTTCCCACATCGTACACTGGGATAATCCGGCATTCGTGTTGCACGTGATTCAGGAACACTGGACCAAGACTCTTGCTGTCAATGAACAGCAACAGCTCTAAATCAGTAAAGGATTGAATGCTTAAAAAACGACTCCCTGTTGTCCGGGAGTCGTTTGCTTTGTTTTCTCTTTTCCACGTACTGCTTAGCCAACACTTTCGATGAACCGCCGGACTTCTTTCCGTGACTTTAACACGATAATTGTCTTCGTTGCTGCCGCTTGAGCAAGTCTCGCTTGAATATCCGGTCGCTGTTCATCCGGATAACGCCACACCCACTTCAAAAAAGCAAAATCGATTTTTTCCGGACACCCGGCCGCCATATCTGGTCGTGACTTATGCCGGTACCGAATCGACCGTTTGAGAATCCGGTAGACACACGTCGTTCGCGGTAGATCAAGAAAGATGATCGTATCCGCCGCGTTGAGCCGGAGGTCCATCGTTCCACCGTAATTTCCGTCGATGATCCAGTCATCCCGGCTGATCAAGTCCGTTTGTATCCGTTGTTGTTCCTCGCGCGGAACTGCCTGCCAGTCCGCCCGCCACAACAAACTGTCGAGATGGTGGACAGAAATACCGAGCCGTTGACCCAGTTGTCTCGCAAGCGTCGACTTACCTGATCCGCCGGAGCCGATCAACATAATCTTTTTCATTCCGTTTCCACCCACTCCAGCCGGAACCGCACGCCGGGACCAATCTGTTGCAGCAGCGGCCGGTCCGCTTCAATCACGCGTCCAATGACATTGACCCGTTCGTCGGCCGCGAGATCCCGTTTGGTGATTTGTAATTCCCCGGCATACCGACCGTAACGCAGATTATCAATCGTAATCGATCCAAGGGGCCGGTCGGATACAGTCGCAGGTTCGAGAAGTTCGTCGCCCGGTCGGCCGTAAGTACGTGACTCGACCGAGCGGATGACATCGCGTGCCGGATCCATCCGATTTGTCTGGACGCTCTTCAACAGGGAATCACCGCCTTGTCCCGTTGCCCGGAGGACAATGATCCCCTCCTGATAGGCAGCAAACTGCCGCATCGTCGTGTCCGACAAGCCGGGGTCCCCGACCAGAATCCGGTCGACGGACGCTTCGAGTTCGAGATAACAGGTAAATGGCGCTTGTCCGCGATGGTCTTCGAGCGTCGGTAACGTTTCGTGAAGCGGACCACGCAGTTGCCCGTCTCCCGGAATGAAGGCTTGGACACGGATTCCCTGTTCACGGAGCCACCGGTTTTTATCATTGAACCAGTCACGATCCAGTCCCGTTTCCGGTCGCGGATAAAAGTTGTGCCACGCCTCGACCTGCTCAAGCACAAGTCCCTCCACTTTCATCGTGTCGAGTTCTTCCGCCGTCAGCGTACTGGCGTTTAAGGCAATCATCAGTTGTCTCGACAAATCGGCGACCTGTTTCGGTGTCACACCATAGTCGACCCGCAGTCCGGTCACTCCCCACTCGCTCAACGTTCCGGCATCGTCCCACGTCTTGCCAAGCGCGGCAAGGGAAGTCGGGGCGATATCCGCGACGAGTTCCATCTCGAGCTGTTGCGCCAGTTGTCCAAGCGTTCGTAAGCGTTCCGTGTACAACGAGGGATCGTCTTCCGGAATATGTAACGAGGTAAAGATTGATGTAAAACCAATCGTCCGCATCTGTCGGATGCTGTCTTTCGCCTCACCTGTCAGTGGTTCACTCAAATAAACGGCAAGTCCTTTCATATGTTTCACTCCTTCTTGTCAGCGTAGTGTTCAAAAACCACCAATTGTTACTAAAGTTCCAATATAAGAATTTTTTAGGAGATACCTCATGAATTATGATACCATTAGTATGAGATACATAAAGGAGAGATTGTATGAAACGAATTTTGATTCTATTCCTGTCGATCGCCTGTCTGGTATTGATCTGGAACGGCTACAGTCAACATGCCGATTCAAAGACGGACCTGTTCCACTATAAACATTCCTATGTCGGCGATAACAGCGCCGTCGCGAACATCGTCAAAGAACTGGCACACCATCAAGAGTTGCATCAAATTGCTCTCGAAACGAAACAAACACCGTATGGCATCCATTTGACTTACAAGGATATCGAGACAGAAAACATCGAACAGGAGATCAAAGAAACGGTCCTGTTCAACGCAACCTACCTGTTTGTCCTCGTCGATAACGTGGACCGGATTACCTTTACCTTCCCGGACTACGATTATACAGTGACACGGGACCAACTCGAACACTGGTACGGTCAAAACCTCAGCACGATAAAACAGGAGTCCGATGTAAAAAAGCTGCTCCAACACCATTTGAAGTCGGAAACCAAGATCAACCAGTTTTTTGCTGACTGATCCTGAACATGATTTGAGTCAAAAAAGATGGAACATCACTGCGACGTGATGTTCCATCTTTTTGTTGTGTGCCGCTCTTTTGCTGATGTTAAATCCCGTCCGCCATTTCTTCCTTGAATCCAAACCAGAATGTAAACAAGAAGCCAAAAACATACGAGATAACGAGACCGCCGATATATGTCAGGTACATCCCGTTAGCAATCAACGGTGTCAATGACAGACCGGATACACCGACCCCAAGTGCTGCTGTCTTCATCGTCGCCTGGAAGGCTCCGCCGACTGCTGCTCCCATACAAGCTGTCAGGAATGGACGGCCGAGCGGTAAGGTGACCCCGTAAAGTAACGGTTCGCCGATACCGAGGAACCCGACCGGAATTGCCCCCTTGATGATGTTGCGCAACCGTTGATTCCGTGTCTTGACGAAAATCGCCATCGCTGCCCCGACTTGCCCGGCTCCCGCCATCGCAAGAATCGGTAGCAGTGCCGTGTTGCCAATCGTATTTAACAGCTCCAAATGAATCGGTGTCAATCCGTGATGGAGACCGACCATGACGAGCGGCAGGAAGAATCCGGCGAGGACGGCACCGGCAAGCGGACCACCGACTTCAAGAATCACGTTGATTGCCTTCATGATGCCGTCAGACAAGACCCCCGCGACCGGCATGATCGCATAGAGTGCCGTAAAGCCGACAATCAAAACAGTAAAGAGTGGTGTAAAGATGATATCAATCGAGACCGGCATGAACCGGCGAATATGTTTTTCCAGATACGTCATCAACCAGGCGGCAAAGATGACCCCAAACAAACCACCCCGACCGACGACTAGCGGTTCACCGTAAATAATTATATCGACAAGTAACGGATTAAATAGAATTCCGCCGGCAATTGCGCCGAGAACCGGTGTGCCACCAAATTCCTTCGCCGTATTCCAACCGACGAGAATCGCTAAGTAGGCAAAGACGGTACTGCCGATCAATAACAGAATCTGCATCCACGTTTCTGTCGCATCAACTCCGGCGTTTTTCGCGAAGTTCGCCGCTCCGTTGATGATCCCCGATGCGACCAGTCCCGGAATGAGCGGAATGAAGATATTTCCCAAACGGCGTAAAAAACGTTTGAACGGTGACTTTTGTTTGTCCTTCACTTTTTGCCGTTCGATAGCAGCCCGTTCTTCAAACGTCAGATTCTCATCGACCGACTCTTCACCGATTGCAAGTCCCGTCTCACGACTCAAATGATCGGCCACCCGGTTGACCGTTCCTGGTCCAACAACGATTTGCAGGGTCTCGTCATCGATGACGCCCATGACACCGTCAATTTGTTTGAGGGCCTGGATGTCCGCTTTCGTCGGATCTTTCAGCGACAACCGGACACGTGTCATACAATGGGCCAGTTGCCGGAGATTGTCTTTTCCCCCGACATGTTCAAGGATGGCGGATGCGAGCACTTCTTCCTTCTTCATGTTCGTCCCCCCTTAAAGCGCGTCGCGGACGAATCCGTGCGCATGTTGTAATCGTTCGACCGCCTCAGTATACGAAACGTCCGCTAAAATCATGACGATCGCCGTCTTGACGTGACCATTCGCCGATGTGAAATAACGCGCGGCTGTCTCAAGATCAACCCCTGTCGCTTCCACGATCATTCGTTTGGCCCGAATTTCGAGTTTTTCATTCGTCGATTGGACATCGACCATCAAGTTTTGGTAGACCTTCCCGACACCAATCATCGCTGCCGTCGAAATCATGTTCAACACGAGCTTTTGTGCCGTGCCGGCCTTCAGGCGTGTCGAGCCGGTCAAGACTTCCGGTCCGGTTTCGACTTCAATTCGGAAGTCCGCGTGTTCACTGATCGCCGCCTGCTTGTTGCAGGACAGGGCAGCCGTCGTCGCACCGACTTCACGTGCATAGTCCAGACCGCCGATCACGTAAGGAGTCCGGCCGCTTGCTGCGATGCCGATGACGGTGTCATTCGCCGTCAGCTGAAGTGCCCGTAAATCTTCGACAGCAAGTGTCTTGCTGTCTTCCGCTCCTTCGACGGCTTTGATCAGTGCCCGTTCGCCCCCGGCAATCAGTCCGACGACCATGTCCGGTGAGACCCCGAACGTCGGCACACATTCGGCCGCATCGAGCACACCGAGTCGGCCGCTCGTTCCGGCTCCGATGTAAATCAATCGTCCGCCCGCTTGAAACGATTGAATAACGCGATCGACGACTTGTTTGATGACCGGTATTTCCTGCTGAATGACAGCAGCGACCGTTTGATCCTCCGCATTCATGACCGTCAACATTTCTTCGACCGACATGTCGTCGAGACGCATCGTCTTTTCATTCCGGCGTTCTGTCGCTAATTTCTCTAACATGACCTTCATCCTCTCTGACAACTCCTTTTACTTTCTATTCGAAAAATATAATAACAATTAAAATTAATAATAAATGAAATTTAATTTCAAAAAGAGTCAATAGGGAAAGCCCAATCGGATTGATTGAGCTTACCTATTCCCTACGTCCTTACCGGTTCCAGTTGCGGAACCCATCCCCAAACTCGAGGTGAAGTTTGTTCCGGAACGTACCGTCTTTGAACTTCGGTACATCAACCGGCAGTTTTCCTTGTGGTTTCACTTCACCAAAGATGGCGTGGATTCCTGCCGGTAAATTCGGTCCAGCTGATTTCGTGTTCCCGGCTTCCGAGTCCGGTCCGTTCGGATCCCCCTTGAAGCCGTAGACAAGCAGTTGCGCTTTTGCGTCCGGTTGCACGGCGACATCATAAGGGTTTCGGAGACTGAGCAGGACGGACGGTGTTTTTGTGCGTTTCGCCTGACGGAACACTTCCGCCGGAACATAATGGTCCGCCGATGTCGCTTTCAGCTTGTCACTGTTGTTAACGTTTGAGCCGACGATGATGTAGTCCGCAGCTGCGATCTTTTCTTGCAGATTCGGATTTTGCTCCAGATGCGGCGTCGACGCCGTATAATTTTCTGTCAATATGTTCACGTGTTTCAAATTGTCCGCGTTTTTCTCAAGCGACCGGATTGTCTTGACCATACTGTCCGTCTGATCTTTTGCCGGTGACAGGACCAGGATCGTCTCCCCTTTTTTGGGTTTGAACGGCAATGTTTTCTTGTCATTTTTAACGAGCGTGACTGCCGCTTCCGTCATTTTCCGCTCAAGTGCCTTATGTTCCGGACTGCCGACAATTGTTTTCGCTTGTGCCAGTTTTTCATCGAGCGTGACCGGTGTGTCCGTTTCATTCCAAATGCCGCGTGTTGCTTTTAACGTCAAAATCCGCGAGACAGACTGATCGATGTCCGCTTCCGACAGCTCACCGCTTTCGACAGCTTCGATCACATCGTCAAAAATCGTCTCGAGTTTCGTCACGTCTTGTGTCGACCGGAGAATCGTCGGCATCAAGGCGATATCGACGCCGGCTTTAAACGTCTTGATGACGGCTTCCGACTCCGTGAAGTTGTCAGCAATCGCCTGCATGTTCAAGGCATCGGTAATGACAAGTCCCTGATACCCGAGCTCTTCCCGCAAGACGCCGGTGATGACGTCATCCGATAACGTCGCCGGTAACGGGAACGTGCCTTGTGTCGATTCGACGACCTCATCTTCGATTTGCGGCATCCCGATATGTCCCGTCATAACCATATCGATTCCTTCAGCAATCGCCCGTTTAAAGGGAATCAGTTCCAGCCGTTTCAGTTCGGCCAGTGATTTATCGACGACCGGCAAGCCGTAATGCGAGTCCACTGCCGTATCCCCGTGTCCCGGGAAGTGTTTTGCCGTCGCAGCGACACCTTGCTTCTGAATGCCTTGCGTCATCGCTGAACCGAGTTTCCCGACCAGGTTCGGATCACTTGAAAACGACCGGACCCCGATGACCGGATTCCCCGGATTGTTGTTGACGTCTAGGACCGGACCAAAGTTGACGTTAATTCCGAGAGCCTTCAACTCGGACCCGATGATGCCGCCTGCCGCTTCCGCATAGGATGCACTCCGGGTCGCGCCAAGTGCCATATTACCCGGCAAATTCGTTCCCGTACCGAGTCGTGTCACGATGCCACCTTCTTGGTCAATCGTCACGAACAACGGGATATCGTTGCTTGTATCCTGCTTGACGACCTCCTGCAAGTCATGGACCAGTTTCGTTGTCTGCTCCGTCTCGCTGACATTTTCCGCAAACAGGATGACGCCCCCTAAATCAAACCGGTCGATGACCCGTCCGACTTCCGGTGCCAGTTGCGTATGATTGACCCCGTCCCATAACCGGAAATCCGGCATGATCATTTGTCCGATTTTCTGCTCAAGTGTCATCTGCTCCAGTTGTGCGTCGACTCGTTGCGTAACGGATGGTGTCGTTTCGGCCGCGACCGGTTGTATTGGCAGCGACGCGGCGAGTAGCGCCGTCGTCAATCCGAGTGTTGCTGTCCAGTTGAGTTTCTGTCCCATATGCTCAGCTCCCCTTTTGTTTTGACCCCTGCTTGAACTGCTTCTACATCCACTGTTTGGCGTTTTTCCAACCGCCGTTGGTACTTTCCCCTGCGTTCACCGTTAGTATAGCAACCACCTTACAAAGAAACAATGTTTTATTTGAAAGCGTAATCAATATGAAACAAAATTTCTATTTATATTATTCAATAGTATGAAGTCTTCTATAAATTTATTTATATATAGACCTATTTTTATTAATTTGTTTTTACATCAACTACGCGCTATTCTAATCACGTAGCGAATTACTGAACACATCCAAGGAGGAAATAAACATGAGTAAACACGTATTAATGGTCGTCACAAACGCCAGCAAAATGAAAGAAGGACATGCAACAGGCATTTGGTTATCCGAGTTCGGCGAAGCCTATGTTGCGTTCCAAAAAGAAGGCTATACGATTACGGTCGCCAGTCCAAACGGTGGACTTTCGCCAATCGACGCCCGCAGTCTCGAAGACGACGTACCGGCAGACATTCAAGCCACGGCCCCACTGCTCGAAAACACACTCGATCTGAAATCCATCAGCGACTTCAGTCCGTTTGATGCAATCTTCATGCCGGGTGGTCACGGTACGATGTTCGACTTGCCACACAGCGATGTCTTGAACCACGCACTACGGACGTTGTTCGAAGCGGGTAAAACCGTTGCTGCCGTCTGTCATGGACCAGCTGGACTCGTCAGTGCGACACTGACAGACGGAACACCACTCGTCGCCGGTAAAACGATCGCAACGTTCACGGATGAAGAAGAACGCGCGACAGGACTCGACATCTACATGCCGTTCCTGCTTGAGACACGTCTCCGCGAACTTGGTGCGAACATCATCGTCGCCGACAACTTCACAGAAAACGTTCAAGTCGACGGAAATCTTGTAACAGGTCAAAATCCACAATCTACGGTTGCGGTTGCAAATGCCGTCATCAAGACACTTAACTAAACAATCAAGGGAGATCCTTTTTTACGAAGGATCTCTCAGACTGAAGACAAAAAACGATTTTTCTCGTAATCGAGAAGAATCGTTTTTTTGCTGGCTTCTAATCGTTTTCACTAAACAAACATTGTTTTTGAACTTTATAATTTCTACGTTTGTTCATCTGGAATGCTAAGTATGAATATGTCATACTACTCTCGAATAACACGGAGTTCATCCAAAAAACTTAGGGCGAAGGAGTAATTATATGTTGAAAGAAGTCTTTCACATTGGTGTCAACTGCATTTTTCCGAGATGTAGCCCTGAATGTAAACGGAACAATTGAACATATTCGATATTTATTCGACCAAGGAGAAAAGTCGATTCTTGTGTGCGGATCGACTGGAGAGCAACATAGCCTGGAACTGAAAGAAAAATTATTTTTACTAGAGGCATTAATGATTGCTCACGAGCACATGATCGAACATAACAAAATCGGTAAGAGTTGACCAAATGACCCCAGAATTGAAGGAAAAACGAGACTCTAGGATCAAAACTCCTGAGAAAAATCGCGAAATGAATCTTGAGGGCCAACTATAAGAAAAGGAAGTGTTTCAAACGATACAGTCTGTTGTATATATTGCATTGGTTGTTGATGACTATGATGAAGCCATTAATTTTTATACGAAAAAGTTAGATTTCACATTACTTGAAGATTCCTATCAAGAAGAACAGGATAAACGCTGGGTTGTAGTTGCTCCTCCAGGAACACTTGGAACTGCAATACTACTTGCAAAAGCTTCGAAAACAGAACAGCTTCCGTTCGTAGGTAATCAAACCGGCGGCCGAGTTTTCCTATTCCTTGGAACAGATGATTTTTGGAGAGATTACAACAAAATGATTGAAAAAGGAATTAAATTCGAAAGAGAACCTAAAGAGCAGCCTTACGGAATTGTAGCTGTATTTAAAGACTTGTACGGAAACCTGTGGGACTTGATTCAATTCAAAGCAGACCATCCAATGTTCAAACGAATAAATTGAACTACTTCCCACCTACGCTACGCTTAGAGGTGTAGGATTCTTGAGTTATTCGACCTAACAGCCGAAAAATTATCAGGCTAACCCCGTCGTCCAAGTTGTTTATGGAGGCGCTCTTTGTTATAGAAGTAGGTTGCGATGTAGAATTCCAGCTCTTCATAGGCTTGAAACTCATGCAAATAATACAGCTCTGACTTCAAAGCACCACAAAAAGCCCTCGATTGGGACATTGTCGAGAAGAATCGTTTTTTTGCTGGTTTCTAGTCGTTTTTACTAAACAAACATTGTTTTTGAACTTTATTATTTCTACGTTTTTTCATCTGGAATGCTAAGTATGAATATGTCATACTACTCTCGAATAACACGGAGTTCATACAAAATACTGAGGACAAAGGAGCAATAATATGTTGAAAGAAGCCTTTCACATTGCTGTGCCAACTGCATTTTTTCCAGATGAAACTTTGAATGTAGACGGAACAATTGAACATATTCGATATTTGGTCGACCAAGGAGAAAGGTCGATTCTTGTGTGCGGATCGACTGGAGAGCAACATAGCCTGGAACTGAAAGAAAAATTAGTTTTACTCGAGGCATTGATGAATGAATCATATTTACTTAATGACGAGATAGAGGTTTTATTTGGAGTATCCGCAATTAGACAAAAAGAAGCCGTTGACTTAGCTCACGCCATAAAAGAGACTCGAATTGCGGGAATATTGCTAGGATATAGTCCGTATCTCCTGCCATCACAAACAGAAGCTCTACGGTACTCTGAAACAATCATTCAAGCTAGTCAAAAAGATACCATTCTCTACAATAACCCCGGTCGGACAGGATTTGATTTATCCATTGAAAGTATCATTCAATTAAGTGCTCAAGACAAAGTCATCGGAATAAAAGAAGCCGGTAATAAGAATAAAGTAGAACGATTACAAGAACACATCAGTGACTTTTATTATTATGCGGGGGGAGAAGTGGATTTGAAAGATAAAGTCGCTTTAGGGTTCAATCGATTATCTTCCATATCAGGCAATGTATATCCGAAGGAAATAAGAAAATGGTTTTTTTCTTTGATCGAAAATACGCTACTTGCAGAGAGCGAGCAAAAAGAGGTCACCGCCTTGATCAACACAGTGTTTGCCGGTTCTCCTATCGTTCATCTTAAACGAGAGATCAATGCAAAAGGAATTGCGATGGGAATTTGTCGAAGCCCTTTAGGAAATTGTTAATCGATTTCATTCGCCTTCGCTACTTTTGTCATTCAAACAATGCGGAAACATCATATTCTCCATATGAGCTTCCCAATCAAGAAGAAAGTCGTTGTCCGTCTCTTCTTTCTTCTTGATTGAAGTTTATGTTTAGCCGGTCGAATCTGGACAAAACAACATGACAGTTCATGGTTCGATGACGATTGAGAGTTTGTAGTTCACATACTTACTTAACCCTTTCAAAAAGGCGTTCAGTTCACCATTTGATGGAAATCTGCACTCCAATAGGTAACATGATTCACCACTCAGTTTATAATTTCGCCTGACATATTTACGATGTTCTTCTAAGAACAATAAATAGGGATCATGGAACGAGGAAATCATAAAGATGTTCACCATCGCATGAACGGTGTTTCCTATCTTCTCTTCATCCACCGTAATGGAATAGTTCCGGATAACGTCAGATTCTTCAAGTTTCTTCACCCGAGTTGCTACCGCTTGTCCAGTCAAATGTACACGTTCTCCGAGTTCCCGCATCGTCATCCGACTATTTCGGTTTAGTTCTTCCAAAATTCTATAATCTGTTCGATCAAGCATGGCTGCTCCTCCTTTATTCGCAAAAGAACGATCTATCATGACATCACTTTCAAATATCAAGTTTTTTTATCTATTTACTTGATTTCTTCTATGTCTTATTCGCACATTCTTTTTTTATACTATATTTATCATACGATAAAAGGAGAAATGATGATGAATATTCAACTTATCCGAAATGCGACAATCCGACTGGAGTACGCGGGACTTACTCTCTTAGTTGATCCATTTTTGGCAGATCAAGGTGCGTACCCTGCATTTCCGAACTCAGTCCGACAAGACAAAAAAAATCCTTTGGTAGACTTACCTCTGACGGTAGAAGAAATTATCGATGGCGTGGATGCGGTGATTCTGACCCACCTCCATCTTGATCATTACGATGAAGTCGCCAAACAACATCTGCCGAAGGATGTGAAAGTATTCGTTCAAAATACCGAAGATCAAGCTCTGATCGAAAATGATGGATTCACCAACGTCGAACTATTGACGGATGAATCTACATTTAAAGAAGTAGAACTCATTAAAGTAAAGGGGGAACATGGACGAGGCGAGATTCTGAAACTGACAGGTGAAGTATGCGGAGTCATTCTCAAACATGATACAGAACAAACACTATATATTGCAGGCGATACTGTTTGGTATGAGGAGGTTTCAGAAAATATTAAGTCACACGCCCCTTCCGTCATCGTCGTGAACGCCGGCGACAATCAATTCCATGAAGGAGGCTCTCTCGTGATGGGGAAAGAAGACGTACATGCTGTTCATCAATCAGCACCAGACGCCTCCATCATCGCCGTCCATATGGAAGCCGTCAATCATTGGACTTTATCAAGAGAAGACTTACGTAGATTTGCGACGTCGAAGCATTTTTCTAGTAAACTCGTCGTTCCTGAAGACGGTCAAATCATTAATACTCTATAAAAATCTGTATCCCGATGTTGATTCCGCTTGAACTTCCTCCCCCGCCTACACTTAGAGGGGGAGGATTCCTAAGTGAAAATGACACGGAGGTGCTTTCCGCTAAATTTCAAACATTTGAAAAGGAGTAGACTCATGAAACAAGAGGTGTTTACAGTCCGATCTTTCGCAAAAGATACCATTGGAGGGAATGAAGCAGGAGTAGTCTTAAATGCAAATCATTTGAAAGAAGACCAGATGAAAAAAATTGCGCTGCTTTTGGGTTACAGTGAAACAGCTTTTGTGAGCGAATCGGATATTGGAGATTTCAAAGTCCGCTTCTTTACTCCAGAATATGAAGTAGATCTTTGCGGCCATGCGACGCTCGCTGTTTTTCATATTTTATTCAGTGAAAAAATCATAAGTACAGGCACTTTTTCACAAGAAACCCAAGCTGGAGTGTTAGAGGTTGAAGTAAAGCAGGACGGGACCATCATGATGAATCAAAACCGGCCACAATTTTTGGATATATTACAGAAGGACGAAATAGAACGGTCATTAAACATTGATCCCACTGAAATATTAAGTGATTTGCCCATTCAGATCGTTTCTACAGGTCTAAGAGATATCATCATCCCGATTAAAAACCTTAAAACACTTCAGCGAATAAAACCAAACTTTTCCGAGATTGCAGCTGTCAGTAAAAAATATGACACTATAGGGTATCATCTATTTTCATTCGATACCTTGGGTAACGCAAATGCACATACAAGAAATTTCGCGCCTTTATACGGTATCCCAGAAGAGTCTGCTACAGGAACATCCAATGGTGCTTTAAGTTGTTACTTATTCAACTATAAAAAACTGGAGAACAAATCCGTAGAAAACATTGTGATTGAACAAGGTTATACAATGAAGAAACCTTCAGAAATTTTTATTGGATTGCTATGCGATGAAACCGGAATTACACGTGTAACCGTTGGTGGTAGAGCTGTCTTAATCGAAAAAAGAGTTTTGGATGTGTAAAAAAGAGACCGAGACATTATTAGCTGACTACACCTGTTTCACTACAATAAAATTCTACTGGAATGTTGTGAGTTGAAATAACTCCATTGGAAGAAAATTTCCCGCCAACAGAAATATCGTAGGTTCTTCCTCCATCGATCATAACAGTCGAATATCCTGACTGAGTCCATTTTCCTTTACTCGACGTATCTTTAGATGTTACCGAGTTAACATCTGAGAAGAATTGTCGACCTGCTGATGCTCCGTTGACCAATGAGACAGTCAATACAGCACCTAATGCCGTTGACAACAATGCATTTTTCACGTTCATTTTGTTCCCTCTTTCTTTTTTCAGCATATTTAATACACTGTAAAAATAGCACGATGTTGAAATTTTTTTATACTTTTACAATTCGTTTTTCTTATCTTAATCACATTATTTTTTAATAGTTAATTACTTACATTGAATTTATTGTTTGACTAAAAAGAAAACTATTATAGAGTTAAAAAATATTAAAATATGAATTTGTGATATTCAATTAATTTTTATTGAAAACGTATTTTTCACTTTATTTTTATCAATTCCTTATAGCAAAAAATGATTCCCAATATCTTCCACTCTATATTTTCAGTCGCAAATGTAGAGGCTACTCATGCATGAGCTACATTGCTCTTTTTACTCGAATGGAGAGACTGTGACATAACTAGCTGACTTTTATAGAAGAAGGCCCTCGAAACGTTTTTCGTTTCGAGGGCCTTCTCATTTATAAAGCTGAGTTATGTCCCAGTCTCATTTTTTTCAATAAACTTCTTTAGAATCAGCTAGTCATGTCCAAGCTTCTTTCCTTTTAATTTCTTAAACTATACTGTTTTTTTATTTCAATTGTCTTTCTCCCCAATCACAAATCACATCCATAACCGGAATTAACGATAAACCACGTTCAGATAAGCTGTACTCTACTTTAGGAGGGACTTGAGGATATTCTTTACGTCGTATTAAAGAATCTTTTTCTAACTCTTTCAAAGTATTGGATAACGTTTTGAAGGAAATAATACCGAGTTGACGTTTGAGTTCATTATAGCGAATCGGCCCGCCGTATAGATACAATGTATATAAAATTTTCATTTTATATTTTCCTCCTATTAATGACAAAGTGTAGCCAAAGCCTGTATTAGTTAGAACACTTTGGGATATACAAGAGTCGACTTCTACCTTTACATTCACATTTACACTCTCCTTTTGGTTAGTATCTAACTTTAATTACCGTACTTGTCTCCTTTTATAGCACAAAATACAATACATGTGTACCACAAAAAAGAGGAGGAATTTTTAATGAAGACTATTGTTTATGCACACCCATGGGAGGGCAGTTACAATCATGCGATTTTAACCGCCATTACAAAAGACTTACGTGAGAAAAACCAAGAATTTCAAGTAATCGATCTTTACAAAGACGGTTTTAATCCTGTTTATTCTGCGGAAGAACTTAAACTATTCAGCCAAGGGGAAACCACCTATCCTTTAGTGAAAGAGTATCAACAACAATTAAACAAGACGACTGAGTTGATTTTCGTCTTCCCTATCTGGTGGTTTGACCTACCTGCTATTTTGAAAGGGTTCATTGATAAAGTGATGCTCTTTGGTTTCGGTTATTTGGAAGACGAAGAAGGAAATTTGACAGGATTATTGACACACATCACAAAAACAACTATCGTCACTACGTCTACTGCAGAGCAGAACTTCTTAGAGAACGAGGGTGGTAATGCAATTCAAGGTGTATTCATCAACCGGACACTTGCCGATATCGGTATTAAAAATGATCTGACTAAGTGGATTCATTTTTCTCGAGTAAACTTGACTACAGATGAAGACCGAAAACAATTCCTCGACGAAATTGCTCAGAAAATCTGAGGAGTACAGAAATTATAAGAACACTAAAACTGTCTTTGGACACAATCGTAAAGAATACGTCGAATTGTGGCGTTCAAGATACGGCCTGTGACCTGTTTCGAATGGGCGAAACGAACCCATTTCAGCTTCGGAAGTTTGAGCTGGTTGCACCCAATCGAGACTTCAGGAAATTGGTTTTTGCCTTGGATGTTGGTCTTGTACGACTGGACGGGATGGCGCTTGGACTTGAAACGAGGGCATTCGTTCGCTCGATACCGCTTCCTAGGGAAAAACAAGCAAGAGCGACCCTGCAGCGAAGCGAAGCGGCGCAATGCTTGTCTCAGGAAAACGATTCGAGGCGAATAAAAAAAAACGATCTTTCTTGTTTAAGAGAAAAATCGCATTTTGTCTTCAGTCTGAAAGTAGAATCCGCAATCGGATTCTACTTTTTGCGTTGCAGGGCGGCTAAAATATCGAGCATCAACGGATCATGCCGCGATTCGGTCCGGTACGCCATGTAGATATGGTTCGTCGCAAAACGCTCCGGTGCGATGACTTGAATCGTTTCGTCTTTCAGCGCTTGACGAATCAAATAATCCGGCAACACACTGACACCATGCGAAGAAGCGACGGCTTTTAATATGGCATCGACGTTAGGCAACACCATCTCCGGTCGAATGTCCGGCCGTTCTCCAAACTGTGTCTGGTAATACCGCCGGATGATCGGCAGTTCGAGTCCGTAGCTGATCCACGGCTGACGATCCATCCAGTCCTTCAAATCATCGTCCGGTTGCTCCCATGTGTGAGGGGCGACGAGGAAAAACGTCTCGTCGGCAATCGGAATGTACTGGATACCCGGTTCTTCAATTCGTTTCGTCGAGATGACAAAATCGAGTTCACCTATTGCGAGCCGCTTCAGCAATTGGTCGGTCAAGCCGAAATCGCCGATGTACTGGGCGAGATCAAGCGGCAGGACCGGAATCACTTCGTGGGTGATGAATTCAGTCGGACCACCGAACTTCAACAGCGGACGCACCTGCTCACCTGCGACATATTTCATTTCGAGCGACAGTTCTTCCAAGCGGTCAATCAAACCGACGACTTGCGTATACAGCTCCTTGCCAGCATCCGTCGGAACCATCTGCCGCGGGGCGCGAATGAACAACGAGCTTTGCAATTCCGCCTCGAGGGCCGCGATATGCTGGCTGACGGCGGGTTGCGTCAAAAAACGGATCCGTGCGGCCGCTGAGACCGAACGTTGTTGGTACACATGGATGAAGCTCCGGTACCATTCAAAATCTATCATTGTATTCGCTCCTTTTCCTGCGATACTTTAAGTATAAGGAGCCGTCAGGCATTAGACAAATAACATTTCAAGCAAGCATCCATAATAATATTTATAGTTAGAAAGGATTGATCCAGATGAAAAAATTCAGAGGCAAACACCGATATTTCCGGAATCTGCAAAAGGAACAACAACTCAGCGCCTATCCGCTCGATTTCAGTCCCGAAAGCTGGTTCAATTTTTGGCACGTCCATCTTGATTTTGACGGACGTGGAAACGGTCACCTTAAAATGCGAAAAGCACATGTCCAGGCACTGTTCCATCTGATGGATGAGTTAAACGCTGCCCTTCAAACGTGGGGGCAGCCGTATCAGCTCTGGATCGAACTGTCCCGGCTCGATGCAGGATTGGACGCCGTTTTTATCCATACACGCAATCCGAACGACGATAATTTTCCCTTTACCGATCCAACTTTAACGGAACCGACCGAAAGATTGCCGGACTATTTGCAAACCATCGATGGATTGAAGCATTATCACATCCGGTTGTCCGAACGAATCACATATGATGCGTTCGACGACGAACCGGAAGAAATCACGGATCACATTCTCGTCATCGAACGACGAGGGAGTCGTTACCTTATTTAACCACGTACATACGGACGGTCCTATGAAAGGAACCGTCCGTCGACAGCGACTGACCTTCAAATTCTTTTGAAAATCATTTTGGAACCGGCAAGGAACACAATCAGAAGTACGCCGCCGAATACGAGATTGATCAGCCAAGGCAACGTTCCCATAAAGACTTCTCTTGCCGCACCGTTGAACCAGTAAGCTAGAGCCGCGAACAACACCACACTCATCAGCAGGATAAACGAAAAGCCGCTGTCCTGCTTCTGCGTTTTCTTGGCAATCCCGTAACCGATGAGAAAAACAACCACTGCCCCAATTGCAAAATAAATGTAAAACCATGCATCGACCGAAAACATTAACGAACTATTCAAATCGACTACCCCCTATTAAGAAATGAATTTCCTTAATAAGGAATTCGTCATTTTACCCCCTAATTCCTTTCGCCTGATCATACAAACCAATCGCCCGCATCATTCGCTCCTGCATCTCGATGCGATCCAAGACGCCGAGTCCCCCGCTGTTTCGACATGATTAAGTCCACTGCACGACTCTCTTTTTATAACGAAACATAACAAAGCTTGGGTGCCCAAGCTTTTTCCCTTCATCCAAATGCCCTTATTCTTTGAACGAGTTCGCCTCGACATCAGCCGTCCAATCAACTTGTTTCGGAATCGAATCGATGACCGCTTCCATAAACGCATGGGCGATGGGTGAGACCCATTTCTTTTTCTTGATCAGGATATGCGAATAGATCGGTTCGAACGCCTCGTCTTGCTTGATGATTTTCAGACTTCCGTTCTCCAGTTCCTCTTGGACCGTGATATACGGTAACACGGCGAACCCAAGACCGCTCATGACCATTTTCTTGATGGCACCGATACTCCATAACTCCATCGTCTGAAAAGAAAGCAGATTTTGTTTGGTCAGGTGTTGCTCAAACATCGTCCGGTAACTGCACCCTTGTTCATTGGTGATATATACATGGTCCGACTGCTTCTTTTGAATATCCTTAAAATGTTCAGGTGCGTCCGGAGCACCGACCATCACGATTTTTTCTTCGGTCAAAACATGATGGAGACATTTTTCGACTGCCATGGCAGGAAACAGCATCAAGGCCACGTCGACCCGTCCATTCAAAAGTTCCTCCTGGTTTTCGCCGCACGTCCCGTTCGTCAAAATCAGTTTGACATCGGGATGGTGTTGCGAAAATCGTTTGATGACGGGACCGAGGCGGGAGATCGTCAAGGATTCCGGAGCGGCTACGCGCAACGTTCCACGAAATCCGTCCGTTTTTTGCATGTTTTTAATCTTGTCATGAGTCGCAAGCAGGTCTTCCGCTAACGGAATCAGCTCTTTTCCTAAGGCGGTCAGCTGTAATTTCCGATTGAAGTACGTGAACACTTCGCCCCCGACACTTTGTTCCAGAGTTTGCATATGGGAGGTAATCGTCGACTGCGTGTACCCCAGTTCAGCAGCTGCTGCCGTGTAACTGCCGGTTTCAATGATTTTCAAAAACGTGGCAAGATGCCTGATTTCCATTCGATTAAACACTCCTTTCGTTCATCCATCGAAATAAATGATGGTTCCATTTTTTATTTCAATTTTATTAATTTATAGGTTCATCATACAATAATAAAAAATAGAGAGATAGCGATCAAAGGAGAATTTTCATGAACGTAGCAGCATTTTTGTCATATGTCATCATCACTTCCATTACCCCCGGTCCGAGCAACCTGCTCATGATGAACGAAGCACGTCATTTCGGATTCGTCGGCGCGTGGAAATTCAACGGCGGCATCCTGACCGGTTTCGCCTTTCTCGGACTACTGAGTGCCGGGTTCACAGCAGGTTTGGATCAATTGTTGCCGATGCTGGAACCGTATTTGCAGCTGGCGGGTGTTGCGTATTTACTGTATCTCGCGTGGAAAATCGGTTTTCCGAAACCAACCAGCGGTAAAACGATCGATGTGCAGGCAACGTTTTTATCCGGTTTTGTCTTTCAGATGATCAACGTCAAAAGCATCTTATTTTTTCTGACGGTCCTGTCGACCTTCATTCTGCCGCACAGCGGTTCGGCTGTGCAAACGATGGTCTATCTGGGGTATACAATTCTGTTGGGGTGGGCGGCTCTTTTATTATGGTCGGCTTTCGGCTCCCTGTTCAGCAGCTTCTTCACGCGGTATGACCGCCTTTTCCGATTCACGATGTCCGCCTTACTGGTCTACTCGGCTGTGACGATCTTTTAATTAAACGGACGGATGCTCCTGTCAGATGAGCATCCGTCCGTTTTTTGTTATGATGGATATGGGAATATCAGGATAAAAGGAGTGGTTCGAGCATGCCGATCCGTTGGAAAGAAGAAACCATCGTATTTGAAACCTTTCGTGAGGCAGACGTCTGGGCCGATGCACTCGCAAACGAAATCTACGGTCGCACGATTAACGGGTACTGTACACCAGACCATAAGATTGCCTGTGCCCTGACCTTTTATTTGGCGCTTGTGCCGGAATTCCGGGTTCAAACGGCAGAAATACCGTTTGAAGGTATCACTTATTATCAGGTATGGATTAAACTTGTTGAACCTGATCAGTGAGAGGAGGATTCGATATCAAATACAGCTGAAGCCTTATCGTTCTATTTAAAACGTCTTTCCTCAGGCGCGTGATGCACGGCTGATTGTCTCCACCTTGTTTTTACTTTTGTTTCTGGTCGATTTTATTCCGCGCGGCTAGTATCAAAATGCAATGCTTGCCTTTACGCTCACTGTCGGAATGTTTGTCACCTTCATCGGACTGCGCTGAAAGAGACACACTCGATAAGTGATAATACGTCAAAAGACCGCATCACGTGGATGCGGTCTTTTAGGTTGTCACGGAACAGGAAGATACGGCTTCCCCTTTCGTTGTTTTACTTCATATAATCAAAAATCTTCTTCGGACCGCCGAGTCGTAAGTCGGCGATGATGTGCTGGGCATCAATGATTTTTCCGACCGGGAAATCGGCCAGCGGTGCCATGACATGCTGGAACAATTCCAAACGGGCCGGTCCGCGGTAGGCTTCCTTAACCTGAATATCCGTGATTTGACTGCGCGTTAATTCAGAGATGATCAGCTCCCCTTCGTAGCCGCGGTGCTGTTTCAGCATGAATTGCGGTGTCCCGATGATGGCTTTCGCCTCTTCTTCTGTTACTGGATAGTATTTGTAGCCCATCGTTGCCTGGGCGACACGAAGCGAATGATAATCGAGGGTCCCGACTAAGACGTCGTTATCCAAATAGAGTTTTGGCGAACCATATTTTTTCGGGAACGAGGCCACTTCCCGCCCGGAAGCGATCGCTGCCTGGTTGTTGACGTACATCGACAGGTAGAACTCCCCGACTTCCCCGTTATATCGGACCGGGATGACATGTCCACATTCCAGATACGATCCGAGTCCCGTACTGTCCGGCATATTGATGACTTCAAACTTGATTTGATTGCCGATCAACTCAAGCGGTTCCGGTACGACGGCCCGCAGTTGTTCGAGATCCGTTTCATAAACGATATTCAAATATTCACGGTTCCGGAAGAAAATATCGACCGCTGGAAAGACCGGCGCGTTGACCGGTGTCGCGACGATATTCTGGACATCCTCTTTTTTCATCTGATCATCTCCCTTATTTGACTGCGAGAAGTGCCTTGAACTGCTCGACACTCTGTTCAAAATCGGTCACTTCCTGTTTGTCCTGTGCATTTCGGACGAGTGCTTGAATCATTGAATTGACCGGTGTCGGAATGCCGTATGTTTCCCCATACATCGTGACGACACCGTTAATGTAATTAATTTCCGTCGGCTGATGTTTCCGTAAGTCCTGCAACATGCTCGCTTCAAGATTCCGCGAGCTGTTCATCAGTTGCGGCAGTTCAATCATCTTTTGTTCGATATCATCAAGTTCGCTGTACACCGTCAAATCCGCTTCTCCCATCCGGGCAAATTCGATGCCGTGCGCATGACCGACATCGAGGACTTCCTTCATGGCATAAATCGCGGCCCGCAACAGGACCGGATGGTCGAGCACGTCGCCATACGTCCCGTTACAGGCGGCAGACAATCCGCTGAAGGCACTGTTGATGATCAGTTTCGACCATTTCGTACCCGGCAGGTTATCGGAAATTTCCGTTCCGCCAATTGTATCGAGGACTTCTTTTAACTGAACGATCCGGTCTGTCGTCGCCCCGTCGAGTTCGCCGATTTGCAACGCATATTTTTTGAAGAACGCGTAGTCTGTTGTCAGGCGGGATTGTCCCGGTCCGACATACGTCGCCCCGAACTCCACCGAGCCCGCGATAATCTGTTCGCTCGGAATATGCTGGCGGATGATTTCTTCCGGTACTCCGTTTTGCAAGGAAACGAGGATGCCGTCTTCTTTTAAAATCGCTTTGACCGCCGGTAAGACTTGCGGATTGTAGAGCTGTTTCGTCAGCAACAATACGATATCATACGTTTTAGTAATCTCTTCCGGCAGAAAAGCCGTGACGCGTTGCGTGATATCGGGTCCGACGACGTGTGCCCCTTTCTCGTTTAGTTGTGTGACATGTTCTTTGTTCGTATCAATCAAGTCAACGACAGGATATGTTTCACTTAAATACGCACCCATGATGGTACCGAGTGATCCTGCTCCATAAATTGCGATATTCATTTCCATCACCTCTGCACTCAGCATATACCGGTTTTCACATAAACAAAAATATATAATGATGTATACTACCATAAACGATTACTTATAGGAGGTGTGAGGGGTGGAATTACTTCATTTACATTATTTCAGAACCGTCGCAGAAGAACTGAATTTTACTCATGCCGCGAAACGTCTGTTCATCAGTCAGCCGGCACTCAGCATGACGATCAAAAAACTCGAACGGGAATTGGATACCGAATTATTTAACCGGAACGGTCGGACAATCACCTTGACGAATCAGGGACGGATCCTGTTGCAGTCCGTCGAAAAAATCGAAAATGAACTCGAACTCGTCAAAGATCGGCTGTCGAATCCGGAACAGGATGTGACGATCAGCCTCGCCAGTTCACACGGCCGCTTCATTCAGATTCTGCTGGCGGAATTTTTGGCCAATCCGTCAGCGACACTGTTCAATACAGAGATCTTGTCGAACCGTGAAATCCTGTCGCAACTTTTGACTGATGAAATCCATTTATCGATCAGCTTTATGGAAATCAAACATCCTGAAATCACAAGCGAACCCGTGGTCGAAGAAGACATCGTCCTGACCTATCCCGGTCATTATACGGAGCAGGACGTAATGCGTGTGCTCTATGACAACGAGACGGCAAAATCTTTCCTGTTCCCGTCACACAATAAGGATTACAACAGCTTCATCAAATTAAAGATGACAGAATTCAGTTTATACGCGGATTCGATTCGTTACATTGATGACGTCTCCCTGCAGGTCGCATTGCGTCAGCAACGGTATTTCAGCTTCGTTCCCGTTTCCGTCTGCCGGGAACTGAAGCTTCCGTTCGTCGCCAAGGATAACCTGACGATTGTCTCGAAAATCTATTTGTCACGCTTGAGCCGCGGCCTGACCGAAGAACAGCAGACGGTTTACGATGCCATCAAACAGTTCTTCCTCCGCGAAGCCGCTTCCTTCGTTAAATAACGGATATCTGAAAAAACGACCGTCCTGATGACAGGCGGTCGTTTTACTGCGCAGTATAATAGTTCACTTTAAGAAGACACGACTTCCTCGCCTGTCAAATCGATATGCCCTTCCCCCCAGGCACACATCGCATCTAAGATCGGGCGCAACGACCAACCGTAATCCGATAAGGAATAGATGACTTTCGGCGGGACCTGTTCGTAGACCGTCCGGATGATGACACCGTCCTGTTCCAGCTCGCGCAGTTGTTGCGTCAACATTTTTTGCGTGATGTTCGGCATCAGCTTTTTCAATTCGCTTGTCCGGCGTTCGCCTTTAATGAGATGACACATGATGACGACTTTCCATTTACCTCCGATGACTTGCAGCGTTGCTTCGACCGGAATATTGTAGGCCATGCTGATTCTTCCTTTCGTTACGAAGTACGGCGGGACAGGTACTTTTTAGTGCCTATCGCACTTGAAAGTGCGTACTTCTCAAGTAGATTTGATGGGTTTATGATAACAACTGTCAACGGAAAGTACAAGTCGCCTTCATCCATTACTTCAATCGTTGAGGGTAGGGTACTTTTTAGTGCCTATCGCACTTAAAAGTACGTACTTCCATAAAAAGCAACGCCGCTCTATGATGGGATCACGCAGAAGTGTTCCTGTTTGAAAAACGATCCGGGCCCGGTCGTCCAGAGCATGGTTGCGCTGTTTCACTTTATCTCATTTATCCAGGAGGAATTATCATGAATCAATTAAACCCGCGTGCTGAACAGGAACAGGTCCCGCAAAACGGCCGCTTCGCCCTGCTTGCACTTGCCATCAGCGCCTTTGGCATCGGAACGACGGAATTTGTCCCGGTCGGACTGCTTGCCGCCATCGCCGGTGACTTAAATATCGGCATCACTCTGGCCGGACTGATCATTTCCGGTTACGCAATCGGCGTCGCCGTCGGTGCACCGATCTTGACTGCCCTGACGAACCGGATGAACCGAAAAACATTACTGATGGCGTTGATGGTCGTCTTTATCGCCGGTAATCTCGTATCGGCCGTCGCACCCAGTTTCGAACTGTTGATCGTCGCCCGGTTCATCACCGCGTTCTCACACGGTGTCTTCTTCTCGATTGGCGCAACGATTGCCGTTCAGCTCGTACCGGAACATAAAAAAGCCAGCGCCATCGCCTTGATGTTCACCGGACTGACGGTCGCGACCGTAACCGGCGTCCCACTCGGCACATTCATCGGTCAATCATTCGGTTGGCGTGCGACGTTCTTTGCCGTTGCCGCACTCGGTGTCATCGCCATCATCGCGAGCTTTTTCCTGATTCCAAAAGACTTGAAACAATCACCACCGGCGAAGTTTTCCGACATGTTCAAACTGTTGACGAACGGTCGTTTAATGCTCGGTTTCCTGATCACCGCCCTCGGGTACGGTGGAACGTTCGTCGCCTTCACGTATCTGACACCAATCATGCAGGACGTCACCCACATCAGTCCAAGCCTGATCAGTATCATCCTGCTCGTATACGGAATTGCCGTCGCCATCGGCAACACGGTCGGCGGAAAACTTGCCAACGGAAATCCGATCAAAGCGTTGTTCTATATGTTCATTCTGCACGCGATCGTCATGATTGCCCTGTCGTTCATGATTCCGTTTAAAGTCGCCGGCATCATCGGCATCATCCTGATGGGACTGCTTGCTTTCATGAATGTCCCAGGTCTGCAGCTCTACATCGTTCAGCTGGCGGAAAAATACGTCCCGGCAGCGGTTGATGTCGCTTCCGCGTTGAACATCTCCGCTTTCAACATCGGGATCGCCCTTGGGGCAACGATCGGCGGACTCGTCGCCGATACGATCGGACTTGTCCACACACCATGGGTCGGTGGAATCATGGTCATCCTCGCCGTCATCCTGACTGCCGTCTCCCGTCGTCTTGAACGTCTATAATCATGCCGACGGATATGCGTGCACTTGACTACACCGTCCGGATGCTCGGAACGGTGCACGAGATGCACATCATCGCTCAATTATTGCAGGCTCCTTGTTCAATCGACCAGTTGTCGTCAATCGGACCCAAGCATTCACGTAGAGAGTTGACCGTGTGTCTGACCCATCTTACACAACGGGGAGTCATTGAACGACCAGAAGCCGTCTATCAACTGACGCCAATCGGTGAAAGTTTGTATCCCATCTTTCACGCCATCGAAAAACAAACCCAGCATCCGTAAGCGGAGGCTGGGTTTTATCTTGTCGCGACAAGCGTGAATTCCCACGGGATGTTTTCGCCCTGCCACTCCCGATGTTCGTCCAGTTGCGCGAGCGTGAAGCCGCTTCTGATGACGATGTTCACGATTTCACTCATCGTATAATGCCGCAATAGCACCTTCGGAAAGTCAGCTTGTTCAGCCGGATCAAAATGGGATTGATACGCAATTTTTTCTTCATATGTATTCTGATCGAAATAGCGCGGGATGTACTTATCTTCATGAATACAATGTTTGATCGGATGATAATCACTCAAAATCAGTTTCCCGCCCGGCTTGAGCAAGGCAAACAAAATCGCCGTGAATGCCTCCAGGTCATGAAAATAATGCAATATCCCGCCTTCAAGATACAGGACATCGAATTGGTGCTGATAGGTATGCAAATCGATCTCATAAATATCGCCGACGACATATTCAATTTCTGTCCCGGCACAAGCGGCAAGTTCAAGGGCATAGCGACGGTTGTCTTCCGAAATATCAAAGACGGTGACGTCCGCTCCAAGCAACGCCAGTGGAACCGCCTTACGTCCGTTTGATCCACAGAGATTGGCAATTCGTTTTCCGACAACTTCTTCAAAATAGTTCTGATGTTTCTTCAGGCTTGCTCTCGGGTCGGCCATGATTTCTTTTGCCTTGTCCACCGGTGACCCGTCGCGTTGATTCCAAAATTCATAAGCACGGTATTCCCAGGCGGTTTTATTGATGGCACTTGATTTTTCCATACCATTCTCCCCTTTTAACGTTTATTTTGATTTTAAGGCAAAAAAGTGTCTGATTGAATTTTTAAAGAGAAACAGCACACTCATCACTTTACTTTAAGTTCTTATGAACCTATAATTAAAATATGAAAAGCACACCACTTAAAAGGAGGAAGCGCTGTTGACACTATTGATTGTATTTTTAGCGATCGTCTTCATCATGCTCGCATTGGACCTTGGCGTGTTTCACAAGAAAGCTCATGAGGTCTCGCTCCGCGAAGCCTGGACGTGGACGTTCGTCTGGATCGGACTCGCCGTCGCCTTTGGCGGTTGGTTGTTCTACGCGCAAGGCAGCGACGCTGCAATTGAATACACGAGCGTTTATTTCATCGAAAAGGCACTTGCGATTGATAACGTCTTCGTCTTCTCACTCGTCTTTGCGTACTTTGCGATTCCGTTGAAGTACCAGCACAAAGTCTTGTTCTGGGGAATTCTCGGTGCCATTCTCTTCCGCGTCATCTTCATCGTCGCAGGGGTATCGCTTCTTGAGAACTTCGCATGGGTGTACTACATCTTCGGGGCATTCCTCGTCTACACGGGTTACATGATGTTTAAGAACATCGGTCAGGAAACGTCGCTTGAAGAAAACAAAACGATCCGTTGGCTTGAGAAGCGCTTGCCAATCACACAAGACATCTCGTCCGGTAAATTTACGCAACGGATCAACGGTAAATTGTTCTTCACACCATTGTTAATCGCGTTGATCTTCATCGAGATCTCGGATATCGTCTTCGCCGTCGACTCGGTCGCAGCAAGCTTCGCCTACTCGCGTGATCCGTTCATCATCTTCTACGCGAACATCATGGCAATCCTCGGACTCCGGAGTCTCTACTTCGTCCTCGCGAACCTGATTGACCGCTTCTACTACTTGAAACACGGTCTCAGCTTCATGCTTGTCTTTATCGGAGCGAAGATGATTTTCAGCGATGTCTACAAAATGCCGATCTGGATGTCGCTCGGGACAATCGTCCTTGTCATCCTGATCAGTGTCATTTACAGCTTTAAAAAGACAAAAACACAAAAGTAACTTCAGTTAACCGCAGACAAGGAGGGAATCACATGATTCTCTCCTTGTTTTCCGTTCCATCCATGACGGCAAAAAAAGATGAAAGACATCTCTTCTTACGGGATGACTTTCATCTTTTTCATGATCTCATCAACGCAAATCAGCTGTTGACGACTTGTTCAGTTGGTTCTTCCGCCATGATTGGCCGATTGATTGACAGTTGTTCGCCGTCTTTTAACCGTTTTTTAAATTCAGCTGTCGCTGTAAACAGTACATCCGTTGAAGAGTTGAGTCCTGTTTCAAACGAGTCTTGTAAGACACTGATGATGAATCCGACAGCGATAACTTGCATCGCGATCTCATTCGGAATTCCGAATAGGCTGCAGGCAAGCGGGATCAACAGGAGTGATCCACCCGCAACACCGGAAGCACCACAGGCACAGACAGCAGCCAGGACACTTAAGATGATGGCAGTCGGAAGATCGACCGGGATGTTCAGCGTATTGACCGCAGCAAGCGTTAAGACCGAAATCGTTACGGCCGCCCCCGCCATGTTGACGGTCGCGCCAAGCGGAATCGAAATCGCATACGTCTCTTTATCGAGACCAAGTTTTTTACACAACTCCATGTTAACCGGAATATTGGCAGCCGAACTCCGTGTGAAGAAGGCTGTAATTCCGCTCTCACGGATACATTTAAAGACGAGCGGATAAGGATTTTGACGAACGTTGATGAAGACGATCAGTGGATTGACGACAAGCGCAACAAACAGCATCGTTCCGATCAACAGGACAAGCAATTGACCATAGTTGAGAAGGGATCCGAGACCGTTTTTTGTAATCGACTCAATGACAATCCCCATGATTCCGAGTGGTGCGAGTTTAATGATCCAACCGACCATCTTCGCGATCGCATCCGAGAAATTAGAAATGAACGTTTTCGTTGAATCGGAAGCATTTTTCAGTGCTAATCCCAACACGATGGCCCACGTTAAGATCCCAATGTAATTGCCTTGGACTAACGCATTGACCGGATTGTCCACCATGTTCAAGACGAGTGTCCGGATGACTTCAATCGCATTACCCGGCGCAGCTAATTTCTCCGTACTCTCCGTCAGCGCGATGTTGACAGGGAACAGGAAACTGAATACGACAGCAACGGCTCCCGCCAAGAACGTCCCGAGGAGATACAAGAAGACAATCGACTTCATGTTCGTCTGTTGTCCTTTTTTATGCTGGACGATTGCTGCCATGACCAGGAAGAATACTAAGACAGGCGCAACGGCCTTCAGCGCGGAAACAAACAGTGTTCCAAAGATGGTGATGGACTGTGCAGCTTCAGGAATCGATACAGCTAAAATAATACCAATAATCAAACCGACTGCAATTTGTTTCACTAAACTGATTTGGTTCCACATCTTCAAAACTTTCATACGTTCCCCTCCAGGCTCAAAACGAATAAGTTATTTAGAATTTGAAAAACAACGATTCTCTCTCCTATCCAAAAGACAGATAGTTTACTCGTTTACTTTTCTAAAAATTCTCTCAGTTTGTTGTGTTCTATTTTTACATAAATCCGGTGAAATAAAAACTAGTTTTTTGCAAGAAATCCGAATCGTTTAAGATTAGGTGATAAAAGAACAGTTATGCAATCGATTGCATCATTAAGAACAAGAAGTACGTTTCAAGGAACTTTCTCTTACGAAATAGAATCAAAAAAGAATTATTCTAGGTACAATCAAAACTGATCGATTTTAACGAAATACAAAAAGACGATTCCTCATTCAATACAGGAATCGTATTCTTTAATTATGACAAATTGTACTTACTTTTCTTTTCGATTTAACGCATCTCTATAGACGCGTTCCCTCGTACGCTCTCCAATTGCTAAAATACTAACAATCCCTTCGATCTCTTGCTGAATTTCCTGATCATCCGATATTTTTATAATCGTTAATTGCTCGTCACGAATCGTGTAAACGAGACGAAGATTCAATGATTTGTACTTTAGCTTATAACAACCAGTCAATGGAGCACGTAGCGGCTCACCGTGTTTTTTTGGATCAACTGCTAATTTCTCCTGTACATCCCGCTGAATAATTCGAATGATTTGTCGATCAAGCTTTTTAAGTTCTTTAACAGCTTTAGGATGAAAATTAACTTTATACACAAGCATTCCACACTTTCAACATTGATTTTTAGTCAATGCTCAGAGAAGCAAATACGTCGTCAGCATCAATGAATGTTTCCGGCGAATTTTCCGCATCTCGTAGACGAGAAAGAAGCTCAAATTCTTCAATTAAAGCTGCTTGTTTGATAATCATCTCGCTCATTTCTTCGAATTGATGAAAACCTACAACGACCGTATCAATTTCTCCTTGCGCATTAGTGACGAAGAGTGGCACCTCTTGTGCTTTTTCTCTTGTCTGTTTGAAAGAACGTGAGACAGCAGTCGTTGAGATAATTTGATCCGCAGTAAGCGTCACAACCGACCGTTCTTTTGATTTCGAAATCATATAAAACTCCTCCTCAATCCCACTCTGCTCTTCACCTTGTTACAGTAATCTCAGTTTTCATAGATAGGCACCATGCCATTGAAACGTTTAGATGGATGAGTGAAAAGCACGTGGATAGTTTTAAATATGATATAGTAGACAATTTCTTTGCTTTAATAACTATATACATCGTATCACACGTTTTAAAAAACGTATAGATAAACGTTTTAAAAAACGTATCGAAATACGTTTATAGATTTAACTTTTATCAACAATTACATTTCCTTTTTGGTCTAATAAGGGCGTCATCCCACTGAGACCAAGACCGCTTGTCATTATATAATTCACACCGGTCTCTGTATCGACGATGATTTTAATGATTCCTCCGCTCAGATGTTGTTTGGACTTCACGGTAAACCGTTTTTTCATTCCGCGTACACTCCTTGCTTCATTTTTTAATCAAGACATCTATTTTCCCGGGAACTTCGAGCTTATCAATGTTCAAACGTTGTATCTCTAACGTCATCTTTAAATCCTTCTCTTCTCCGACCCAACAAAATAGCGCTTAAAGTAAAACAATAACAGCATCCGAAAAGGATGCTGCGCATTGTAAACCAATTCTGTTATTACTTCTTCGTCATGTAGACTCCAATGATTTTTGTGTATAACGCATCTAATTTCGCGTTTTCTTCAACCAGGATTGTTTCTTTTGTATTCACAAACAGTTGATTCGCTTCTTCAAATTTACCGGCGTAAACCAGCAGTCTGATTGCACCGCGTTTGTCTCCGACGATTTCCGATGAGTCTTCACGAGCATACAGTAGCCGATCATATACTTGATCCATGATTTCGATTTTCTCGTCTGCACTGAAGTTATTGGCATCCAGGTACGTTTTCAAACGATTGGCGTAGTCCTTATAGTCGAGAACCGTTAAGGCTTTTGTAATCGATCCGTATTGACCTTCAAATAACTTGATTTGGTTATTTTCGTAGTCAACGATTACTTTGTACAGAGCCTGTCCTTCTTTGGTCAACACCTTTTCCACCTTCGTCAAACGAATGGTTTCTTTTTTCAAAGCATCAATCCGCTTGTCCGCAGCCTTTCTTTCCTTCTGCGTGTTCACTTCTTTAATCAGCTTTTTCAAGGCTTCCGCTTCTTTTCGTGCCTTCTTACGGTCCGTCATATACTGTTTTGATTTTTTGTTATACGCTTCCACTTTGGCGCGGTACACAGAATCCGTGATGTAATCCGGTACTTTGATTCCGCCCAGATTCCCCAAATGGAAGAGTGTGCTGCCGTACGATGCTACGACTTTCGTTTGTTTAGCGCGATACTTTTTGTAGTCGAATTTTTTCTTGGCGACTTGAGTCGTCTTGGTCGAAGCGTCCGCTACATTGCTGTTTACTCCGACTCCCGTCAATACAAGAGCCGTTACAAGCGTACTCGCCATTGCTTTACGAACCGTTACTTTTTTCATACGTTCACGTCCTTTTTTATGTGGATTATGTTTTACATAAGGAAATAAGTAAATATATTCCATACCCTCAGTTTATCATGTCCGGATGCCGTTGTTGAACAGAATTCAATCGTGTTACCACTTTATTTTATCTTCTGGAATGATGAGATAAATCCCTAAAACAAGTAAGATTCCGAACAGGACATAATCCGTTGTCGGTAGTCCTCCTCCCCAGCCAAGATCCCCCTCTTTCGTAACAATCATTGATCCCACAGCCGCAATCGTCTCCGTCATTTTGTTGAGTTGAATGATCAGCATACTAAACAAAACCGTCTGGACGATAATCAAGACCCCAATCCATTTCTTCACGTCGATTTCCTCCTGCTCAAGTTTGTAATAAGGCTACGATTTCCGGATAACGATGTTTGACGGCAAAGTCGAGTGCCGTTCTCCCTTCCGTGTCTGGATGCTGTCGGTCTGCACCATGCTCCAATAATAATTTGGTGATTTCGGTCAAACCGTACTGACTCGCAAGCATCAACGGGGTATTGTTCTCATTGAACGGATTTTCGATTTCAATATCGGCTCCTGCTGCCAGTAATGCCTGTACCGCTTTGATATGCCCTTCCCCGGTGGCCAGATGGAGTGGTGCAAAGCCGTTCATTTCCATCCGATTGACATCGGCTCCCGCTTCCACCAGCATACGAATTTTCTTTGTCTTTCCTTCTTGAGCCGCATAATGCAGCGGCGTATGCCCTTCTCCACTATCTGTCTGCCAATCCACACGTGTCCGGTCTTCCAGTAATCGTCGAAGAACCCGTTTGTTCCCGGAACGGACAGCGATAAAATGCAGTGCCGTATAGCCGTCCCCGTCAAAATCAAGGGCAGCACCGCGGTCAATCAGCTGAATCGCGATTTCACCCTGCTTTTCATACAAGGCGAGATGTAACGGTGTCAGACCATCTTTATCGCGTTGGTTGATGTTCACCTCATGATCAAGCAACAGTGTGACGATTTCGTCATACCCTTCCTCGACTGCCCAGTGCAGTGCGGCAGATCCTTCTTCATCGAGCGCATTCAAATCATCTCCGCGCGCGATACAGGTCTTCACCTTTTTGATATTTCCGAAAAAAGCATGATCTTGAATTGATTTTTTAGCCATGTCGTCTCTCCTTTTTTTCACCTATCGTCAAGTCGAATGATGTCGTGTCGTATAGAAAAAGAAGAAAACGATTTTACTCGTTTTCTTCTTTTCGATTAGTCGGATCAATAAACGTTTCCATCTAAACTCGAGCATCTTGACTGTCCCGACAAGATACAACATACCGATATGGAGCAACATACTCGATTTTGCTCTCGGTTCTCTCAGACGCACGATGTGTTTCACTAATAATTAAATCGCCCGTCGTCTCATATCGAGAGCATGGACAGTTGTGTAGCAGTATGGGTGACCCAGGTGTATTGATTCACGCTTAACTCCTTTACGTGTTAAAAGTTCGTTTGTTTTTTACGTTTAACCAGCAAGAGAACAATCAGAAGAAGAGCCTCAAGAATCAGAAAGATACCACCAAAGAAATAAACGACCAGAACCTGACTGACTCCATCAATCGCGACTTCAAAAAACCACATTAGGGAGATGACGAGTGTATAGATGAAGTTGACAAGTGTTCCTCTGAACAGACTTTCTTTTAAGCTTTTCGTGTTCCGAGCTTGACTAGTGATGACAACGATCGCTCCTATTGCCCAGATGATCAACAAAAGCTCAAAGACAAAATCAGAATTCCGTTGTACGTCCATGACATCGCTCCCTTTTTCGATAGACTGATTCAGTTCATGAATCGTGCCGATTAATGTGCTACGTATAATTCACAGGATTGTTACACCCACCAGTCTTCCGAAAGTTGAATGCATGGGATTTTCAGTTTCACTCTTCGAAATCCGGATACTCTGTTATTTTCCGTCTACTGACACGTTTACCTTGTCCGATTTGATCCGTTTTTTTCAAATGGTGCTGCACGACAAGTAACACCAACATGACTGCTGATAAAACAGATAAAGTGGCGTAATATGGCTGTACTTCCCGCTCCAGTTCAAAAGCGGACAAAACCTGCAAGACCATCAACGCACCAAACATTCCGTGAAAGTATCGCCGGAAAATTTTGGGCAGACCGGCTTGACGAAAAGTTTCATACCAGACGTACAGTCCTAAACCGAATGCAAAATTATTAAGCCTCTCGTAAGGAAGGACGAACAGGAGCACCCCGAGTCCAAGGAACAGCCATGCCAAACGAATAGCCGGATCAAAAAAGGCCGGATCAAGCGATGATTCTTCCGATGCTTCGATGACGTGCACTGCCTGTTCTGCCTCTGTCAGCGGTCGAAAGCCGAGTGCTTCTTTTTCTTCGGCCAACTGACGCATCCGCTGTTTCATACCGACATAAAACGGAAATCGTTCTGTCGTGATCTCTCCTTCGTTCGTTTGGCCATTCGCCTGCTCTTGGATGGAGACCTGATAAAGCGTCCGCCCCACCCGGTAACAGACCCAGTAATCGACGGTTTGACTAATCTCTCGTTTTAACTGAATCAGTGATTCTTGTTTATCCTTCATGCGGCGTGATCTCCTTCGTCGTCAGTTCCTTCAATTGTTGCGTCGTGTACAGTAAGAGGATGAATCCTGCGATGAGGCAGACGGTTCCGTTGGCAGAAAGATTAAATGGTTTTAAATAATCTTTTGATGAACCGGCCAATATGAAAAAGAATATGCCTCCTGACCAACGATAAAAGCGGGCACGGGCTGTTTTTCCTTCGATATAGATCGGATAAAAGAAAGATAAGAACACAAGCGGAATATATCCCGGGATTGGTAACAGACCGGTTAATGTCGATACTCCGCACAGCATGAGCAAGAGAGCACTCAGGAGACGCAGTTTGATGTTGCGCCGATCTGCGCGGTAGTCCATCGCCTCAGATTGAGAAAAAGGTGCTTTCAAGTACCCCTCCTCCATCTTTTGACGCATCCATTCTTTTTTCTGACGATAGGCGGCAAATGTATTTTTAAAAGGCATTCGAACAGTCGCCGTCTCTTCGTTAACTTCAATCATGTCGTCACTATCCGGGGCCGGTTCTTTCCGGGCAACGCCTTCCCTGACGAATAACGTGCGTCCTTCTTGGTGATAGACGACATGATAGACTTCATCGTCAATTTGCTTTAATAATTGCACCATGCTGGTAGCTCCCTTTACATCGCTGTATATATAATTTTTTTAAGACTGCATCCCACACCTTCAGTCGTGTGTGATGAATGATGCCCGCCTCCTATTTCTTCTCTTTTCCTTACCAAACTGCGTTGACACCATACAGTAAAAGCACCCCTCCTGCTAAGCAGAAATAACCGTATTGTCTGACGGATAATGAACTAAAGAGGATGACACCAATCGATAAGAGAAGACTGAGCAAAAATGAATCGACATGATCGACCCCGTCTCCATGCCCGGATAACGGCGTTTTGTTTGCATGCTTACATCGGATGAAGTACGTTCCTAACATCAACAAAAAGAGTCCGGCAGCAAGACCGATGAATGGTAAGATCACGAACGGTTCCTCCAAGATATGTATTCATTTTCATTAGATAGTAAATTTTTTATAAAAATATTATACTACTTATAAATACGATATTTCCCTTTATTAAGTTTCAAAAATGAAAAAAATCCCAAATCGAATGTTTAGAGATCGTAATCAAGAAACGTAATTCTCCCAATCGGATATCGACAAGATGTTTAGAAATACCACATACAGAAAAAGCCGACATCGCTGATTGGATGTGGGCTTCGTTTGATTATCGTGAGTTTTAATGGATTGACCGTATTTTTCTTGATCGCAACAATTAATTATGAAGTTTTAAAACCTCTTATACGAAAGGCTTACAATTGAAGTCTACTAATTTATCCGTGTCGAATAATAGATTTTCGAATTGATCCGCTCGATGCTGTTCGATATATTTTTTTCGAATTTAAATATTTTCACGGGAATACGACTATAAGTACAGAAAAACAAACAATGGTGATTAAAATCATCCCAAAGGTCATAGCTAGGTTAAACGTCCAATAGGGTATTGATTGATTCTTATAAACATCCAGTCTCTTGATCGGCAAGATAAATATTAACCAAATGGTAATCATAAAAAAAGCAGTTGAACTACCTCCACCTACACTTCGCTTAGAGGTGAAGGATTCCTGAGTTATCCGACCTAACGGTCGGAACCTGATCAGGCTAACCCCGTCGTCCCGACGGTTGAAGAAGCTAAGATACGTTCAGCTTCTCGTTTGAGATTCAATCCTGCGTTCACATCCCGGTCGTGGTGGATCCCGCAACTCGGGCATGTCCATTCACGCAAGCCTAGATGTTTCACATCCTTGTGTTGATGACCGCAACTCGAGCAGAGTTGACTTGATGCGAAGGTCTTGCCGACCTTCACGACGGTTTTCCCATACCAGCCCGCCTTGTATTCGAGCATACGGAAGAACTCCGACCAGCTGACGTCCGAGATGGCCTTACTCAATTTGCGGTTCTTCTGCATGTTCTTCACCTGCAAGTTCTCGATGCCGATAACGTCGTGGTTTTGGACGATCTCGGTCGATACCTTGTGCAGAAAGTCAGTGCGCTTGTTGGCAATCTTCTCGTGGATGCGGGCGACCTTCCGCTTCTGCTTCTGGTAGTTCTTCGACTCGGAAAGCTTCACTTTCTTGGCCAGGGCGATGCGTTGACGGCGGGAGAGCTTACGCTGTTCGCGCACCAGTTTCTTTTCAAGCGAACGAAAGTAACGGTCGTTTTGGTAGACCGTGCCGTCCGACAGGATGGCGAAGTTCTTGAGTCCGACGTCGACGCCGACGGATGAACCGGTCTTCGGCAGTTCATGGATCTCCTGTTCGACGAGCAGGGAGACAAAGTATTTTCCTGAAGCGTTTCGTCGGATAGTGGCGTTCAATATACGGCCTGTGACCTGTTTCGAATGGGCGAAACGAACCCATTTCAGCTTGGGAAGTTTGATCTTCTTGCACACAATCGAGACTTCAGGAAGTTGATTTTCGCCTTGGATATTGGTCTTGTACGATTGGACGGGATGGCGCTTGGACTTGAAACGAGGGCGTTCATTCTGTTTCTTGAAGAAGCGATCAAACGCATCGGCAAGATGTTTGACGCTGATCTGAACAGATGTACTATCGACTTCTTTCAACCAGTCGAATTTCTGCTTCAACGAAGGAATTTCTTTGGAACAAGAGCCGTAGGACAGTCCTTTTCCAGTGGTCTTGTACGTTTCCTCCCACTTCGCCAAGAAGTGGTTAAAGATGAAACGCGAACATCCAATCGTCTTCGCAATCAGGATTTCCTGCTCTTTTGTGGGGTAGATTCTGAATTTGTAGGCCTTGTGCTTCAACACCATGTTTCACCTCCTTCAAAGGGAATATACCCGAAAGGCAGGCTGGCGATAAGATACGTTTATCCGAAACTAACTCATCGATTGAAAATCTTATGATAATCCACATTCCTATGTTAATCACAAATGCTGCGATGAAAAATCTCATTAATATTGATTGATTCATATTGTCTCCTTAGTTGTATTGATCGTTGATTAATCACCCCAAAAACAAATCAACGCGTTCTGGTATACAGTCGCGATACACATTCGCTTAAGCAATTCTAAAAATTGATGTAGTTCCATTATTAACTCATTTGATTGATGAATCATCCAAGGTTCATTTGGATAATAATGTGCCTGATTCACTAACCATGCTTCCTTCGGCGTACAATACCGTTGAATGAGTAGTTCACAAATTCCGATCAGCTCGTTCACTTCCCTTGCTAAAAACAATCGATCCGCATAGGAATCTAGGTGAATCAGCAAATCACAACGATCAGAAACGCTGGAGAAGTCTTGAATCAAAAAAATGTGGACACGAATCGGGTAACGGAGAATATCTTTTTCTTCTGGAACTTCTTTTAAGCTCGTACTGATACCAAACATATTTTCGTCTCTCCTTTCTTTAAGGTTTGCCTGTTTTACTTTTCCTTACTCATAGTAATCGATGCCGTCACCTTCAGGCAGTAACGCTTTCACCTTGTCCTCTGTATCAAAACAGGCTTCATTCGAAAACAGATAATAGCCCATGAAATCGTGTTCGATCGTGATGAAAGACATTTCTTCTGTTGTATGAACAACAGGAATGATACGTTCTTTTTTGAAAAACCATCCTTTAACCATTCTCAGCTCAAACGTCAGGAGATTCGTAAACGAGAGGAAGTAAAAATCGTTTGCAGCAGCATACCAGTACGTTTCGTCCAACAGAAGTTCCAGTTCGCTGGCATCGTTCACTTGAACACTGTAATAAGGTCTGCGCTTATCCGGTGAAAACTTCGTGTAAGACAATTTTTCCCGCTGAAAAAACAACTCTATATCCTCATCTGTAAACCCGCCACCAAACGTCACGAAGATTGGGAATCGATTCAGACGTATCAAAAAATGCTTTAATACATCGTTCGAATCAGCTTGGTAGTCTCTTTTCTCATCATTCGGGATGCACCCCATCGAGTAGATTGATTTGATGTGTTCTGGTTCATCGGTGTCTAGATAGCGTTCCTTGATCACTTTTTTATGATCGGTATGCTCCTCGAGATAGATATATAGCATAAGTCTTCCTCCATGTATCCTGCTTGTTCCATTCACTAAACGAAACTTCCCTATGCATCGTGGTCCAGTTATTTACGCATGTTGAATATCGTCTATATTTCCAAAGTGCGCGATCTTTCCATTGGTACAGAAATGATCGAGCATACCAAACCGTCCATTTACATCACGTGTCATAATAAAGTTATACGGCATGCACAACATGAACTCTGTCATGAAGTTCTCGAGCGTTCGTCGAGTCGAGAGGGCTTTGAGTAATTCGTTTGCAGGAATCCAGAAGTAATTTCTTTTCGGTTCAGCAAATGCAACAAACGATCTTCGAAGACGCCTTGCCAATTCGTATCGGTTAATGTCATCGCATGAATCGAGTCCTCATCATTTAAAACGCCACGGCCGCAAAAAACGACCTCAACCGGGAACGTCGCATACGGTAAGACAGCATCAAAAAAGTTTTCGTACTCCGTACCCGACTCGCTTAGTTCCTCATAGAAGACACCATACATCAAGACACTATCGTTAGTAACACGAACGATTTCCTGCCCGTGTTTCCGAATGCTGAGAATCGTCTTCGACTCGGCTGACATCCCTATCTGTTCGATTTCGAGTTGATTTAGAAATGTCTCCAGTTGCGACGTTTCTGTCATAATGACATGCGATAAGGCCGTCCAGTCCGATAAATCATAAGTATTGCGGTTCTGTTTCACCGGACGTTCCAACAACTTGACTTCAAAAGGATAGTTATGCTGAGTCACCTGAATTCGGACGAGCTCTTGCCAATCGTCATGCGGTAACAGTTCCCGGTAGACATCAATCCATTCACCACTCTGAAATTCCACTTTTGCTCCCCCTAAAACTTGGCTTACCTCACTCCTTAGTACGTTGCAAACCCAAAACCCCATTCACCAATCGCATCGTTCGACTACTCGGGTAATACTGTTAAGTTCTTCCTTGGATGATCGTTGTGATTTTTCCATCTATTTAATCCCACATACAGGTCACACTTTGGTCTACTTCAAGCCGTAAATGAATCAGGGTATTTGCGTTTAGACCCGAGAGTGTTAAAGAGCGAGTTTTTCCACCCGTATAGGACAATTCGAAAACGACATCTTTCATCTCTTTTAGTAAAAAGAATGCCCAGTGAAGGTCGTATTCACGTTCATACAAAAGATCCCACAATGGTTCATTAAAAGCCGTTTCGTTTACCGCATACAATTTCGTAAAATCATTTTCATCCAACGGTTGAAACGCGGAAAACACCTTTTCGTTTGGAATCCGCGGTTTTTGAATGATTAAGGAATACCCCTCCGACAGTTTCTCGAGCAATGTCGTTTTACTGTCCGGAATATCTTCTTCCATCACGGATGAGGGCAGGTCCTTGATCTTCAACGGGAGACCCACTTCATATTCAAACGGGTCGTCAAATTTCAAAAGTTCTTCATAAGAATAGGTTGTCTTCATCGATATAGTCCTCTCTAACATCCGTTGTGCTTAAGATTTCTGGTAGGCATATTAAAAAATCTCAACTTATACTTGAATGGTTACTTCAACAAGCTTAGGCGAGACGTTTTTAATCGCTGATTTTCAATTATTCGAAGTCCGCTTCAAAATCCCATTTCCTCAGTTTCCCTTCTCCGTTAGGCGAGATAATACTTGTTGACAGAGGTATCCGACGATATGATCATGGGTCGTTCTTTCCTCCAAGTCATCGTTTTCAATCAATTCGTCAATCGCTTCCGAAATGACGTTCCACAGTTCTGTATTCTTGTATCGATCGTAAGGAGTTTTCATTGCTTATTCTCTCCCCGCTTTTCTTGTCGCTCCCGCCACTCCATGAACCCTTCCGTCTCTTCTTTTAAAAAGCGCAACCAAAGTTCATACGTCCGGGCGTGTTCCTGCCATTCCTCCATGAACTCGGTCTTTTGAACCGAATCATCAAGTTGATCTATCAACAAACGGGTTTCCTGCAGCGTCTCCGCATCGTCCTCTGTCTCACTTAAATACAAATCTTCATTGAGATGATGGAATGCGTACCACAGCCAATTCAACAGATGACGAATCATTGTCTCGATTGCCAGTTGTTCCTGCCGACCACCGCGGTCAATCGCCGTCTGTAGATACTCAAGACGGTTGTCTTCTTCAAAAGAGAAGATCCCAAACCACCGATACGGTCGTACGTCTTCCGGCAAATCATTCATCCATTGTTTCAGGACAGGTTTTAATAACCGCTCATTCAAAGGATGAATCAGCAGTTCATGCACATCTTCTTCTCGTTCACATGCGGTCAGCAACCAGTCCGCGAACTGCCGTTGCCGCTTAACATCCCATACAAGTGCTTCCGCTATGAATTTGTTCATCTTCTGTAAAAACACGTTTCGTAATCCCTGTTGTTTCGCAAGATAAGCGGAACGTAATGATGCGAAGTCTGAACTCTCTTTTTCTTGAAGCAATTGCTTTAAAAACGTTGATGGCATGTCTAATCCTCCCGTTTCTCGTCAGATTACGCGTTAAAACGTTGTCTGCTTTTAGTCATGTAGCTCCACAGGAACACTCCCGTTACGAGTAACAGACCGGCGTCCAGATATTTTATGTCCGGTACATGTCTGTAACTGATGTTAATCAGGACATAACTGATAAAGCACATCGTTTTGACCCAAAACGGCAGCATTTTTCCGCTCGTCGACATGATGAGGAAGGGAACTGCAAGGATGACCATCACGTACGGAGATAAAGTCCAGGGTGTTACGAGTGGAATCAATCCCACTCCGAAAAGTACATACGCAAACCATGTCGCCCTCTTGTGAAACGTCGACTGTTCTTCTTGACTTGGCACCGGATCCGGTGTGATTTCCTGTTGATACCCGTCTGCCTGCTTCTCGGCAATCAGTTCCTTCACGCGACGTCGGGCTTGAAAACGAAACGTAAACCGTTCTTCCGTTTTTTCATCGATATCTTCATCGAGCATCCATGGTTCATTGACTCCAAAAAATGCCTGAACCGTCCGGCCGTCGCGATAAATGGTCCAGGAATACATTAAGCCGTCGATTTGTTTTCTAAGTATGATCATCAGGATATTTCATCTTCCCTTCAGGAACTCTATTTTGCTGGATAAATCGGGTGCTCCAATCTGAAATCATACACCTCGGTCCAGATGTTTAAGCGGGTGTCATTAATAATGACAACGTCCCGTCGCCATTTCACACTTACCTCTCTACACGGATATTCCCAGTAGACACGCCGCTGTTCTTTTGTTTTTTGATCTTCCATGATGCCTAGCATCGCAAATCCCGTCGTCGCCCCGCCGCTCGAACGGTAAAACCGTAACGTATACCGCTCGTCCGGAGAAGTGACCGTCTTGTATAGATCGCCTCGCGGTACGTATTTGATATCTACGGCGAAGAGCGAGATGTAGATTTGCCAGGCCAAATATCCCGCCAGCAGTATGCCAAGTAGACTGGCGATGATTCTAAATTTTTTCCACACATTAATTTCCTCTTTTCTTGCTTTTTACCATGACGTACTGATCCCGTACAGCAGAAGAAAGCCGCCGACAACACAAAGATAGCCGTACTGTTTGACGGATAAGGAACACAGGATAAACATCAAGACCGATCCAATGATTGAATCGGTTCCGTTAGCCGCGTCCAAAAAAGGTGTCTCATCCGGGTGTTTGGACCGGACACATTTCAGACCCAGTGCAAATAAAACAAGTACGACTCCGCTTCCGATGAATGATAAGACCATGTTTCCCCCCGATTCGTTAACTTGTCATTTCAACTACGTCTTGTTTGGAAAAGTGGTGCTTACTCTGTCGTCAGCCTTCGAGTTCCTCGAGAACGTTCTCCGGATCTAGCTCGAGCCCCTGTAAACCGGCATCCCAGTTCAGTCCGCAATACAAACCGTCCTGAATCATGTTCGGCAACCAGCCGTCTGTAAAGACATCGAGATCGAGACGAACCAGATGATACTTCTCCCATCCGTTTGTCTGGCAGGCACGCGCTCCTTCTTCCGTCGAGAAGAACAATAACACATCCGATTCATCTTGGTTCGACGGACAATAGGCCCAACCCGACTGCCTTAGTTTCGATAATCCGTAGACAGATCCTGTCTCGAGTACGGTTTCAAAAAATTCATCCGCTTGCATGGCACTCTCTAAAAGCTGTTGCTCTTGTTCCAAAAAGGTTACGAGCGTCGGGGCGACCGGGAACAACTCCTGTTCTTCGTGATCCCACAGGACGATCTTTTCTGCGTCCGGCAAGAGATAGCCGAGTTCATCCCCGGAACCGTCCGCGGCAATCCGGAAAAAACCACTCGGATAGTCTTCTACATCCATCGAGTTGACATGGACGATATCCTCCCATGTCCGCTTGATATACTGTTCGTCCTTGATCGGATGGAATTGCCACTCACCGGCTTCAAACTTGTTTTCCTTTTTAAAGTACGCCCGCAACTCGGACGGCAGCGAAAACCTGAGTTCAGCCTCGACTTCCTGCAACCGTTCTTCTGTAATGCCTGGTAATCCGATCTGGTGTTCCATTTTCACTACTCCTTTATGTATAATTTCGTTTCTTTCATTTTCATATATTCAAGCGGACTTTCAAATTTGTATCTGTAGCCGATTAATCAGCTAACAATTTCCTTCAGTTCTTTTCTCTCCAAATCTTTTGTGAATCATGGCGCCTTTCTGCATCTATCTCTTTCGCACTTGCCGATACAGCGGAATGATCCGTTCCCTCGGTCCGATGACATCCACACCTTCTCCATCCGGTCCGACTGAGACGACAGCGTACGAGACATCGATTCCCGGAAAGTCTTCTGTGGCTGATAATACATCTGTTCCGTCCGTGATCACGGAATAGAGATAATTTTTCTGACCGTGACATCCGCATGCGTGCAGGAATGGAATCATTTCTCGCAACATTTTTTCCTGATGAACGATGAGCCGTATGCTGATGTCATGCGAAGCTTCTCTTCCATCAACGATCTCTGTTCCGTTATTGCTTGACGTCTGATACGGTATGTCGAAGGATTCGAGAACCTCAATTGTTTCATTGATCGAAAAATCAAATACATCAAAGACCATGCAGATCGGGAATGCATTCGTTTGTCCAAGTAACCACATCGCATCCTCGCTGGCAACTTCTTCGGTTGATTGGTTGATCGCGAATCCCCACTCAAAATAAATATTGAGATGTTCATACTTTTGAAAACGCTCATCCTTCGGTATATTGACTTCTAGATGATGAACCTGTTTGTAGTGATCGACGAACATGTTGCTTTCTTCCTCTCTACAGCAACGTATGATTGCTTTTCGTTCTATGAATATGATCCTCAAATCAATGGCTGACGTGTTAAGTCAAGTAGTTCATCCTCTGTTGCATCAATGATTTCGTCGAAAGCATCCATGCCCTGTTGCTCGAGATAGTCCGCTTCCGATTCGAAAATCGGAACAAACCAGACCGGCAAAACGTGTTCCGGCTCATCAAAACTGGCATCCCCATGATGGATGAAAAAACTCTCGTCAAAATAAAATGGTGCCGTCACGTATACCCCTGCAAAGCCGTATTGTCCGAACACTGTCTTAGGCATGCTGTAAAATTCGCCCAATTCAAATGCCTGTCCAGTTTCCAAAGCATGCGTCGTCAGACGCCATAGTAATTCGATGACATCTTCCTCTGCTTCCTGCTGTCTAACCGACATCATCAGTTCCTGATGATAAAATCGCTCCTCTTCAAACTGGAGCGGTCGCCACAGTAAGCCGATTGTTGTCGCCGTATACGCATTATCGATGGGGGCGTTCTCAAACTTAAGGAATCGAATGTTTTCTTCCATCATATCTTCTAGTTCTAAACTTCCTTTAATGTCACCACAGTGTTTTTCCAAATGCTCAATATAATTCATATGTCTTCCCGTTTTCTTTCTTCGCCGACCAAACAAGTCGTAAAAGAAATTCCATTTATATTTCATATTATATAATCAGATAACATTATTGGGAATTTTTATTTTTAATTGTTAACCCCTGTTTTTTTCATTTTGATTTAGGTGCTTTTTCCAAATTATTGGTATAATTATTGTGATGTTAAACGAACGTGAAAGGAACGTTGACATGAAAAAATTGTTATTTGGTTCACTCATTGCCGCTACTGCACTAGCTGGTTGTGGTTCAGACATATCAACAGAAGTAAAAGCTTCTTCTTATGATGGAACATACTTAAAAATCGGTGTGATTGGAGAACAGCCTGATCTGCAAGAGAAAAATGTAAAGTTTTCAACACTCTCATTTGAAGAACTAGAGGACACGAACCGGATTTCCTCAAAGTTTGATGCGGTGTTCATCACAAAAGATAACTTAAAACAGGCAGATGAAGAGAAGTACGTGAAGGTGTACCGGAAGCTCGATGTTCCGACCTTCTTCTTAGAGACAACAAAGGGATTTCTCCCCTTCGTGTTTGAAGATTTAACGTATGCCAAGGCGAGCGAAGTGAATGATGCCTATGTATCCGGTTATCTGCAAGAGAAAAAGGATAGCTATCGCTACTGGGGATATGGACTCAATAACAATCAAAAGAACGATAAAAATGTCAAAGATGTCTACTCACGAATCTTCGAGACGATTGCAGAAGTGAAAGAATAACGAAAGGAGTGCCAACCGGGTCTGTTTCCATCCCCCGTTTGCACTCCTTTTACCATATCCGCTCATTCAACGTCCTCGATTTCAATCGTCTCGTGTTGATACGGATGATTTGAAAAATTGGAAATAAAGTCAAATCCATTGCCATCATGATTCACCCATAGGAAGAAACAATTCCGCTCATCATCCGAGAAGTTCAACATGAACTTTTTAAAATAAAAGTCATTTTTTGTCTCATCGATTTTAACCGTCTTCTCGCTTGAAAACAGTATACTCTCGTTATTGTATGCATCTTGATAGGCTTTAGGAAAGTGATGAAGAAATGCTTCTTCTGAAGTGATGGTCAATCGATGATAGATATTTCCCCGGTCAAATCTTTTACTGCTGTCAGTGTCGTGTGAAATATTGATCTTGCCCGAACCACTCATACTATGGACGTACAAAGGATAGTGGTCCAATTCCAGTAAAAATTCTCGAATTTTCTTACTGTAAAGAGCCATGCCATCCTGCCACGACTCTTCCAACAGCTGATCCATATCGACATCTGCGTATTCTTCATCATCCTCATGACAGTGAAAACGAACTTTTCCTTTGTCCTCGGACGTAAAGATAAAAGCAGTTTCTTCACCGACCAATATATTGTCCAATCCCATTATCCTAACTCCTTCATTCGTCCTCTGCGAAGTCAATTCGTACGCCGACGATTTGCCGCGAGACATCATATTGTATGTCAACGTCATACAGCCCGTCTCCAAAACCTGACGTTGAGACGGCACCAAATGAGACGATACCGGCCTGATCGTCGGCAGAAACAACTGTCTCAAACTCCATCGCTTGATTCTGACGATAAGCTGTCCAATCAAAAATGCCGGCCAATGCCGAGTCCACGCCGAGTGGTTGTTCCTGCCGGTGCCATTTGCCGCTCCGCTTTTTGTCCCCTTCAAAAGCAAGCAATTGCTTAACCCATTCGTCTTCCGTGTAAATGATAGCTGCGGTCCAACTGCCTGATTTCACATTCGACAAAATCAGCTGTAAATCGGTGTCTTCTTCTAGTCCGTAATAAGGATCCGTCACGATTAGCTCGTTGCCTTCTACCATGAAACGACCAATTCGGTAGGTCTGATTCGTTTTTCGTTTCGGGACATGCCAGTCGACGAACTGTTCCAAAGAAGACGACGGATATTTTGCAATTCCCGTCTTTTCACTCCATTTAAAGACGAGTTCCTGCAGAAAACGTTTTCGAATCCGGTAACACAGCTTGTCACCCGTTAGATTTTCACCGATACAAATCAAGTCATCGGGCAAGCCAGCCGGACGCTTCTCATTGTGACGAACGAGATCGATCGAAACTGTTCGTTTGGTTGGTACAGGATAAAGGCTCCATTCACCAAACTGTGCACCGTTCGTCTGTAAGAAAAGGTCTTTGTATTCATCTGGAAACAAAACACCTAATGCTCGTTCCGCTTTTTTCAGGTCAACGGCTGATACCCCGGGCATCTTTGAATCGGGATGGAGGCGTTTAATGAGTTTGCTCACGATATCATCGCTCCTGTCCATGTTGTTTAGACGGCGTAAGGCAACCAAATAATTAATACAAGTGACAGCACCGTTTTAGAAAATTGTTTTTTCTCCAGAAACCATGGCAGTAACACCAGCCCGACTAGCGTCATGGCAAGCAACACCAGTCCTAGATTAAAGTAATGCGCTCCCGCTGCTAACGGAATACTCATAATCCGAAAATCTGCATTCGGAAAATAACCGAGTCGGGTAAAAAGTATATTTCCAAATACGCCGCCTACCATCAGCAGGATGGAGATGATCAACATTTTTTTCTTCAATATGAACAGCCCCTTTTTAACATCTATGTATGATTTCTATCATATGTCATCCTAAAATCGTTCCGAACATCACCACGACCAAAGCCAGCGTCAGTGACCAGACAATTGTTCTCCTATGGTTCCCTTCAATTCGTACATACCAGAGCGGAAAGATATTCATGACTAAAAAACTAAATGACCGATACAGCTTTTCCTCTGCAGCATCCCATCCAAGCAGTGCGGTCGCACTCACCAGAACCAATAACAAGACGGTCAAACTGACGCTGATTGTCCAGACACGACTGCCCGGTTGCAACCGATTAAACAGAAAGGCCACGACCGTTCCGATACAGGTAGCTATACACAGATAATACAAAACGTGCTCCACTCTCATTCCTCCATATCTAATTTCATCCTTCTTTTACGTGTACCAGGATTAATCGGTTTCGTCATCCAGTAGCCAGTCCTCATTGATTTGCGAAATGACGGTCCCTTTCGGAAGCCGGGTCACCAGGTGTTCAATTGGTATATAGTTTTCATCGTTTGACAGCAGGTAAAATCCATTGCCATCATGGGCAATCTTAAAACAGGTCATGTTTGCATGGATGGTCAAAACACAAATCGGGCGAATCAGTTTCAATCTCCACCATTTCGTCTCCCCCAACTTAAATGACAGATTGTCTGAGTACGAAATCGTGTAAAACAGATTTTCTGATGCCAGCCAGTAGGTTTTGTTCAGGACAAGACGCAGTTCTTCCGCATTTTGAACGGTAATCGTATAACACGGATGGTATTCCTTAAAACGGACTTTCATCTCTCCGCTTCGAAACTGTGTATCTAAATCCAATACGACATACGAAAGATTGTTTTGCTTGAAGAACGCGTCATGTTCTTCATGTAACTCGTACTCATCCACAAAACTGACATAGAGTGGAAACACCTGTTGATGAATTAAGAAGTCGAGTAAAAAGTCTTTGTTTTCATCTGCTCCGTCTTTTTCAATTCGGCTTACATCAATAAGATAAGCTGTCGTCAACTCTCCACCCATTTCAAATGGGTATCCTAAGTTCATCGCATCCTTTTCGATAATCTTTTCTTCCATAATCATGATTTCTGCCATATTGCTCTTTTCACCCCATCATCGTATCGTTCTGTTCTTTTAAGCATAACGAACCTTGCCTTGGCTTTCTATTTTTTAATATTCGGTCTACTTTTTGATATACTAACAGAAGAACGTATATCGGAAAGGATGGCGTATATGTGGAAACCCGTGTTGTTTTTTTCTGTTTGGCTCAGCATGACTATGCCGCTTCTGTTGATTGCTGTCTTTACAATCTTCCAACCATTCCTCGCTTTTGATGAGAGCGGCATCATCCTGCTTGGTATCCTCTTAATTATCACAATCGGAAATGTCTATCTCGCATCTCGTGTTTGGACACGGATTGAAAAGAAGCTGTATCAACGTAAGCATTTTATGTGAAAAACGCAGATCCTCTTGTTCACCGAAGAACAGAGGATCTGTTTTTTTTGTTAACTTTACCTCACGCAAGGGAGCCGGCAGGATACTTAATGCGTGTCGTTGCCCCGCTCGCCATGTCTTTGATGTCAAAGAACCCGTTTTGAAGCTCGTTTTCGCCGAGGACGATGACTTCCGGAATGTGTTTCCGGTTGGCCCGTTCCATTGATCCGCTTTGATATTTGTATTCTAACTGCCAGACGAATTCATACCAACTGACATCTCCAATCGATTTGGCGATCTTATGGTTCTTCATCATATTCTTCGATTTAAGTGTCTCGACGACGAGGACTTGGTTATCGTCAACCATCCGTTTCGACAGCTTACGAAGAAAATCTTGACGTTGATTTGCAATCTTTTCATGCTTCTTGGCGAGGATGATCCTCACCTTCTCTCGGTTCTTACTCCCGATCTTCTTGCGGGACAAGGCGCGTTGCGCCTTCTTTATCTTCTCTTCGGACTTTCGAAGAAAACAAAGATTGTCAACTTTCTCAGAAACACGCTCATCATTTGTCATGATGGCGAAGTGCTCCAAACCAAGGTCGATTCCTACTTTATTTTGGGCTGGGACCCATTGCGCTTCGGCTTGATCGACAAGGATGGAGATGAAAAATTTCCGCGTCTTCGTCATCGAGACCGTCGCGGACTTGATCACACCATCAAACGGACGATGTTGCTTCAACTTCACAAAACCGATTTTAGGAAGTTTCACCTTACCATCTTCGATGCGGATGCTCCCCTTTAGATTGTTGGTTGTGTAAGAGGCCCGGTCGTTGTGCTTCGATTTGAATTTCGGAAACCCGACAGACTGATCCCGAAAAAAGTTGGTATACGCCTTGTTTAAGTCCATCTGAGCGTTCGCAAGAGAAAGACTGTCGACTTCTTTTAGGAAAGGGAATTCGGGCTTGTACTTTGCTGGTGTCGGGAGCTTCTGCTTCGCGTCAGGATTGAGCTTCGAATCTTCATACAATCGGATCCATCTTATTGTAGACGAAACGGACACCGCCGAACGTCTTCACAAAATATTCTTGTTGGGGTTTCGTCGGATAGAGTCGAAACTTGTACGCCTTCAGCAACGCAATCACACCTTTCCTTTTGATTCGTCATACTCATTTTATCGAACGATTGGAGTCTTGCAAAGTCAGGCGATTCATCTCCCACCTACGCCGGATTTCACCCTGATTTCCTAGAAAAACCTGCTTTTTTTCACTCCTCCTTACAAATAAAAATCACCATTTTCACGAGATTTACTACTTTCATAATGAGTTACCCTTTTTAGAATATAGAAAATAAATTTCATCCATTCGATGCCACTCTCAAAATTCTTAAAGTACATCAATCGATTTCATCTTACAAAACAGTAAGTGTAATTTCTAAGACTTAAGTGTTATAAATATATCTGAATTAAAAATATTCTATAAAGGATTGATATGCTATGAAAATAAGTTCTAAAATTTTAATTTTACCTATGTCTGCATCAATTTTATTAACACCATTTTCTAACTCAGTAAATGCTGAAGAATCAACGATTAGTCAACAAGAGAATGATACAGAAATACTTAAAGCAATGTCTGACTTCGAAATTCAAAACTCCGATTTTAAAATAATTAAAAGTAATCCTTTGGAGAACGTTATTCAAGTTACTGAAGATGATATTACTTCGATAATTTCATTCGATAAAATAAATCAGATAATGACTATCGAATCACAAAGTTATTCCACTAAAGTTATAGATTTTAACTCGACTGATACAAGTAATGACTTTTCAGATGAGAATTTTTTAATGAAGTCAGCTTCCGTTTCTAAAACTTCAGAAAATACATTTAGTAACTATGAATATACAATTACTCACAGCAAGCCAGAAAAATGGAACATTCGCATGCCTAAGGGCGATTCACTGTTAAGCAAGAATTCAAAAAGCGTTACATATAAATCCTCTACCAAAGGGAATTTAAATAGTTTTAAATCACAAGTGGATAAAATCAATTCACTCGAATTAAATATTATTGGTGGTGCTTCAGTTTCAGTTTTAATGTCAGGTTTAGCTGTCGTTTTATCAATTCCAACTGCAGGTGGTGCGACGGCTACAGCTGCATTTGCTGCCGCAGGAATATATGGTAATACCGTTAAGCAGTTACTTTCACTTATGAACGCGATGAAAAATGCTAAAATTTATTATATGCGTGCATAGAATTAGGGAGATGACAAAATGAATATGCTTATATTTATATTAATGACCGTTATTACATTAGTAATTATCAGTACAGGAATATTCCTCTTAAAATTTTCCAATACTAAAAATAAATCAACACGAACATCAGGATATATTTTAACTAGTGTTGGTATTGTTGGTTTTCTCGTTTTCATTTTAGCAACTCTCTAATAATGTTTTTGTCCGAGCATTATTGATAACTAGCAACTAACATATTTTCAAATCTTTCTGATAGAATTAAATCTTAATTGACTCTATATAATTTAGACATTCCATCTAAATTATATAGATTTTTTGTATTAAAAAACCATTTCCAAAATGCAATCAATTTAAGCCTTCTTTACAAATAGAAGTAGATTATCAATATTTTTCAGTTATTTTGATAATGTGTCTTATCACATTTCTATGTGAAGCCTTGATTTTTGAGAGAATGTCCATTAAAAATAAGTCCAACGATATCCTCTAACTGGACATCATTGGACTTATTTTTAATGGATTGCTTATTGGATTTATTTTAGTTGATTTTACAATTATTTCTTCTTTTGTTCATACCCCATCACCCAGCCATGCAAGATCATGACGAGTCCGACAAGTGTCAGAACAGTCTTCAAAAATGGTCGACAAGAAACGCATGGATACGATACCCGCTACTCTCAGCATCAATAAACCCGAAAAGTTTTTAACCATTGACTTCATTCCTCCAAAATCACATTTACTCTGCTGATTTTTCAGCTTCTAGTGCTGCTCGTTTTTGTGCTTCCTGTTTGAAGTCCTCATTCCACCAACCGCCAATCAGGAACGTACATCCCACAATCAATGCGATAACCGGGAAGTAGATCAAATGATATTCTTCGAGTGCCTCTCCATCAAACTTGGGTGACAGTTCGATATAAGCACTATACATTTGAACGATTAAGAATAAGAAAAAGCTGACAATCAATGACCATATTCCATAGCGGTAACTTGGATTCTTCCACATTTTTATTCCTCCTGGATTGAATTAGTTTAATCTGATTTCTTTATCGCCACCTGCGCTTTCACCTTTATCGTCACGAACGATATAGTCAATGTCATACACACCCGCTGGAATGACACCGGCTTTGACTTTTCTCTTCAGCGTCACCGTTTTATGCGGTTGCACTTCTTTCGACAACCGTTTCGGCTCCACCTCTTCGTACGAGTCATAGACGACTTTTTGCGAATCGTGCTTTCGGACCTTGACGTTGAGCAGATGACCGGCACGGGAGTCGACTTTCACCGGATAATCGCCGGTATTGGTCAGTTTGTATTCAAATACAAACCCGTCTTTGACACTTCCTGTGTACCCCGTTTCGATCGTCTGACTACTCGGTTTCATATCGAGGGACATGCATCCGGCTAAACTGAATAACATTGGGATAATCAGTAGTTTTTTCATTTCCATTTCTCCTTTTCGCATGCGTTTCAAAAGAGTTGAAGAAATGAAGGTGCTCTTTGAACGTAACGCTTTGCTTATTTCCAACCCGGTAATGGACGCGGCAACTGGTCCGCAAAGGCCCGGTAGCCGTCATAACTGAGCCCTTGTTTTTGCGGGCTTTCATTTATAATTAATGAGTCGCCTGTTTCTTCTTCATTTTCCCAAAATCGAGATTCTGTCTGAAAGACATTAATTAATGAATAATGAAATTGTCGACCAGACAGCCGGTTACGGACATCCTCAATTAGCTTATTAAAACGGGATCCGCCTTCATGACGCGACATCAACCGTTCTTTACCAGACTTTCCTTCGTAGATCGAGACAGTATATTCGTAATCTGAATCAGTTTTTGAAATCGGATATTCGATTTCGACCCGGACGGAATCGACAAATTTGATCGGCATTGGGGGTTTAACGGTCGCTTCCGGAGTCTCTTCGTCGACGAAATAATTATCCTTTTCAATGCTGAAGTCTTTAAATTCCCAAAACACGTCCCCTTGGGCAATGATCGAATACTCAAGAAACGTGCCGAAGTTTTGGCCGATTGGATCGGCCTCCTCGGTTGATAACTCATGGAACACCCAATACATATAGGGTGTATCCTCCGTTTTCGCAAACTCCCGGTTAATCAACAGGTACCCTTCATTGATTTCCCCAATCACCCAGTAATGGTCGAAGTCTTCATGAATCAATTCATATTCAATCGCTTCATTCGTCGCTTCAATCACCTGGTCCAGTGAATGCAAGACCAGCCCAAGACCATCATCGAGAATAAACAGATTCGCTCCATCATGCAGTTCGAGGAACGTTTGGTATTCGCTCGGTAATTTTTGATTGAATTCAGCTTCGAATGCCGCAAGCGATGCCCACGTCACCGGTTCCGGGAGATTAAATTTCGCTTGACCGATTTCATTGTACTTCCGTTGAATGAACGTTGATCCATGACTGATTTTCTGCTGAAGCCCGCCGAGTACTGCTGCGATTTGATTCATATCATTCTCTCCCTGTCATGCTTTTTCCCAGCCCGGTAACGGACGTGGTAAGTCGTTCACAAATGCTTGGTACCCGTCATACTGCATGATTTGGGTTTGTGGATGTTCGACGCGTTTCGCAATCTGTTCACCATATGCATCTTCGTTTTCCCAAAGCGGTGCTTCTTTTTGAAAAACGACGATTTCAGAATAGTAGTATCCTGGTTCATCCAAAGTACCCGCTAGATAACGTTGGATTTGTTTAAAATTATCGAAACCGTTTGATTCCGACCGTAACTGGGCTTTTCCATTTTCATATGTATAGAAAGAAACAATAAAACCTCCCCGGCGGTAAATCGGATACTCGATTTCGATCCGGACCCGTTCCTCAGATGCAATCGGTACACCAGCCTGCTCGTGCTCGGTTTCGTCTTCGACATAGTAGTCGTCTTCCCGGACATCGAAAATGTTAAATTCCCAATACATGTCGCCCTGGGCGATGATCGACCGTTCAAGAAACGTCCCGAAGTTTTGACCGATGGCGTCGGTGTCTTCCGTTGACCCTTCATGATACTTCCAGTACATGTAGGGTGTATCTTCCGTTTTTGCATGATCCGTATGAATCAGAAGGTACCCTTCGTTCACCTCACCGATGATCCAGTAATGATCATAGTCTTCATCAATCAGACCGTCTTCCTTAGCTTCGATCGTCTTTTCGATCACTTCCTCGAGCGGATACAAGACCAGTCCCTCGTCACCTAACATAAACAGTTTCGCTCCGTCATGGAGTTCGAGAAAAGTCTGGTATTCGCTCGGTAACGGTTGCTTGAACGCGGTTTCGAATGCTTGAAGTGTTTCCGGTTTGACCGGTTTCGGCAAATGGAACGTGGCGTGACCGATTGAATTGTAACTGCGTTGAATAAACGTCGATCCCTGGCTGATTTTTTGTTTGAGTCCATCAAGGACAACTGCGATTTGATTCATTGGATCCACCCTCTTACTTCTCTATGTATGAGCCGTTTTGCCTCATCTTCCTTTAGTCTACCATTTTAACAATAATTTAGGTGGTCTGAACTTCCTGTTTCTGTGGTATTCTTTTTCTAATCAAAAATGATCATTAAACAGCATCTATGTCTATTAATCCGGAGGTAAATCATGCAAAAACAGTCTTCGATGCTGCTGATTTTACTGGCGGCAATGCTTTGGGGTACGACCGGCACGTCGCAAGCCTTTGCGCCGGAAACGGTCCATCCGATTGCTATCGGCGCAGTCCGCTTAGCGGTCGGCGGCTTATTTTTACTCAGTCTCGCCTTATTGACCGGAAAGCTGACGCTGAAAGACTGGCCGCTGCCAACGATTTTTCTTGCTGCTGCCAGCATGGCCGCCTATCAACCGTTGTTCTTTTCCGCCGTCCTCATGACCGGTGTCGCCGTCGGAACCGTCGTCGCGATCGGCAGTGCGCCGATTTTTTCCGGATTGATTGAATGGATTTTCTTAAAAAATCGACCGGGCACGATTTGGTGGCTGTCGACATTGCTTTCCATTGCCGGTTGTTTACTGTTAGTCATGAATCTGGCATCCGTTTCAGTCGATCCGTTCGGGATCGTGCTCGCACTCGGTGCCGGAATGTCCTTTGCCATCTACACGTTTGTCAGCCGGGACTTAGTGAAAACACACCCTCCGCTATCCGTCGTCGCGGTCGTGTTTACACTCAGCGCTCTCTTGTTATCGCCTCTGTTGTTCCTGTTTGATCTGTCGTGGGTCTTCAGTCTGCGCGGTGCCGGCATCAGTCTGCATCTTGGCATTTTCGCAACCGGGCTTGCCTACTTGTTGTTTGCACGAGGTCTTGCGCACGTCTCGTCGTCAACAGCCGTCACGCTGTCGCTCGGTGAACCGTTGACCGCTGCCTTGCTCGGCGTGTTTGTCCTCGGGGAGACGTTAAGTCTGTTGTCGTGGGGAGGCATTTTACTTCTATTCTGCGGTATCGGTCTGCTCATCTGGTCGTCGCGTTCGACACGTCAGCCGGACATCGTCGAACTCGCCAAGGAAAAACACTCTTAAAGGAGGGCATCAGTCATGCATATCACATTCGAGAAACTGACGTACCGGGAAGACTATCAAATTGCGCTTGATCACTTTATAATCGATCGGGCCAATGGCAATCGATTAACGTTTTACTTCCGCGGTCATACGGACGAAACCATGATTATCAGCGGTGATTACGCCTGCAATTATTTTGAACTGTCGTTTGAAGCAGACAGCGTCCTGCTTCGATCGTCGGATTTGCATGAACTGGATGACGGGGTGGAGTTTAATACGGTTCCGCTCGTCCTGTATAAGGACTCGGCACTCCTGACTTTTGCGACGGCCTGGATGGGGCTGAAGCGGGACCCGTCGCGAGACTGGACGCATTACGCCATTCGAGCCTTCGAACAGGACTTTCATATCCTGTCCCCGCGTCCGCCCGTTTTTACGGACCTCGGTCATAAGATGAGTGACTATATCGTTAAACAGACGTTCGATCCGCCAACGAATATTTGATAAAAAAAAACCTACCTCGCCAAAGGTAGGGTGATGCGACTCGTCTCGCCCGACGGCTTGCGCCGGACGGGACGTGGTTTAATTATACATAGCGCGCCAGTGTTTTTTCAATCGTCTGAATCGAATCGACCGGCGCAAAGCGTTTGACGACCCGTCCTTCGCGATCGACAAGAAACTTCGTGAAGTTCCACTTGATGTTCGACGACAGCAGACCACCCTGTTGCTGCTTTAAATACGTATACAACCGGTGTTCTGCCGGGCCGTTGACGTCAATCTTCTGAAACATCGGAAACGTCACACCGTAATTCCGCTGGCAAAACTGCATCGTTTCTTGCTGATCGGCAAATTCCTGATTGTTGAACTGGTCACACGGAAATCCAAGGACCTTGACGCCTTGATCGGCATACTTGTCGTACAACCGTTGCAAATCCCCAAACTGACCGACAAGTCCGCATTTACTGGCTGTATTGACGATGAGAAGTACCTCTCCGGCGTAATCCTGCAAGGAAATGGTCTGTCCGGTTGCGTCTTTCACCTCGATCTCATAGAGCGATGGCATCCCGTCGCACCCCCTTTTCTGTCAGTATACGCCGCTGAAAAAGCTCCGTCTTTTTTGAACACGCAACCAGTTGCTTACCAGATGGATTCTTCCCGGCCACTCAGCTTAATGACAAACGGCATGATCAATAGAAAAAACAGGCTGACGTATCCGAGTGACAGGTAATGTTGCGTATCTTTTGAAAGATACTGCTTCTTGCCGCAGTTCGGGCAGTCTTTGCCATGGTTTGCAAAGCCGACAGCCAGTACGTCCTTCGTTTTCCACTTGTAGTCGCAATTCGTACACCGTACCATTTCATCATCCCCTTTGAATTCTTTTACCTGTTTGTTCCAGTAAAGGTTTCACGATTATGATGATTTGTTGAGAAACGTCAATCAACGAAACATACTTCATCCTTAGTCTTACCTTAAACTCTTTTATCATATCCTGCTAATCATAAAAATTACAAATTTTGTATTTTCAAATTATGAATGGTAAAATTAATCCATCCTGTAATAGAAATACAAGAGATGGAGGTCATCCCGTTGGAAAAAGTAATTGCTCCTTTGGTTTGCATCCCGTTCCTGCTGTTAGCATCCTGCACAGACGAAACGGAAAAAACAGTGACGCACTCTGAAAGTAAAGAATTTAAACCGGAAACTGTGAAAATCAACAAGGATAGTGAATTAAACATCGTGCCGCTTTATACGCCCTATCAAAACTATCTGAAGGCATCCCTTAAAGAAAATGATCCGGAAACGGATAAAAAAAACTATGCGAAATCTGTCCTCGGCTACATAGATGAGATCGGAAAGAAAGAAAACTTTGATACAACCAGTTTAAAAGGCTACATCATGTTGCAATCAACTGTTTACGAGCAAGAACTGGTGGATCGGACAAATGAATTGATGAAACACCATGACGAAATCAAAGATATCATCATAAAAAACTATACCGCTGCAAATAAGGTACTTCCTAAAAAGAAAAGTACGATTTTCATCGTACCTACCAACTCGGAAGATGGGTCCATGAGTGAATCCATGAAGGGAGTATTTGCCGGAGCATATAAAGACACGTTCATTTTGTATCTCGATACAAACTTTGATAAGGATGTACTTGCGTATACAGTCGCGCATGAATACCATCATTTGATTCTTCACGATACCGCCGAATTTAAAATGAATGCGGTTCTTGATTCAATCATCACTGAGGGTAAGGCAGATGCCTTTGCCGATCGTGTCGTCAAGGGTGTTTCACCGCCGTGGAACGTACCGATGGATGACAAGACCAAGAAACATGTCGCCAGTCTGATTGAAAGCGGTGAAGCTACTTATGAAGAAGTTGTAGGCGGTAATCACCAAAAGGATATTCCCCAATGGAGTAACTATATCTTAGGACGGGATATCATGGATCACTACTTTAAAACGAATCCTGACCGTTCCATATCGGAATGGACAGTTGCAGATCAACAGGATATTTTAAAGGGCTACAAGTACCAAGATATTCTGGAATGATACATACATGCCGAAAAATTTATCATTGTAGAATGGTTACTTAGTAAAAGGATTTCAATCTTCTCTTAAACTTACGTTGGATAATGCCCGAATTACATTTTCGATGATGTCGAGAGAATTCGGAATCTGAATCCATCTTTCCATCTCCTGGTCAAAATAAAGTCCTTGTTTTCGCATGTTTTCTTTATTGTTCACTTCATCAAATTCTAAAATTTGATTCAGATTTCGATTGGCTTCCTCAAAGTCATCGAACGGTCCTGAGCCATAATAAAAGAGTAAGTCTTCTTTTGTAAATCCCTCTAATTCTAGAATCTTTTCTTCCATTAATTCGAGTGGACGTATACGGGCTTTCGCATAATCGATGATCGTCGGATAAACGCTAAATGGTATGTCGTATTCTAAAAATCGTTTCGAATACCATTCCCAAATCCATTTCCACTTACAGATGAAATACACGATGTATTCTACTTGTGATGTTTCTTCCAGCTCATGCATTTCGTAAGATAATGTGATGGTGTCTTGTTCCAGCTCGAATTCAATAATAAATTCACCATTCCTATTTTCATCTTCCAGAAGTTCATTGATTCGTAAATCATTTAGTTTAAGATAGTCCAACAATGAAACTGGTCTTTTCGCTTCTTCACGAAATAAAACGCTAATATTTTTAATCACTTCGATTGTCATTTAGAACCTCCAAAAGGAATCAAGCAAGATCACCTTGCTTGATTCCAGTAGTTTTATCAAAATCAGACACAAATATAACTACTCCTTAACCTTAAGAACGAAATCCTCATGAAAGTCATCACCGCGGTACTTATATACAACAACTACAAAATGAAGGAGTAGAAAAACATGTTTTATGATGAATACGAACTGCTTGAGTTATTCGAATCCGAACCGGAAGAACTTTATCAGGAAGGTGCCGGTTTTTATATGTATAAGAAGGTAGACAAACTCGGATTTCAGCTATTATTGTATATCTCACAATATGAACATAAATGTGACGTCAGTCTAAGTAATGATAAGTACAGGTGGACGATCTTCGATTTTGAACTATATCATATAGAATCAATAAGAAATGAAAATGAGTGTTTAAAAATCAGAGGCAATTCAGGAAAAACGAAAATTGATATACAATGTAAGCCAAATTTCAGTTTAACGCATATTAGATTATCTGATTAAGAATACGATTGATCTTTTAAGATATCATTTGCAAAGGAGGACAGTTTCAGATGCGTAAATTTTTATTAATCGGCTCTGTGATTATCATCATTGCTTTGTTTGTTCAATTCGAACCCTTCCGTGATGAACCACCCGATCCCCGTGTCGAGGTACAGGGAAAAAGTATTCCGACGGTCCAAGGGACATTTTGCTGGAGTGGCATGTTTAGCGGCCAATGCGTAGACAAAATCTATGTAGACGGTTTACACATGACTGAAAAAAGTAAACCGGTCACCGTCATGCCGAACAAGAAAATCCAGATTTCCTTCGATCCAGAACCTGATACAATCAAAATCCTTCGATTTAACAAGGAGACCGGTAACAAGGTTACGTTAAAAAATAATCAACTCGTAACACCGAAAGAAGCCGGAACATATGCCTATGAACTTCAAGCAAGATGGTCTGAGAATGGCGATGGTCAGTTTGCTTTCTTAATCAAGGTAGATTGAAGGGTGAATTGAATAACGGTATCGCACCGGTAACTATCCTCTGATTACTGACATCTAAGATGAGAAGGTCGTGACCTTGATTATTAAAATCGGTATTTTCATGATATCTATAAATCAGGGAGCTGAGACTTACGTGTGCGTAAGTATATAAACACATAAAAAAACAGGCTGTATACATTTCGATGTCGAAAATGAATACAGCCTGTTTTTTAATGACATTTAACTTGTGATCGACTATTGAGTGCCCGTTTACCCTAGTTGAGCTCTTTGAGATAACTTACCTATTCTTTTTTAGCGACCGATATGAACAGACGTAAATACAAATTTATCATATCGATGCCGCGAAAATGAATATTCGAACGGTTTTCCGTTTCCGAGAAAGACGACTTGTTCGACTTCAATCACGGGATCGGTTTCTTCGTTCCCTAGATATTCACGATCCCACTGGTTCGGTTTGTCTGCGCGAATCATCTTGTGTGAGCTGGTGATCGTATAACCGAGTTCTTCCTGAATGTACCCGTAAATCGAACTGTCCAGAATTTCTTTCGTCAATCCGGTGATCAGTGATGAAGGCATGAACGTATGTTCAATGACGTATGGTTCTTCTTCCACATACCGGACACGGCGTATCTCGTAGACCGGATCGGTTTTCTCAATCATCAAGTGGCGGGCGACTTCCGCTTCCGGGAAGCGGACCTCGAACTGCAAGACTTCACTCTTCACCGCCCGTTCCCCGAGCAGTTTCGTCAACCCCTGCGATTCTTTATTCAATACATTGATTCTTCCCTGCGAAAAATTCGATGGCAGGATGAACGTGCCTTGCCCTCGTTGCCGGTAGATGATGCCTTCCAGTACTAAAATCTCCAGTGCGCGTTTCATCGTCATTCGGCTGACTTCGAATTCCTGTCCCAGTTGAATCTCATCCGGCATGGCTTCTTCTACATCATATCCGCCGTTGAGGATTCGTTCGCGTAACTCATCCGCGATTTTTTCATACTTTGGTTTCTTTTTTGTAGACATGATTCCACCCCATGTATAGACATATAAGAATAATATAACAAAAAAAGATAATCAGGGCTAGATATACCCTGATTATCTTTCATCATTTTATGAAACCATCTTCTTCTATCAATTGTTTGAACCAATGTCCACTTTTTTTGACCGTTCTGGTCTGACTGGCCAAGTCCACCCCGACGAAGCCATATCGGTTTTTATACGCATTGCTCCATGACCAGTTATCCATGAACGTCCAAAGATGATACCCTTTGACGTTCGCACCTTCTTGTAAGGCAAGATGGACCCACTTGAGATGCTCCGCGATGAAATCGATCCGGTAATCATCCTGAATGCTTCCGTCCGCATCACGATACCGTTCTTCTCCCTCGACGCCCATGCCGTTCTCCGAAATGAAGCACTCGATGTTTCCATAGTTCTCACGCAAGTTCGTCAGGATGTCATAGACACCTTTCTCATAAATCTCCCATCCGCGGTGGCGGTTCATTTTACGTCCCGGCATCTCGTAATAATCGAACAGATGCTCCGGCATGAAAGGTGCTGCGGGGTTCGGCAGATGCTCCTTCACCTTGATCCGTCTCGGCTGGTAATAGTTGATGCCGAGCAAATCGACAGTATGTGTCGCAATCATCTGCCGGTCCGTTTCTTCCATGTCCGGTAGAGCGTTTTGTTCCTCTAACAGATTGATCAGTTCTTGCGGGAAGGTCCCGAGCACGGATGGATCCAGGAAGGAACGGTTGAACAGGATGTCCGCTAAATAAGCAGCTTGAACGTCTGCCTCATTCTGACTTCTCGGATAAGAAGGCGTTAGGTTCAGAATGATACCGATCTTGCCCGTCTGGTCTGAATCCTTATACGCCTTGATGGCGAGCGCACTTGATAGGATCGAATGATACGCGACCTGAACGGCTCTTTTGAAGTCCACTACATTCGGATAATGGAAATCATATAAATATCCACCTTCGACCGGGACGATCGGCTCGTTATGCGTGAACCATTTCGATACGCGGTCACCGAACAACTCGAAGCAGGTCTTGGCATAATCAACGTAGTGCATGACGACCTCCCGGCTCTCCCATCCACCTTTTTGTTGCAGCGCCAGCGGCATATCGAAATGGTATAGATTGACGAATGGTTCGATATCCGCCTGGATCAGCTCATCGATCACACGATTATAGAAGTCCACGGCCAATGGATTGATTTTCCCTTCACCTGTCGGGAACAGCCGTGACCAGGAAATCGACAGTCGGAAAGAGTTGTGTCCCAGTTCCTTCATCAAAGCGATATCCTCTTCGTACCGGTGATAAAAATTAGACGCTATGTTCGCACTGACCCCGTCAAAGAATCGGTTGGGCTCTTGCTCGTACCAGTAGTCCCAAATGTTCGGACCCTTCCCCGCTTCATCTGCCGCCCCTTCCATTTGCGTGGCGGAGGCAGCCGTTCCCCACCAAAAGTCAGTCGGAAAAGTATACTTTTTTGTTTGTCCGGTCATGTTTTCAATCTGATTCATCGTATGCACATCCTATCTGTAGTTTTCACTCAACCGATTTGTTGATCTTTTTCCTGTATGGTCTTCGCCTCTTCTCTCTCCTTTTTCAGGTTCAGACGATCGATGAAGACAAGGAATGGGAACCACACGGCCATGATGATCGCGAAGTTGACGAGTTGTAATAATCCGCCGGCCAGGGAATTCGTGGCCATCATGCCGCTGATGAACATCGGGACGGTCCACGGGACGGCGACACCGGTCGGAGGCGGAACGAGACCCGTTGACATGGCGAAGTACGTCACGGTGACGGTAATCATCGGTGCGAAAATCCACGGAATCATGATCAGTGGGTTCATGACAATCGGGAGTCCGAAAATCATCGGTTCATTGACATTGAAGATACCCGGTCCGATTGACAACTTCCCGATTTGTTTTAACTGTTTGGAACGCATGAACAACAGAATAGCGACGACGACAGCCAGGGTCGAACCTGATCCGCCGATCCCGACGGTATAGATTTCGATGAACTGTTTACTGATGATGTTCGGGATTTCTCCGTTTGACGTGTAGGCGTTCAGATTTTCGAGTGACAGCGTATTCCAGATCGGATCCATCACCGAGTTGACGATGACCTGACCGTGGAGACCGAAGAACCAGAACAGCTGGACAAAGAAGATGGCAATCAAGGTCGGGACGAGTCCGTTTCCTAGATTGACGAGCGGCTTTTGGACAAGGTCAAAAATGAGATCGTGTAAGTTCGTGTTCAAAATAGAAGTGACCGCAATGTTGATCATGAGGAAGGTAGTGAGGGTCAACAAGGCCGGGATGAGAGCCGAGAACGATTTGGCGACCGCAGTCGGCACGCCGGACGGCATTTTGATCGTCCAGTTCTTCTGCACGACGAAGCGGTAGATTTCTCCTGCCAAGAATCCGGTGATCATGGCAAGGAACATGCCTTTCGCACCTAAGCGGTCGAGCGGGATGACGTTTCCGACCGGACCTGTGACATTTTCAACTGAAACAAAAAACGGAGTAAGTAATAAAAACGAGACTAAAGCAATGACACCACCGAATACGGCTTCGACTTCGTAACTTTTAGAAAGATAATAGCCAATTCCAAATACCACAAACAATGACATGATTCCCATCGTCGCGGACGGTGCATTCCCGAGTGACGTCTTGAAGGCATCGAGTACGCCAGGAGACATGAACTTATCAAGAAACGGTAGATTCGCGACGACGACGATCAACGAACCGAACATCGTAATCGGAAAAGCAAGCATGAACGCATCACGTAACGTTTGCAGGTAACGACTGTTATTCAAAAATGCCGCCATCGGCATCAGGAAACGACTCAACAGGTCGAACCACTTACTATTCTCAGTCATCTCAAACACTCCTTCTTATTTTTTAGAAAACTTATGTTCCATGAGCTCGATGAGCCCCGAGGTTAAATCAAGCATCGTCTGCGTCGACATCAAGTGGTCCTCTGCATGCAGCAGTAAGAGGGACAACGTTGCCGGTTCCCCGTTCGCTTCCTTTTGCACTTGTCCAAAGTGAACCTGGTGCGCTTCCTGCAGTTGCGAACGTGCACTGGACAGCAATTGATCAAACTCTTCAAAGGTACCGTCTTTATACACTTCGATTGCCTCACGGATCGTACTTCTTGCATTCCCGCTGTGCAAAATCATCATGAATGCTACTTGTTCAATCGTCTGTTCATTCGTTGGCATATCATTCACCCCATCAATTTTACGGCTTGTTCGTACGCCGCTTTTCCGTCAGCCATTCCATACGCCATCATATCGATCACTTCGACCGGCTTATCTGTTGCCTTTTGAAATTTCGATAATAGAAAACGCATCTGAGGTCCAATCAGGATGACATCGGCACCATCCATCTCTTTCATTGCCTGATCTTGTCCTACTGCCCAAATCTTGGCTTCTTCTCCGATTCCCTTCGCATGTTCCTGCATTTTCGATACGAGGATACTCGTCGACATTCCCGAGCTGCACGCCAACATAATTTTTTTCATTTAAAATTCCTCCTTTTTTTGAAATCGCTTACAAGTTTGATTATACGGATTTATTCTTTCATGTCTATACTTGATAATTATTTTGTTTATTTTTATTTTTTAAAAGTGTAGAGTTGTTATTGAAAATAGATTGAAGGAGGAATAAGACATGCAGGAACCGATTTTTTTCGAACCCGTCGTGAAAGAGCGAATTTGGGGTGGTCAGAAGCTTCGACAGTATGGTTTCCCCGTTTCAGGCGAACGACGTATAGGTGAAGTCTGGACGATTGCCAGTCATCCGAACGGTATGACGACCGTTCAATCCGGAACACTGACAGGTCTTACGCTGAAAGAATTATGGTCAAATCACCCTGAAATTTTTGGAATGGAGACGGACTCCGACTTCCCGCTTTTACTGAAGTGGATCGATGCCTCGACGGATTTATCGGTCCAAGTCCACCCGACCGACGCGGATGCGAGACGCTATGAAGACCAGCCGTTCGGTAAGAACGAATGTTGGTACATCATCGATTGTCCTGAGAACGCTACTCTCATCTATGGTCATTCCCTGTCCTCGCCATCCGAACTTGATACGGCAGTCGACCAGGGAACCTTAGTCCAATCACTGAAGCACATCCCAGTCTCAAAAGGTGACTTCTTCTATGTCCCGGCCGGAACGGTCCATGCTTTGACGAAAGGCTGTGTCGTCCTCGAAATCCAACAAAGTTCAGATACGACTTACCGGCTATATGATTATGATCGTCTCGATCCTGTGACAGGAATGAAACGTTCGCTTCATCTCGAGCAAGCCCGACGCGTCATCCGTTTCCCGCATTTTCACTACGCGGAACCTCCTGTTTTCTTATCTTCCTTCCGCAAAAGATTGACGCAGACACCTGATTTCTTCGTCGAAGAATGGACCATCCGCCAGACACATACCTTGGAGTCATCCCCTCTGTTCCAAATCATTACGGTCATCGAAGGAACGATCGAATTAAATGGTGTCAAATTATCAGTTGGCACAACAGTCCTCTTACCCGCTAACAGCGAGCATACTGTCTCCGGAACAGGACTTCTGATCGTCACTGGTCCCTCACTAAAAATAATGCGCCCGCTCCGGATCGGGATCGATTTAGGCGGCACTCAAACACGCGTCGCCGTCGTCGATCAGAATACCATCATCAAACAGCTGTCGTTTCCGACACGTCCGGCAGCCGGTCCGGCACAAACTATCTCTCACATCAAACAAGCCATTCAACTGTTCTCGGACGAATTCCAGCTGACGACAATCGGTATCGCAGCCCCCGGTCCGCTCGATGCCAAGACGGGACATCTCCTGTCTCCTCCGAACTTGCCGGGTTGGGATGACGTCGATCTCGTCACCCCTCTATCCTCGACGTTCGACATCCCGGTGTCGCTTGAGAATGATGCGAATGCCGCAGCCCTCGGCGAAGCACTATTCGGAGCAGGTCAATCGTACTCTTCCGTCTATTACGTGACCGTCAGTACGGGTATAGGCGGCGGATATGTGTATGAGAAAAAACTCATTCGTGGGGCACACGGATATGCTGGAGAAATCGGCAATACGATCATCGATTCATCCGGTCCGGCACATCCTGTGCTTAATGCCGGTTCGCTTGAAGGACTGGCTAGCGGCACAGCTCTTCAATCACGGGCTTTAGAAAAGCAGACGTCGTCCATCGAACGATTACTGGAGGACCCGCAAGAACGTACTCGTTTCATCAACCACCTGGCGACAGGACTCGCCAATATCATTCATACGATTGATCCCGATGTCATCGTCATCGGCGGCGGTGTTACCGGATCAGCTGGTTTGTATTGGGAAGAGTTGCTTGAAGCAGTCAGCGGATTAGTTTATCCGTCGCTCCGATCCAGTATCGATATCCGTCTCTCGACACTGAAAGGACATGCAGGAGTCATTGGAGCAGCATCTCTAGGGTGATTCACTCCCTCACAGATGTTCTCTATCTCAGAAGTATCAACTCGATGATTCGATTCGTTACACAACCTAAATATTGTCATTTCCTGTTTGGAAGGTATAATGAGTTATGAATCTATATTGGAGTTGATCCCATGCCTCAAACATTGTTTTACGCTTCCGTCCTCAATAGCATCTACATCGCAACCAACCTGTTTACTTATTCCGATAACGTCTTCAACGCACCGCTTGGTGTAACGACTCTCATTGCAATAGTGTTGCTGATTCTCAACAATCGACTAAAGAAAACTGCAACCTCTACTTTCATCAAAACTACAGATGTCCTTAGTTTTATTAACATCCTGATTGGATTTTCGCTGATTGTTTTTATCTAGGAATCTAAAAAAGATGAGCGTATACATCAAGTTGATGTGTACGCTCATCTTTTACGAATTATGTAGACTGATCTTACTTTTGTTTTTGAATCAGTTTTAGTCATCGATGATTTCCCTGTCTTGAAACGGATGCTCCGTAAAGTTTGCAATAAAATCAAAACCGGCAGCATCGTGACCAATCATTAAATAGTAGATATCCTTCGAAGGAATTGAAAAATCAAATTCAAACAACAACCAGTCCTCCGGATCATTGATGATCGAAACGTATTTTTCCGTCGTGATCAGAACATTTTGCCCGTTATACGCATCAAAATAAGCTAGCGGGAGAAGCTGTTCGACTTCTTCGAGCGAACAGATCTCAAGAAGATAATGGTATCGTCCTCTTGATAACTTGGTCGTTTTTCCTACTTTTGAAAGGCTGATTTCTGAAACGCCACCAAAAGCATGTATATAGAGCGGATACCGGTCCAGTCCCAAAATGAAGTCCTTCAGCAGAAAAAACGCCCCATTTTGATATTTATCTGCTCCAGGAGATGCAGACTCATAATCTTTATCATCAAAGAATGCATAGAATTGTGTGTCTCCTTGAAATGTGGTTTTCCATTTAAACGTATCGTCTAATCCTCCTAATACTCGGTACAAAATCATCGACTCGACTCCCTCGTTGTCCGTCCCCATTAACTACTGTTCCATATTCATTTCATGATTCCTGTATGCAGACGCATTTTGACGAATTCATAACTTCCGCCGTTCGTTTCCTGCTGAAACCGTTCAATCGGCTCAAAGCCGCTTTTCGCATACAGCCGGATGGCCCGTTCGTTAAACGTCGCGACAGCTAATTCGATGTGATGTGGTTGATATTTCTCGATCGCGAAAGCGAGACCGCTTTCCAAAAACGCTACGCCGTTTCCCTGTCCCGTCAAATCTGGTCGCATTCCCAGTGCCAACTCAAGACTATTCTGTCCGGGCTCAAATACAAAAAATCCGATTAGTTGTGTTTCATCCATCACCGCATAATAATGTTCCGTCCGTTGATCGGGATCTAAAAATTCTGCCAAGTCGTCCGGATCGTTCGGCATATTATAAAAGGCAAAGTCACCTTCGTATGTCCAGTCGTAGGCAATCTGTTCCGCCTGACGTTGCGTCAACGGTAAATAAGAATAGGTCATCGTACATTCTCCTTTTTTACGCCGTTCATTAAACAATCATGTTCTGTTCTTTCTGGTTTCCAGCAAGACCGGTGTCAGATTCAATCCAATTGACACAATCGTCAAAATCCAAAAGGCGCGCTCCATTCCGGGTACAACGTCTGCGAGCGCCGCCCAGTCTTCTGCTTCGACCCAGCTCTTCAGTTGACTGTATTCTGCGCACAGCGTGAGTGCCGTGAGCGATAAACCGGCAGCCATTGCCAGCTTATAATCCTTACCGATGAAGTACAAAATCAGATTCACCGCCGTTGCGAGAATCGCGAGTATACCAAACAGTAACCACATTCTTTTCCCTCCTGTCTTCCGTTAATCTATTTTTCGGCAACTGATGAAGGGTTCCCTGTTTAAAAGAACTATTCAGCTGCACACACTTTATTTTTTACAATTTTTACTATTAAATTGGTAAACTAAAAGAAAATGTAGAAACACATCATTACGCTTCGTTTTAAGAGAGGAGAACGCATGAGAAAAAAATTGGGTTGGATATCAGTTGCCCTGTTCATCTTCAGCATTGCTCAAGTATATCTGTTACCGGTAAACGGATTTTGGGGAAGTATATTCTTAGTAGGAGGTTTAGTAGCAGCACTAGTGACTGCTCTGCTCAGCACAAGAGGTGTCGGAAAAGTGATTGCCCTCATTCTGTTATCAGGTGTTATGGTGTATTTTGTTTACGGTATATATGTCATGATCGGATTCGGATGATAAACTAAAAAACCGCTCAGACCGAGCGGTTTTTTTAAGGAACAAGGACTTACTTGAAATCCTCGATTCGCAGGCGTTCCAGTTCTTTTTCCTGATTTCTTTTGAACACCTCTCGCCCCTCCATCCACTCTGCCATCAGACAAAAAAAGCCGATTCCCATAACCAGCAATTGAGCTTTTACGCTCACGGTATCCACAGTCAAGTACCGCCACGCCATAGCCGCTACGAAAATCACCGGCATCACTGCACCCAGGTACACTTTCTTTTGACTTGATAACGCATAGTGAATGAGAAGCATGACTGTGAACAGCATTGCTTTCAGAAAAAAGTCCATTTGTTCGTCCTCCTGTTTTTGAATGTTTTGCTCGATCATCAGCTGATATGAATAACTTACCACATCGTTTTAGAATTTAATTAATAATTACTTATAATTACAAAAATGTAAGTAATATTATAATCGAATAAAAACTAGCATGTGACGTCGAAACGAATTATCATTATCTTTCGGCAGATACAAAAAAATCGCTCATTCGCATGAGCGGTTTCTACAAATTACGCTTGCGGACGTTTCCGACGCAATCCTCAGGCAAGTGATGTTAGTAATCAAGTCACAAATTGATCTGTCGGGAGAGTTACTTGAGATCCTTGATTCCCTGGTAGGCGTCGCGTAGTTCCCTAACTACAATTTGATTAATTTACCACGTGTTTCAGCGTATCCATAAAAAGAAAAGACTACCATTGTGTTGTATCTGGCGAGTTGTAGGGATTGGTTAATACAAGGATGACGAGTATATTATCATTTCTTGCGAGTCTCGGATGACCTAGGATTTTACAGGACTGTGGATTCACTCTTTAATCATGAGCGTTCACGGCACAGAGTTTATTATTAATCTAAATAATTCCACTCCACATCTTTTCATCAGACTACTCGAGTAGCATAATTCATTCTCTACGTTTTTACACAACTTGGATGATGTAATCCATCTCAGCAACTCCTTCCAAGAGATACCCCTTAGTGAGGTGTGAGTGTGTATGGCAGGAAAATATAGGATGTTGTCGAAAATATATATATAACAGAAATGGAACAAGGAGGGATGATTTGAGTAAACGTTTAAATGAACCTCGTATGACGTCAGGCGGAAAATGGACGCTAGTTTCGATTTTCGTCGTGTTATTGATTGGTACTATTCTAGGGAACATGAGTAGTCAAAGTAAGGTTTCTGATGAACCTAAGAAAGAAGTTAAGGCAACTGATGAAAAGAAAATTGAAAAAGAACCCGATTTAAAGAGTACAGATTTAAAGAACTCAACACCCGATACCATTGAGAAAGATTTGAAATTATATGATAAGGATATTGATAAAGTGACTGTAAAAGATAAAACATTGATTGTCACCTATAGAGATTCAGCATTTTGGAGTGATAATTCACTCTTGGAAGAATACGCCTATAATTCAATCAATCTGATTGAGGATCTTTATCCGAACCAAAACTTTGATTTATTCGCTTTTGAACGCCCTACCGTGATGACAGACGATAGTGGAAATGAGAAGTTAGATACGGTATTCAAGTCCTTTTATACCCGTAGTACACTGGATCAGATAAATCTTGATAACTTCACGAACATGGTTCTCGTTGATAGGGAGCGTTATTTTCAAAAAGCAGACGGGTACTGGCTACATCCTGGCATCTTCTTGAATGTCGATAAGAAGTTACGTGAAAGTATTCGCTCCCCTATCAACTTCGACAACATGGATGAATCCCGTTACACCATGCGAGATGGTGCCACGAATGATTTAGTAGAACAACCGGATTCCGTGAAAAAAGAGGAACCGATCGTTGCGGAACCCGTCACGGAAGACGCAGTGGAAGAACCGCAAACAGAAGCTGAACAATCTATTTCGTATGATGCTCCCGCCATCGTCAATAGTACATTCATCATTACGCAAGGATTCGATCAACTCTCTTTCAAAATCAAAGAACTTAGCGGCATGGTTGGTACGAAGGGGGATCTTGTCACCGCCCCACTATCGTCTTCGCTATTCAGCTTGAAAGAAATGATGGATCACACTGGTCAAGAAATCACAAAGTTACAACAAACAAGTACACCATCTGACATTAGCGCCACAACAGAACAACTGGCCACCAATCAAGCTGAAATGAACCGGATTTATGAGGAACTTCAACAACAGTTTTATAGCATCGACAAACAGGATTATCCGGATGCCGTACAACTCGCGAGTGCCATCAAACAGAACTTTAGTGTGATGGAGAAACTCACTCATCCTGACGTTTCAGCATACAGCACATTCTTTAAAGAAAACGCAGATGAAGAAGGTTCGTAACCGTAGTACATTGAAGGCACTCAGGTGCCTTTTCTTACAGTTGAAAATAGAACATATGTACGCAATAAGAGGAGCACACGAATATGAACATCATCAAGCAACCGAACGGTCGATGGATAGTGCGGATCAATCTAGGGTTCGACTAGACTGGGAAACGGACTCAACTTTCCTACTCGTCTGAACGTAAGAAGGACGTCGAGTTTTGGGTAGCGGACCAACTCAGCAAACGACGGGACTGATCCATCCGCAAGGTCATCAATACGCGTCGCATGGGATTCACGGACCACCTCTTGAACCTATTCTCGCAGGTAGCGAAATTAAGTGAAGGCGTCAAGGACATGACGAAATTGATGGCCGCCGAGTTGTCAGAGTACCTCAAAATCGCGAAGACAGTCATGACGACAGGGAATTATGCAGCCGTCATTCTGATCTCCTATACGGGTATGCGGGCCAGAGAGACGACGGCACTCCATTGGTCTGATGTCGATTTTGAACGAAAGCGTATCATGGTCATGCGGACCGCAATCGAAACGGTCGGTGGTCATTAGTTCTCCCAAACGAAAGGGAAGAAGGTCCTAGTAATCATCATCCCAGACATCGTCGTCGAGGAACTGATACAGATCCAACGGGAACAAAAGTATAATCAAGTGCGGCTCGGATGGCGCAATACAGAAAATCTCATCTGTACCGGTGTGACCGGTGCGTATCTCTGGCATTCTGGACTACGCCGACGCCATCACTTGACGCTCGCCTCTGCTGAACTTCCGCCTGTCACCTTACACGGCTTACGCCACACGCATGCCACTTTACTTCTTGAAGTCGGCACACACGCAAAGGTGATTCAGGAACGACTCGGTCATGCTGATGCCAAGACGACAATGGACACGTATGCGCATGTCATTCACACCTTACAGGAAAATACTGCTTCCCAGTTCGCATCTTCATTGGACGACAAAAAAGCCGCTCAACCGAGCGGCTCCTGACATTTTGCGAAAAAAATTTAAAAAGTGGGAACTGAGTGGGAACTGGCGACTACCCTGCCCTAACAATCCGCTTAAGACTGCGGTCTTTTCCGACGCAATCCGTAGTACTGGTAGAATTGTACTTCAATATTCCCGTTATACAGCTTACGGCGTTTCGTCGCCGGGCGGCCGAATGCTTTTTCGAACTCGACGTACGACGTGATCATGTAGACACTGTAGTACGGGAATTCACGGAACGCATTGCCAATCTTCCGGTACAGCTGATGCACTTCACGTGCGTCCTCGAGACGTTCCCCGTACGGTGGGTTCCCGATGATGACACCAAAGTCTTCCTTCGGCTTAAAGTCGGCTGCGTCGCGTTGCATGACGTTGATCGCGTCCCGGACGTCTGCGAGCTCGGCGTTTTGTTTCGCGAGCTTGACCATCTCCGGATCCGTATCGTTGGCATAGATTTTGAGCGGCTTGTCCCACTCAGCTTTTTCGTTTGCTTCCTTGATTGCATCGAACCAGGCTTTTTTCGGAATGCATGCCCATTCCTGCGACGCGAATTCGCGGTTGATTCCCGGTGCGATATTACGGCCGATCATTGCCGCTTCAATCGCCAATGTTCCCGAACCCGTAAAGACGTCATAAAGCGGCATATCCGGCTTCCAGTTCGTCAGCATCAGCATTGCCGCGGCCATCGTCTCTTTCAGTGGTGCCGCCGAGTGGAACTCGCGGTAGCCACGTTTATGCAGGGCGTCGCCTGACGTATCGATCGTCAGCGTCGCGATATCTTTTAAGAGCGCAACTTCGATCGGGAAGCTGGCACCGGTTTTCGGTAACCACTCGTCGCCCATGTTGTACGCTTCCTGCATGTGCGAGACGATCGCTTTTTCCGTGATTTTCTGACAGTCACGGATCGAGAACAGTTTTGATTTGACCGAGCGGCCGTTGACGACGTAGTTCGCTTCCCACGGCAACAGTTCGCTCCACGGGAGGTCCTTGACCTGATCAAATAATTTTTCGAATGATGTCGCTTTAAATTCCGCAACGACGAGTTTGACACGGTCTGCCGTCCGTAACCAGAGGTTGAGACGGGGAATGTCCTCGAGTTCACAATCGATGTAGACTTTTCCGTCCTCAACCGTACACTCGTATCCTAAATCGCGGACTTCCTTGGCGACGAGGGATTCGATTCCCATTGCCGCCGTCGCGATGACTAAACGTTTTGCCATGATTGTTCACGCTCCTACCTGTTTCTAATCGTTCCAAGTTCCATTCAATAAAAAAAGAGCCCAGTTGGACCTGGACTCTCGTTCAAAGTAAAAATAACAGCCTATGTGGTCCTGTAAGCCATGTTCTGTTCCCTAGTGTTGCAAACGGTTTGACCCTCACACGTGGGCGACAATCATCTATCTCCGTATTTACATACGCTCTCCTTCGCGTTCAGTTCCGCTCCGGAAATTCCCCTACCAAATTTGGGTTTCTCGCTCGTGGGGTTTACCTCGTTCCACCCTTACTGTTTCCAGTAAGGCTCCGTCACTGTGGCACTTTCAAGAAGTTTCGGCCATATCCGAAGACTTAGGCGTTCCTTCTGCCGTCAGCACGACGCTGCCTACACTTATCTTTTCGTGTAGCACGATCACTACAACCATCGCAGGTTGTGCGAGCATGGACTTTCCTCAAAGCACCGAAGTGCCCCGCAATTGTCCGAACCAACATAGTCACTGCTTAACAGTGTAGCGTACGCGAGCGTTTCTAGCAAGAGGTATTTCTCGTTTGATGGGCGGAAAAGTTGCAATTCTTTCTGATTTTACGGTATAGTACAATGGTTCAGAAAGGGGCATATACCATGAAAAAAAGACGCTCTGGTACGAACCAGCGTACCGTACGGAAGTTGACGTTCTTGATCGAGATTGATGAAATCAAGGCCCTTCATCTCCGGAACGGCATTTTTGCCTTTTACCGCAAGGGTGAACTCATCCATGCGTTCGAGCCATTTAATGTAAAACAACCTGATGCATTTTCGAAACGGAGTTACCATTTTGACCAGCATGACATCTTACTGATGAATGAACGGTTCCCGCAACAGATTCCGCTGTACGACGAAGCGATGACGTTACGGTCGTGGGCGAATCAAGTCGAATACGGCTTGTATCAGCTGATCGATTCAGGACGCCTGTCGTTCATCCATGAAGACGATACCGGCTACAAAATGGAAGCAACGATTCAGTGGACCGGCGAAGCGCTAAACGTTCCGACGCCCATCTATAAAAAAGGAAAAGACCCAAAGTAAATACTTTGAGTCCCTAACGAGCTGTCTCCCCTAAGGTGAGACGGCTTTTTTTGTTGTTATTTGACGGTGATGACCCGCTCCGTCACGCGTGTATGACGCCCGCTCGACGTCGCAAAGACGAGTTTATACGTCCCTGCTTCTTTTAAAGCGTACGTATACTTATGGGTACCGTTCCGCAGATAGTCATTCGTAAACGTCTTGACGATTTTGCCGTCCTTGTACAGACGGGTCAGCGTCTTCGCGTTCGAATACTCGTCAAAGTAAAGCGCGAACGGCTGATTCGGCTTCAAGACGGACGGGACGGACACTTTCGAGACCGGTGACGGAATCGTCGCAAGCATCCCGGCATTCAGACGGCCTGTCCCGTAATGCAGTGACGTATCGCCGGTCTTTTTCGCCGCAGCCGCATACAGCTTACTGCGGAGCGTACTGTTCGTAATGAACGGATTCTTCGATTTCGCAAGCGCAATGACACCGCTGACGATCGGTGTTGCCATCGATGTCCCGTCGAGATAACCGTACTTGTTGCCGACCATCGTCGAGTAGACGCCCTCACCCGGTGCCATGATGTTCAGCCCTTTCCCGTAGTTCGAGAACGTCGAAGCGCGTCCGAGCGTCCCGACCGAACCAACGGCAATGACCGAGTTCATCGAGGCCGGGAATAACAGTTTATTGCGTCCGTCGTTCCCGGCTGCACTGACGACGATGATGTTTTTCGCTTCCGCTTTTTTGATTGCGGCTTCCATGTACGGATCGTATTCGTATTGACCAAGCGACAGATTGATCACGTCGGCGCCTTGGGAAATGGCATACAATACGCCGTCCCCGATATCGATCGAACTGGCAAAGTCGCCGTCAAAGACGTCAGCGCCAATCAGTTTGACACCGGATGCGACCCCAACCGTTCCTTTGCCGTCTTCTGCTGCCGCGACGATTCCTGCGACATGCGTCCCGTGATCGTCCGGTTTCCGGATGCCGGAAATCGTCGTCGTCTTATAGATGACGTTTTTGAACTCTGAGTGATTGACATCAATCGCATCATCGATAACCGCAACACGAACGTCCGATTTACCACGACTGTATTTCCAGTAAGTAGGAATACGCGATTGGTCGAGATATGTCTGTTGCAATTGAGCGGAATCCGTCGCCTTTTCGACGACACTGACCGGAATCAGATCGGCTTCGACATCCGCCTTGTCGATGTGCGGCAACGGTTCGACGAGTGAAAATCCGTCCTGTTTCAATTCCCGAACTTCCTGAAGTCCCTGTTCCGCAAGCCATGTTTGTTTCTGTTGTTCATTAAACGTCGGATCATACTGCACATATTGAGAATTAGCGAACGCAGAAGTAGGTAACCCTACGACGACAGCAAATGTGAGTAGTGCAAGTTTCTTTTTCAATGTGGACCCTGCCCTTCTCTTTTTACACGCCGATTCTATTGATGTGCTGATCCAAACGGACTAAAAAAATGGAACCGTCCCATCGGACTCTTCGCTGACTTCAAATGGAATGATTTTTCCGATCGTGACATAGGAGTAATAACGGACGAGAACGGCACGCCAACGTTTGGCATCAATCCCGGTCAAATCTTCTCCGAGCGGTGATCCGTCAAACGTCTCGAACTGTTGGCAGAAGAAGGCTTCCTCTGCCTCGCTCCACGTCACGGCTTCTCCGATAAAACCGGTGGAAAACCGGACAAAATCAGCAATCGACGGACCAATCACTTCAGACGGCAAACGTTCGCTCATCCGTCCGACCAGCTCATACCGATCGCGTTCCGCCTGCTCTGCTTCTTCTAATGAATGGCACAGCAAGACTTCCCGGTTGATCTCCACTAAAACGACATAATCACCTCGCGGCAAATTGACGTGTATCATCCCTACACCCCTTGGATTAAATTCGTGTAGTATCTAGATGTCACTTTCTATGAGTTAATTTATAATGTCCATTTTCGATCAAACATCAATTCTATCGGTTCGTTATCCTTAGACTTTAACATACGAACCCGTGTCGTATCAATTTGATCGAGTAAATCCGCATCGCCGAGTGATCGGATGACCGGTACGTCCGACTGCTCAATCCGTGACCGGAACGGTGTCAGTAAATCCTGTTGACCACTGGCGAGCGCGTACCAAGCGAGGCGGGCAAACGGTTCATCCTTCGCCGTCTCCAAAGCGTAGCTCTCAAAAATGTCTGGTAAGTAACTGGAAAATTGTTCAAGTGCATCAATTCGTTCTGCGAGATCGAGTACCGTTAACCAACTTGGTAACGACAATAACGATTCACTTGACCACCAATCAATCAAATCAATATGTTCTTTAAACAACTGTTGCGCTTCTGTCCGGTCGATGAAATGGTGCATCGTCTGAATCAATTCGTTCCAGGCAATCGACCAGTATTCTTCCGACGGATTAGCGGAGATGAAGAATTGACGGTAAACCGTCAACAGTTCCGAGACTTCCTGTAACGTTTCGACTTCGAGCCGTTGATTTAACCGACTAACTGCTTTTGTGAAATAACTTGGCTCCAACGTCAACGCCATATAAAGTAATTTCGGCACATCTTTTAATTCCCCTTGATCGACCGTCTCAAATAATTCCTGAATCCATTCTGGTTGTGAGTTTGTCATACACTTTTCTCCTCTGCATAGTAAATGTATTTACTATACCCGAAAAAGAATTAATGTAATCCTATTCCTCAGACAGCTCCAATCCGCTGCGCGGTTTCTTCACTGCATAGGACGATCAGTGTCGTATTCGGAGGAATCGGTTCGTTTAACCGCCGGTTCAAATCGAGCCGTTTACCGTCCGATAAAATCGTCACCCCGTCTTCGAGCAGGATATGAAAGGCATCACGAAACGTCTGCCACTCGGGTTTAGCGGGAAGCGAAAACATCCCGTCCCCGTCTTTCGTCAAGAGATTCGTCACGACTTTCGAGACACCGGGATGGTAGGCGGCGAGTATCGCCATCCGGGCGACTGTTTCGTCGCCAAGCAACACTTCATCGACTTTGACCTGTTCAAAACTGTCGAGATGTTCCTCGAGCATCATCTCGACGATCGTATAGATGTTCGGATTCGCCCGTTCGATGCTCGCCGCGATCAACAGCGTCCGGCCGTCAGCAAGCGCCGGTGGAATCGAATGATCGGCGAGGACGATCGCCCGGGTCGCTTTTTTGATATTCGCCCGCTGTAACGTCGCGTCCAGCGCCGGGTCACCGCTGACATAATGGAACCGCGGATGACTGAACGGTTCCCGCTCGAGATCATCGATTAGGATGACGTCCGTTGTTTCAAGCAATTCGTCGATGACGTGTTTTGAACGGCGGCTGTAGCCGAAGACTAACGTATGTCCCGTCTCTTTCACTTGCAATAACCCTCTTTCCTTTTGATTGCGAATCAATTGGACTCCGTCGACGAGTTTTGAAATCAGACCGCCGACGATCCCGATGCCGAAGATGAAGACGAAGATTGTCATGAAACGTCCGAAATCTGTATTCGGGAAAAAGTCCCCGTACCCGACGGTCACGACCGTCGTCATCGTCCAGTAGACGGCCCGGAAGTAAGAGCCGAACGTGTCCGGTTCCGCCAGATACATGATTAAGGCGACACCAAACACAAACAGAAACGACGCATAGGCGAGCGTCCGCATCCTCAAAAAGGACATCCGTCGTAAAAAACGTAACCAGACCATACTTTTTTTCACCCTTTCCGAACATTTCCTGTTTTCGTCCTGTCAATAAGGGCGAAGGAGGTGATACACATGACACAAGCTGAAGAAATCAAAACCAGTTTAGTCGTCGTCTTCGAACGAAACGACAAGGTGACACCAAACGGGGATGCTGTTCTCGCCCGCCGTCGCTTTAACGGTCTGCGGTCCGATCTTGAACCACAAGTCGTCGCGTCAATCGGTCAGGCAATCGGTAAGATGCTTGCCGGCTCGTACACACACACGGAAATCAGCCGTGACTTCGCTTTACTTAACGCTTAAGGCACTTCACTACATCAATTAAAGGAGGAATTTGATGGAACACACGATTGTTCTGACATTCGATACGTTACTCAAAAAACCGTACCGCTTACGCCTGACGGGTGCGAAACCCGATACGTCGGTCACCGAGATCAAGGCACTCGGACAGCTGATGGTCGACCACGACCCGTTCCATGACGGGCTCGTCAAGTTGAGCCAGGCCGAGTTGCAAAACAGTTCGGAATCCGCCTACGTCATTTAAGCGGAGAAAAACTCATCGTCATCATCACCCGTAGAGGTGATGGTGACTTTTTTTTGGTATACTAGAAACATCAAGCAACTGGAAAGGAAGTCAATTTATGGCCAAACGCCCTCTTACGCCCCGCGAATGTGAACTCGTCGTCAGCAGCCTCTACGTGATGGAGCTGATTCCATTCGAAGGAATCATGGAACGACTCGAATCAATCACACTCCGCGATATCATCGGACCGGTCGCTGCCGGCGAGATGTCCCGGGAGCAGGCTGCCGATGCCCTCGATCAATACATCAAAGTGCGCCGCCGCCGTTTCCGTAACGTCCCGCCGGAACACCTTTGGTCGCTCGACGACCGGATGGAGCAAGAAGCGTTACGGATGATCCGCAAACGTGCGCCGTTGACGGCCGGTGAAAAACTCCAACCGAAAGCGATCCCGTTCGAAATGGGCGATACGGTCGAAATGACGGTGACGGAAGTCCAGGAACGTAACGGAAAAGTCAACGTCATCGGCAAGGTCGGCCAAGTGACGGCCAAACTGCCCGTCGCCAACCGGCAAGCGGTCAAAAGCAGCAAGACGATGTCCGCCTGGATCACCGGAATTGAAAAGAAACCGGCCTTGATCCATCTGTCGACGTCCGATTACGGAAAACATCAACCGTCCGCTGACGTCAAAGAAGCCTATGTCACGGCCATTGCTTCACTCCGGGAGTACTTCGAGACGATGACGGTCCCGTCGACGGAAGAAGTCGATCTCGCGAAGTCACTCTTCCAACGGATGATCCGCCGTGATCAAAACGACTGGTTCACGGTCTACGTCGCGATGGGACGTCCACAGCTCGACCACGTCCGGCGCTGGGTCAAAGTCATCCAGATGCTTGGCAAGTCACTTCGCGGTGACGAGGAAGCGACCCGTATGCTTGCCTCGCAAGAAGACCGGTTCTTCAAGGATGCCTTGCTCCGGGCGTGTCGGGCGGCTGAAAAAAACTTCTCGAACCCTATGTAATGCTTTCGACTACAAGGAAGCCTTTTCCTCGTCTGTTTCCAAAATCATTTTTTCAATGACGGTCTCTTCATCTGCTTCTACGGTGAGGGACCGTTTTGTCGTCTACCAAAAAAAGACCGCCGGCGTCGGCCGGCGGTCTAACGAATTATGTGATATCAACTGTTGATTCAAGTGCCCGGCAGGTCCGGCGCACGGTCGGAAGGAAATCCGTCCGTTTGGCGACCCCACCCTCAATCAAAAAGTGCTGGATGCCTTTCGTACGTTGAATGGCCGTCAAGACGGTGACCAGTTCGATGAACCAGTTCGAAATCAATTCCACGACCTGTTCATCAAATGCTGCTGCTCCATACACATCATACCCGTTCTCGCAGAGATGGTTCGGGAAACGTTCCTTGAACCGAAAAATCAGTGTAGCCGTTGTTGGAATGTAAAAGTGATCGAAGATGATCCGTTGTTCTTGATCTGTTTCTTTCTCCGTCAGTCCATCCATCATCAACTTCGGTTGACTCCCGATATTCAGAGTCCAACTTGTTTTCTTTCGTTCGCCAGTGGAAGTGATCGTTCGCATGGTTTCGTCCATCTCCTTTGATGTGTAAGCGTTTACCTCTTCATTTTACAAGCCCATCGACGATTCCTGCAACCGTCAAAATCTTAAAAAATGAACGATGACTTCATCTGACATTCAGTCTATCAAATTTCGCTTGTTTTGACGATGTCAGTAATTAACAACTTCTTTACTCGTTACAACCCGATTTAATCGGAAAACCCTTCTTAAAATGAAGCTTTGCGACAGGATTTCCGTTGTTCTCTCACTGCATGTGACCGCTCTCACCGTTGCACGGGAACGGACTTTACAAAAAAACTATTAGCCGCTTGCGAAATATGATACCATTCAGTGGAATCACAGAAAGAGGAGAGAACAAAATGCGAAAAGTTTTTCGATTAAGCATCTTGTTCGTACTGATCGTCCTCATCGGTAGTAGCATCATCTACTGGCAAAACCGGGAACGTGTCCAAAATGAACTGTATCGCACCTATTATGGACAGTACGGTGTCCCAGCCGAGAATATCGACATCTACGAACAAGCCGGTGACCGCTACGAGGTCGATTGGAAGTTACTTGCCGCGATTCATCGCGTCGAGACGATCTTCTCGAAATCGTCCGCCATGCAGTCTTCCGTCGGTGCAATCGGCCCTTTCCAGTTCATGCCGAAGACATGGGTCGGTTGGGGGTATGAAGGCGGAACGTCACTTGGCGACATCGAGCATGACGGGATTGACTTGACCGATCCGGAAGCCATCAAACAATATGGCGGACTTGGTGTCGATGCGAACGGAGACGGCAAAGCCGATCCGACGGATTTGACGGACAGCGCTCACACGGCCGCGAAGTACCTCAATCAGCACGACGTCACGACACGCTCTGACCGAGGAACGCTTGAATCTGCCCTGTTTGAATACAATCGCAGTGAACAGTATGTCATTGACGTCCTCGACCAATACGATGCCTATCAACAACAAATCGAGCCGATTGATGCGAACGATCTCGATTTCAAGAAACAGACACTTGCCCAACTCCTTCGCATCAGCTTACGTTTGACCAACTAAAAGGAGGCACCACCATGACACAACCCGATCGTTCGTCCTTGACGATTGAGGAATCGTCGATCCGCGTCCAAACGACGTTTGACGAAGCAAAAACAAAACGCTATCTGCGGAGTTACATCTTTGACGACGTGACGGACGGCGCATACGTCGCTGCCCTGATTTACACGCCGCGGACGACGGATGCCTTTTTATCCGGGACGACGACGCAACGCGCGTATAATTTGATGAAAAAGCATATCGAAGATCCGATCAAACAATACGACATCATCAGTCTGATGCCGGACCTGCTTGTCAGCGAAGACTTGCCGTTCGCGCAAGCCAGTTTTGACGAAATCAATTACGAGTTCGTCGAACAGACGCTACGTCAGGTCAAGGAGACGAATGGTGTCGTCTTATGCGGCTGGGGTTCGCCCGGTCGCCTGATGCACCATTTGCCGGCCTACGAAAAGCTGTTTGACCAGTATGCCGACATTCTGTATTGTTCCGGCATCACCTCAAAAGGGGAACCGAACCATCTCCGGTTGACCGTCGACGACAGTCCGATGATCACCTATCCGGACATGAAGTTGAAGGCGAAGAAGTTAAAGCGTAAATGATAGTACTTTAAAGGTGTTCTTTCCGTCAGTTGCGGAAGAACACCTTTTTAATTTCTTTTTTTCATCTCCCTTAAAACGTGGGAACGTTACTAAGTTCATCAGTATGTTTCTTTTACACATTCCATTAAAACCGAGTCATGATTTAATTCTTTGATTTGCTTAAAACCGCATTTTTTATAACTTGAAATTGCTCTTTTATTCGTTTTCTTAACATCCAACACTACCTTTAAAGCACCTTTGTTATTCCAAAGGTCATCTAACATCATTCGAATCATTATGGAACCTATCCCCATGCCCCATAATTGGGGTTCACCAATGAATTGATCCATACCATAAGTATTTTGATTGTTCGGAAGTTCGTATTTTTTTAAATCGGTTTCCTGAATCTTATAGTACTGTATATAACCGATTGGTTCATTTTTGTACTCTACAATACATGGTGTAACATAGTGTTCCCCTTTAATTCTAGGACCATATTTATTGATTACTCGATCTAAATTTGAAGGCGGTTCTTCATAGAATTCTAATACCGTCTGATTAGTTAACCATTTCACCATTAAATCAAAATCATATTTAGTCATCGCTCGAATATGTATATTAGCCTCCAGTATCACACTGAATTCCCCCAGTCATTTTAAATTTGGAGTTCTAGTACTCTTCTAAACAATAAAAAGTTTATATCTCTTTTCAATATTAACCTTTATTTAATAGAGCCATATAAAAAAAGTAGCGATGGACGTGTCCATCGCTACTTTTGTCCTGTTTGCAAATCTCACTACTCTTCATCCGACTCCTACAGGGAAAAGCAGATGAAAAGAGAGTGAGAGCTTGTACTATCTTGCTTTGTTTTTAGAACAACATGATTTCAAGCAGGCAGTCGACGAGATCCTTCTCAAGATTTAGCGCCTGCAATTGATGCATCAAGTTGACCGGTTCCAGTCGTTGCGACAGCAACCGGTACAAACGGTCCTTCAGATCATAGCCGATCTCCGCCTGATCAAGGAACGTATATAACCGTTCCATCCGGTTATCATTTGTCGACATGTCGACCTGAAGCGACAAGACTTGCGTCTCACCGAGTTCACCAAGATCAACCGACAATGATTGAGTCTGATGATCATAACGGCTCGGCAGGACTTTCCCGTCCCGTGAGACGTGTCCTTCGTTGACACCACGCAAGATCAGTGTCACTTCCCGTTTTTCCGGCAACAGTTCCCGTTTGCCGAACGGGGTCGCGATCGTCAAAGTCCGGGCCGCCCAGTCGAGTTCAAATGCCGTCTCGACATTTTCCCCGTCCCGGTGCGCGACACCGACATTGTCATCTTCAAACAATGTGAACCGGTTCGATGCGCCCGGGAAAACAAGCAACTCGAGATGCTCCGGATTGTGGAGCGCATTCGAATGTTCGATGTGCTGACCGAGCGGAATGATGGCGCCGGCTTTCGCGAGGACCCCTTGATCGTCAAGCTTTCGGAACAGACGCATCTGTTTGCCGCCCGAATAACGGTGACCGGTAAAGAAATCAAACCATTCGCCGTCCGGTAACCAAGCCGTCGTCGCCGCGACGTGCAGCTTCGGATTCATCGGCTCGACGATCGGTGTAACCATCAGTTCCGTCCCGAAATAATATTGGTTCGGAACGGCATACGCCAGTTCGTCTTCCGGATGTTCGTAATACATCGGCGAGACGAGCGGCAGACCGTCAAAGTGATTGCGGGCGTTCATCGTATAGATGTACGGGACGAGCTGATGACGCAGACGCAGGTACTTCTTCATCACCTGCTCCGACTCGACCGAGTAACGCCACGGCTCTTTCCCGTTGAAGATGCTCATCGTGCTGTGGAGACGCATGATCGGGCTGAAGACGCCGTACTGGAGCCAACGCGTCGACAGTTCGTCGTCCTTCTCCCCACGCTGGTGACCGCCGATATCATGACTCCACCAGCCGTAGCCGATGTTTGAGGCCGTCGCCGTGAAGTACGGCTGGAACTTGAGCGATGCCCAGGAAATCAACGTATCGCCCGAGAAACCGACCGGATAACGGTGACTGCCGGGTCCGGCATACCGCGAGAAGATCAACGGACGGTTGCCGTCCCGTGCGATATCGAGCGCATGGTAATGATTGAGCATCCAGAGCGGATCAAGCCCCTTCATCTTCGAGTTGGCGCCCTGTTGCCAGTCAATCCACCAGAAGTCGACCCCATCGGCTTCGTGCGGGTGATGCAGCTTTGTGAAATAGTTTTCGATGAAATCGCGGTCCGAGAAGTCGAACGGAATCCGGTCTTCCGTATCCGGGTCAACCCCCATCGCAACAGCCATCGCCTCATACGCTTCTTCGAATCCACGGACACCGTCGGCCGGGTGCAGGTTGAGTGTCACCATCCGGTCGTCATCCTTTAACCATTGCAGGAACCCTTTTGGATCCGGAAACAGATCGCGGTTCCACGTGTAGCCCGTCCAGCCGCTGCCGTATTTCTCCGGAATGTCCGTCACGTGCCAGTCCATGTCGATGACGCTGACCGAAAACGGCACATCTTCCGTCTTGAAGCGGGTCATCAAATCCTTGTATTCTTTTTCGTTATACCGCCAGTAGCGGCTCCACCAGTTCCCGAGCACTTGCCGCGGTAACATCGGTGTCGGACCGGTCAGGCGGTAAAAGTCTTTCAGCGCCTGTTTGTAGTCGTGACCGTAACCGAAGTAATAGATGTCTTGCGCTCCTTCTTGACGGGGTTCGACGAAATGATCCTCCGTCAGGACGAACGACGCGGAGTCGTCAATGGCCGCATAGCCTTGGCGGGAGATGATTCCTTCTTCGAGCGGAATCTCCCCGTCGGCATGGTCAAGCGTCCGCGCCGTCCCTTTGAGGGTTCGGAGCGGTCCGCCGTACGTGTAGCGGCTGTAATACGTACTGAAGTTTCCAAGGACGTCGATGTAGAGGGTGTTCGACGCAAACGGTCCTTTCGTATAATGCAAATGGACGTGTTCCGTGATAATTTGCAACTCCGTTTCGTCTTCGACGATCCGGTACGACGGCACTGGGAAATCACGGTACCAAACAGTTTGCGTCGGTCGGTCTTCGAATTGTCCGTCCGCTGCGTACTCGAGTCGAATCAGACGACTGGTGAGAACAGTGAAGCGGTATGTGTCACCTTGGACAATCGCTTCCGGTCGTGCCAATGGTTTCATGTCTCGGGTATAGAAATGGGATTCGTCAATTGTGCGCATACGGGATCAGGACGCGAACGCCCTTGTCACTTCCTTCCAAAAATTAAGTGTGCAACCGATTACACTATTAGTGTATAAGAGTTGTTGTTCCCGTTTCAAGTGACAACTAATCAAAAAGCGCACCAATCCTCTGAAAATCAAGGACGGTACGCTTGTGATCATAACAATGGCGAAATCAAACGGGAGAACGATTCAAAGATTCGGAACCGCATCGGTCGTTTGACATAATCCGCTGACGACAGCTGGATCGAGACATCGAAATCATCGATGAAATCGCGTTCGAGCCGGGCTGCACTCTCGGAATCATACATGAAGGCCATCAGTTCGTAGTTCAGAACGAAGCTGCGGATATCCATGTTCGCCGTTCCGACGACGGCAATCTTTCCATCGACGAGGAACAGTTTGGCATGGATGAAGTGCCGATTGTACGTATAAATTTTGACTCCATCTTTTAACAAAGGTCCGAAATAGGACCGGGTTCCATAGTAGGAAGTAAAACTGTCTCCCTTACCCGGCGTCAGAATCCGGACGTCCAGTCCGGCACGGGCCGCGAGACGGAGCAATGTCATCGTCTCGTTATCGGGAATCAGATACGGCGTCGAAATCCAGATCGACCGTTGCGCCGAGATGATGGCAGCAATCAACGCGTTCCGGATGGCCGGATCTTTTGACGTCGGTCCACTCGTCACGACCTGGACCGCGCCATCCGACTCGACGTCATGTTTCGGGAAGTAATGTTCGATTGCCCCTTCGCCGGCGAACGTTTCCCACGTATCACTGCCTTCGAGATGGGCGTATAACCAATCATCGAGGAACGTCGCCTGTAATTCCTTGACGGCCCGTCCTTCGAGCCGAAGGTGGGTATCGCGCCAAAAACCGAACTTCTTACTTTTCCCGTCGTACTCGTCGCCGACGTTCAGTCCACCCGTGAAACCGATCTTCCCGTCAATGACGACGATTTTCCGGTGATTGCGGAAGTTCGCCGTGAAGATGAATAACGGACTTGAAATCGGATCGTACGCCGCAATCTTCGCACCGGCTTCCCGGAGCGGTTTTAAAAAGCCTTCCCCGAGCATGTAACTCCCGAGTCCGTCAAACATGAACCGGACTTCGACACCGGCGTTTAACCGGTCAATCAATGCTTCGCGGATTGCCTGGCCGGTCTCGTCGTTCCGGTAAATGTAGTACTGGATATGGACATGATGCTGCGCGGAACGAATCATCCGGAGAATTTCCGGGAACGTCTCGTTACCGTTCGTCAGGATTTGACTGGCAGTATGGACATCAACGCCACCGCCGCCAAAGTTCCGAATCGTATTGGCCAGCTTCAGGTGATTCGGCGGCAACTCACTGACCGCAAGCGATCGGACGGGACGAATTGCCTGTTTCAGCAATGTCCGTTCGTCATGCGACCGCCGGTTCCGGCGGCGGCGGCGCGGATTGCGCCCGAACATCATCCAGATAATGACGCCAAGAATCGGTAAGAAAATCAAAACTAAAAACCAGGCAATCGTCGATTCCGCCGTCCGGTTTTCGATGAAGATGATCATGATGACAGCAAGCGGTACGACGGTCGCGGAAATCGTCAGCACATAAAATAAATAGCCTAATTGGTATAGTCCCCAAATGATTCCGCCTGCGACTAAAAACACGAGCGCGAACTGTAAAATCCGATTGCGCACTAGACTTCCTCCTCTGCAACGTACTCTATTCTTTTCATTCCCTGTCTCCTTTAAAAATATAGCAAAAAAAGAAACCACGGATGTGATTTCTTGAAAAGTTGACCTATTTTGAAAAATTCACGTCGTACAGCTCGCGCCCCGGAATCGGATCGTTCAGGCTCGCCCAGTTCGTTTCGTGCTCTTGAACAAGGCAAGCGTCAAACTCCACTTCGAGTGCCTGCTGATCAAAGCCGATCCCAATCAGAACGAGTTCGGTCCGGCGATCCGCGACTGATTCGAAGCGTCCGGCATATTCCATATTCGAGGCATATCCCGCCTGATGGAACAACAAGGCGATTTCCGGGCGCGTCGCAAGGTAGATAAAGCCCTTCGCGCGAACGATTTCTTCCGGCCACGCCTCAATCAAAGCCAGCAACCGTTCCGGATGAAACGGAATGTCGCGCTTGTAGACAAACGAACTGATCCCGTATTCTTCCGTTTCCGGAACATGTTCCTCGGCATTCAGCTCACGGATCCAGCCGGCACTTGCTGCCGCCTGTTCAAAATCAAACAGATCGACGTCGAGGATTTCAGCCGGATCGACTTGTCCGTGGACCGTCTCGATCAGTTTGGCAATCGGATTTAATGCCTTCAAGTAGCCGATGACATCATGTTTCTCCTCATCCGTTAACCGATCGATTTTGTTCAGCAAGATGATATCGGCGAACTCGACCTGATCGACAAGCAAATCAACGACTTCCCGGACGTCCGTCTCGTCGACCGCCTGTTGCCTCTCAATCAACGATTCACCGGACTCAAAGTCTTTCAGGAATCGATAGCCGTCGATGACCGTTACCATCGCATTGATTTTTGTCGTCTCCGTCAAATCAATCTGACTGTCTTCATCGAGGTATGTAAACGTCTGAGCAACCGGAATCGGTTCCGAAATGCCACTCGATTCGATGACGATGCCGTCGATATTGCCCTGGTCGACGAGCCGCCGGACTTCCAGTAATAAATCGTCCCGCAACGTACAACAGATGCAACCGTTCGATAACGTTACGAATGATTCTTCCGTCCGCGAAAAACCGCCTTGTTCGATCAACACGGCGTCGATGTTGACTTCGCTCATATCGTTGACGATGATGGCAAGCTTGCGCACTTGCCGGTTGTTTAATAAATGATTTAATACAGTTGTCTTACCGGCACCAAGATAACCGGACAGGACCGTGATGGGGATCGGATGCATAGTCATTACTCCTTTTTAGTCAAATCGTAATCATTACGTTTTAAATAGTAATCGTTCCGGTTTAGCCTGTCAACTGCTGTTTTACAACATGAAAAAAACTCCCGCTTCCATGACGGCCCTCGACGCGTCATGGAAATGGGATATCTGAATCAAACTTATTTAAAAAAGGCGTTTCGGATCAAACCGACGATCGTTGTCGCGGCCTCTTCCGAAAATCCGGCAATCGTATAATGATTCGTGTCCGGAATGACATGGAATTCCGCGTCCGGCAAACTGGCGGCAAACCGTTCATGTGCGGCATTGATCCGTTTCGTCAGTTCCGGATTCAGCCAGTTTTCCGGCATCCCGCCGGCCCAGTCCGATGCGGATAACACGAGAACCGGCGGCACAATATGCTCGACGACTTCCAGGACGTGCTGATTATTCGCTTCGACTGCCTGCCACTCGTCCAGCGTCCCCCGCCAGTGATTTTTCCGTGCCATGTTGCGCCACATCGGAATCCGATCGGCTTCCGGCAGACTGGTGAACATCCGTGCGCCGAGGTCATCCGGAATCAACCAGGCGAGTGGCCGGACATGACTCAAGACATACAAAAAGCGGTTCCATTCCTCCTGCGTCCGCTCATACCAATTTGGTAGTTCCGCATCGACTTCCGGATGCGACGGATCAAGCAGGACAATCCCTGCCGTCTCGTCCGGTCGGCGGCGTCCGAGTTCAAGCGAGATATAGGCACCGAGGGAATGCCCGATGAAGACGAACGGTCCTTTGATGTCCAGCAAAGCAAGGACCCGTTCCAGTTCATCCGCTTGTTGCGTAAACAACCGTTTCGTTTTACCGCGGGTCGATCGGCCGTAACCGAGCCGCGAATATTCGAAAACGCGACCCTGTTTCAATAATTCCCCGCGGAGCCAGCCCCATTGGTAATGACTCGACATCATTCCGTGATCGAGGATGAACGTCACATTCCCCGTCCCTGTCAAGCGTGTATCAAAGCGGCCGTCTGCTGTATCTACAATTCGTTCCATTTCAACACTCTCCTATTATTCAAACAAATTCAACTTGATGTCATAACCAAGCAGGTTCAAGTAATCAAATAACTGTGACCGGTGATGATACAAATGGACGGCTGCTTCCATCAGCCAACCGGCTGAGCTGTCGGAGACGCCCCAGTAGGTCGGTTCCGTCGCAAAACCACTTGCAAGCCGGTCTTGATAATACTGCCACGACCGGTCCAAGCGGTCGACAAGCTGATCAGGCGGCACCGGAATGGCATAAAACTGTCCCATTTCGTCTGCCGTCGCTCCGGTCGCAATCCGTAAATCGGCTTCGAGCAGCACAGCGAGATGCACCGCCACTTCATAGACGGACCGCTTGCCGGGAATCGGATGTTTGTCCCAGTCTTCCGGCTGAATCAGCCGGATCAACGCACGTGTCGTCCGGACACCGACACCAACGTGCCGGTCAAGTGCCTGTTGCCAGTCATTCATGCGACCACCAGACCAGTGCCCGTTGCTCCATCGCTTTGACAAAGGTGTCCTTGCCGGCAATGTAGGCACTGATGTCTTCCGGATACCGTACCGCCAGTTGCTCTTTGATTGTACTGTACGCTTCGACTTCCTGCGGATGTTCTCGCAAGTAATCGCGAAAGACGACGTGACGCATGATTTCCGGATTGCCGGTCGCATACAGATGAATGTGGTGTGTCCGGTCGTCGCCGCCTTTTCGGTAATAGCGGCGCCCGGGCATCCCGAACTCCCCTTTGGTTTCATAGCCAATCTGTTCCATCGCTGCGTCAAATGCTTCGATCCCGTCAAGTGAATCGACGACCGGCAGGATATCGAGTATCGGTTTTGCCGATAATCCCGGAACCGATGTACTGCCGATATGATGAACTGCAAGCAGACGGTCGCCGAAAATCGTCTCCAACTGCTCTTTTGCCTGTTGAAACGCTTCTGGCCAGGACGACTGATATGGTGTGACGATGACTTGCCGCATGGTATCCTCTCCCCTCTTAACTAGTATGCCAGTTTTTTCCTCAAAACCAAAACGACTCCTCAGATGAGAAGCCGTTTTGGTTTGTTGTCTTATTTTTTCGTGATGAAGTAACGCGATTGATCGAGACGGTCCGATGCTGTGTAGATGTTCATTTTGTATGAACCCGTCGCTAGACCTGTCCGCATTTTGAGGACGTAGTTGCCGTGGTTGTCGGCAACGTCCTGCGCAATCAATTTGTAGCCGCTGCTTGTTTTTTCGAACAAGCGGACGATTTGACGTTTTTCGACTTTGCCCGTCAATGTCTTTTTACCCGCCCATTTTTTGACCGGATACGTATTTTTAATCGTAAATGACGCCTTTTTCGTGATTTTATTTGAGATGTCCGTCGACTTGACTGTGTACGTGCCCGTCATCAGACCATTTTTGACCGGAATCTTGAAGCCGCTTGCCGTCGTTTTCGCTTTCGCGATTTTCGTCGACCCTTTATAGAGCGTGACATCGAGTCCTTCCGTTGCTTTTCCTGTCAAGACCGTCGAACCGTAGACGGCTGATTTCTTGTCGATGGCTGGTGTCGCGACGACACCTGTCCCGACAGTAACTGTCGTTTCTTTTTTCATGAAACCGAGCTCCGAGACGACCGTCAACTTGTCACGCAGTTTGACCGGACGGACGGTAACGGCATACTTGCCGGTTTCGTCGGCTGTCGTCGTGCCAAGGACCGTCGTGCCGCGTTTGACTGTAACTTTTGCTCCGGCGACCGCTTTACCGGTAACGACTTTTGCTCCCGGTTTGATAGCGCTGACACTGACATTAAAGTCTTTCATCGGCACATCGAGTTTGAACTTCAGGAACGTTCCTGTCTCACCAGCGCGTTTAACCCCAGTGTTCGTGATGCCTTCATACCGTTTCGTGTAGTCTGCAGCCGCTTCCGCTGAATCAAAGTCCACCGTGATCGGTTTGCTGGCAACGAGTGACCAGTTGTTGTCCGCTTGATAATCAACCGGCTGTTTTGCTTTGATGAAGTCCGAGATGACGTTGCGTGTCTCGTAAGCTGATTTGTAAACGATTTTCTTCCCTTGACCAAGACCCGGGAAAGTCGCACTGCCGGCACGGTAGTTGTTCGTTGCGACGAGGAACTCCTGATTGTCCGTGATTTCCTTGCCTTGGTACTTGATGTTTTGAACACGGCTCGCGTCTTCCTTGACGACCACACCGTTGTAGTCAAACTTCGCCGGTTTCGTGATGTCGATATCATACGTCAAGCCGTCGAGAATATCGAAGTTATAGCTGCGGAACTCTTTGTTCAGCAAGTCTGTCTTCGCATCCGTCACTTCATTGAATTGACCGGCTGACATCTCGAGCCAGTTTTTGACGTCGGCTCCTGTCACTTTGACGACTTCGAGTGTATTCGGATAAACGTAAAGATCGGCAACGTTTTTCAACGCAATCGGCCCTTTTTTGATCAACGTATAGTCAGACGCGTTGACTTGATTGCGGCCGCCTGTTTTGAATGGTGCACCGGCAGATAAGAGCGGTAAGTCTTTATACTGAGCGAGATCCGCATTTTCTTTGAGTTGTTTTTCGACATACCATTTTTGAGCGTTCGTTACGAACTGGACTGAATCGTCATCTTGAACGAGAGCAAAGAAGCTTTGGATGTCATCGTTGATCGTTCCGACCTGTTGGCGGATGTAAGCGAGTGTGCCTTCATGCGCTTTTTCAATTAATTTAACAGCACCGGCATCTGCCACCGTGTCTTTCGTGACGTCTGCCAGTTTTGATCCGGCTGTATCGACGACCCACTTGTCGCCGTCTTGTTTTAATTGAAGATCGATGACGCCAACATTTTTTCCTTGCGTGTTGGCCATGACGACCGGTTTACCGTTGATGAGACCGTTTGCTGCGTCGACGTTCGGTAAGTTATTGAACGCTGATGTCTTGTCCGGGAATTTCCCGTGCTGGTGACCGGTCATCAAGACATCGATGTCGGCGATTTTTGTCAACGCGTACCCGACGTTTTCATCGCCGTCTTTTTGATCCGCTGTATCCCCGATTCCTGTATGGGCAAGTGCGACGACGACGTCTGCACCGGCGTCTTTTAATTTTTTCGCCGTTGCTTTAGCGACCGGAACGATATCTTCCGCTGTCACTTTCCCTGTCAGGTTGCCGGCATCCCACGCCATGATTTGTGGTGTGACGACCCCGAAGACACCGACTTTGACCGTCTTCATCTGACCGTTTTGGTCTTTGACTTGACGTTCGATGATTTGATAATCCTTCCCGTCCGTGTTGAACTCGGAAACAATCGGTTTTTTCGTAACAGCATCGAGGACATTCGAGTTCACGAATTTGATTTCGCCGCTTGATGCTTTCATCGCTGACTTCAGGAAGTCGAGTCCGAAGTTGAACTCGTGGTTCCCGAGTGTGACTGCGTCATAACCGATGTATTCCATCAATTCGTACATCGGGTGTTTCCCTTTGTTGCCTTTGTCGTATTGATTTTTGACGTAATCGCCAAATGGTGTCCCTTGTAATGTATCGCCATTGTCGAATACGAAGCTGTTGGCTTCGCCGACGACGTTTTGTTCCTGTTTGATGACGGTCGCAGCTTTGACAAGACCAATCGTCTCATCTTGCGCATCCTTGAAGTAATCGTAGTTCATCGAGTTTGTATGTAAATCAGTGGTCTCTAAAAAACGAAGTTTGACGACGCTGTTGTCGGCGGCGAGTGTCTTGACTTGAATGACGGGCGCAAGCATCGGTGCGATCAACGTGCTGGCAATGACGATTTTCGTGACTTGTTTCATCTGATTTCCCCCTAAGTATAAATGACTGCTCAACTAATTTAACACGCTTTCATTGTAGCTTATAGCGACTTTGAATAGGTCGGACATCCGTCTTATTTAACCTGCTTAACTAATTCCAAATACTGGCTTAATAATCTTCAAACAGCCTTTACATGTTAAATCAAAAAACGCCGCCCTTCCCTCTCAGGTCGACCGGCGTCATTGGTTATACAGTTGGTTTTCGTTTGATGACAAATCCAATCAATCCGGCAATCAATGCCATCCCCGCAGCGTAGAGCGGCGTCAGTCCGGTCGGTTGCTGTGAAAACTGCAACAGCGCTTCATTGCGCCAAGCGACAGTAAAGTCTGCCGTAGTTGCTTGAGCGACAAGGAAACTCGTGACACCGATCAGGACTGCGAAAACAATCGGATCAAGAATTGTCTTGAATGCCCGGATACTGGCAAACAGATACAGAATAAACGGAATCAGAATCAAGATCCAGTACGCACTTTCCGAGTTGACCGGCTCCGGCGTGACTCCTGCTGATTCGGCATCAAGCGCTTGAATCGTCTGCCTTGCGATACCGTAATCAATTGGTTCAAGATTCAACCGGGTATCGGATAAATCGGGACGTTCACCGCCGAGAATCGTCAACAGTTGTTCTGCCACCCGATCCGTATCGATTTCTGCCAAAACATCTTCAATCGATTGATTTAATTGACCGGTCGAGGTTTCACCGTTCAGCATCGTCACCGGTACATCAACGTCCGCACCGAGCACATTCGCTTTGTAGGCAATCTGCCCACCGTGCAACAAGTCGTACATTCCGCCGCTTCCGGCATCCAGACTCGCGACGGTCAAGGCCGTCCGAAGTGCCGAATCCCCGTCATACTGCGTTTCATCTGTGACGACGAGATACAGTTGGAGGCAACTCGCGAACATTAAGACAAGCAAGCTGCCACGGGCTGCTGCCGATAAACCGGACAACCCTTGCGGATACAGTGCCAGATAACTTAACGCAATCACGATGCCGAGCGCAAGCAATCCTTGTGTCAACACACCGTCCTGGAACGATAAAAAGGAAATCGAGTCACTGCGCTGAACGAGCATGAACCAACCGATCCAAGCAGTCACTAAAAAACTGACGGACCGGACTGTCCATCCGAGCCGGTTCGCTTTGATCCGCATCAGTAAAAAGAGGATAAAAACAAGTACGATGCCGAATACTGAAAGCAAAAGGGAACCATATGTCACGTCGAACGTCAGCGGGGACAAGACTTGATTCAAATCAATCCCAAAGATCGACAGGACATCTCCGGCCGAACTCGCTCCGAGTACTTGGTTGATGATTGCTTCCCGGACGGCAGACGGCATCGTCACGTCGAGGCCACCGACAAACAGCAACATCAGCGTTACTGTCACGTCACTGCTTCCCCAAGTGACACCCGCATCCTGCATTTGATTCACGAGTGACTGATAATCGCTTGAGGACTCGATTTGTCCGGTCACGACTGTCATCAGACCAAATAACACCGCAAAGAAGATCAGACCAAACCCGATCCCGAATACAAGATCCATAATTGAGAAACGCCTGTTACGCCGCTCTTGTCGTTGTTCCATCGCCAATCCCTCCTTTTCCTTTGTTTGATTATTCCTGTTCTATGCCGTTCAGAAACGCCAGTCGCCTAATTTCAATGACTTCTGGTCATTTCCGTACGATATACTCTAATTATAACCAAATCTGTATGGAAGAGGAATTTCGATTTCATAAGGAGGAACGACGTGACGACAACAGAAAACGCTTCAACACTATTTAAGACTATCAGCAGACGATTCAAGCTCGGGGAGTTACTGACGGATCCGGATCCTCTGTCCGGTGGTCTGTTGCACAAGATGTTTCTTCTTCAAACGACGACCGGAACGTATGCAGTAAAGTTACTGAATCCGATCATCCTCTCCCGTCCGACTGCACGGCAAAACTTCATCGATTCGGAACGGATTGTCACAGCTTTAGCTGGCGAAGTCTCTGCCTTGCCCGCCCTCACGATCAATGGATCCGCCTTACACCAAATCGGTACACAATATTATCTCGTCTTCCCATGGGTGGACGGGTTGACGTTGCCGATTCACCAAGTCACACCAAACCACGCTGAACTGATCGGTGAACAGTTGGCGCAGATTCATACTGCGGACCTGTCCTCGCTGCCGATTCAACAAACCGCTGCATCACCTGAGTCTCCGGTTCCATGGGACACATTCGCAGAAAAAATCCGCCAGCAAGGCCACACACTGCTAGAACCTTATTGGACGGACTTAAAACGAATCAAACGTTGGGACAACGAGGCGTCTTCTGCCCTAAAACAATTGCGAGGAACATCGGTTCTCAGTCACCGCGATTTGGATGCCAAAAACGTGTTATGGAAGTCCGGTGCACCGATTCTCATCGACTGGGAATCGGCCGGTCCGATTCATCCGATGCACGATTTTTTAGAAACGATCCTTTATTGGTCGCTCGATGAGCAAAATCATGTGCGACGAGACCATTTCGAGGCATTCGTCAAAGGGTATCATGCGGCAGGCGGTCGACTTGACTATCCTCTTGAGCCAGCTCTGTCCGCTGGATACGCGAGTAAACTCGGATGGCTTGCCTATAGTCTGTCCAAAGCTCTTCACCTTGAACCCGTAACTGAAAAGGAGCAACAAGTTGCCGTTCAACAGGTGCACGAGACGTTAAAAGCGCTCAAAGACTACGAAGCGCTGTGTCTGGTGATTAGAAAGTGGTGGCATGACAGTCAAAAGAACACGACTCGTACTTTTCAGTAAGGAGCTGGATTTAAATGTCTATCGCTTACACTTACCTCATGACACTGATTGGAATGAATCAGTACGATAAGGCCAAAATCTTATTTGATACATATGACATCGATGAAATCAGTGATGAATTAATCGGGGACGCCTTTGATCACGAGACAGACATTTTGTATCAGTTCGTCTGTTATCTGATTGAACAACAAGAAACAGTCAAACTGCACGAGTTAGCGTTTGGTTTATTGATTCATCCTTTTTGTCATTATGACCGCGCCTACTACCGAGCGTATGACCATGTTCAGCGAACAGTTGCTCTGACTCATCGTCAAGAAGTCGCCTTCCTTGAGTATTTGTTGTTTTTAGCGGAAGTGCCCGATCAAGTCACACCGAAACAGGAAGCCCGTGCTGTGGCGAATGAAATCTTACGGATGGAACCGAAGAATCGAGTCGCAAAAAACTTTTTGAAGGGGATGAACTAAAGACATGTATCAAGCAAGGATGGAAACATTACTTCAATTACAGGCCCGCTTAATCAACGGTCAGCTCGAAGTGCAAAAGGAAAAAGGATATGTCGAGGTCGAATCGTTCACCTTCCATTCAGGCGCCAGCCCGGAAGAATTGGCCCGGCTACCGAAAGACACGCCTAAAGAAATCATACATTTTTTAAGTATTCACAATGGCGCCCGTCTTTACTTCACGCCGGACGGAGGCGGTGGGTTCGAGTTGTTTACGATTGAAGATATCTTGACCTATCTCCCGATTTGGGAATGTCCGTCTGGGTTTATTCCGATTGGGGCCGGTCCTGACGGCGAATGGCTCGTTTGTGAATCAATCAGTGAAGACGACAATCGGATCTGGACCGGTGAATTCCTGACGTACGAAGATCCTGACTTCGAGCGGCTTCCTTTCTCCTTCGATAAGTGGCTCGATTATTTGATTGTTGCGCAAGGGACGATGTATTGGGACTGGTTTCGTTAATCTTTTATGTATACATATACCTCTACTTCAGGAAAGCAAAGACAGGAATCCGCCTGATTTTCACCTCATCTCACATGATCAAAAACACACGAAAGCCTTGCCTCCGTTAACCGGAAGCAAGGCTCTTTTGAATTGCCATGATGTTTTTCTCTCTATTTAGATACCTTCGTAAGCAGATTCCATGATTTGACGGAGTTCCGTCACGAGCGGCATTTTCGGATTCGCTGTCGTACATTGATCCTCAAACGCATCGACGGCCATCTTGTCGAGTTTCGCTTCAAAATCGGCTTTTTTGATGCCTTGGGCTTTGAACGACATCTTGATGTTGAGGCGTTGTCCGAGTTCACTGACAGCTTGGATAAACGATTCAACCCCTTGTTCCGTCGTTGTTGCCGGCAGACCGAGGTAACGGGCGATTTCCGCATAGCGTTCATCCGCGATAAACGATTCGTATTTCGGGAAAGCTGCGAGTTTTGTTGGTTTTGATGCATTGTAACGAATGACGTGCGGCATCAGGATCGCATTCGTCCGACCGTGTGGTGTGTGGAACTCCCCACCGATTTTGTGCGCGATTGAGTGGTTGATGCCGAGGAAGGCATTGGCAAACGCCATTCCGGCCATCGTTGAAGCATTGTGGACTTTTTCGCGTGCTTCGGCGTCTGAACCGTTATCATAAGCACGTGGCAAGTACTCAAAGATCATCTTGATTGCTTTTAACGCCAGTCCATCCGTGTAGTCGTTCGCAAGGACGGAGACGAACGCTTCCGTTGCGTGTGTCAGAACGTCCATCCCAGTATCCGCCGTGATTGAGGCAGGCACCGTCATAACGAACTCCGGATCAACGATCGCAACGTCTGGTGTCAACGCATAGTCAGCAATCGGATACTTGACGTTTTTTTCTTTATCGGTGATGACGGTGAACGGTGTGACTTCTGATCCCGTACCGGATGTCGTCGGAATAGCGACAAACTTCGCTTTGTTACCGAGTTCCGGGAACTTATAAGCCCGTTTGCGGATATCCATGAATTTTTGACGCAGATTCGAGAATGTTTCGTTTGGTTGCTCATAGAACAACCACATGCCTTTCGCGGCATCCATTGCCGATCCCCCACCAAGGGCGATGATCAAGTCCGGTTTGAAATCGTGCATCGCTTGCGCACCGATTTGAACGGTCGTCACGGATGGATCCGGTTCGACTTGGTCAAAGATCCGGTAGCTGACGCCTGCCGGCAAGTTACGGATGACTTTATCGGCATAGCCGAACTCGACCATCGATTGATCGGTGACGATCAATGCCCGGGAGACATTTTGAATCGATTTCAAGTATTGAACGGAGTTTTTTTCAAAGAAAATCTTTTCCGGTACTTTGAACCACTGCATGTTCACGCGTCGTCTCGCCACCTTCTTGACATTGAGTAGATGTTTCGCCGTTACGTTTTCAGAGACCGAGTTTTTCCCGTATGATCCGCAGCCGAGTGTCAGTGATGGTGTCAATTCATTGTAAAGATCGCCGATTCCACCGTGTGCCGATGGGCTGTTGACGAGAATCCGGCACGCCTTCATCCGGAGACCAAACGCTGTCATCAACTCATCATTCGTCGTATGAATGACCGCCGTGTGACCAAGTCCACCGATTTCAAGCATCCGTTCCGCGACGTGGAAGGCATCGTTCGTTGAGGCGACACTGTAAGCACCGAGAACCGGGCTTAATTTTTCGTGTGACAACGGTTCTTCCGCTCCGACTTTTTCGAGTTCCGCGACCAGCATGACCGTATTGCTCGGAACGTCGATGCTGGCTTTTGCTGCAATCCATGTCGCAGGTTTTCCGACGATGTCCGCATTGACGGCACATGTATCAGTTTTGATGACGAGCGCTTCAAGACGTTTTTTCTCGTCCGGCGTACAGAAGTAGCAACCGAGTGCTTCCATTTCTGCCCGCACTTCGGCATAGATCTCTTGATCGACGATGACCGCTTGCTCAGACGCACAAATCATTCCGTTATCAAATGTTTTGGAGAGAACCAAATCACTGACGGCGCGTTTGATTTTAGCTGATTTTTCGATGTAACACGGTACATTACCCGGTCCGACACCAAGTGCTGGTTTACCGGTTGAGTAAGCGGATTTGACCATGCCGGCTCCACCTGTCGCGAGGACCATTGCGATATCAGTGTGATTCATCAAGACTTTTGTTGCTTCAAGTGACGGTTGTTCGACCCACTGGATACAATCTTTTGGAGCACCGGCTTTGACGGCAGCATCACGTAATGTTTTGGCTGCTTCGAGTGAACATTGTTGCGCTGACGGATGGAACGCGAACACGATCGGGTTACGTGTTTTGATCGCAATCAACGCTTTGAACATCGTTGTTGATGTCGGATTCGTCACCGGTGTGACGCCACAAACGACGCCGACCGGTTCCGCGATGTAGGTGATGCCGTTTTGAACATCCTCTTCTAAAATTCCGACCGTTTTTTCATCACGAAGACTATTGTAGATGTATTCTGTTGCGAACATGTTTTTGATCATTTTATCTTCAAAGACACCACGACCTGTTTCTTCAACTGCGAGACGTGCCAGTTCGACGTGACGTTCAAGACCGGCAAGTGCCATGTCCCGGACGATCGCATCGATTTTCGTTTGATCAAATGTCAGTAGTTCTTGAAGTGCCGTTTGACCTTTGGCGACGATTTGATTGATTGCTTGTTCGACAGGTGAGACATCTTGTTTGATTTTTTCTTTGACAGCCATGTTAGGTTTCCTCCCTATTTTGGAACGAATCTGAGTCTGCATTTCCCTACTGCATGTTAGGAATGCCAAGCTGATTTTAAATAGTTTGTGCTTTCCTTCACAAATCAATCATACCGCCTTTTGTTACATTTGTGCATGGCTATCCTGTGAACTATTTCACATGAATGAGAGCGTTTTCAAAGAAACAACCTGTTCTGACGCAAGGATTCGCTTTTTTGTCCCGCTCCTGTGATAACTGTCACAGCAATCGATGAATCTGCTTGTCTGACCAATCGTTCATCGTGTACGCTAGAAATAGTTCCATCATTCATTTGTCTTAAAGGAGGAAGTTTCATGTCAGTCGTTAATCAAATGCTTGCGTTTAATCAACAGTTCGTCGAAGAGAAACAATACGAACCATTCATCTCGGATAAGTTCCCGGATAAGAAGGTTGTGATTCTGACCTGTATGGATGCACGTTTGACGGAGCTCCTTCCCCACGCACTTGGTCTGAAAAACGGTGATGCGAAAATCATCAAAAATGCCGGGGCTGTCCTGTCCCATCCATTCGGATCCGTCATGCGGTCGATTCTCGTCGCCCTTTATGCCCTCGGAGCGGAAGAAGTCATTGTCATCGGACATCATGACTGCGGCATGAGCACAATCGATCCGGCGAAGATGATTGCTGAAATGCAGGACCGTGGAATCAATGAACAGGTGTTGCACACACTCGATGCTTCCGGCGTCGACTTGAAGCAATGGTTGCGCGGCTTCACATCCGTTGAAGAAAATGTCAGCCACTCGGTTGGATTGATTAAAAACCATCCGCTGTTGCCGCCGGGTACGGAAGTCCACGGACTCGTCATCGATCCGGGAACGGGAAAACTCGATCAAGTCGATTGCTGAATCACATTTTAATGAAGAAGAAAGGTATGACCGGCCTCAATCTGACGTCGGTCATACCTTTTTTTGTTTTTTTCTTGACAGTCAAAAGAACGGTCTGTATGATACTTTAGTATAGTACAGTGATACCAAAAGAAAGTGTGGTTTTAGTTCATGTTTAATGCAGTCATTATTGCCGTTGCTCTATTATTTCTTTTAGCCATCTTCCGGGTCCATATCGTCCTCGCGATGGTTCTCAGTGCCGTCGCCGGCGGACTGATCGGCGGTCTCGGCATCAACAAGACGATCGCGACGTTCGCTGAAGGACTTGGCGCCGGGGCCGAAATCGCCCTCAGTTATGCCTTACTTGGTGCGTTTGCTGTCGCCTTGTCAAAAACCGGTCTTCCGGATGCCTTGGCACACGCCTTAATCAAACGTTCGAAAGGATCCGCTGACGCAGCGTCAGTCAAGAAGTTAAAAGGCTTTATCGTCTTTGCAATCTTGTTACTCGCGATCAGCTCACAAAACGTTTTACCGATTCACATCGCGTTCATCCCAATCATCATTCCACCGCTCCTTGGTCTGTTTAATGAGATGAAGATTGACCGCCGCCTGATTGCCATCGTCATGACGTTTGGTCTTGTCACACCGTATATGTTCCTGCCGGTCGGCTTCGGGGATATCTACTTGAACCAGATCCTTTTGCCGAACATTTCGAAAAACGGAATGGACACGGCTGGTGCTTCCGTCATTCAGGCAATGGCGATTCCGGCACTCGGAATGCTCGTTGGTCTGTTGATTGGTCTTTACGTTTACCGGAAACCACGGGAATACGAAATGCGGAATATCGCTCCGGACGACTATGAGATTCCTGTCATCACGAAAACAAAACTGTTCCTCAGCGGACTCGTCGTCCTCGCGACGCTCGCCGTCCAGTTGACGACCGAATCGATGATTTTCGCTGCGACAACAGGTCTCGTCCTGTTTCTCCTTCTTCGTCTCGTCCGCTTCAGCGAAGCAGACGATGTCATCACCCGCGGTATGCGGATGATGTCGTTCATCGGGTTCGTCATGATTTCAGCGAACGGATTTTCGAACGTCCTCCGGAAAACCGGTGACATCGATCCGCTCGTTGAGAATTCAAAAGCCTTGATGGGCGATTCCCAACTCATTGCCGCTTTCGTCATGCTGTTGATCGGACTGCTCGTCACAATGGGGATTGGCTCGAGTTTCTCGACGGTTCCTGTCATCGCTGCGATTTTCGTCCCGCTTTGTGTCCAGTACGGATTCAGTCTGGAAGCGACGATTGCTATCATCGGGACGGCCGGTGCCCTTGGCGACGCCGGAAGCCCTGCATCCGATTCGACGCTCGGTCCGACAAGTGGACTGAACGCCGACGGACAGCATGATCACATGCGCGAAACCGTCATCCCGACGTTCCTGCACTACAATCTGCCGCTGCTCGTTTTCGGAACGATTGCCGCGATGGTGTTATAAACCGTTCATTGTATGATGGAACCAACACCTGTTGAGGTGTTGGTCCTTTTTTTCCTTCATTTGAAAGTTTTGCAGTTCAATCTGTCAGATTGACCCCAAACATTCCATATGTATATTTGATTCGCAAGATTAACGAATTTTTCTTCCATTTTCCCACTTTCTTCTCTAATATAAAGGAATGAAGTGAAGCAGAAGGAGTGTTCCATGTGTTATCTCAAGTTGTTAATAACGTTTTATTATATCTCGCTGACTTAGGTTATTTCGGAATCGCCCTTGGATTAATGATTGAAATCATTCCGAGCGAAATCGTCTTGTCTTATGGCGGATTCATGATTTCCCAAGGAACGATCGGTTGGCCGCTCGCTGTTGTCGCTGCCGTCATTGGTGGTTTGTTCTCGCAACTCTTTTTATACTGGTTTGCCCGTTATGGCGGTCGACCATTGATTTTAAAATACGGAAAGTACCTGCTGATCACGGAACACCATCTCGATCTCGCAGAACGCTGGTTCTTGAAATACGGGCAAGGCGTCATCTTCGGTGCCCGCTTCATTCCGGTCGTCCGTCATGCGATTTCGATTCCAGCCGGTCTCGCCAAAATGGACCAAACAAAATTCTCACTGTATACCGTCCTTGCCATCATTCCCTGGTCAATTCTTTTCCTCTACCTCGGAGAGACGCTCGGCACGAATTGGCGTTCGATCAAAGAAGTAGCCGCACCTTATACGAATGGTGTCCTGATTGCTGCTGTCGTTATGATTCTTGTCTATGTCTTCCTTAAAAAACGTCAACGTACAACCTGATTCAAGTTTTGCAGTCTGTCCCCCGCGGCAGACTGTTTTTAAAAAGGAGCGACTTATCTTGGATACTTCCAACACATTAAAAATTCACCTTGATCGCGTTACGGCGTCTCAAGTTACTGGAAAACACGTTGCCACGGGACTGACGATTTCAGGACAAATCATGATGATCGAAGAAATTTATGATACGAAACGCCATAGAAATGTCCTGCATGTCCACCGCTTGTATGATCAATGGCGGACAACGACGATTGTCGCTCAGGCCGAAACCGATTTCAGTTATGTCGACTCGTTTTCCGACGGCCGGATTCTACTCGTCGCCTCCCGTTGTGACGATGATATCGACGGTTCCTGGTTGCCGAACGCCTTTGTTTACGATCAAGCCGGTCATCTCCTCGACAGCTATTGTCTTGATGACGGGATTCAAAACGTCCATGTCGATGAAAAAAATCAGATTTGGGTCAGTTACTTCGATGAAGGTGTGTTTGCCGATATCGCGACCAATTCGATTGGTTCATTTGGATTAGCTGTTTTTAACGAGTTTGGAGAAGCCGTCTTTAAGAACAAGGATTATCCGATTGATGATTGTTATGCACTGAACGTCTGCGCGTCGGATGATGCCTGGTTCTTCTATCATCCGGATTACCGTGTCGTCCACTTTCACCAAGGCAACAGTACGAGTTACCAAGTCCCGCTCCGTCACTTTTCGGACTTCGTCGTTCAAGGCGAGTATTTGATTTCGACGGACAATGAGCATACGTATTTGTTACAACTGGAAGGTGATGCCTACGTCGAGAAGGCCCGCATCCTGTTCGAGTCGGAACAAGGTTCACCGCTTCAAGGAACCATCAAGATGCGCCAGAACCGGATTGTTCTTTCTACAGAAACCCGTCTCTATGCCGGAACGTTCACAGATTTCATTCCGGAATGACCAATCGTCGGATCGCTTCGTTTTGAAGCGGTTCGACTTTTTCATTTCCTTTCATTTTTTATCAAGAAAACTCAAAAATTTTCAGAAAAAGCTTTCTATTCTCTTTTTTAAAATAGTATACTCATGTCTATAGTGTTTCGAACTGGTCTTACAAGTTCGACAGTTATCAATTTTTTGGTACATGGGGGGTACTTATGGATTCGAATTTAAAGCGGGAACTGACAGCACGACAAGTACAAATGATTGCCTTAGGGGGGACAATCGGCGTTGGTCTATTTCTTGGATCGTCGAGTACGATTGCCTGGACCGGTCCATCCGTCATTCTTGCCTATATGATGGCAGGAGCTTTTATCTTTTTAATTATGCGAGCCTTAGGTGAGATGGTCTACACCCATCCACATACGGGATCATATGCAAAGTTCGCGAATGATTATATTCATCCGGCAGCTGGCTTCATGACAGCGAGCAGCAACATTTTCAACTGGGTGATCGTCGGAATGAGTGAAGTCATTGCCGTCGGTGCCTACATGCGATTCTGGTGGCCGGATTTACCGACCTGGATTCCGGGTGTCGTCGTCATCGTCATCCTGACACTGGCGAATCTTGCATCGGTCAAAATGTTCGGTGAACTCGAATTTTGGTTCGCCTCCGTCAAAGTCGTGACAATCATCCTGATGATCATCGCCGGTCTCGGCCTCATTCTGTTTGGTTTCGGAAACGACGGGACACCAATCGGCTTCTCCAATCTTTGGTCGCACGGCGGCTTCTTCACGAACGGCTTCAGCGGCTTCTTCTTTGCCCTTTCGATCGTTTTTGCGTCTTACATCGGTGTCGAGTTGATCGGCGTAACCGCCGGAGAGACAAAGGATCCGGAAACGAATATCACCCGTGCCATCAACGGTGTTATCTGGCGAATCCTGATTTTCTACGTCGGAGCGATCTTCATCATCGTCACCGTCTATCCGTGGGATCAGCTCGCGGATATCGGCAGCCCGTTTGTTGCGACGTTCGCGAAAGTCGGGATTACAGCAGCGGCTGCCGTCATCAACGTCGTCGTCATCACCGCCGCGATGTCCGGATGTAACTCGGGCATCTTCAGCTCGAGCCGGATGGTCTACACGCTTGCAGAAAAAGGACAGATGCCGTCGCTTTTCCTGAAGGTCAATAAAAACGGCATTCCCCTGTATACGGTACTTGCCGTATCAGCCGGTATCTTCGTCGGTGTCATCCTCGATATCGTCCTGCCGCTGTTCCTCGGAAAAGACACGAACATCTTCGTCTACGTCTACAGTGCCTCGGTCTTACCGGGAATGGTACCGTGGTTCGCGATTTTGATCAGCCACATCCAGTACCGGAAAATCGAAGCGGACCGGATGGCCGATCACCCGTTTAAGATGCCCGGTGCACCGTATACGAACTACATCACGATTGTGATGCTGTTGATTGTTCTCGTCGGCATGTTATTCAACGACGAGACCCGCGTCTCGATCCTGATTGGAATCGTGTTCTTGATTCTATCCGGTATCTATTACGTGGTCCGCACGCCTAAATCATCTTAAAAAAAAAGAACGCTGTACCCGGCTGAAATAGCCGGGTACAGCGTTTTGTCATTTCTTCAAGGCCCCTCTTGCATTTAATGCCGCAAATACGACCATCGCAATGCTCAAAACGGCGGCGACGATGACGCCCTGCGTATAAACACTCCAATCAATCGTCTCACGTAACAGGACAGCCCGCATCCCTTCCATGATATAGGTCGTCGGGTTGAGTGTTGCTGCGATTTTTAACCACTCCGCTTCAATCAACTCTTTCGGGACAAATGTCGTCGATAAGAAAATCAGCGGGAAAAACAGCAAGGTTCCGGCTTGTGCCGCCTGGGCATTCCGAGTTTTCAAGGCGACACCGACGGAATAACCGGCAAAGGCGAGACCAAAGCCCAATGCGAGGACAATCGTAAGGAAAAAGCCACTGATACCCGCCGGAATCGACAAACCGAGCAAAAAGCCCATTCCAAAAATCAGTAAGGTCTGCACGAATAATTGCAACATCCCGGCAAGCATCGGACCGAGAACAATCGCCGTCCGCGAGACCGGCGTCAACAGCAAGCGTGCGAAATAACCGCTCTCGATATCTTTGACGAGTGCCTGTCCCGCTCCCCCGGCTCCGCCGACGGCCCCGGATACGATTGAGACCGGCAGGATGAAGTTCAAGTAGTCGACGCCACCAAACTGGGGCAGACTGGAGATACCGGACAGCCCGCTCGTATAGACGAGCAGGAAAAAGACGCTGATGATCAAGTTCGGGATGAATGAGAACGGATTCCGTAATGTTACGAGCAGACTACGTTTCGTCAATATCAAGGTTTCCCGCCACATATCAGCTCTCCTCCTTATAGGCCTGACCTGTCAGCTGGATGAAGACATCATCGAGCGACGGCTGTTTGACGACAAGCGAACGCGCCGTCAAATGCTGTTCATCCAAATAGCGGACGACCTGCTTCAGCGTCTCTGTCCCGTTTGACGGCAAAATGATCAGGCCCTTCTCGATCTTACCGTTAAATGCCTGCCGGAAAGCTTCGGTCGACTGTTCTCCTTCAAGTACCACTTCAATCCGTTCTTTCCCGTTCAGTGCTTTCAGTTCTGCCGCCGTCCCCTCGGCAATCAGCTTCCCATCATTGATGATCGCGATCCGGTCTGCCAGCTGGTCGGCTTCTTCCAGGTATTGTGTCGTCAAAAAAATCGTCGTCCCGTATTCTTCATTTAAGCGCCGGACTTCCGTCCAGATTTGCTGGCGGCTCGCCGGGTCGAGACCGGTCGTCGGTTCATCCAAAAACAGCACAGTCGGCTGATGGACAAGGGTCAAAGCTAAATCAAGCCGACGTTTCATCCCGCCAGAGTACGTTCCGGCACGGCGTTTCCCGTCTGCCGATAATCCGACCAGCTCAAGCAGTTCACGGGCCCGCTCAACTGCCTTGTCGTGCGAAAAGCCGAACAGTTTCCCTTGCAGCACGAGTAACTCTTCACCCGTCAAATCATTGTCGATCCCGGTTTCCTGTAAGGCGACACCGATTTGCAACCGGACATCTTTTTGATTTCGCTTAATGTCGTACTGGTTAATCGTTGCACTGCCGGAAGAGACGGCAATCAACGTCGTCAGCATTTGGACCGTCGTCGACTTGCCGGCACCGTTCGGTCCCAGAAAGGCAAAAATCTCTCCTTTGTCGACATGAAAGGAAATCTGATCCACGACTTTTTTCCCGTTATATTCCTTCGTCAACTGATCTACTTCAATCATGCTCATCCGTCCTTCCTCTTGACAGTAAATCGTTCAGTCACTTCCTTACCTTTACCCGTTTTTTGACCGATTGCACAAAAAGGGGCAAACCCAAAGTTGGATTTGCCCATCAATTTTTTCAGTTAGATGACATCATGTACGACAGAAGCCACAGACCATTTTTCTTTTAAGACTCGAATCCGTTCCTGTCCGTCATAGGAGTTCATCCACAGATTCATGACGTCGAGGACTTCGGTCTGTCGATCCTGGATCAGGTAACTCTTTTCAGCCGGAATCCACTTCTCACTGATTTTCGGAGCCCCGAGTCGCTGATCAAGCGATGCATAATAAATCGCTTCGACGGTATCGGTAATCATGACATCAACTTCCCCGGCCGCAACAGCTGCCGGGATCGCTAAGTTATCGGTGTACATGACGATATGCGCCTGATCAAACGTCTGCCGGACGAACTGTTCATTTGTCCCTCCCGGATTCAAGCCAATCGTCACATCCGGACGATTGATTGCCTCGATCGACGTTAACAGATTGAGGTCCGTCGCCCGGACAAGCGGCGTCTTTTGAAACGACAAATAACTTTTTGTAAAGTCGCCGACGATTTCCCGTTCAATGTTCTTCGTGACGCCACCGACGACCATATGAAATTTCCCGGCACGTAAGTCACGTGTCAGTGTCCCCCAAGTCGTCGGGACGAACTCGACTTCAAGCCCTGCCTCTTCCGCGAACGATCGGATGACATCGATGTCGAACCCTTCATATTGATTGGTCTGACGGTTCAGGTACGTAAACGGCTTATAATCGCCGGTTGTTCCGACGACAATCTTTTTCGTCGTGAAGACATTTTGTTTGCCGACGCTGAATGAACCGGCGACGTCCTTTAATCGTGTCGCTACCATGAGACCGGAAAGCAACAGACTTCCTCCAAGCGCTAACCCTCGTTTATTCACTCTGCTCGCTTCCTCTCTCTGTCTGACGCTGTGTTTTGTATAATACTCAAAACAGTATCATATTGTTCTAACTGTTCCAACAATTTTTTGATTATTTCGTCAAAATGAGGCGATGTTCTTTCATCAAGTCCTCTTGATTGCAGGATACACTTACTTTCTTTCATACTGATAAAGAACGATTCAATGAATGGGAGGAATGGAAGATGAGTAACGTATTCATTATTGGCGCAAACGGTAAAGTCGGTCGACAGGTGGCGAAGCAATTAAGCGGATCGAGTCACGATGTCCGTGTCGGCCTGCGCTCAAAAGAGCAATTCGCAGATTTTGAAGCACTTGGGGCAACACCGGTTTTTCTCGATCTTGAGCAGGAAGTCGCGTCGATTCAAGATGCCATCCAAGGCAGTGACATCGTCATCTTCACAGCAGGCTCCGGCGGTCACACCGGTGCCGATAAAACCATTTTGATTGATCTCGACGGAGCGGCAAAATCGATTGCGGCAGCAGAAGGCATCCAAGCGAGCCAGTTCATCATGGTCAGCGCCTTAAATGCTGATTCGCCGGAAACATGGTCCGACAGCATGAAACCGTACTATGTCGCGAAGCATTATGCGGATCGCCTGTTGCGTGAAAGTTCGCTTGCCTATACAATCCTGCGTCCGGGTGGTCTGACGGACGAGACAGGAACGGGAGCGGTAACGACGGATCCGACATCGACGGACGAAACAACGATTGCCCGGGAAGATGTCGCACGTGTCGTCGTCGCGTCGATCGGTCAACAGTCGGCATTCCACCAAACGATTCCCTTATTAACGGGTGACACAGTGATTACTGAACTGTTTGCTTAACTAAAAAACGAGCTTGATCCGACCGGATCAAGCTCGTTTTTTTGATTCAGGAAGCCTGTTTGACTTCGACGATATGCGCCTGTTCCCGGCGGAGCGCTGTCAACATCAGTGTGACGATAAGTGTCACGAGCAAAATGATCGCCAATCGCAGGAGATAGGTTGAGATGTCCCCGTCAAAATACAGTAACCGGGTTAACCCACCGACCGCATTCGGAACCGGCAGATAATGACCAATCGTCTGATAAAACGGAGCGAGCATCGAAGACGGAACGATATTGCCCGCCGTCATTAACTGAAACGGAATCAATGCGACATTTACAAGCGGTGCAATCGGGCCAAAAATCGTGAAGTTCATCTGCGTGACGCTGATACACGTTGCCGTCAGCAACAATTGGAACGCCCAAACTTTCAAGAAAGATGTCTCGATATCGGCAAATGCAAACGCAAGCGATACCATGACGAGCGGAACAACCAGCAGGACGATACCGTGCAACAGTTGTTTGCTCCAAAAGAGTGACCATTTTGAAAACCGTTTTTGTAGAATTTGTGTCACAAGATTAAACTGGATTCCCATCGTCATGACGGCAATATAAATCACGAAGCCAAGTAACAACGGTAGCATCGACATCGAGAAATCAGACACCTGGTGCTCGATGATGATATCCGAACGTACAGGCGGCTGTCCATTTACGCCTTGCGTGATTTCAGCCGTCGCCTGTTTCAGAATACCGTTCGCAAACTCGGCATTCGCTTGGTTGACGTGAAACGTCATTTGTTTTGCATCGGTTAAGTCCGCAGCAAGCACCATCTCGACTTTTCCGGCATCCAGTTGTCTCAGACCTTCCGTTTCGGACGAAACGGCTTTGACAGTAAACGGACTATCATCTTTGAGATTGTTATACAGTCCTTCCGTCGTCGTGTCTTTAACGACAGCGACCCGTAACTGATCCAGCCGGTCCGTCGCCCCATGGTAACCGGTCATCCAGACGACAAGGAATAAGACCGGAACGATCAAGGCAAACATTAGCCCGACTTTCGTTTGTGTGATGGACCATACTGATTTAAAACTCTTCATGTAATTTGCTCTCCTTTTTTATATATGCATTACTTATAATAGCATGTGCAACTATTTGACCAAAAAGAGAAACCACTTACGTCACATTTTTGTAAATGGTCTCGAGTGTCTTGATGAATTGTTTGATCTCTTTTTTCGTCAAACCGGAAAACGCCTGCTGCTGGAGTTCATCGAGCGTCGGTTCGAGCAGCTGAATCGTTTGGATGCCTTCTTTCGTCGTCAACAAAATGAAGGCTCTCCGGTCTCTCGGATCCGCCGAACGAATGACAAGCCCTTTCTTGACCAGCTTATCAAGAATCTTACCAACCGTCGTCTGATCCCGCTCGGTCGTCAATGCGAGCTGTTTTTGCGAGATGCCTTCCTGCTTATGCAGCTCACTCAACACTGAAAATTGTTCCGGTGTCAGACCATGTTGTTCCATCCGTTTCGTGGCAGCCCGTTTAAAGGAAAGATAGCTGCGTGACAATTGCATACCAAGTGACCAATCCGCTTCTTTCATTAAGTCTCCCCACTTTCGGCATAATAGTTGCACTACTTATTATTCGAACTTATTTACTATATGCCGGAACCGGTGGATTGTCAAATTGTTCTTTTCTTCAAAAAAAACAGTTGTTGATATGAAGTATTACTTCTCAACAACTGTTTCTTCTTTTATTCACTTCATCGGAATCAGTTTTACGGCTTCTTCAGTAATCAGCGTATCACCATCTTCAGCGTAAAATGTGTAATCTCCGCTACCATCAGCTCCGAGAATTGTGTTTACTTTTAAATCCCCGCTCGCACTATGTACTACGAAGTTAGATCCTGAACCGATATTTGTAGCTTTGTATCTTGAAACGGGTAGATCAATACCCACTGTATATTGTCCAGCATTTAATGTTTTAGGATCATCCATTTTTTCTCGTACTTGCATACTTAATTGTTTTAATAAATTTTCCTTAGTCTTAATTTGATTCTTAATCTTAGTATAATTGCCATCAACTTTTTCGAAGTCATCTTCTTTTGCTTGCAGTTTAGCTTCAGCATTAACGATATCAGATTTTAACGCATCGCGCTGATCAATCATATCTAATACTGATTGATAATCTTCCATTGCACTTGCTTTTCCTTCCTCTGCATCCTCTCTGACTGACTTTAGTTTTTTAATTTCGTTTTCAAGTCCAGTTATATCGACTTCTTTTCCGTGGAGTTTCGCTTTTGCTTCATACGTACCAACTCCACCGCCAATGAAAAGAGCAGCTAAAATAGCAATTACAATAAATATGTTTCTTTTTATGTTCTTCATTTTTCTCTCCTAATTATCATTCTGATCGGAATTTCTTTGTAGTAAATTTTTAACATTCCAAAATGATTAGATTTTGCATATTTTTATTAAGTAAACGATTTAATCGACTCGATATGTGCTTCCTTCACTTCTTGCTCGACTTGGGATTGTTGCTTGAGTTGTTTGTAAACAGCATCGACCTGTGCTGGTGTCAAACGATCGACAGTCGCCAGTTTCTTGATGGTCCGCCGTAAATCATTACGCTTAATGACATGGACGTGACTGGAGTCTACCGTAATTTTTTTGAGTTCACAACGTTCACTGAAGACGATGACCGACTGGAATACTTCTTCTCCGACCGTCCCCTCCAAAAATCGTTCCATGCTCTTCAGGTGTTGTTCATTTTGTTTAATCGGATTATAAAATTTTTGTTTGTAGCGATTTTTAAACATCTGCGTCCACTGCCGGTCCGCTTCTTTTCCGAAAATCCAGCCGCTGTAATTCTTCGATTCGAGCACATAAATACCGCTCTCATGAATGAACGTCACATCGATTTCCGTCAATCCTTTGCCCCGCGCTTTCGGTATATACGTATTGATGACGAACTTCCCGTAGCCTCCGACTTTTTCAAGTTGCCGGGTCGTTAAATATTCCCCCCAGATCCCTTTGTCACGGACGGCTTTCAGAAACCGTTCCTGCGTAACCTGCTTATATGTACTTTTCTCAAACGAACGTCGGCGGAAATAAAACAAACTGCCTAGCGTAACGGCAAAGCCAACGAACAGGACAATTCCTGTCAAAAGTAACATCGGTATCAACGCCGCTAACAAATCTTCCACACTTTTCATTCCTTTCTTTTTCGAACCCTTAATTTTCCACTATTTCAGAATAAACGGTATTCTTTTCAATTTCCACTAATTGTTACATCATTTTTGTTGTGGTACGGTGAGAAAAAGGAGGGATTTTATGCTGGACTCATTTTTTTCGATTTGGTTGCCTTTGATCCTCTTGATCATGTTCTGGCAATCCGTCTCGCAACAACTTGCAAAACAAAGGATCATGCAACAACAGCTTTTGCGCGAACTGACCCGGATTCAGGAACACCTCGGCATGACGGATGCGGCAAACAGTCATACCTTACTCAATGAAAAAATTCAGCATCTTCTCACTGATCATCAAACGGTCGAAGCCATCAAACTTGTCCGGGAAACACTGGGGTATCCTTTGCTTGAAGCGAAACAATATGTCGATGCACTCAAAGACACTTCGTCCGACAGTCGTTAAACGACCAATAGGCAAGTCCTCCGTTTTTTCGGAAGACTTGCCTGTTGGTGTGTTCAGCGGACATATTTTAATTAAGTTACCTGAACGTATTATAAAATACATGATACTCATAAAAAATAACCGGATCATTCATCTCTGTCAGAAAGGAATGATCCGGTTTACGTTTAACCTGCCTGTTTTACTTTAATCATGAAACCGGGCCCGCGTCTTTGGATCCGGCAGCAGACACTGCTGTTTTTGTCCGAACCATTCATGCCGGTGCTCGGCTACGAAATCATAGACGACATCCCGTAACGATCGCGGCAACCATCGAAAAGCCGACAGAAGCGGCCAGGCACTGTTTAAATGCTTCGTAATCTGAAGCGCCGCATCTGATTTGACGTACGGCACGCCCTGTTCGATGACGACGACACTATCTAAATCCATCGACAGCCGGTGTTTTTCAATCATCTGTTGACCCAGTATGCCTTGCAACGAAGCAAAGTCATAATAACCTTGATCGCGTTTTAAGATGAACTGGACACTGGCATCACACAAATTGCAGTCCCCATCAAATAAGATCAGTGGTTTCATGTCTATTTTCTCCTCACAGATGAATCCAGATCAATCACGTGCTGCCAAACGGTACAGTAAATCGAGCATCTCGATGTAGAGCCAGATGATCGTGACGATTAAACCGAACGCGGCCACCCACTCCATCGATTTCGGTGCACGGGCCTGGACTTGTTGCGAGATGAAATCAAAGTCCATCACCAGTGACAGTGAGGCGACGATCACGATGACGAACTGAATGCCGATCGCAAGCGGTGAACTGCCTGTCATGAACGGCAGATCAACACCGAATAACGCGAGTAACAAGTTGACAGCGTACAAGACAAGGATCGACAGAATCGCTGCCGTGACTGCTGAACGGAAACGTTGTGTTACTTTGATCATGCCCGTCGAATAGACGAACCACATCGCAAACGAAACAACGAATGTCGCGAGGACTGCCTTCCCGACGAGCCCCGGGTACATGCTTTCAAACATCAGTGAAATCGCACCGACGGCGACCCCTTCGACAATCGCGTAAACCGGTGAAAGTACCGGAGCGGTCCGCGGTTTAAATGTAATAATCAGTGCAAGAATCAACCCGAGGACGACTCCTCCGATCAAGGCTGGTACTAAAAATTGCGGATTAGCGGCTAAAAAGAACCAGGTTCCTCCCGCTGCTGCCGTGACGAGTGCAAGTAAGAGGAAAATCTTACTCATCGTCCCTGCCTTCGTCATCGGCCGTTCGCCGGCACGCGCCGTCTCAAAACCGCGGCGTAAGGCTGGATTCACTTTAAAACGTGTTGCCATCTTGCGTTCACTCCTTCTGTTTTTGTATTTCTTAATACGGTTGTTTCCCGGAAAAGTTTCAGCTTAACCAGCTATTTAAGGCATTCAGTTGAAACATGACGACGGGAATCGATTCCTTTGCCGAGACGAGATGCGACGTCGCCTGTCCGACCTTCCCTGTCGTGACGAACGGTTCGTCGAGCATACCTTCACCGATCGGTCCAAACGGATCACTGTCGATGATGCGGTGCTGATAACGAATAAAGACTTCCTCGTCTCCTTGTTTCATTTTACATCCCGATTCTTCGAGCGGACGGTCAATCCCATATTCGGCATAATGCCAAACAGTCGTCGAATCCCACGGCGACCCTATATGCAGAATCTGTCCGTCCGCTTCAATGAATTTTTCAAGCGGTGAGCCGGGACCAAATCCATTGTCAATCGTATGACCCACAACGAAGGATTCCGCCTCTTTTCCCCAGGCTGTCACCGACCACATCGGATGGGCACTGCGTTTGACGTCCGGGAACGTCCGGAACAGTTCCGGCACCTTGCCGATACTCCGGGTTGGTGTCTTCGCCGGATCGTACGCCGGCATTTCCTGACGGATCGTTTCCCACCAGTCTTCCGGAACGGCAGGACGGCTCCAGTTTTTCGGATCCGAATTATCTGTGCTCTGTGCCGCCATCATGATCAGACCGTCTGCTGTGACGACCTCTTGCAATGCTTCAATGATCGATTGTGCGCCGCCCGGAATCCAACCGATTTCCTTCATCGAGCTGTGGACGAACACTTTCATGCCCGGTGTCACACCAAGTTTTTTCAAATCAGTGATCAGTCTTGATTTCGTGACCATTTGTCTTGTTTCCATTTCGCACCCCTCACTCGACGACAAGGCGAATCGTCGATCCTGTTTTACCTTGCGTCACTTCAATTTTCGCATCGACCCGTGACTTCAGTTCCTGCACGTGGCTAATGATACCGACCATCCGTCCGCTCGCCTGAATCGACAACAGGGTTTCAATTGCCTGCTCGAGCGATTCCGGATCAAGCGTACCGAATCCTTCATCGATGAACATCGTCTCAAGCGACACGCCGCCACTCGCTTCCTGTACCACTTCCGATAATCCGAGTGCCAAAGCAAGTGACGCCTTAAAGCTTTCCCCGCCGGACAACGTCTTGACGTGCCGTGTCTGCGACGTATAGGCATCAAAGACGTTTAAATCGAGTCCGTATTTTTTTAATCCTTTACCTGCTTCCGTCTTCCGTTCGAGCAGGAAACGTCCGGACGTCATCCCGTGTAAGTGACGGTTCGCCGCCTGCAAAATTTCATCGAAATAGGCAGTCTGGACATACGTCTCAAACGTCATCCGCTGGGCATTGTCACCGACACCGACCCGCGCCAGCTCGCCGAGGATACCGTACCGCGCATCTTCCGCTTCGATTTGTTGCTGTAAGCTCGACCAGGCATCAACGAGCTGTTTGATGTGCAACCGTTCTTTTTCAACGCCGATCCGGTAATCCGTCGCTGTTGCCAGTTCCACTTCTGCTTGTCTGACGATCGGACGAAGGGCCGTAAGATCCGGACGATCCTGTTGCTGAATCAGTTGTCGGATCCGCTCAAGACCGCTTTCGACATCCTGCCGTTTCCGCCGGTCGGCTTCGAGTCTTTCCGCCAACTGTTCCATCATTTGTCGTGTCAGACGGGCCTGCTCGAATTGTTCGATCGTCTCGAAACGTTCTTCCTGCAGGCTCTGCTCCAAAGCATGTTTGGCTTCCGTCCGCTTCGACGTATGTGTCGTCAATTCTTCTTCCACGTGCTCAAGGCGTCCGGTCCGCGCCGCGACTTCTTGGTCGAGCAGTTGTTTTTGAGTCTGTCCTGCTGTCCGTGCCGCTTCAAACTCCGCCAACCGTTTTGTTAGTGTCTGCTGTTCCGTTTCCAACTCGCGGCGTGACGGTGCATTCGGATTTTGATTCAGCATCCCTTCGAGCCGTGCCAGTTCCAAATGCAGTTTCGACTGTCGGTCCGTCTCCTCCTCGATTTGACGGTCTGCCTGTTCCAGTGCCGTCTCGGTGGTTCGGAGCTGTTGTTCCATCTGCTGTTTTCGTTCCTGTTGCTGTTGCAGGCGGCTCTCTTGATTTTTTAAGTTGTTGATTTCTGTACGAATTGCTGTCACATCAGTCGGAACCGGCTGTCCGTCAGCAAGTGTCGTAAGTTCCTGTTCGAGTTGCCGTTTCCGTTCCGCAACAGTCCGGTACGTCGCCTGTAACTCCTGGTGCGCCGATTGCGCGGTTAAGTAGGCTTGGTGCAAGGCTTCGACATCGAGCGGTTCCGTCTTGACGGCGAGTTGCGGATGCGTCGCGCTGCCACAGACCGGACAGGCTTCCCCGTCATGCAGATGCGCCGCAAGTTCCGCCGCAAGTTGCCGACGTTCATTCTGACGTCCTGCCGTATACGTCCGTTCCGCCTGTTCCTTTTCCGCTTTGACGCGTGTGCCCTGCTCGATCAACCGGAGCCGCTCTGATTCATTGCGTTGCCATTCCTGCTGTTTTTGTTCGACCGATTGCAAGATGAATCGGCGTTCCTGTAAGGACAAACGGGTGCTCGAATCGTCGGTCATCGTCGCGATTTCAGCCTGTAGCTGCGTCCGTTCACTGCGCTGACGAGTCCGCTGTTCACGTAACGCTTCGGGATTTAAGGTGGCGACGGCACGTCGTAAATCTTCTTGTTGACGCACCAATTGTTCCTGATCCTGCAGTCGTTGCAGTTCGTCCGCAATTTGCTCCAGTCGCCGGGATGCTTCACGCATTTCCGGTTCCTGTCCTGTCAATTGTTCGACGGTCCGGTTCACCTGTTCGAGTTGCTGTTGCAGATGTTCGAGTTCCGACAGAACCGTTTGTTTCGAGCCGGCTAATTGCCGGACCGTTTGTTCCACCGACTGAAACGTTTCGTACACTCCTTGAATCGCAGCTGCCCGGGCCGCTGCGTCGTACTGCTCTTTCTGACGCATCGTTTCCGGCAACGTCAAGGCAAGCTGTTGCTCAAGAGATACTAATTGATCGTACTCAGTGAAGGTCTGCTCGAGTTGTTCGGCCTGACGAAACCGTTCTGTTAACTGTTCGACCGTTTGACGTCCCGTCTGTTCCACCGTCTTTGCCTGCTCAATTTTTTCATCAAGTGTCGCAAGTAATGTATCGGTCTGGTGACGGATCGTCGTTTCCGTCGCTTCCGACCAGTTGAGGTCGAGCGGTAATTCTTCCAGCTTCGCGAGCTGCTTCGTTTTCGTTTCTTTGATGGCCGCTGCAAGATCGAGTGCTTTCCGGTGGAGACGCTGTTGAAACTCCCCGTAGTGTTCCGTCTTGAACAACTGCTTGAGGATCTGTAATTTGTCTTTTGACTCCGCCATCAACAGTTCCCGGAACTTGTTTTGCGGAAGCAATAAGATTTGCGAAAACTGTTTGTGATCGAGTTGCAACAGTTCCTGCACCTGTTGGCGGATTTCCGGAATTTTCAGCGCAAGCGGTTTCCAGGTCGTGCCGTCATGCCGCGCGAGTTCAGCCTCATGACCGTAATCCGTCTTATTGACCGGGTGCGGCTGACTCGGTTGCCGGATGATCCGGTAGCGTTCGCCTTTTAACAAAAATTCAAGTTCGACTTCCGTTTTATCTTCCGGTTTCGCGAAATGACTGCGCAGATCGCTCATTTCCCGTTCGCCGCCTGACGTTTCGCCGTACAAGGCAAACGTCAACGCATCAAAAATCGTCGTTTTTCCGGCACCGGTATTACCCGAGATGACAAACATCGTCCGACCGCCGAGCGCACGAAAATCAATTGTCTGTTCGTCGGCAAACGGTCCGAACGCACGTAAGGTCAATCGTTCTGGACGCATGAAGCTTCCTCCTCTAAGACGGCCTGCATCGCATCCGTCGGTTGTTTTTCCCGGACCGCTTCATAAAATTCACGGAACAGATCCGTTACTGTCGCGGCCTGAACCTGATCGCGTGACGCCTGGACGGCCCGGGTACTTTCACGGGTAAATCCGGTCCGTTCGAGATGAAGGATATTCGGATAGATTTTCTTTAATTTCCCCATCGGATCAATCAACGCTTCAGCATCCGTCAAGTTGATTTTAATGTAATCATCCGTCGTTTGTGTCGCGACGAAGACCGGATCCGTCAGCTCAGCGAGACTGCCGGTCAGTTCACGCAAATCGCGCTTGACCGTCAACGGTTCGAAGCGGCGGTCAAACGTCCCGGCATCGTTCAACGTCAGGATATCGACGCCTTTGACGTGATGCGCTTCCGAGAACGAGTACTTCAACAACGAACCACTGTAACGGATTGTCTCCGAGTTGATCGCAAGCGGATTATGCAAATGCCCAAGTGCCGTATACGTAAACGGAGCAAAGGCGCTGGCACTGACCTGTCCAGCGGTCCCGACTGACAACTGCCGTTCGGAATCGGTCTCAAGTCCGCCTATGACAAAGGCATGCCCGACGAGGACACTCGGTCCCTCGATGTCCAGCATCCCGATGATTTTTCGCATCGCGTCATCATGCGTCCGGATCGTTTCATCTTGATAGACATAGCGGACGGTCGCCGGATCCGCGAACGGAACCGGGTAAAAACGGACGCCTTGAATCTCGACCGGTTCGATTGTTGATGTTAACTTTCCAGCCAGATGAAGACCCGCCCGTTGTAATAACGTCGTTCCGAAGCTCAGTCGTTCCGCTGAATCATGGTTGCCGCTGATCGCGACGACCGGAATCTTCCGTTCGAGCACGATTTCGGCTAAGACGGTATCCAGCAGTTCGACGGCTTCCGTCGGCGGGACAGCCCGATCATATAAATCACCGGCAATGATGACCGCGTCCGGTTGTTCCCGGTCAAGCAATTGCAGAAATTCCTGGAGAACAGCTCGCTGATTGTCGAGCATCGATTCCCCGTGAACGATTTTCCCTAAATGCCAATCGGCAGTATGAATCCATTTCATATCTCATCACGCTCACTTTTTCTCTATAATATCCTTATTTTAGCATGACTTGATCGTTTCTGCCGATGCTCCTGCCGATTCCAAACCAAACAAAACCCATCGATCGAGCAGGGATTCCCCCCGTCAATCAATGGGTCTCGTGTTGATTCACGACTTAAATGCCAATCCATGATCTGCTAACGCCTGTTTCAACTTCGGTGTCGACGAAGGGCCGATTCCGTGCCACCTCAGCACTTCGTCTTCCCGGTACATCGATAAGCCGGTCAGGGACGTCACTCCGTGCGCGTTCAATGCCCGTTGTGCGGGTTTTGCGAGTGAAGAGAACACCTTGGATTTGGATTCATCTGATTGCATTGCCGTCCCCTCCTGTTTTCCTAAACAAAAAACCGCCTTCCTTTTAACAAGGAGACGGTTCTTTACAACACGTTAGAGGTCATCCTCAGTGGGTCCGACGCTTTTGACGAAATCGCTTCACCGATGTGAAGATGGATACGGATCCTCCAATGATTGCTCCGACGACAATCCCAGTCGTAAATTTTCCACCGGGATTTTTGGCGGAACCTGGTTCAGTAGCTGTTATATGCTCTTCCTGTTTCTGCTCGAATAACTGTTGGAGAGGGGAGGATGTAGGCTCGACTTCGACAATCCGGTCAACTTCCTGTTGACGGTCTTCCCGGCGTTCGACGCTGCAAGGTGACAGATAAAACGGATTCAGATTCGTCCGATACCGGTCTGGATTCCAATTCGCCTGCTGAACGGCTTCAGCTGCGTGGTCTGTCCGCTTCGTCTGATCCAATGACTGGATCGATTGATCGAATTCTTGTTTCATCGTAATCACTCCTCTTCACATTCAATCTTAACTAAAAAGCTCCGACTTACGTCTGAAGTCTTATTTACCTCTTTTTTAAACATCTAAAACATGTATCGAAAAAAAATGTTTACTTTTCTGTGAACGCTTACTGGAAATATGTCGTATATGTTCGTTTTGCCTGCTCCGGATCCGCTTCACCGTGAATTAAGATCCGCCCGTCGGCAAAGGCGACAATCCGGTTCTGCGCCGTTTCAAACATCAGTAAATACGGGTTCCGTTGACTTTTGATCCCGCGTGCCAGCATCTCGTTTTCAAGCCGGACCAAGTCCCGTTCCCCTTCTCCCCGGACTTGAACGGTGTCCCGACCGCACAACGTGACGAACTGGAGCGGCGTTCCGTTGAGATACGGATAGACGGCAGCGTCGCCGCACGAAGGACAGGCCGATTGTTTTAAGGACGTGACATCAATCTGACTCTGCTGATTCGTCCAAAGATCAAACGACAACAACGTCCGACGTAGTGCTGCTTTCGAACCCGTCAACAGTTTCAAGGTTTCCGTCACTTGATGCGAGGCGACCAGTTGGACAGCCGGACTGATGATGCCCCGGGTATCGCACGTCTCCTGTTGCTTCGGCAGGTGATTCAGCAAACAATGCAGACAAGGCGTCTCCTTCGGTAAAACGGTGTATGTCATGCCATAACTCGCGACACAGGCTCCGTAAATCCAAGGAATCTCCCGTTTCGCTGCGACATCATTGATCAGCATCCGGATCGCGAAATTGTCTGTCGCATCCATGATCAGGTCTGCCTGCGCAACGAGTCGATCAATGTTCGTTGCCGTCACGTCCTCGACTATCGCTTCAATCGTCACGGTCGAATTGATGTCGCGAAGCCGTTGCTTGGCTGCGACGGCTTTCGGCAGCCGTTCCCGGGCATCCCGTTCCGTGTACAGTTGTTGCCGTTGGAGATTGCTCCACTCGACGTAATCACGGTCGATCAGGGTCAAATGTCCGACACCGGCCCGGACGAGCTGTTCCGCACTGGCTGTCCCGAGCGCACCGAGACCGATGATGACGACGCGGCGCTCAGCCAATTGCTCTTGTCCGCCTTGTCCGATCGGACGAAAGCGGATTTGGCGGCTGTAGCGATCCGTCATGGGCGGCTGATTCCAGTCGTCGGACTGCTTGCCGTCGCATACCGTTTTTTCTCAATCCGTCCCGCTTCGAAACCGAGGCGCCCGGCTTCGACCGCTAGTTTCATCGCCTGTGCCATCTTGACCGGATCGTTGGCATGGGCGACCGCAGAATTCAGCAAGACACCGTCGGCACCCAGTTCCATCGCGTAAGCCGCGTCAGCCGGTGAACCAATCCCCGCGTCGACGATGACCGGGACCGTCATCTGCTCGATGATGAAACTGAGCGCAAGCGGGTTTAAAATCCCCTGCCCTGAACCGATCGGTGACGCTGCCGGCATGATTGCGTGACAGCCCAGTTCCTCGAGCCGACGCGCGAGCAACAAATCATCCGATGTATACGGCAAGACGATGAAGCCGTCCTTGATCAATTCCTCTGCCGCCCGCAAGGTTTCGATCGGATCCGGTAATAACGTCTTGTCGCAACCGATCACCTCGACCTTGACCATGTCGCACATGCCGGATGCCCGGGCGAGACGGGCCAGCCGGACGGCTTCTTCCGCCGTTTTTGCGCCCGCCGTGTTCGGCAACAGATCATAGTGACTTAAGTCGAGTGCTGCGAGTGGATTCGTCTGTTCTTTCGCAAAGACGTCAAAACGCCGGACGGAAAACGTTAAAATGTTCGTTTCCGATGCTTCGACCGCTTGTTGTTGTATTTCAGCGTCCGGGTACTTTCCCGTTCCGAGTAATAATCGTGATGTAAATGTTTTTCCGCCAATTTCTAACATGTTATCCGCCTCCTACAAAATGAACGATTTCAACGACATCACCGGGTTGGACGTTCGTATCCGTATACCGGGACCGGTCGATGATTTGATGATTTTGTTCGATGATGACGACCTGTTCATCGATATTCAACTGCTGAATCAAGTCGTGTAGCGTCTTCGTATGTTTTGCCAGTGGATAGGCTTTCCCATTCAATCGGATTTGCATGTATTCTCCTCCTCGTGTCGTCTGCAACAAAACTTCTCCAGCGTAACTTCCGGTTTTCGGTTCATGACACAATCGGCGAGGACTTGCGCTGTCACCGGAGCGAGCAGGATACCGTGCCGGTGATGTCCCGTCGCGACCGACAAACCGGCAACCCCTTTGACCCGTCCAAGATACGGTAATCCGTCACGAGTTTGTGGCCGGACACCGGACCAGATGTCAACCAGTTCCGCATCACGGATCAGCGGATACACATCGATCGCTGCCGTCAACAGGTCCGAGACGCTACCCGCGTTGACCGTCGTCGATTCCTCGCCAACGTGTTCCGTTGCGCCGATGATGATCCGTCCGTCTGCTTTCGGGACGAGATACACCGTCTCGTGAAACAAGGTCTGTTCGAGTTGACCGGTTGCGAGGCGGACAGACAGGCACTCGCCTTTGACCGGGAGCGTGTCAATCGAAATCCCGATCGTTTGCAACAACGGTTCCGATCCTCGTCCACCGGCAATGACGACCTGTCGACCAAATTGCCGTCCCCGGCTTGTTTCAACCCCGGTTACCGTCTCTTTGTCCCGCAAAAGACGCAAGACAGTCACCTGTTCTTCAATCACCCCGCCCCGCTGTTCAATCGCTTGCCGTAAAGCGCGGACGAGCAACGGAGGATCGACTTGACCGACCCGTTCAAATTGGACGGTTTGATTTGCCTGCCTGAGCTGAAACGGCAGTTCGAGATAGCCGCTCTTCAACCCGGTCTCGTCGAACAATTGACGGACAAGCTGCGGATAAAGTGTACGGCTGACTGCCGCTAACGCATGTAACGGTTCCGACAGTTCTTCGTCCGTCGCGAGCATCCCTGCTGCTGCCCGTGTCGCCCCTTGTCCGACTGTTGACTGTTCAAGCAAATGGACGCTTTGTCCACGCTGAAGGAGCTCATAACCGAGCGTCAAACCGATGATGCCGGCGCCGACAATCAATACATCCGGTTGCTTCATCGTCCAATCACCGCCCGGAACCGTCCGGCTGCTTCAACCGGAGACGTTTGACCAAGAATGCCTGACAAGACGGCGCCACCTGAGCAGCCTGTCGCCATGACATCCTGTAGATTGTCCGGTTTAATTCCGCCGATTGCGATAACCGGAATCGATGTCCAGTCGACAACCTGTTTTAAGGCATCAAGTCCTCTTGGCGGTACACCGGGTTTCGATCCCGTCTCAAAAATATGGCCGTATAGGACGTAATCAGCACCCCCCTGTTCTGCCGCCACCGCTTCCGTCAATGAATGGACCGATTGACCAATCACCAGCTCCGGGAAACGGCTCCGGACACGGTCAACCGGAATACTCCGTGTGGTCAGCTGAACTCCGGTCCCGGTGACGATTGCCACGTCCAGCCGGTCATGGACAATTAATTGCTCTGTCTTTACGCCTCGTCGCACGAGTGTTTCGATGCACGCGACCAGTTCCTTCGCCGACCATGACGGCTCCCGCAGATGAATCCGGTCGACGGTTGCAGCGAGTTCCGGCAACAAGCGTTCGAGCACGTCCGGACGTTGCTTGCCGGTTGTCAACAGATGTAACTGCGTCATTATTTCCCCCTTTCCACACGAAAAAGGACCACCCCATGAACTGATGGAGTGGTCCTACAAAAAAGGGCGACAGTCGTCGCATCCTCGGATGATTGATCGGAATCCACTTCCCTCCGCTAGTACGAACTAGATCAGGTTCAAAGGGTCCGGATACTTCCGTCTCAGTCTGCTGCGAGACTCCCCTAGTGTAGATATTAATTTGTGTGGTACGTCTGTAGTTTACCACGGATAGTCACGTGTATTCCACCCTTGATCAGCGTCGCATGTCTGATTCGACCGCTTTGACCTGCTTGATCAGCTGTTCATACTTGTCGACGCGTTTCGTTTGCGACAAGTCATACGTTTGTTTTAAGCGTAAGACCCGCCCGACTTTCTGATCGAGATCTGCTGCCGACAATTTTCCTTGTTTGATCCGCGCCATGATTTCCTTATGAACGGACGAGTATCCGCCGGGCGATGAGAACATCGCCATATCAGCACCATTTTCGAGGGCAAGACTTGCTGCCTGGGCAAGTCCGTACCGTTCCGTGATTGCTCCCATCACGAGATCATCCGTGATGATGACACCATCAAACTTCAGTTCATCCCGTAACAGACCGGTCATGACGGGTTTCGACAACGACGACGGACGGTTTTGATCGAGTGCCGGGAACAGGATGTGCGCAACCATGACCATCTCGGCCCCGTTTTGAATCGCCCGTTTGAACGGTACCAGTTCCGTCTGTTCGAGTTCCGCTTTCGAAGCATCGACCCGCGGCAGACCAACATGCGAATCGACGGTCGTATCCCCGTGACCCGGGAAGTGTTTGACAACCGGGACAACATCTTCCGACTTCATCCCCTGCATCAACGGAATACCAAGCCGGGCAACCTGTTCCGCATCTGCACTGAGTGCCCGGTCACCGATAATCGGGTTCGCCGGGTTACTGTTGACGTCAAGAACCGGGGCGAAATCCATGTTGAAGCCGTAAAAACGGGAAATCGAACCGAGCGTTTGCCCGACTTCCTTCATCAATCCGGGATCATTTTTATGACCAAATGACAGGCTCGGCGATAACTTGAGTTTGGCATCCGGCACCCGGCTGACGCGCCCACCCTCCTCATCAAACCCGAGGAACGCTTTTGAATCAGCATTTTGGGCTTCGGCAATCGCTGTTGTAAAGGTCTTCAGTTGTTCGGTCGATGTGATGTTGCCGCCGAGTAACAGGACGCCTCCAAGCGCATGGTCCTGCAGTAATTGACGGTCCGTTTGTGTCAGGGCTGTTCCCGTCACGCCGATGTACAGCAACTGATCGACTTTTTCCGCCGTCGACATCTTCGAGACGGTCTGCTTAAGTTGTTTCGCCTCCCGTTCAGCGGCAGAGGATCGATCCGGCTGCGGCGGTTTCGTTTTCTTCGCCGGCTTCGGTTGCGGCTCGACAGGCTGTGTCGGTTCATCGGCGCAACCGGCGAGCAGGACGCTTGTTAACAGGACAGGGACAATCCGTTTCAAATCGGTTCCTCGTTCCGGACACCATTAATGGAATAGTAGACTTCAATCTCAGCGTTCAAGGACTGGGAGACCGAGCAGTATTTATCTTTGGACAACGAAATCGCCCGGCGGACTTTATCGTCCGGTAAATCGCCTTCGAGCCGGTAATGGATCGAGATTGTCGTGAAGCGGCGCGGATGGTCATCTGCCCGTTCCCCTTCGATATCCATTTCAAATGATGTCAATGTCAAACGCATCTTCTCTAAAATCGAGACGATATCGATGCCGGTACAGCCGGCGACGGCGTGAAGCAGGAGTTCCGTCGGTCGGGGTGCCTGATTGTCTCCGCCGTTTTCCGGTGCGGCATCCATTGCCAAGTGATGTCCTGATTCGGTTTCCCCGCTAAAACCCATCTTCTGATTCCAAGTGACTGTTGCTTGCATCAAGATCACGTCCTTTTCTGATTTAAGTGATGTTTCCTACTCTGTTAGTATACCCGAATGCATGGCAAGTGAAATTGACTGTCTATTCAAAATAATGCTTCTTTTCCTGTGACAGGTAAATCCGGTTTCCGCCCTTCTTAAATCATGCTATTCTGAAACACGATAGTTTTTTTGCGCACAGGCGCCAGAAGTGGGGAATTGTTTATGTCATCATCATCGACTCGTTTGAGTCAAGCCGACTGGCTGTTAATCGCGACGTTATCCATGTTGACCTTTGTCCTTGGAACAAGCGAATTCGTCATCGTCGGTATTTTATCAGAAATCGCGGACGGTCTGAACATCACGATTGCAAAAGCCGGAACGCTCGTCTCCGCCTTCGCGATTGCCTTTGCGATCGGAACACCGATTACGATGTCCTTGACTGGACACCTTGAGCGACGGAAGTTAATGCTCAGTCTGATTTTCGTCTGGATCATCCTGAATATCTGCAGCGGGATTGCACCGAACTATGAACTGTTACTCGTGTCACGAATCGTGACGGCTGTTCTGACGGGTGTCCTGATTTCACTGGCAATGGTCGTCGCAAGCGACAGTGTGCCGATCGCGAAACGCGGCGTCGCTGTCTCCTTCATCTTTGGTGGATTTACGATGGCAAACGTTCTCGGTGTCCCGATCGGTACGTTCATCGGACAGCACGCCGGTTATGCTGCTACATTTTGGCTGACAAGCAGTCTTGGTGTCGTCGCCTTGCTCGCTGTCCTGAAGGTCGTTCCGGTCCAGCAATCGGAATCATCCGGTTCAATCCGGGAACAGCTCAGTTTACTCGCCAATCCACGGATCATGATTGCCTTTTTCATTCCGTCGTTCGGATTCGGTGCGACGTACGTCGTCTATACGTATCTCGTCCCAGTCCTTGAGCTGGAATTGAAGCTACCGTCGGCCTGGATCAGTCCGATTTTACTCGCGTACGGCGTCGTCTCGATCTTCAGTAACATCCTGGCCGGAAAAATCGCCAGCAAAAATCCGATCGGCCGTCTACGGTTCGTCTTTATCGTTCAGGCGATCGTACTCGCTGCTCTCTACGTGACGACAGCATCCGTGTCACTTGGTCTGATCAATATTGCCTTGATGTCCTTGATGTCGATTTTATTGACGACCTCAACACAAATCTATCTGATTGACCTGGCAGAGAAGTTTAATCCGGAAGCAAAAGGACTAGCCGCTTCCTTGATGCCGGTCGCAAGCAATGTCGGGATTGCCTTCGGTTCCGCACTCGGCGGACTCGTCTATGCGAACGGTCCGATCATGAACATCGCCCTTGTCGGCGGTGCCGTTGCCTTACTCGCAGCCGCTTTGACGGCTGTCAGTCATCGGCTCGATCAGCGGGCATAACATCCAAAAGACTTCTGTTCCGATGGTGCCATCACCTGTGGCATACGAAACAGAGGTCTTTTTGTTGAATCCGGAACTTAAAGCTGACGGGTACTCAGACCAAACCTTACAAGACTGTTAGGTGAACGTATCCAATTTGTTGCTTAATCTGTCAATCGGCATGTTACGGTAGAGACAGCTTATCCATCCCAACTACTTAAAGGAGTTTTTATTATGAAATCGTATTACGCTCTTCCCCTGACAGCCTTATTGTTGACAGCAACTATCAGTCCAGTCGCAACATCTGCAGCGACACCAACAAAAGTCGAAACAAAAAAACCGCTGTCGGAAAAAGCACTCGCGAAAAAGAAAACGGAAATCGCAAAACTAGCGACATCACTGATCGGGACACCGTATAAAGAAGGCGGTACGACAACAAAAGGGTTTGATGCGTCGGGCTTCACGCAATACGTTTATCAAAAAAGCGGTCTGACACTCGAGCGGACGATTGCGAAACAAGCCGCGATGCCGTTGAAAACTGTCACACTCAAAAAAGCCGTCCCGGGTGATCTATTGTTCGTCCAGGCGAAAAAGGCGAAAGCCCCCAACTTCGTCGGGATTTATACCGGCAAAAATAAGTTCGTTGCCGTAACGACGAAGAAGGTCGAATCGCAAGACCTGACGTGGAGTTACTACGCGAAACAGGACATCATCATCAAATCGTATCAGTAAAACAAAAACAGTCATCCGGAACTCATGCGAGTTCCGGATGACTGTTTTGTTGTGGTTATTAAGCTGTCCGTTAGTTTAAAACAAGTGTGTTGAACATTGTTTCGTTTCGCTTCAGTTTATCTTTGATGTTTCCTTCGTATACGACACGTTTTGATAACGCATCAACAACACGTATGTTAATTACACCATCCCCGGCTTGGCTTCCCATATAGATTATGTCATTCTGTAGTTCAATAAATTTATTCAAAACGTCACCATCTTTTGTATGGGGTAAAACCATCGAATATTTTTTCATTTTCTTTGACGTCAAATCGTAGACAGTCCAACGTAAACCTTTTAGTTCATCTTTAAGCATAATTAGTTTCTTTCCATCGATGCTTAGTTTTGTTTGAGAGGCATCGCTCAAATCCAATCCCTTTAGAGGCTGAACCGTTTTCCCATTGCTCAAATATACCGTTTCTTTTGTTGCATCTGATCCTTCTACACCTTCACTCGTGTAATAGACAATCGTCTCGTCATGGATACCTAAAATATAAGTATACTTTTTGGAAGTATAAGGTAAATTTATTTTTTGAACCGTATCGTTCTTTAAATTGATTTTGTACAACAATGTTTCTAAATTTGTTGCATAATCCTGTGCGTAAACATACAAACTGTTTTCAACACGTTGATACGGAATGAGATCAATTTCTCCTAGCTTCTGAGCTTCAGAAGGTTCCGGAAATATTTTTTTTACGACACGCTGTTTGCCAGCATTCCAATACTGCAATTCCCACTTATTTTTATCTTTTGTACCGATTCCGTAAGTAATTCCATCTTGTTCTAGCGTAGCGACCTTATCTAACGCAATAAAACGTCGGAAGTCAGTCGGTTCACCCTCTTCATCAATCGGATTATTAAACAAACTGGTAATCAAATTACCTGCTGTTTTTTGCACATGCCCGTCTAATCCAACGTTGTAATCAAGGTTTTTTAGACCCTGATCATAAATTTCTGCGTGAACAGAACGGACAACTGATTGTTTCGGATCTCCTTTGACCCTCTCAACAACAAAATCTGATTCGTCGATCGAACGAATGAACAAGGTGTATATTCCTACCGTCAAGAAGCTGACGACAGCCAGTATGAGTACAAATTTAAATTTTCGCATGACGTCCTCCTTAGACCGAAATTTTCCATTTTAATAAACGCAGGCTTTTCCAAATCGTATACGCAAAGTAGAGCACAAAGATTGTCACCATGATTCCTGCTGTTTCATGACGTAAAAAGATGTTCAGTGTTTCGATTATATACAAACCACCCATCATTATGGTAAAGAGAGCAGCCACTTCAAGGACGATGAATAATAGTCCTTTCGCTTTACGGTAAGACCGTTCAAGCAGCACGAGCAGAAACAAAAAACTGACAATGAATAGAGCTAAAATAACGAATACGAGCAAATCCATTCCATTCATCGTATACAACTGCTTTAGTGTATCCGAGAGAACTAGTGAGGAGGATTCGCGATAATTGTCTTTAATCAGCCAGTTGAAGATGGCATAACTGAGCTGAATGACCGTCCACTGCAAGCCGATGAAACTGATAATCACGAGAGCCAGTGATGTCCATTTGGCAAAAAAGATTTTGGTACGACCACCCGGTAACAATAATAAGCGGTATATGTACTTGGATTCACCGAACCAATCCCGGTACCAAATTTGTATGGCATACAAAATGACGAGAACGATTCCAATCATAATGACATAGCTGAAATACGAACTGGCCTGTTCAAACGATAACTTTCCAAATGAGCGCAGGGCTTCTGATTCAGTCACTTTCGCGTCACTCATGTAGTTTCGAACTTGTCGTTCTTGGTAGATGACCCGTCCGACGACGGTCAGGATTTCGATACTCGCCATCGCGAGGATGATCGAGACAATCATTTTCCAGCTTCGTTTTAACTCTTCGTTCGTTAACATCAGATACTGTTTCATCGTTGATAGACCTCCCGCATCCGGTCCTGGACCGATTTTCCGTATACTTCGCGCATCTCTTCCGTATCGTGTTCATCAATGATTCGGCCATCCTGTAAGAACACGACCCGGTCAATCAGATGTTCGATTTCAATGATTTCATGTGTCGTCATCAGGATGCCGCGTCCTTCCATATAATGACTCGAAAAGATCCAGGCAATCTGTTCCTTCGTAAATAAATCAATTCCGGCAAATGGTTCGTCGAGCAACAGGTACGGACGGTCAAGTGCGAAACCAAGCACTAAACTGAACTTCGCCTGATTCCCTTTCGACAGCTCCAAAATCTTGTCGGTCGTCAGTAACTTGAACAAGCCCATCAATTCTTCCGCGACTTTCGGATTCCAGTCCGGATAATAATCGCTCATATACAGCAAAGCATCCCCGATTGTCATATAGCCGGGCATTGTCTGCAAGTCCGGAACAAAGGCGATTTTTTCGCGTGAGACTTCGCCGTCGACGAGGACGGTTCCGGCATCGACCGGGACAAGACCCATGATGGCTTTCAGGATTGTCGACTTCCCTTCGCCGTTTAAACCGATCAGACAGGTGATGCTGTCCGGACGCACTGAAAAGGAGACGCCTTCGAGAATCGGTTTCTTCCGACCGTATCGTTTTTTCAAACCATGGACTTCAAGCATCGATCTTCCTCCGTTCCGTTGATTGATAGACGGTTTCGACTTTCGTGACGACTTCGCCGAGCGGTATCTGAATTGCCTGGACGGCCTCAATGAATTGCGCGACTGCTTCGTCGAGCATCTCGGTCCGAACTTTTTTGACTACTTCCTGATCCATCGTGATTTTACTTGGGACGTTCCGTTCTGTCGTGATCAAGTGTTGTTCCTCCATTTCCTTATATGCTTTTTGTGCTGTATTTGGATTGATTCCCAGCTGCGCGGCGATTTCCCGGCGTGATGGAATTTCCTGTCCGCACTTCAGTTCTTCCGTCGCGATTTGTTCCTTGAACCATCGGACGACCTGAAGATATACCGGACTTCTTTGGTCGAATTGCATCAGGTCCTTAACCTCCCTTTCCCGTTCATTGTATTAAAACAGTAATACACTTTCTTTCTGTATCATACCCATAGTACAGTTGACTGTCAATTACTTTCCAAAAAAAGATGCCGTCTCTAAAATAGAGATGGCATCTTGAGTTCCATTACTTTTGATATTCCAGAATCGTCTGTTGGACCGGAATCCCCGACATTGAAACGGTCCGTTCGACGAACAAATAACGTTTTCCGTTGACTAAAAAGCGGCGGTTTCCCAGGTATTCAACGAGCTTTCCATCCTGCTTTAACTTCTGCTCGATTGCTTTAACGTGATCTTCCAGTGCGTAGAATCGGTCGTCAAAAGTCATCGTGATGTTTTTGTTTCGAAAACCGAGTAAGTAACTGTAGAAAAACCAAAATCCTGCCCCTAGTGCCAAAAACGCTAAAAGAAATTGCATATACGTGTTCCCCCTTTTTGTATACTTTTTATACGCAAGACATTATGTAAGGGTTCCCATTAAAATGTATATTTTTACTTTTCCAACAAAAAAACTGATTCCGGTCTATTTCCGGAATCAGTTGAATCGGTTCAGTAAGGGTTCGGATCTTCCTGTGGTGTATCCGGAATTTCCGTTGGTTCCGGGAATGTATCCGGTTCCGGTTGACGGATTGGATCTTCCTGCGGTGTCTCCGGTATTTCTGACGGAGGTGTCGTCGGAATCTCATCCGGCTGTTGATTCGGTTCGTGTTCCGGCACTTCATTCGGATTTTTCTTCATGATGATTTCCTCCTTAAGATGTAATGTAATCGCCGCCGTTGATATGAATCGTCTGTCCGGTGACGTAACTTGAGTCGCGTGATGCCAAGTAGACATAGGCCGATGCATTTTCCGACGGTTGTCCGCGGCGTTTCATGAGTGTATCTTCCCCGTGTGCTTCGACTTTTTCTTTTGAGAATGTTGCCGGAATGAGCGGTGTCCAAATCGGTCCAGGTGCGACCGCATTGACGCGGATTCCTTTTTCAATCAGGTTCGATGCCAGCGAACGGGTCAGTGTCGTAATCGCCCCTTTGGTTGCTGAATAATCAATCAGTGACGGTGCGCCACGATACGCCGTGACGGACGACGTATTGATGATGGCGTCTTCCTTCTTCAAGTGCGGTAAGGCAGCTTGCGTCAAATAGAACATCGAGAAGAGATTCGTCTCAAACGTCTCCTTGAGCTGTTCCGGTGTGATCGCCAAGAAATCGTCCTGCGGAAATTGTTTACCGGCATTATTGACGAGGATATTCAGTTGTCCGAATTCCTTCAGAACAGTATCAATGATTGGTTGCGCATTCTCCGGTTGACTGACGTCTTGAGCAAACGCTAATGCTTTGACCCCGTAATCTTCAATTAACTGTTTCGTTTTCTCCGCATCCTGTCCTTCATTTAAGTAAACGATTGCGACATTTGCACCTTCTTTGGCATAAGCAATCGCAACAGCCCGTCCAATCCCGCTGTCCCCGCCAGTGATTAAAGCGACTTTTCCCTTTAATTTACCGGATCCGACATATTCCGGATCATCGTAAACCGGTTCCGGATTCATCTTGGCTTCGATTCCCGGTTGCTGATCCTGAGTTTGTCCCCGTGCCTGTTGATGCATCCGCTCCAACTCTTCTTCACGCATATGACCCAACCCCTTTTTTCAATAGATGACTACCTTCATTAACATTCCCTTGCCATGTATCAATAAACGTCCAACGACAAAAAAAACGATGAAATTCATCGTTTTTAAAAATCCGTTTCTTCTATTAGGAAAGGAAACCGGACACACTCATCGTTCGTTTGAAAATAACGGTGTCCACTCTCCCGTTTCAACCATCTGTTTTAGTCTTTCAGGATACAGCGTTATAGACGATAATTGCTCGATCGGAACATATTGATAAATCAATTCTTCACCTTCTGTCCCGAAAAATTCTTTACTACCGACCTGTATGTCATCCAAGATATTCACTTCATAATAAAAGCCGACTTCATGGAAAGACACTTCATCATATGTAAAAAAGTTTTCATGGACGGATAAAAAACGAGTGACTTCGGCTTTCAGACCCAACTCCTCTTCAATTTCCCGAACGATTGCCGTCTCCCCGTTCTCCATCAATTGAATCCGACCGCCCGGTAACGCCCAAAAATCATCCCGGACATTCCGGTGAATCAACAGATGTCCTTCTTTGACAATCACAGCTGCTGCCCGGTGGTTAAACCGTTGCTGGCCCACAGTAAATTTAATATCCATCTTATACTCCTCCTCCATTTTGTTATCGATCCATACTTTTTCATATTTTCACATATTCATTAGTATGTCAGAAAATCGATAACCTGTAATAAAATTTTCACTGGTATGACTGCATTTCAGAATTATTCAAAACGATATATTACAATACATATTAATTACCTATATTTAAGCAATCAAACTGAAATATTATTTTCAAAACGACCGATGCTATACTCGGTTTATCAAATTTACTACTTCGACGCAGTATTCATATACAGCCTTATATTTAAAAAAAGACAGAAACAATCTGTCACCAATCATCGACCGTCAATTGTTTTCACACCAGGAGGAACTACTACATGAAACGTATTTTAACAACCGTCACGATGAGCGCACTCGTCGTTTCAGGATTTGCTAGCACGGGTACAGGTAAAGTTGAGGCGGCAAGCTCTTCTTCTTACAAAGTCAAAGTCACGGCCGATGGATTACGTGTCAGGACCGGTCCTTCCACGAAATATAAAATCGTCGCTGGCGTTAATGCCGGACAAACCTTTAAATACTATGGTAAAAAAGGCAAATGGACGAAAATTTCATATGGCGGCAAAAAACGGTATGTCTATTCCAGTTATGTAAAACGATACAGCACAGGTAAACAGGCAACAGCTAAGAAAGCTTCCTTCTCAGCAGGCTTCCTCCGTCCGACAAGCGGACCTGTTACGCAAGGATACGGAAGTGCCAGCGGCCGCTACGGATACACGTTCCATAACGGCATCGACATCGCAGCAGCGACAGGAACAACGGTCCGTGCGACTGCTTCCGGTAAAGTAATCAAGTCCGGCTACCAAGGCGCATACGGCAACTACGTCATGATGACACATAAAGTGAATGGTTTGACCTACACAAGCGTCTATGCTCACTTGAGCAGTCGTTCGGTCTATTCTGGTCAGTCGATCGCCAAAGGAACGAAAATCGGAAATGTCGGCAGTACCGGGAATTCGACGGGATCACACCTTCACTTCGAACTTCACCGCGGCGGTTACATCTACAGTGGTTCGTCAGCAGCCAATACGATCAACCCGCTCAGCGTTTTATAATTGTTTCGGACACCCGACTTCGGGTGTCCATTTTTTTAAACCTTTTTGAAAATAGACCTTCTGAAATAAATTCATTCTAATTATTGGGAAATCCATCATAACATACCAACTGTTCTGACTTTAAATCAAATTCAAAAATTCCCTATTCAATCAATCCAAATCAGCACATTGGACAAGATTAATGAATGAAAAAAACAACCTAAATTAAGGTAAAACAGATTTTCTGTTCTCTATAATATAAAATAACGAAACATTATAGAAATAATATTGTAATATTTAAACATTTTTACTAATGGTACACTCATCTAAGAAAATCATAGAACAACATTACATATTGCACTACCCACATATCGGACAAGGTCCGACAGATTCAAAGGAGGATTTACTGATTTGAAAAAATTACTTACTACGCTGACGGTATCTGCTATCGCCGTCGCCGGTTTCTCGACATATGCCGTCCCAAAAGCAGATGCGGCAACGTTTTATAAAGTCAAAGTCATGAACGACGGATTACGGGCCCGTACCGGTCCTGCTACGACATACGGGATCATCACCGGTCTTGATAAAGGCGATACATACAAATACTTGGGCCGGACCGGGAACTGGACAAAAATTCTCTACGGATCGCGCAAAGTCTATGTCTCTTCTACATATGTCAAAAAATATTCTGTCACGACATCGTACAAAATCAAAATCATGGTCGACAATCTCCGTGTCAGGAGCAGTTCGTCCACAAGCAGTTCCCAGGTCGGAACCGTCAACAGCGGTCAAACTTTCCGTTACCTCGGCCGGACAGGCGATTGGATTAAATTCTTATACAACGGCAATAAACGCTTTGTCCATGCCGATTATGTTAAAAAATATACCGTCACGAGCTTAACAAATTCGGGTGGTGCAACAAAAGCGTCAAACGATTTCATCACGCCGACAAGCGGACCGATTACGCAAGGCTACGGTCAAGCAAGCGGTGTCTACGGCTATACGTTCCATAACGGGATCGATTACGGTGCCCCGAAAGGCACACCGGTCTACGCAACGGCAGCCGGGAAAGTCATTACTTCTCAATTAAAAGGTGCGTACGGCAATTACGTCATGGTCAAGCATTCGATCGATGGCGCTTCCTTTACGAGTCTCTATGCTCACATGAACAGCCGGTCGGTCTCAGTCGGACAATCGGTCTCAAAAGGACAACTTCTCGGTACTGTCGGTCAAACAGGAAATGCGTTCGGAACGCATCTTCATTTTGAACTGCACCGTGGAACATATGTCTACAGTGCGACATCGGCGGCAAGCAGTGTCAATCCGTTAAACTATCTCTAACTTGAACCCCCTCTCATTTCTCTTGAAGTGAGCGGGGGTTTTTGTATGTTCTCACGTCGCGTACAACATCTGCCTAACAATCGCGTTTCATCCCCTTACACCGGTGGCATATGAAACATACGTCGATTGACCAAAGGCGTTTGATATTTTATAATTCAAATAGACGTTTGAATGTATTAGGAGGTATCGTTATGGCACATGATCATCATCACCATCACACCGACAATAAAAAAGTCTTACTTCTGTCGTTCACCATCATCACGCTGTTTATGTTCGTCGAGGTGATCGGCGGATTTTGGACGAACAGTCTTGCGCTGTTATCGGACGCCGGACATATGCTGAGCGACTCGATTTCACTTGCAATCGCACTCGCAGCCTTTCACTTCTCAAATCAGAAGCCGGATGCAAACAAGACGTTTGGTTCGAAACGGTTCGAAATTCTCGCGGCAATCTTTAACGGTGTTGCCCTGATCGGCATTTCGCTTTATATCTTCGTCGAAGCCGTGCAACGGTTTGTTAATCCACCGGCTGTCGCAACAACCGGGATGTTGATCATCAGCGTGCTCGGACTTCTTGTGAATCTGCTTGTGGCTTGGATCATGACGCGCGGCGGCGGGCATGAAGACAATCTGAACATGCGTGGCGCCTACTTGCATGTCTTAAGTGACATGCTCGGCTCGATTGGTGCCATCGCTGCTGCATTATTGATTCTGTTCTTCGGCTGGGGCTGGGCGGATCCGCTCGCAAGTATCATCGTTGCCATTCTTGTTCTGCGCAGCGGCTATTACGTGACGAAGGCTGCGGTCCATGTCCTGATGGAAGGCACGCCGAGTGACGTCGACATTGAACAGGTCGTCTCGACGATTCAGACAAATGAAGCGATCCTCGGTCTGCATGATCTTCACATTTGGTCGATTACGAGCGGTTACAATGCGTTATCCTGCCACGTCGTCGTTAAAGACGACATGACGGTCCGTGAATCGGAGTCGATCCGTGAACAACTGGACCATGACTTAAAACATGTCGGTATCACCCATGCGACGATTCAGGTTGAGACCGCTCAGCACGACCATGAGAATCAACTGTACTGTCATGGTGAACAGAAGCATGTGCATTAACAAGGACCATTCTTAAACCAAAAAGGCGATTCCCTTCAATCGGGAATCGCCTTTTTGCTTACCATTCGTGTAACGTATCGTCAGTTCTTTAACTTTGCCTGATAGGCTTTCGAATAACGGTCGGCGGCAATGATCGCATCTGCCACTTCATCGGCTGTGACATCAAAGCCGCTGTGAATCGTCTCCCCTTCTGCTGTTGCCGCCTGTCCGACTTTTAATATGTCTTCCCGTGAGGCATCTTTCAGTTTGACGTCTTCCAGTGTAACCGGCAGACCAAGGTCCATGTAAAAAGCGATATATCGTTCAATCTCTTCTTGCGGATGTTCTTCGAGCGCCAGTTGCACAAGCGTCCCGAACGCAACCTTTTCACCGTGCGTCAGGTGATGGATGTCCCCGTCAAGCGCCGTGAATCCGTTATGAATCGCATGTGCTGCCGCCAGTCCTCCACTCTCGAATCCAAGACCGCTCAGTAATGTATTCGCTTCGACGACGGCTTCGAGTGCCGGCGTGACGACCTTTGCCTGGACCGACTCATACGCAAGTCGTCCGTGTTCAAAAAGGACTTCCTCACAGCGCTTCGCGATCGCTTCCGCCGCAATCGTCGGCCGTCCTCCTGCCATCGTCGTTCCACCGAAGGCAATGACACTCCGGACCTCGACCCAAGTGGCCAGTGCATCGGCAATGCCAGAGGCAAAGAACCGCGCCGGTGCTTCCGAAATCAACTTCGTATCGACCAAAACAAGATCGGGATTTTTGTTGTAAAAACGATAACTTTCGAAGATTCCTTCATCGGAATAGATGACCGACAGCGCGCTCGTCGGTGCATCGGTCGAAGCGATGGTCGGCACGATGACGACCGGCAGATGAAACTCGTCCGAAACGGCTTTCGCTGTATCAAGCGTCTTCCCGCCGCCTACTCCCATGACGAATTTCACGCCGGCATCCTTCGCTTGTGCGGCAATCCGTTCGACCTCATGTTTGGAGGCTTCACCGCTGAAGTCCGCTTTTTCAATTTTGATTCCTTCTGTTGAAAACGAAGCATGGACACGTTTTTCGACGATTTTCCAAACGACATCATCGGCAATTACAAGAGCAACGTCGCCAATCGGGCTCACGTATGTACCGAGCCGATCAATGACGTTTTTCCCTTGGACATACTTTGCCGGACTAATGAAAACACGTTCTGACATGTTCAACATCCTTTCTTTCTTCAACGACAGTATCAACAATGGCTTACATTCTATTGCTTTCCTTTTCGTCCGGTCCTCTAAACTCCTTGGGCCGTGAACATTAGGTGAATTGCAGGACCGGTCGTGCCAAACGTTGACGTACCAATCGTCCGTCTGTCGCCACCCGTTCATCCGGATTCTCTCCGAACCATTCGAGACTCGCCGTTTTCGTAGCCAGCATCGATTTGAGTTCTTCAAAAAATCTATCGTAATCAACGATTCCGTCAAATAACGGCACCATGCCGTCCCGCGAGCCGCTTGCCGCATAAACATTCGCCGGTTCAAAGACGTCGAATTGATCGGCTCGTGCAATCGTCTTCAAGTGAAGGTGTTCGATGACCGGTTCGAGCCGATGGTAGGCCGTGACCGGATCAGCACCGGATTCGACGACATGAAGGACATCGAAGTTCACGCGGCAGGCCGGATGATTGACCTCGTGCAATAACCGTTCAGTCGACTCGATCGTGTCCGCCGCCGTATTCGGATGGATTTCAAGCAACACCAACTGCTTCGCTTGATCCAAGACTTTACAAACGCCGCTCAATTGATAGACAAGTCGCGCCCGTTCCGCCTCCGTCAGTTGGTGACTCGCCTTGTGACCGGCAAAAATCCGGATCCGGCGGGTTCCGAGCCGCTGGGCGAGGCGAGATAAGGCTTTCGTTTGTTCGAGCAAGACGGACAACGGAGCGTCAAACGACAAGTAATGGCTGAGCATACTGACATGAATCCCGCTTCTTTGTAACAAGGCAAGACCTGCTTCCTGCAGATGCTTTGCATGGACACCCCAGACATCGATCGCCTCAAACTCGTTTGCTGCGGCAAACCTCACCAACTCATCGAATGACCGTAGATGATGCCGGTAGCTGATTGTACAAAGTGCGAGTTGCATCCGTTTCCCCTTCTTTCTGTTGAAATCGGCTGAACAAATCGACGAGCTGCCGTTTGATGTCATCTTCGAGCGTCGTTTGTGCGACGAGCCATTGTTGGATATCCTGTAAATCTGTCCGGTCGCGGGTCATGCTGTATTTGATTGCCCGGTGTTGAATGATCGTGTATTGATTGACCAATTGCTCGATTTTGTCACACCAGTCGTCAAAATCGGATGCCACTAAATCAATTCCCAAGCGTTCATAAAAATAGGCAAAGGCATGCTCATAAGCATATTTGCGGATGGCGATGACGGGTAGTTGCTTTAACGCCTCCGGCAACTTTTCCGGTCTCGACGCATGGTGCAATATGACCTGTTCGACCGCTTCCGTCAACGGATGGTGCCGCTTAAGCCCACTCATGAAATACGCGGAAACCGTTTCCGTGTCCGGCAGCTTGACCTGACTCCCGTCAAACCAAAAGCCACCGGCGACAGTCGGTTGATCGATCGCCTGAAGAATCCGTGTCCGATCAAATTCACCTTCATACCGGAAGTCCGGATCAAGCATCCGCCACCGGTCTTCATCATCCGTTGGTTCGAGCATCACGTAATGCGGAAAGACCTCGTGATGGAATTTATTCTCCCGCTCCGGTAACCGGGCGAGGTCGAGCATGACGATGACGGATTGTTCCGGTCGCTTGGTTTTCATGAACTGTTCCAGAGTCACAAGGTTCGCCGCTTTCGAGCTTGACGGATCGTACCAGGACTGAACGGTGATTCCATACAGCAAGCGGTACCAATCGAGCATCGCTTCATGACTGATATGCGCCGCATGGTGGGACAGGACAAACTCAGACGTCAACGCAAAGTCAGCGTCCCAGATTCCAAAGTAGTACGGACGATGGTCGGCGTCCGATCGTTTGATTACTTCACACACACAACTGACGAGACAGTGAACCTTAATCATCAGACGACCTCCTTTCGTGCCAACGATTGCAGCAACTGATCGACCGTCATCTGCGGCAGTTGAGCAAGTTGTTCATCAGCCAGGACATACCCGTGTTCAAGTTCCAGATGAACGAGCAATTGCAACAGCCGTATCGAATCCAGCTGCAAGTCGTCCCGAAGCAATTCTTGCCCCGTCAATTCTTGTCGCAAGTTGACATCAAGCTGTTCCTCGACAATCTGACAAAATGACTTGTAATCAAGGAGTGGATTCATGACGTCACCCCCAGACGAACGCGGCTGACTTTCCCGTTCGGCAGTTTTTCAATGGCCGGTACAAACGTCCAATCCGACGGACATTGATGGGGCGCAAGCTGTTCCCGACAATAGGTCCGCAATGCGGCTTCCTTCGCCGAGCTGACGACTTGGACACAGACGCGTTCACCTTGCAGACGGTCCGTCCGTTTGAAGACGACTGCCTCTTCGACATCATCGTGACGGAGCAACACATCCTCGACATCCGCCGGATAAACCGACAGTCCGGACACATTGATCATTTCGTCGAGACGGCTGAAGAACAGCAATTCGCCGGTACTCGTCTGCCCCATTAAATCTTTGGTTCCGATCCACCGGCCTCCTGCCTTCACCTTTAACTCAGCCGGCTCGTCGATGGTACCGGACTGGATTTGCAGATGTGGTAACGGATAACCAATTGCTTGTGCCGTTTTTGGAGCAGGATGTAAGGCGATGCAACCGATTTCCGAACAGCCGTACTGTTGTAACAGATGATCCGTTACGTTCTGGATGGCTTCAAACCAGACGGTCGGCAAGGTCATCCCGGAAATCATCACCGCAAATAGCCGTTGCTTAAATTGGCTGAGTAAATAAACGAGTCCCGGTCCGGCATACAAAATGGCGTTCGGATGTCCCTGACAGACGTGTAAAATATGCTTCGGTGACAGGTTTTCCAAGATAATCGGTGTCGCTCCGCGCTCGAGTGTCGCCAAGAGCCCACAAATCAATCCGAATGAATGCGACGTCGGGCAGGCAACGATGGTGCCGGTCGTCGCTGTTAATGGAAAACGTTGACCATAGGCTGCCAGTTCCTCGTCAATCGAGGCCCACGTCCGATGAATAACTTTCGCGTCGCCGGTCGTGCCGGAGCTAAACTGAATCAATCCTCCCGGTCGAACCGTTGACGCTGCCAAACGGATCGGCTGTTGAAAATCGGCATACACTAAATAATCACATCCCGCTTGTTCCGCCAGACGTCTTGCCCCGGCTTCCGGCAAATCCGGATGGAGCGGTACGACCGTCCCGTGCATCTGTTTCATATAGAGACAAAACGCGATCCATGCCGCTGTGTCCTTGACGCAGACGGCAACGACGGTCTGTACGGGATCCGTGAGCCAATTGAGTCGACAAACCGGATGATCGGTCAGCATCTGTTTCGTATAAAACGTGTCTTCAATGTATAACATGCGTTTCGCTTCCTTTCGGTGTTCGTATCTGAAGTAGATTGCGGACAATATGCCGGCACTGCGTCGTGTTGAATTTACGCGCGATAAGCGACTCCGTATAGATCGTCGGTGCATCGAGTTGTAACGTTTCTAGACGATCCGGCGGAAAATCCAGTCCGTTAAGTATTTCGGCGGTCCAGTCAAAAAAGATCGTCTCGTCGAGTTGATGTATTTCCTTCAGCTGATGCGACAACTCCGTCAGATGAAAAACAAACACCGTATCGACGACGAGCTCACGTAACGCCTCGACCTGGTCCATCTCGTAGTAAAGATTAGTCGTTGAGCGAAAGGCCGGATGCAGCGTGTCAAACATCGGAATCTTTTCCGGACGTTCGACAAACGAGCGGACAAATTCAACGCTGTCATGAAAATCCCGTAACATCAGCCGCGTCGGCCAACCGTCCTTCAAGACAAGCAAAGCATTTTGCGCATGCGCCTCCACTGCGATCCCTTCTTCGACGAGCAGCCGGAAAACCGGTTCCAGATAGACGGTCAAAAACTGTTTCAGCCAGCGCTCGCGTCCATATGTCTTGAACCACGGTTCAAGGAACAGTGTCTCGTCCCCTTCACGGAGGGCGAGTGCCGTCAACGGGATGACCGTTTCGTTTGGCAAAAGATCCGCCAGAACATTGTCCCGGTACAAACAGCCGATTCGTCCCGACAAGTCTCCGTCTGTCGTCTCGACGACTTGACTGGCGAATTCCCGGAGTATAGTCACCGGCAGTTCTTGCGTCCGGTCGACCAACCAGTCGGATAAAACAGGTGCCGCGACAATGTTCGGAACAGTGAATGTCCGTCGTGAGGACGTCTGCATCAAATCGAGCGGCAGCTTGATGTGCGGAACCGTCGGCGCATCCGGTTGGAAAACGGTCCGGATCGATTGAGTCGCTTGAAACAAGGCACCGGCTTCCCCGAGATCGATGCCGCCGGACGCGCGGACGTCCGCTTCGACGTGTTGCCATTGCCACGGGTGGACCGGCAGAACGTGATAACCGGTCGGATCGTCGACCGCAGCACTTAACTTTTCCTGCAACCGGAGATACGTCTCGTGCCCAAACGTCTGCTCCATCACCCCGTTCATGCGTTGTTGATGAACGATCGATACCGGAATGGCAACAAAGTGCAACCGGAAACGTTGTCCTGCTTCCGGTCCATAGCGCGAGTGGTCGTCACGCGAAAAGCCAATCCGGGACTTAAAACACGGATGGTACGGATGCCCTTCGACCAATGCTTGTTCCAGTTGTTCGTAATAGAAATGCGTCCGTGGCCCGGAATATGTCGGACACATGTCGGCAAACTGAACCGTCTGCCGCAGTTCCAACCGCAGCGGCTCCACGAGTTGAAAACAGTTCATGATGTGCTCAAGCGTCGGCGTTTGCACGTGATTTCCCCGCGTCAAGACGACCGTCTCGATGTCGAGCCAAACGCGGTCAAACGCTCCCCGTCTGCCGTCGACTGTCAGTTCATACGGCGGACGGACAAAACGAAACGTCGTCTTCCCCTGTCGCCGGTATTCGATGAACGGTTCGATCCGTTCAAACAGGATGGCTTCAAGAAGTTGTTTGCAGACACGTCGTTCGTTCGTCGTTCGCATGGCGGACCTCCCGGTGTAATGGATTGTCGATTTCGATGAAGATGACCCGCTCGCCGCTGACTTCGAGTTCATCGAGCGCATGGAGCCGTGTCAACAAGTTCGCTTTATACGGTAACGTCGGCCGTGAACGGATATATTCGAGCCAGTCCTTGCCGCGTCCCGATAAAATCTGACTTTTTTGATCGCACCACGTTCCGACCCACTCGAGCATCGTTGATTCCGCAAGCAAGCCGTCGCGGTCAAACCGATGAATCAGACCGGCCAAGTGATTCCAGATCATGTAATACGTCAACCGCTCCTTAATCGTCGTTTCGTCATAGAACAATTCCGACGCTTCTGCCAGTGAGGCTTCGAGATGGATTAGCTGGTTTTTGTTCGAACGGGCGAGATAGTACCCCTGATTATCGCGAAACTGGTAGCTGACAGGACGCCCTTGTTCAAACCGGATCAGACTGTTTTGCTGGTGCGCTTCGAGCGCAATCCCGTAGTGTTCATACAACTCGACTAAGGTCCCGAGTGTCAGTTCGATATACCTCTCGAACCAGTCCCGGGCCGCTTGAGGCAGCGATTGATCCGCTCGCTTCGACTTCAAGACGAGCGATGCCAAGACGGACGGTTCTTGATCGAGCGGTTCCTGAACGAGTGCCGCGACGTTGATCGCATCATCCTGGGCTTCGCGGTAGATGACCTCAAAGCCGGACTCATCTGCACCGGTCTGAACCGTTGCGTATCCCGGATCATGGATGATCGAAAAGCCGTCCGGAAACGAAATCTGTTCGGCGAGACGCCGCATGACAAGACCCGCAGTCAGTTCATGCCGTTTATTGACCCGGCGCGAATTGGTGACTTGGACCGGAATCGAAAACTTCAACATGTGCGACCGATCCGCTTGCAGGACCGTCCGGATCGAAGATGTCGCAAAGTACATCGGACCGAGTCGCCCGAGATGGCGGAGTTGGTTCGTCGCGAGCAACTGTTGCACAGACGGTTGCAACAAAAGATATTGTGCCTGCAAAGGATGAGCGGGTAACAGGCGTTCTGACGCTGACAGTGTAACCGCTGATCCGACTTGCTTCCGCATCTGTTCACTGATCCGTTGATCCGTCGCACTGGCTTCCGTCAGCAGGGACTCATCAACCGCAAAATAATCGAGTTGGAACCCGTTCCTGAATTCCGGTGCATACGCGACTTGCTCCCAGTCATGCATCCCGACCCGGCTTTTCGGCGTCGGGTGGAACCAATGTCCGAACCGGACCGTCTGCTCGTGTTCAAGAAACGTCTCAGGGCAAATCGGCTCGCTCAACTCATGCGCGATGACGTGACACATACCCCGGTGACTGTCGAGGACCCGGTACAATAAATCCGTTACGCAGGGAGCAAGCCGTTGCAGATGTTGGCAACAGGCAATGATGAAGGTCAATGGTGCTTCCTCCGTCCATCCGCAGCTCGTTTGCCGGTAAATCCGTCCGATTTCGTGACGCCCGATCCGTGAACGGCGTCGGATTTCAAGGACGTAGATGGTCCCGACGTCGATCCGGCAGGCCGTCTCACCGAACCAGATGTTCTCCTCGTCTGTTGGAATGAACCACTCGAGCATGTCGATTTCACGGAGGTAGCTGTTGCCGAATGCTTGGAGCGTTGCATGGGTTGCAATCTCTTCGGTTCGTTCTGTACGTGTCGTCATGACTGTCACACTCCTTCTGACAATTGATAATCATTCTCAATTTCAAAAAAGAGAAAAACGGGTTTCCCCGTTCTTTCTCCTGTTCTTCATCTGGTCATTTCAATAAGACGTCTTCAAGTTCTGTTAATCCTTTTTGGCGTTCGATTGGATCCCAAAAGCCCCACGTCGTCGACATTTGGTGGACTTGATCTTTTTTGACTGCTGTCAGCCCTTTCCAGACCTTCCCGTTCGTCACTTCATCGTAGTACGGTCCACTGTTGAAGTACGATAGATCAATGATGTGGTCGGGATTATATTTCGCCAGTCCTTCGATCGAAATGTTTTCCCCGAAGTCTTTTGGCAGACCTTTCGTCGGTGTCAGCCCGATATCATCAAACAACAGCGAGTTCGTCGCATGGTTCGTCAGACCGTAGACACGAATATCTTTTTTGTTGACTGAGACCGCCATGAAGGTCTCGTCCTTGACGTTTTCCTTGATCCGTTGACCGATGTCTTTTGCTTCTTTCGCCAAGTCATCGATGACTGCTTGTCCTTCTTCTTTCTTGTTGACTGCTTCCGCGACTTTCAGGTGATCCTCTTTCCAGTCACCACCCACCTCGACGGCGACCGTCGGGATCGTTTTCGACAGTTTGTCATACAGCGGTTTATACCGGTCACTGATGATCAACAAGTCCGGATCCAGTTTGACGATTTCTTCCGGATTGATTTCGTCCGCGTACGGCAACGCCTTCGTTCCTTCGAGTTCTTTCGTCAAGTGTGGTGGAAACTCATTATCGTACGCCATCACGGCATACGGTTTGACACCGACGGAGACGAGCGATCCTTCCCACGAGACGTGCGACAGGACAACCACTTTCTTCGGATCATTCGGAACTTCCGTTTTTCCAAAAATATGTTCAACGGTGTGGACGGCGGCTGCTTTTTTTGTCGGTTGTTCGCTTGCCTCACCTCCACAGGCGGCTAATACAACACACGTCGCGAGGACGGATGTGACACTGACGATTTTTTTCATGTAGTTCTTTTTCCCCTCTCACTCTCGTTCTTCATTAGTAATGATAATCATTATCACTAAAGAGCGACATGGACGAACCGATCAACTTTCATGGACAAATCAAGCGTGGTTCATTTTCGATGTACTCTAACAATTGCTTCAGCATATGGGTGCGTCCGAGTGGTCCCCAAGGATCCCAATCGACGCTGTCCGGATAATGGACTTGATGATGCTGGACCGCCTGCAAGGTCTGCCACGACTCTTCTTGCTGAATCCGCTCGACATCAACCGGTTGACTCCATAAGATCAGCAGGTTTTCGGGATCAACTCGTTGTAACGTCTCCAGCGTAACGATTTCATAAATGGCTTCCGGTAATCCCGGTGCCGGTGTCAGACCCAAATCATGAAATAAAAAACTGAGCATCGTATGTTGCTTCGTCCCGTATAACCGCACCTCGTCCGGTCGAATCCAGACGACAGCCCATGTTCCGGTCTTGTTCCACGCCAAACGTTCCTTGACCGTTTGTTCGAGCGCTGTAATCTGCGCGACGATCGGCTCGAGCCGGTCTTCCCGATTCGTCGCGACGGCAATCAGTCGGAGATATTCACTCCAGCAGGTTTGATGCGGCAGTTCAAGGACATGGTCCGCCGGCAACCAGCTGATATCCTGTCCCTTCTCTAAACTCGGTGTCTTGATAATCAAATCGAGTGCCGTCGTCTCGAACCATTCCCGTTGAAGCGGTTGATTGGCGTCGTACAACCGGGTTCCGTCCAGTCCGGTCAAAAACACGGGTAATCCGCTTGCTCCGTATTCCGTCGGATAACTCGGTGCGAGGATCGGTTGCAGACCAAGTGCCAACAGATGATCCTGCAACAAGAGGCGGCTGGCAATCCCGATCCGCGGTGTAATCCGTTGTAAAAAATGGGTCGGCGATAAACCGGTCCGTTTTTTGAAGAGGCGGCTGAAATAAAATTCGTCTTGCAATCCCACTTTTTGTGCGATTTGCGCCAACGTCATCTCGTATGAAGCGAGCATCCACTCCTTTGCCGTGCGAATCCGCAGTTGCGTCACATATTCTTTTGGTGTTGCGTGATACCGCTCTTTGAACAGCCGGTTAAATGTCGGTACCGACATTCCGAGATCAAGCGCCAGCTCATGGACGGACCTTTGCATCGACAAGTCCTTTAACCAAGCGGCAGTCACTTCCTCAAACACATGATTCTCCTGTTCGCGGCTCAATGTCTCAAGCAATTGATACAGGATTCGTAGTTGAGTCAACCCTTCCTGTTCCGAAGTCGGGCTGACATGGAGTTGCCGTAACCAGTCATGCAGGATGTCTGCATCTTGTCGGTACAGCGCGCAGCGGTGTCCCGTCAACGTCAGGTGATAGAACAAACAGGTCTCTTTCGCAGCCGGCAACACCTCGTCGATTTGTTCGACCCAGACGGCGTCGCCCGGGTATAACCGGTGCCGGTTGCTGTATAAAAATCCGCTCCCCGCAACGACGATGACCAGTCCCGGCTTGACGTCCCGCCGGTCGCCTTCAAGTAACCAATGCTTCTCGATTGGTAACGGTTTGATCTGTAACTCCATCCTGCCCACTCCTTAAAAAAACATTTGACAAAAAATTGGTCTTCGATGTACGTTTAATCGCGTTGATAATGAATCTGATTCTCAATTAAAAAGGAGAGACGTCTATGACTACATCCGTTCGACCACGCTCAATCCTGACGATTGTTGTTCTCACGGTTGGACTGCTCACGCTACTGAGTACACTGTCCTTGTTTTACGGTGCCGTGCCGATTTCCCGGGCGACCGTCCTCGCCTCGTTTCATGCCTTTGACGCCGGTAATCTGCAGCATCAACTCGTTCAAGAAGTCCGGCTTCCGCGTCTGATTTGCGCCGGGCTTGTCGGCATTGCTCTGGCGCTGTCGGGGACGATGATGCAAGGGTTGACCCGGAATGCGCTGGCTGACCCCTCTCTGCTTGGCATCACCCACGGCGCGGGACTCGGAGTCGCCTTGTCGCTGGCCTTTGTCTCGGAGCATTCATTTGTGACTTCACTTGTCTTTTCGTTTGGCGGCGCCGCACTTGGGACAGCCGTCATCCTGTTGATCACGGTGTTTGCCCGCGGACGCTTTTCACCGGTCACATTGACCGTAGCCGGTGCGGCACTGAGTGCTTTATTCAGCGCCCTGTCGACTGGTATCACTCTGTTTCACCAAGTCGCCCAAGATCTCAGTTTTTGGTATGCCGGCGGTTTGTCCGGGGCCAAATGGGCGCACGTATTCGTCTTGCTTCCGGTCGTTCTGCTTGGACTCCTCATTTCCTTACATATCGCCCGCAGCATGACCGTCCTCTCGCTCGGAGAAGATGTTGCGACCGGGCTCGGTTCCTCGTTGACGAAAGTCCGGCTGCTTGGATTTTGCAGCATCGTCCTGCTTGCCGGTGTTGCCGTGTCGGTCGCTGGCGTTATCGGCTTTGTCGGCTTGATCATTCCCCATATCAGCCGTTTTTTGGTCGGGACGAACTATTACTTGTTGCTGCCGGTCAGCGCTCTGTTCGGCATGACGTTATTGATCGCTTCCGATTTGCTGGCGCGCATGATCAATCCGCCGTTCGAAACACCGCTTGGAGCCGTCACCGCCTTGGTCGGGGTACCCTACTTCCTTTATCTCGCCCGCCGAAAGGAGTTGTCCGTCTGATGGATGTCTGGCATGCCGTAAAACAGGCGCGATTGACGCTGTTTTGTTTATGTAGTCTGCTCATTTTGACATTCGTGTACAGTCTGTCGACCGGGATTCTTCCCGTTTCGTTTGGTGCGATCGGCCGAACGTTGATCGGACAAGGGACGGAAGCGGAACGGCTGATTCTCATCGATCTCCGGCTACCGCGGATGTTGCTCGCCTTGTTGATTGGTGCCGGACTGGCTGTCTCCGGTACATTACTTCAAGGGATGTCACGCAATGCGCTAGCTGATCCCGGCATTCTCGGAATCAATGCCGGTGCCGGACTATTCGTCGTCTTGACGCTGTTTTTCTTTCGATCAGCTACACATCAACTTCCGGTTCTGCCGTTCGTCGCTTTTTTCGGTGCGACGCTTGTCGCCTGGACGATTTACCGGTTGGCGGGAAAAGCGGTCCAACCGGGACGTCTGTTGTTGGTTGGCGTCGGAATTAACGCCCTGTGTGGCGCCCTCTTGATCATTTTTCAATTGAAGATGGATCCGCGCGATTTTCAGCAGGCGACGGTCTGGTTGACCGGAAGCATCTGGCAGGCGGATTGGTCATCCGTCTTGACGCTTGCACCCTGGATCATTTGCCTGGTACCGCTCGCCTTTTTACACAGCCGGTCGTTGAATCTGTTGCAACTGAGCGGCTCGCTCCCGCAGACGTTAGGACTCCAAGTCGAGCGGACACGGAAACGGATCTTGTTGATCGCTGCCGCACTTGCCGGTTCCTGTGTCGCTGCCGGCGGCGGAATTTCCTTTATCGGATTGCTCGCTCCGCACATCGCCCGGCGTCTCGTCGGACCGAACCATTACAGTCTGATTCTGGTCGCCGCCCTGCTCGGCAGTCTGCTCGTGTTGCTCGCCGACTTGATCGGGAAAAATCTGCTTGCTCCGGCCGACATTCCGGTCGGGATTGTCATCGCAATTCTTGGAGCACCTTATTTCATCGTGTTATTGTTCCGAAAATGAAGGCAGACCGATTCGCCGCAAGTGGACGGATCGGTCTTTTTCTCAACGCTTGCCTTTTTGACCCAGCACCTCGTAATACTGCTGGTCACTTCCTAAAATAAATGAAGGTGCCGGTTGACCACGACGCGCGCGGTGACCTGCAAGATGAACGTCACTCGTCTCCCACGCTTTCCAGTCCAGTTCCGATTCCCAGCGAATCAAGACGATGACCTCTTCCTCGCCCCGCGTTCGCTTTTTTTGCAGGATACTGAGGTCGATGAAGCCGGGTTGTTGTTCGATGATGCCTTCGCCTGCGAACCGTTCAATCATTGAATCGGCATGACCGGTTTCCACCCGGATTGTTTTAAGTTGAATAAACAGAAAAACCACCCCTTTTTAATTGATAATGAATCTCATTTGCAATAATACTATATCATCGACCCTCATCCTTTTGTCAATACCATTCCAATTCGTTTCCATCGATGATGATTTGGCAGACACCAAAAAAGCCGCTTCGATTCGAAATCGAAACAGCTTAAAATCTATAAACTATATATGCTGCTCAAGCAACACGTGATTCTTCCGAGCGGTACGCTTTTTTCCGACCGAACAATCCGCCGAGGACGGCCCCGATGATCGCCGGAACGACCCAACCGAGTCCGACGGAGAAAAACGGCAGAACGTTTTCGAAAACGCGCAAGACCGGTCCGACCGGTGCTTCTGCCACCTTCAGCCCGTCAAACAGACTGACAGCAAACGTCATCCACATGGCGCCTTGATAAACGGCCGGTTTTCCTTTAAAGACGGAATGCAAGAACGTCAGGAAAATCAGACAGATTGCCAATGGATAAAGCGTCAGCAGGACCGGTTTCGAAATCGCAATCAACTGTGTCAGTCCGATATTGGCGACAAGGGCACTGAAAATCGACAGTCCTATCGTCCACTTGACGTATGAGATCCGCGGCAACAACAGTGAGAAGAACGAGGCACAGGCGGTGATCAGACCGACACTCGTCGTCAGACACGCAACCGTGATCATCAAACCGAGCAAGATCGAACCGTACGAACCGAAATAATAATCGGAGACGGCAGACAAGATTTCCGCTCCATTTTTCAGCGGACCGATTTTAGCGACACTGGAAGCGCCCATGAAGGCAAGGGCCGAATATGTGACGGCAAGTAAACTCGCTGCAATCAAAGCTGCTTTTGAACAAATGATGAGCAACTGCTTTTTCGATGTGACGCCTTTTTCCTTAATCGCCGAAATGATGATAATACCGAAGACAAACGCGCCGAGCGCATCAAGCGTCAAATATCCTTCCTGGAACCCGTTAAAAAAGGCATTGTGCTGATACGTCGTCAAAGGATTCTGAAAACTCCCGATTGGCTTGATGACGGCGACGAGAATCAACAGCCCGATGAATGTAATCTTGATCGGTGTCAGGATTTTCCCGACGACATCGACGATTTTTGTCGGATTCAGCGACAACAGACACGCCACCGTATAAAAAAGAATCGAAAAAATCAGCAATGGTGTCGACGATGCAGATTCCCCGAAAAATGGTTTGATTCCGATTTCATAAGAAACGGTTCCGGCACGCGGAATCGCAAAGAACGGACCAATTGCCAAGTACAGGATAATCGCAAAGACAAGACCAAAAATCGGATGGACCCGCGACGCCATCGCCCGTAAGTCCGGTTCACCGGAATAGGCAAACGCTAGGATGGCAAGTAACGGTAAGCCGACGCCTGTGACCAGGAATCCGGCATTGGCAATCCAGACATTCTCGCCTGCCATTTGTCCGAGCATCGGTGGAAAAATCAAATTACCGGCCCCGAAAAACAAGGCAAACAGCATCATACCGATAACGACGATAAAAGATGTTGGAACTGTTTTAGACATAAGAAACCCCCACGATTAAATTACGACCTGATTGTTTTTAGAACAATCAACCAGGTACTTCGTTCGAAAGGATAACATAGGTTTGTGACCTCGTGCTAGGAGTTTATCCGGTGAATATTCTGAAAATTTAGCTGAAAACGTTCTCCTGTCCTTTGATACCGAAATACCACCATAGTGGTCTGCTCTTTTGTAATCGGTAACATAAGTTCATCTGACTGGGACGAACTAATGAAACTTTCCCTAATTAATTCACGTATGGATAATTATGGTTTTTTAAGACAAAGGAGGAATTTAGATGAAACGATTTTTACTCGCCGCCACCTTGACCGGTCTGCTTGCCGGCTGTTCCGATGCGCCGGAAGCCGAAAAAGCCGAACCACAGAAATTGACGTTCAAACAAGATGAGCAGACGATTCAAATCATTCCGCTTTACGATGCATATCAGTCATATGTCGATGCAACGCTAAAAGAGCCGACCGAGAACGGTGCCCTGTTTGAAAAACACGTTTTAAAAGCGAAAGATAGTTGGATCGAGAAGGAAAAACTGACACCTACCTATCAGGACAGACGCATTTTAGAAATTCCTACCGACAATGCAGAAGAACTGAACAAAACGATTGCCTATTTAAAAAAACACCAAGATTCCATTCATCAACAGATTAAAAAAAGCCTTCAGACCTCAATCAAAGCACTGCCAAGAACAGATAAGCTGACGGTCTTCGTCGCGCCTTATAATGTCCATAATGCAGCTGATATTCAACGTCACGGCGGTGCTTCCGGTTTTGCCTCCGGGACAAACATGTTCACCCTCTACTTAGCAAAAGATTTTTCAAGAGATACACTGGCGAATACCGTCGCCCACGAATATCATCATACCGTTGCTTTTGAAAGCAACACGCATGACTCGGTGTTCAACAGTATCCTCTTGGAAGGTGAAGCGGACATGTTTGCTGCGCAGGTCTATCCAAAAGGTAAGTCGGAAGCGACCGAACCGTTGCTCGACCATACATTAGAAAATCTGTTGACACATATCAACAACTTCAACGTGAACGCGTACGATTTACGATACGGAAACTACGACAAGCAAATTCCTGCGCTTGCCCAGTATTCGCTTGGCTATATGATCATGACGGACTTCATTCAGAAAAATCCTGATGTTCCCGTTGCCAAGTGGACCAAGATGCCGACAACTGATATTTTGGAGAAAACCGGCTATGCGAAGAAGTTGACAATCCGTTAGGCAAAATTCCGATAAACTGATGCCAAAAAAACCACGGATCGCGTGTCTTTGAAACAGACATACGAACCGTGGTTTTTGACTTTTTTATCCGAACACTTATTTAAAGGCAGGAATCGCCGTTTCATCATAATTGTCTTCGAGGAACTTTTTGACTTTCGGACTTGTCATTGCTTTCGCAAGCTTTTGAATCGCTTCCGAATCCTGATTGTCCTTCCGGGCAACAAGCGTGATCGCAAAGTCATTTTCGACGCCTTCCGTGACAAGGGCATCTTTCTTCGGCGTCAGTCCGAGTGGTGAAGCATAAGCCGGCGTCATGATAACTGCATCCGCATCATCATAAAGACGGGCGAGCATCAGCAAATCGACTTCCTTGAACTTAAAGTTACGTTTGTTTTCCGTGATGTCTTTCATCGTGTAGTACGGACCGGTTTTCTTTTTCAACTTGATCGCATCATGCTGTGCAAGCAGAGCAAGCGACCGGTCGATGTTCGAAACGTCATTTGCGACGGCAATGACAGCACCTTTCGGCAATTGGTCCATCTTTTTATAGTCTTTTGAGTAGAGACCGTAGTTCGCAAAGTAAATCGGTTTGATCGGTACAAGATTGGCTTTATTGTTGCGGTTGAACTCTTCCATGTACGGAACGTGCTGGAAGAAGTTCGCATCGACTTCTTTTGCTGCGAGGGCACTGTTCGGTTGCACGTTGTCACTAAGGACGACGACTTCCAGATTAATGCCTTCTTTTTTGAGTTCCGGTTTGACGAGATCAAGAATTTCCGTCATCGGTTTGATCAGTGACGCGACTTTTAACGTCTCTGTTTTTGACGCCGACTCTTGTTCGTCCTTTTTATCGGCGTTGCCGCATCCGGCTAAGGCCAACACAAAAACGCTGAGTAATACCATGATTTTTTTCATTTTGAATTCCTACTTTCAGTTAACGTTTATCGAGCAAGCGTGCTATGGTCGTCCCGGCAAACTGAATCAGTTGGACCAGGATGACCATAATCAAAATCATATAGAGCATTAATTCCGTCTGAAACTGTTGGTAGCCGTACCGGACGGCAAAGTCGCCGATCCCCCCGCCTCCGACAACCCCCATGATCGTCGAATAGGAAATGAAGCTGACGATCGATGTCGTCAGACCAAGGACAAGACCGGACCGGGCTTCAACGAATAAAAACTTCAGGACGACTTCACGCGTCGAGGCTCCCATCGAGACGGCCGCCTCGATGACACCTTTCGGCACTTCAAGCAACGATTGTTCGACGAGCCGTGAATAATGGGCAATGGCAATGACCGCCAGTGGAACCGTCGCTGCTGCCGTTCCGATTGCCGTCCCGATAATGAGCCGCGTAAACGGAATCAAAAAGACGACAAGCAATAAAAACGGAAACGAACGGATCGTGTTGACAAGTAAATTCAAACTTGAAAAGACGAACCGGTTCGACAGCAACTGCTCTTTACGTGACAGATAGAGCCAGGTTCCGAGCGGCAAACCGACGAGAACTGCCGCGAGAATCGAGATTCCGACCATCACGAACGTTTGTCCGATCGCCAGTCTGATTTCCGCTGCATATTCAAGCACGATGTCAGGCATCTGAATCCCTCCGCTCTGTCAATTGAGTCAGGAACCAGCTGGCATCACTCGTAATTTCCGTGATTCCTGCCGGCTCGGTCGTCATCGTCGTTTCAATCTGTCCGTCTGCCATGACCGTAACCCGGTTGCAAACGCTTTGGATTACCTGCATCTCATGACTGACGAGGACAATCGTCACGCCGAGTGTCTGATTGATGTCCTGCAACACGCGCAGGATTTCCGACGTCGTACTCGGATCAAGCGACGACGTCGGCTCGTCACACAGCAAAACACGCGGGCGGTTGGCGAGTGCGCGGGCAATCGCCACACGCTGCTTCTGTCCTCCACTCAGTTCGGACGGATACTTCCGGGCAAAGGACTCCAGTCCGACGAACCGGAGGCACTCCTGAATCCGGTCCGCCCGCTCGCGCTTTTTGACACGGGCGAGTTCAAGTGAAACACCAATGTTTTGTTCAACCGTCTTGTTTCCGACCAGATTAAAGTCCTGAAAAATCATCCCGATATTTTGCCGGGTCTGCCGCAGTTGTCGATTCGACAGGTTTGTTAAATCCATACCGTCAAATTCGACCTGCCCGGTATCCGGCCGTTCGAGCAGGTTCATCAGCCGGAGTAAGGTCGATTTCCCGGCACCGCTCGCGCCGATGATGCCATGAATCTCGCCCTGTTCAATCGAGAGGGCGACGGACTGGATGACCGGTTGTCCGGAAAAAGCTTTACTGACATTTTGTAATGAAATCATCTGACACCCTCCCTTACAACGTGTTTCATTTTACCGTAAGCTGTCTGTTTTTGTCATGCTGTTTGCTTTTTTTCTTTCCCGCGTCACTCCTCTAATCAAGTAAATCATTCAGAAAATAAAACAGAAAAACCCTGAACATAAAGTCCAGGGTCGTATTTCCAGCATTCAATAGCTTTGATTATCCTTCATACTTCTTGACGATCGTCGCAATCCCTTGGCCGCCGCCGATACAGAGTGTCGCAAGACCATGACTTTCACCGGTCCGTAACATCTCGTGAATCAACGTCACCATGATTCGTGTTCCGCTGGCGCCAATCGGGTGACCAAGCGCAATCGCCCCGCCGTTCCGGTTCAACTTCGCCGGATCAAACTTGAGTTCTGCGTCGACTGCAAGTGATTGGGCAGCAAACGCTTCGTTCGCCTCGATGACGTCGATGGCGTCAAGTTCTAGACCGGCTTTTTGTAACGCCTGTCCGACGGCCTTGACGGGACCGATTCCCATGATGCTCGGGTCAACACCTGACGTTCCGTTGGCGACGATCTCGACGAGTGGGGTCAGTCCAAGTTCTTTCGCTTTACGGGCCGACATGACGACGACTGCTGCCGCCCCGTCATTGATACCCGATGCATTTCCCGCTGTCACTGTACCGCCTTTCTTGAAAGCCGGACGCAGGCGGGCAAGTGAGTCCGCTGTCGTTCCGGCACGCGGGAACTCGTCTTCGGCGAATACGACCGGATCGCCTTTGCGTTGCGGAATCTCGACCGGCGTAATTTCAGCTTGAAAACGATTTGCTTCAATCGCTTGACCGGCTTTTTGTTGACTCGCCGCTGCAAACTGGTCTTGCGCCTCCCGGGAAATCGTATATTGCTCAGCTAAGTTTTCCGCCGTGATTCCCATATGGTAGTCGTTAAAGGCACACTCGAGTCCGTCTTTGATGATCGTATCGACAAGCGGCTGGTCTCCCATCCGTAAGCCGGTCCGGGCACCGCTTAACAAGTACGGGGCCTGACTCATGTTTTCCATCCCGCCGGCGACGATGATATCAGCTTCGCCGGATTTGATTGCTTGGAAAGCGAGATGAATCGCCTTCAGCCCGGAACCACAGACTTTATTGATCGTCATGGCCGGAACCGTTTCCGGCAGACCGGCGAGGAAACTCGCCTGACGGGCCGGATTTTGTCCGAGTCCCGCCTGAAGAACGTTGCCCATGATGACTTCCTCAACGAGCTCTGGTGCGACATTCGCTTGTGCGAGCGCCGCTTCGATGACCGTTGCTCCGAGTTTCGTTGCCGGGACATCCTTTAAACTGCCGTTAAAACTGCCGATTGCCGTTCGTGTCGCACTGACGATGACGACTTGCTCGCTCATCCTGATTTCCCCCTTATTGAATCGTATAACCGCCGTCCAGGACGTTCGCCTGACCGGTAATGCCTTTTGCTTTGCGACTGGCGAGGAATAACGCATAATCGGCGATTTCCTCGACGGCAAGCAATCGTTTTTGCGGAACGAGCGGATAGATGACGTCTTCGAGGACTTTTTCCAGTTCGACCTGACGTGTTTTCGCGAGATCCGCCATCTGATTGCGGACGAGCGGCGTATCGACGTATCCTGGACATAAGGCATTGACCGTGATCCCGTGTTCCGCCCCTTCCAGTGCCGCGACTTTTGTCAGACCAAGCAGACCGTGTTTTGCGGAGTTATAAGCCGCTTTCCCGGCAAAGCCGATCAACCCGTTGATTGATGCCATGTTAATGATCCGGCCGTACCCTTGCTCCTTCATGAGCGGGAAAGCATGTTTGATCGCAATGAACGGTGCCGTCAGCATGATTTTAATCATCAGTTCGAACTTCTCCGTCGGGAAGTCTTCAATCGGCGAGACGTGCTGCAGACCGGCATTGTTGATTAAGACATCAAGTCGGCCGTAATGCTCAATCGTTTCCGCAAAAACCGACTGGACCTGTGCTTCATCGGTGACGTTCAGCGTCAGTCCGATGACATCATGTCCTGCTTCCTGTAACGACTTCGCTGCTGTTTCGGCTGCTTCCGTATTGACGTCCGTAATGACGACCTTTGCTCCTGCTTCGGCGAAGGCTTTTGAAATTTCAAGACCGATTCCGCTTCCTGCTCCCGTCACGAGGACGATATCTCCGTTGACCATCTGACTCATTCCCCTATGCTGATGCGTTCAAGTTTCGGACTGACGGTAAAGTCTGCTTCCGTCACGTTACGGATGTCTTCGACGGTCAATCCGTCTAACGTCTCGATCAAGACCATTCCGGATTCCGTGAAATCAAAGACGGCTTTATCCGTAATCAACCGGTTGACGACTTGACTGCCGGTCAACGGTAACGTACAACGTGTCTTGACCTTCGACTCGCCGTACTTATTGACATGCTCCATGATGATGACGACCCGTTTCGCCCCATTGACGAGATCCATCGCCCCGCCCATTCCTTTGACCATCTTGCCAGGAATCATCCAGTTCGCGAGGTCCCCGTTCTCGGCGACTTCCATCCCGCCAAGAATTGCGAGATCGATGTGACCGCCGCGAATCATCGCAAACGATTCGGCACTGTCGAAATACGACGCGCCTTTTTGTGCCGTGACGGTCTCTTTGCCGGCATTGATTTCGTCAGCGTCGACTTCGTGTTCGAGCGGATACGGTCCGATGCCGAGCAATCCGTTTTCCGATTGCAGCATGACATGCATATCATCCGGAATCGCATTGGCGATCAGTGTCGGAATCCCGATTCCGAGATTGACGTACATGCCATCTTCGATTTCCTGCAGCGCACGGTTGATGATGATTTCTCTAGACGTTGCCATAATATCTCCCCCTTATGCTTCCCGGACTGTCCGGCGTTCGATGCGTTTCTCGTAGTCCGTCCCGACGATGATTCGCTGGACGTAAACCGCTGGTGTATGAATCTCGTTTGGATCAAGTTCTCCGACTTCAACCAGTTCCTCGACTTCGACAATCGTCACTTTACCGGCTGTCGCGACAAGCGGATTGAAGTTCCGTGATGTCTTCCGGAAGACGAGATTACCGAGCTTGTCCGCTTTCCAGGCTTTAACGAGCGCAAAATCGCCGACAATTCCTTCTTCCAGCAAATAGGTTTTCCCGTCAAATTGTTTTTGTTCCTTGCCTTCCGCTATCGGTGTCCCGACACCGGTCGGCGTGTAAAAACCGGGAATACCCGCTCCGCCGGCCCGGATTCGTTCCGCCAGTGTCCCCTGTGGTACGAGATCGACCTCAATCTCGCCGCTCAAGTACTGCTGCTCAAACGTCTTGTTTTCCCCGACATAGGACGAGACCATCTTTTTGATTTGACGTGATTGCAATAAGATACCGAGTCCAAAGTCATCAACACCGCAGTTGTTGCTGACGACCGTCAAGTCCTTGACCCCTTTTTCCTGCAAGGCCGCAATCGATTTTTCCGGAATTCCGCACAGGCCGAACCCGCCGACGACGAGTGTCGCCCCGTCAAAAATATCTGCTGTCGCTTCCGTGAATGAATCATAGATTTTCCCCTGTTGCATCGTTCGTTTCCCCCTTTTTTAAAGCCAACCGTTTAATAAAGACCTGTCAGATTGTACAGTCCGATCATCAGGAAGACTGTGACCGTTTTCAGAATCGTAATCATGAAGATATCACGGTACGACTGACGGTGCGTCAAGCCGGTAACGGCAAGCAACGTGATGACAGCTCCGTTATGCGGTAACGTATCCATACCGCCGGACGCCATCGAGATGACACGGTGCATGACTTCCGGCGGGACACCGCCTGACGTGATCGCTTGTGTATATTTATCGGACATCGCACTTAGTGCGATTCCCATTCCGCCTGACGCAGAACCGGTCACACCGGCAAGAGCCGTCGTCGTGACCGCACCATTGACGAGCGGATCGGTGAACGTCGTCGAAATCCCGTTTGATACCGTCTTGAATCCCGGTAAAGCGGCGATGACGCCGCCGAAGCCGTACTCGGCCCCTGTATTCATGACGGCAAGCAAGGCACCACCGATACTGAGGTTCAGTCCGGCCTGGAAGTTTGTCCGGACTTTTTTAAAGTCATACAGCATTGCCGAGATGATGCCGATGATCAAGGCCATTTGGACGGACCAGATAGCAAGGACGGCAGGCGTCTCGATTTTCCCGAATGCTTCGAGACCAATCGCTGCGAAATCAAAGCCTTCCGGATACCAGTTCGGAATCGCGAGCGTGAAGTATTTATTCATGACGGCGACTAAAATCAATGGAACAAAGGCCAACACTTGGCGGTAGACAGGTTGTTGCGCTGTCTCAAGCGTCATTTCCGGCTCGTTTTTCAGTTCCATCTGCGGAGCACTGCTGGCTGCCGTCGCTTCAAATCCAGCATAGCCTTCTCCTGCTTGATGGGCTTTACGTTTACGTGATTCGAGATAGAACATCCCGACGGTCAAGATGATCAAGCCGCCGACCGATCCCATTATTGGTGCTGCGTAAATGTCTGTTTTAAAGAACGTCGTCGGAATGACGTTTTGGATTTGCGGTGTTCCCGGCAAAGCGTCCATCGTAAACGTAAACGCACCAAGGGCAATCGTTCCCGGAATCAGGCGTTTCGGAATATTCGCTTCGCGGAACAGGTTAGCTGCGAACGGATAGACGGCAAAGACGACGACGAACAGGCTGACGCCGCTGTACGTCAAGATTGCTCCGAGCAGAACGATAGCGAGAATCGCCCGTTTCGCTCCAATCATCCGAATGATCGACTTCGCAATCGATTCGGCGATCCCTGACATCTCGACGACTTTCCCGAAAATCGCTCCAAGCAGGAAGACCGGGAAGTAGGCTTTGATGAAGCCGACCATTTTTTCCATAAATATGTTCGAGAAGAATGGTAAGACCCAATCTGGATTCGTCAACAAGACGGCGAACAAGGCACAGATGGGAGCAAACAAGATGACTGAAAAGCCACGGTAAGCGACGAACATTAATAAAGATAAGGCAAGAAGAATGATAATCAGTTCCATGGTGGATCTCCTTTTTTTTTTAGTAAGCGCTTTCAATTGCTTCTTCATCATTTAACAATTGAATCCACGAATGGTCAATCAAAAACCGCAAACCTATAAGTACAGCTTATAGGTTCTATAACTTCACATTATAGACACATTTTCTTTTTTGATGTCTTTTTCGGAAATCTTTTAGGTAGATGAAGGATTGTTTGACGTCAGTAGCGTATTCTAACGGTAGAACGATTTGTCACACGAAAGCAAGGTGCGTAAATTTGAAAACCATTCTTTATGATCTCCTCCATAACCTGACCCTATTGATGAGTGGCTTTTATCTCCTCGGAAAACTGTCACCTCATCCGATCACCGTCGATTCCAAACGTTCGATCCGTATTCTGTACGGAATCAGCCTGAGCGTCTTATCTTGGTTGCTGATGCAGCTGACGATTGAGCCGGTTCCCGGTGTCCTGGTTGATTTGCGGCACATTCCCGTCATCGTCGCCGCTTATTTTGCCGGTCCGTTGCCGACGATGATCGTGACGATCGTCATCATTCTTTACCGGTTCAGCGTTAATCTGAACAGTTCGGCTTATGTCGCGGCACTGTTCATCACTTTGATCGCTGTCGGGACGTCGCTGCTCGTCAAATGGCTTCCGATCTATTCCAAGCGGACCTTTACGATTGTCACGGTGTATGCGACTGTCCTGCACGGAATCGTCTTGACATACGTCTTAGCTGACTCGGGATTCATCATGGACATACTTAGCGTCGTCCTGCCTGCCTCCTTCATCAGCAGTTGGATCGCTCTTGTCATCATCCGTGACATCCGGTTGACGAAACAGTCGATGCGGACATGGCAACAAACAGCACAACGTGATTTTTTGACCGGCTTACATAATTTTCGTGCTTTCACGGATCATTTTGACGATTTAAAACAACAAACGATTTTACAACAGCATGAAGTGGCGTTGATTACGATCGATATCGATCACTTCAAGCATGTCAATGATACGTTCGGTCACGAAGCCGGTGACGAGGTGTTACGTCAATTCGCCTCCCGTTTACGGGACGGAGTGACGGACGCCGGTTTCATCTCCCGCAACGGCGGCGAGGAATTTTCCGTTCTCGTCGAACAGTTGACAGAGCCAAAAGTCTTGGCGCTGGCGGAACAGTTACGGGAACGGATTGCGACGACCCCGTTTCAGTTAACGAACGGTGCTCAGTTGCCGTTGACCGCTTCGTTCGGTGTCGCCCATTTTCCAAAATCGACATCAGAAATTCAACAACTGGTCACGGATGCGGACTTAACACTGTATCATTCCAAACAAAACGGGCGGAACCAGGTCACACTTTTTGCACGGGAACTCGAAGTAGCGGTTACCCGCACTCTCGATTAGGGATGGACGAATCCGGAAAAATCGGCTACGTTTGATGGTGAGGAAGGTGATTGATCATGAAATTAACAAAAGGACCTTACATTATCATCGGTCTGCTACTCGGACTGCTCTTCGGCTTCATCGGGGATAATTTTTACCTGTATGTCTCCGCCGGAATTTTAGTCGGAGCGATGCTCGAAGGGTATGTTGCCTGGCAACAACGAAAAGAACGAAACAAATCCAATCATTCTTAAGGAGGTATTACGATGGGCTTCAGTGAACTGTTTGTCTCGACACTTGCGTATATCGGAGTCGCAACACTTTTACTCGCAATCGGGGTCGTCCTGTTTGAAGTGACGACCAAATCAAAAGAGATGGAGCTGATCCGTCAGGGAAAAAAAGCCGCCGTCTATGCGTTCGGCGGACGGATCCTAGGTCTTGCAATCGTTCTCTACTCAAGTATCACGAACTCGGTCAGCATCCTCGACATGGTCTTATGGGGAGCTTTAGCAATCGTCTTCCAAATCGTCCTGTTTTATTTGGCAGACCTGATCATTCCGCGGATCAGCATGACGAAAGAAATCGATGCCAATAATGAAGCCGTCGGTTTATTATTGCTGTTTCTTTCAATTTCGATCGGTTTGATCATCGCCGGTTCCCTTACATACTAAAAAAAGCGCCAACAATCCGGTCGTGGATTGTCGGCGCTTTTCATTTCTCCAGATCTTCGAGTTCTTTTTGCGAACGGGGATAGCCGTTCGCCTGCCACTCCGCCCGGTAAATCGAATCGAGCTTCGTCAATCCAACTTCATCCGGATCTTTGTCGGCATCTGGACTTGAGTCCTGATCGAGATGCGTTAAATACTCTTTTAACGGATCTGTATTTTTTTGCTCTTTGTTTTTCAATAAAAGAAGACCGGCTCCCGCTAACACACTCGCTCCGAACACATAACGCTTTCGTAACCGCATCGGTTTCCCTTCTTTCTCCCAAAACACCAGTTAGACAAGTCCGCCCCCGTCCCGTAAGTCAGGATGTGCCAGTTGTCTGACTTGTCCTTGCTCAACGGTCAGGACGTGATCGGGTTGTCGTTCGAAATAACCGGTTTCGAGCACTCCTGTCAAACTTTTCAGTTCCTTGGCAAAGTGTTGGACGTCCTGGACCTGCTTGAGATCGACATCCAATATCAGATGTCCGCCGTCCGTCACAAACGGTTTTCCGCCCTGCTCCCGTAGCGTCACGTCGACATGCTTGTCCTGTAAAAAACGTTCGACATACGGTCTCGCAAACGCATCGATTTCAACCGGTAGCGGTCCGGTCAGATGATGAACGAATTTCGAAGCATCCGCCAAATAGAGAACTTCCCGGCTCATCAGCGCGACGACTTTTTCGCGGAACAGTGCACCACCGCCGCCTTTGAGCACCCGGAAATGTGGATCGATTTGATCAATCCCGTCGACAATCAGGTCAATGTGCGTCACTTCTTCGAGCGACAGAAGTGGGATGTTCAACCGGTTGGCTTGTTCGACCGTCTCGTTGGATGTTGCGACCCCTTGCACCTGTCCGCCTTCTTCGACCCATTTCCCTAAGACATCGATGAAACTCCGGGTCGTCGAACCCGTCCCAAGACCAAGAATCATCCCGTTCCTGACATGCTTGATGGCGGCTTTCGCCAGTATCGTTTTCTCCTGTTCATACATCCGCACCCCTCCTTCGTTAGTTACCTATTCCCGATTGCTCAGGAGTTCAATCGACTGGCATAAGCGAATCCGTCTCCTTCAGGTACAAGACAATGCTGTCACGTAACGGGGCAAGGGACTGTTGCCAAAAAGCAACGGATTGCGGATCTCCTCCGAGATGACGTTCAATCAATTCTTCGATTGAAGCCTGTCCTGAATCCCGCAACAACGGTTCGAATTGACTGGTGAACGCCGCTTTGGATTGTTTGACGGACGCATACAACTGGTTACTCAACAAGTATCCGACGGTGTAGGGAATGTTGTAGAACGGTTTTCCCGTATCATAAAAATGACCGACATAAATCCATTTATAAGGAGTCGGTTCCGCCAATACATCTCCGTAAAAAAGCGCATCTTCCTCCCACATCAGTTCATCCATTCGGTCGCTTGAGATCGGTCCCCGTTGCCGCTCGGCGTAAAAACGTTGTTCAAACCGGAACATGTTCGGAATCGTTCCGACGTATTTTAATCCTTCATTGATTTTAATTTCAAGCATCGCCAGTTTCTCCTCACGCTCCGACTGTTCGATGACGGCATCAAGGACCAGGTTTTCCATGAATGTCGATGCCGTCTCAGCGATACTTGTGCCTTTAATCTGATCAAGGAACGGCAACTCGTGTAACAGCGAATTATGATAAGCATGACCCAGTTCATGAGCAAGCGTGACGACATCGGGATACGCTTCCCGGTACGTCATGAAGATCCGGCTTTCTTTAGCGACCGGGAAAGATGCACAGAAACCGCCTTCTGCTTTACCCGATCGGTTTTCGGCATCAACCCATCCTGCTTCGAACACGGTTTTCGTAAAGGTCGCCAACCGCGGATGCAACCGGTCAAATTGATGCAGAATAATCGATTGTGCATTTGCATAGGAAACATGCCCCTGTGAGGTAAAGGTATTCGCCTCTACATCGTGCCATGCCGGTTCAGTGACGTGGGCGAGACGAAACTTCCGTTCGTAATAGGACTGGAACAACGGACGATTTTGATCAATTGCCGCAAGCAACGCTTCAATCGTCGATTTTTTGATCCGGTTTTGTTCACACAGTTCGGTTAACGGGTCGTTCCATCCCCGTTTCGCATACACTTGCAACCGAAAACCGGCAATCCGGTTTAGAATCATCGCAAAGTCATCTCGTTCAGCAGCACATGTCTCAACGACAGCTGCCGCAGCTGTTTGCCGATCACTTCGTGTCGCTCCATGGAACGCTTGATGCAGGGCATGTCCAATCGTGACGTTTGTTTCATCAAGTGGAACCCGTAAGCCGGTCAAACGCTGTTCATATAACTGTTCCCATGCTGAAAATCCGTCAATTGCTAGTGCCTGAATTAATTTTTCCTGCTCTGCCGGAAGACGCCGTTCCATGATTGTGCGGCGTTCGGTCAGATAATAAGAAGACGTGTCAGATTGCAGTGTTGTCCATTCCGCCTCAGACAGCGTCCGCAACCGTTCCTCGAAGACCGTCTCACTTGTCAGGAGACCCGCTTGCAGCGTCTCGGTCTGTTCGAGCAGACGACTCACTTCTTGACGCGAAACATCTTCTGCGTACAGACAATACACAAAATCACTCAGCTCTTCGACGTGACACTTGATTCCCTCAAGTGTCGTCAATTGGGATGACACCGGTGTTTGGTCGGTTTGAAGCTGATCCAGTTCCTGCTGTACCCTTTTCAATGTTCGTTCCACATCTTCAATCGAATACAGTTTTTCGAGTTGCCAGCGGGATTGCGTAATCGACATAATTCTTCCTCCTTTAGTCAAGTCATTTCGTTTTCTTCGGCTTTCCTTCCGATGAGACCTGCCAATCGACTACTTTGCTAACAAAAAAACATCCTTCCGCTGACGAAAGGATGTGTGGATTGACTCATTAAATGACGAAGAAATAGACACAAAGGAAATGCGCTAAGCTGCCGAGCAGGACGAACACATGGAAAATCTCGTGGAACCCGAGGTGTTTGAACGAAAGAACACGCGGTTTTAAACCGTAGATAATGCCACCGATCGTATAAAAAATCCCGCCGAGGAACAGTAAACCGATTCCAACCGGCGACAGGACGGCTGCAAGCGGTGTGATCGCAAAGACCATGATCCAACCCATTCCGATGTAAAGCGTCGTCGACAACCAGCGCGGACTGTTGAACCAGACCAGTTTAAAGGTGATGCCGAAGACAGCAATCAGCATGACGATACTGAACAATACCCAGCCGGTCGGTCCGTTCAGACTGATCAGACAAAACGGGGCGTACGAGCCGGCAATCAACAGATAAATCATTGAGTGATCGAGACGTCTCCATGTCGCAATGGCCCGGTCACTCGCCAGTACCATATGATATGTCGCCGAGACCGCGTACAAGGCAATCATGCTGACACCAAAGATGATCGTTGCGACGATCGGTAATCCGGCTCCCCGTTCCAGTGCTGCTTTGATGACCAGTGCCAGCAATCCGATAAAGGCGAAGACCGCTCCACCAAGATGGGTCAGACCATTGATGGGTTCTCTCATATACGTTTTCATAAATTCCCTCCGTTTTTATGTAGTTTTAAATACTACATAGCGTTATATGAACATTCTATCATACACTAGAGAAATAGGAAGTCATTCCGCATTATTTTTTTGGAGGTATTTTCATGACACAGTCAGATCAACCGAAACCATCACTCGACCGCCAGTTGGAATTAACGGATATCCCGAACATCGACCTCTACATGGATCAAGTCATCCAATTGTTTGAACGGACGTTTGAAGAGACGACACGGACGGAAGGGGAAACGATTTTAACAAAGACGATGATTAACAATTACGCCAAGAAAAAATTGTTTTTCCCGGTCACGAATAAAAAGTATACAAAAAATCACCTGATCTTGATTAGTCTGATCTATCAATTGAAAGGAACGTTCTCCATCAATGACATCAAAACGATTTTGACGGACTTGAATACCGGTGTTACGGAACAAACGATTGATTTAGAAGATTTTTATCAAACGTATCTCGATACGACGGCGGCCAATCAGACCTTTTTTGAGGAGCAGCACCATTCGACGGATGACTTGGATCATCTCGAACAGTTGCAACTGATTTTATCGCTCGCCCACATGAGTAACTTGTACCGCCGAGCGGCCGAGCGATTGATTGACCGATTAGAAAAGTAACCGTCTTTCTTTTGTGTGTCATGGTAAAATAGGGAAAAAAGGATGAGGTGCAGGAGATGGAACTCGGACAACGTTTTTTGGAACGTTTAGATGAAACTGGACACTATTTCGTCAATTACCAGGATGGCATTTTAATCGAACTCGCTTTTGATGCTGTCGTCGGGCGTCATCCGACACCTTTTCCTGAGTTGGAGAAGACGGCTCAGTTTTTGGAAAAGCATCTCCGCTCCCATCAGACGCAAGCCCTGTTGCTTGCTTCAAAAATTCAAGCGTATGACGCGGAACCGTCCGAACGGATTGCACCGATGATGTCGATTTATAGTTTTTTTGCGACACATCGACTTATCCATCCGCTCAATGCCTATTCGACCGCTTTGTTGATCAGCCGCTTACAGGCGACCGATAGCCAACTTGAACGGACCGTCTCGTTGTACCGGCTCTGTAAAACGTCTCACCGGTTCATCGTCTCGCCCCTGCTGATCTCGTTTCTGTTTTTAAACAGTCTCCGACGGGGTGAATTAACAGCTATCCATGACCAGATTGAATCGTTGTATGACATGTTGAAAAAGCGGTTCGGTCGGTCTCAGCAAACGTATGTCACGGCACTCTTATTTGCCTTATTACCGGACGAAGACCATCACCTTTATCTCGATCAACTCATCCAGTCCCGGAATGCCTACCGCAAACACGGGATCCCACTATCGTTTCATGCGCTGCTTGCGTTACTTGGTCAACCGGAAACTCATCGTGTAACGCTTGAACAGTTATCGGACCGTTTACAGCAGAATCCTCACTTTAAATACCGCAAGGATTTAGTTTTCCTGACGGCCGTCCGGCTGTATCTTGCCGATCATCCGACGTTACATCAGCTCTTTGCGCCGTACCATTCGTCTGACTGGACGAGTTCGACTGATTTCATTCCCGTTTTCTTGTTCCCCGTCGACTTGACGGATACGTCCCATGCGACAGACGGTGGAATGGCGGACGGCGGATTTGACGGCGGCGATGGCGGTGGTGGTGGTGATTAACTTCGTCAATCCAATGCCTCCTTCCGTAAAGGTTTTTTCTTTTAAAAAAACAAAACAAGGGAGACGGATTTTAAAATCCGTCTCCCTTGTTTGTATAAAAAGCGGCGCATAACCCCGATTATTTTTGTTGATCGTCTGCGTCAGACGGTGTAACATCGCCGTCTTCATCTGCTTCATGGGACAAATCAGGTGCTTCGTCAGACGATGGTTCAGAATCCGGGCGTTCCGTAGTTTCTGAATCCGACGACTTTTCGTTTTGATTGTCAGACTTCGAAGCTGATTCTTTTGGATGCTCTGATTTTGAATCCGACTCTGTTTGTTCTGCCGTATCCGATTGATCGCGACCTGCGATATCGTCGTTTGTCATGCGATTCCCCGATGTAATCGGATCCGTTTCTTTTTCGTGTTGCTCTGACATGGTAACATCCCCTTTGAATCATGATGATTACAGTATTCCCTTACGAGAGACGGTTAAACATCCTGAGTATGCGTGGTCTTAGAAAAATCGGCAATCAAGTTCGTGATGGGTTGCGGATGATGCAGATAATGTCCTTGTACATAGAGTTGATTTCCCAAGGCAATGATTTGCCGGAATTGAGCGCTTGTTTCGACTTCTTGAATGACAAGCGCGATTCCAAGTGCCTGCGTCAACGAATAAACAGACTGCACCATCGACTGTTCGAGTTGATTTTGAACGAGACGCCGTGTAAAGATTGGATCTAATTTGACGGATTGCACCGGCAAACGGAGTAAGGAATTGAGGGAAGCATAATGACTCCCAAAATGATCGACACTCAGACGATAGCCCGCCCGGCGTAACAGTTCCAAACGCTCGATGACTTTTCGTTTTCCGATTTGCAGCACTTCTTCCCGAATTTCAAGCACGATCCGGTCTTGCTTAAACGTCGCGCACTTCGAAAATTGTAACAGATCGGCGAGCATCGTATCCGACTTGAACTGACTGGCTGAAAGATTAATGGAAATCGTCACGGGACGTCCTAACTCCGTCTCTAACCGGACACTGTCTGAAAGTGCCTGTGCAATCGTAAAATGTCCGATTTGACCAAACTTACCTGTTCGTTCCGCAATCGGGATGAAGTCGACCGGACTGACGAATCCGAGGACCGGATGATTCCAGCGGAGTAGCGCTTCGACAGCAACCGTCTCTCCAAGTTTTGCATTAAAGATCCGTTGGTAATACAATTCGAACTGGCCACGTTCCAACGCCTGCTCCAATTCTTGTTCCAACACCTGGTTAAACGGATGTTGTTCGACCTCACGTTGTTGATCCACAAATAAGATACCCGCTTTACCATCCAGCTTGACTTGTTGCATTAATGCTTCTGCCGCGTAGACTTGTGTCTGCCGGTTCATATGGTCACCCGTCAACAAACTGACTCCGGACGAGGCTGTCAGATGAATCGGCTCATCTGCGAGACCTGTGAGCGGCCGCTCGATCGCTTCGATGACGGCTTCCGCAAAGACCCGGCCCTGCTCTGAAAAATCAGCTTGTTCGAACGGAGCCAAAATGATAAATTCGTTCCCATCCATCCGTCCGACGACATGTTCCGGAATTGCTGCATACTTCAACCGTGAGGCGATTTCCTGAAGCACCTGGTTTCCGATCCGGTATCCATACTTTGCATTAATCGAATGGAAGTTATCGAGATTGAGTACCATCAAAAAGGTAGGATGACTGGATACACTCGAAATCAGACGATTCATGTATCGTTCGTTATAGACGTCGGTCAATGCATCCTTGATCACATAGGTCTCGACACTGATGGATTTACTGATGATATCGGCATAACTTTCAATCATCTCTAAATCCGTTTCACTGAACTCATACGGTTGATCGTCAAAAGCACACAACGTCCCGATTTTCTCATTGTTCGCATTTTTAATCGCGACACCTAAAAAGCTTCCGTTCCCAAGCGATTGAGTGACCGGATGGTGACTCGTCATCGGATTCGCTAATAATTCATTGATTTGAATTTTTCCGTCCGTCTCATCGATGACTAATTTACAGAGAACATGTTGAAAGATATGAGTTGTTCCTTCTTCGATCAGTTCTTTTCCCTGATTGATTGCCTTGACGATGAAATTACTGTTTAAATCATTTAATGCAAAAAACAGCGTGTTGACGCCGATTTTTTCACTCAATTGATTTAAGATATCTTCGACAAGCGGGTGTAGGGCTTCATATCGCATTTGCGAGTTATCCACGTGTTGTCTCTCCTTTCCTGCTTAGTCTTCTGCCGCTTCGACCGAAAATTGAAGCGTAAACGTACTGCCTTTTCCTTCTTCCGACTGTACGGCAATTGATCCGCCGTGGTCCATGACAATCATCCGGCAAATGGCCAGGCCAAGACCCGTCCCGCCAATTTTCCGCGTATCCGAGTTATCGGCCCGGTAAAATTTATCAAATACAAAAGGTAATGCTTTTTCAGGAATCCCGATCCCTTCATCCTCAATCGTCAAGACTATGTGGGGACCCTTCACTCGACCGCGGACTTGAATCGTTCCTCCGTCAGGCGAATATTTGATGGCATTCATGATTAAGTTCGTGAAGAGCTGTTTCATTTTCTCTTCGCTGGCCGTCAATTGATAATCCCCCGCCTCAAACATTACCCGAATCCGGTGTTTGCTGCTCGCAAGCTCGAACATCGGGCGCATCTCATAGACCAGCTTTTTAAGGTCAAGCCGTTTTTTGACGATACCTTGTGAAATATCCTCACCTTTTTGGATTTCCAGAATATCATCGATCAACTCTGCCAGACGGACCGTCTCAGAATGAATCGTCTCAAGATATTTTTTTTGACGTGGCCCGTCAAGTGAACGGCGCATCAACAGTTCCGTAAAACCCATGATGGACGAAAGTGGTGTCCGGAGTTCATGGGAAACGATCGAGACGAATTCCGACTGCTTCAAATCTAACTCTTTTTCTTTCGTGACATCACGCAAGACGAGCATCATTCCCCACTCGACATTCGCAATCGCGATTCGTTCCGCATAGGCACTCAACAACAGATTGCCACGAAAAGCCGACAATTCAATCGTCTCTCCCGGAATCTCACCATTCATCAACTGACCGATGTAGTCATGCAGCGCATCCGGCTGATCGACATGCTCGAATAAGGAAGTCGCCCGTTCATACGCATGGCGGAATCCTTGGGATTGGCTGACGAGTTTTGGCGGAAACATGTTCAACAATGCCTGATTGGCGTAAATCTGTTCCCCGCTGCTTTCGATATATAACACCGCTTCCCGGATCGAATCGAGTAATTGGTAGGTCTTGATTTTTTCATGCTCCATTTGATGGAACAACAGGTGACGTTCGAGCGTCATCCCGAGTTTTCGTGACAAATCCAGAATATCCCCGACCTGTTCCAAGTTGAACTGCTCGAACGGATGTTTGAGGTAGATGACACCAACGACACCTCCGTTACTTGGTGACTGGACAGGAATTGCGGATTCATAGATCCTCTCTGCCAAAGGGAGTTGAACCGATTTGCGCATGACAAAAGCGCGGCGCAACACAGAATACTGATCCAAATCCTTTTCGATCAATTCAATGTCTTCCACACCTTGCGTCACAAGGTGGCTCAATTGTTCCCGGCGATACAACAGAATCGCCCCCTCTTCAAGATCGACGAGCTGAAGTAATTTAACAAGCAACGTCTCACAGGCCGACTCGACGTTTTGAGTCGCCAATGCTTCCATGATTTCATTGCGGTGTTTCAATTTATGTTCAACTTCCGCCAAGTCCTGTGTCAGTTGACCAATCCGTTGACGGTCGGTCGTCTGCAACGTCTTGACAGGAAATGGACTGGTCTTCAGACGGTACGGTCTCGTCTTTTTTTCCGGACGATATCGAACAATTTTTTTCAATGGTCTTCCTCCTTCCGATTCGTGCATTCATGTCTAGAATTATAACACGAGATTTTAAATTTCCGTTGCGCATTTGACTTAAAAACGCGATGTTGTCCCGGTTAATAAACGTTTAAATGCCTGTTCGAACGCCACATCTTCCTGCCGCGTCCGTTTTTTCGGTCCCTTCGTCCGGCCACCCGCCCGTCGGATTTCTTGACCGATATGTCGTGTATGTAAAAGAAAATCGATATTTTCATTCGTAAAAATTCGGCCATTCTGATCGACGGCTCGTCCGTTGCGGGCAAGAGCCAGAGCTGCCAGACCGTAATCCTGGGTGACGACGATGTCACCCGGTACCATCCGGTTGACGATGGCAAAGTCGACCGCGTCCGCCCCTTGACCAATCGTGATGGTCGTCGCCCCTTCCCGATTGAACTGATGTGCCGTATCACAGACTAAAAACACCTCATACCCTCTGCTCAATCGAATCGTCAAATCGACGACCGGACAGCCGTCCGCATCGATCCATATCTTCATGTCACGTCACTCCTTCTTTTGTTCTCTTTCAGTGTCCGTGACGATTGGAATCACTGTCAAGTCGATCACTCGAAGTTGACCGTAACTGCCGTAGAACCGACAATAAAAAGGAAAGGATGTGCCGAATTGAAACCTGCAACATTTACCTCATTTTTATCCTTACTGAAGAAAAGCGAACCACCGGTCGGACTGCTGTCGGCAGCCGTGACGGTTTCAATCATCCAGGCCCTCGCTGCCTTGATGATTCCCTGGTTCTTGAAATCCTTGATCGACAACTTTTCCATCGATCAGGTGACACCGGGCTTGATTGCCCTCTTCATCACGGTCTTCATCGTCCAGATGATCAGCAATGCTTTTTCCATCTACTGGTTGCAAGTCGCCGGGCAACGAATCGTCGCCAACTTACGGACGATGTTATGGAAACACTTGCTAGCTTTACCCATTCCCTTCTATGACGAAACGAAGTCGGGTGAACTCGTCTCACGTCTCAATAACGATGCAACCACCTTACAACAGTTATTATCGGAGCAACTTGTTCGTCTCTTAACCTCAATCGTCTCGATTGTCGGCGCGATTACGATTTTATTTTTCCTCGACTGGCAAATGACGCTCGTCATGGTCATCGCCGTCCCGTTGACGTTATTGATCATCATTCCGCTTGTCCGGAAACTGCATCAGATTTCACGGGAAACGCAAAAAGAGCTCGCCGGATTATCGGGATTTTTTGCGGAAATGCTTGGTGAAGTACGCTTGGTCAAATCACAGGCGACAGAAACCTATGAAATGGACCGTGGAAAAACGCGGATTGAACATCTGTTTGGCTTCGGCGTGAAAGAAGGTAAGATTCAAGCCATTTTACTGCCGGTCTTCAACGTCGCCCTGACCTCGATGCTGATCGTCATCATCAGTTTCGGCGCTTACCGCGTCTCGACGAACCAGATTACGGCAGGTGAACTCGTTGCCTTTTCGTTATACCTGTTTCAAATCATGACACCGCTCGTGACGATGACCGAGTTCGTCTCAAAATTACAGAAAGCGCGCGGGGCAACGGAACGGATTTCTGAACTGCTCGAAGAACAACCGGAACAGGACGGTACCCGGCAGGTCGAGCGTCCGTTTGCAGCCGTTCATTTTAATCACTTGTCGTTCGGCTATGACGACACGACATTGTTGCACGACGTCACCTTCTCCTTGCCGCGTGGTCAAACGACGGCGATCGTCGGTCCAAGCGGCTCCGGTAAATCAACGTTGTTCGCCCTGCTCGAACGCTTTTATCTGCCGACGAATGGTCAAATCGAGCTCGGCCGTCATGCGATTGATCAGTTTGAACTGGCGAGCTGGCGGAATGCCATCGGCTACGTTGCACAGGACTCGCCTGTCTTGTCCGGAACAATCCGCGACAACCTGTTATATGGCTTGACGCAACAGGTCACGGAACAACAAATCCGGGACGCTGCCGAAATGGCGAATGCCGATGAATTCATTTCTTCGTTTACGCTCGGATATGATACGGAGATCGGCGAACGGGGTGTCAAACTGTCAGGTGGTCAACGGCAACGGATTGCGATTGCCCGGGCCCTCCTGCGGGATCCGGAATTGTTATTGCTCGACGAAGCGACCTCGAGTCTCGACTCGGAGTCGGAACGGGTCGTCCAGGAAGCGCTCGAACGGCTGATGGAAGGACGGACGACATTTGTCATCGCCCATCGTCTCGCAACGGTCCGGCATGCGGATCAAATCGTCGTTCTCGAACAAGGGCGTGTTTCCGGAATCGGAACACATGACACCCTCGTCGAGACAAATGTTTTGTATAATAAACTCGTAACGCAACAATTCATCGGTCAAACCGAAACGACCAGGGGGAGTAACAGATGACAAAAACAATTGGTTTCATCGGACTGGGTGTCATGGGTCAAGGCATGGTCCGCAACTTATTAAAAGCCGGCTTTTCCGTCAAAGGCTATAACCGGACAAAAGAAAAAGGTTTGCCGCTTGAACAGGACGGCGCCGTGATCGTCGATACGATTCAGGAAGCCGTGACGGATGTTGATGTCGTCATTTCAATCGTCGGTTATCCGCAGGACGTCGAACAGATTTATTTGGCGAGTGATGGAATTTTAGCATCCGCGAAACCGGGAACGATCGTCATCGATATGACGACGTCAAGTCCGGCGCTTGCGATCCGGATTGCGGAGCAAGCGGACGCGAAAGGTCTGCGGGCGCTCGACGCCCCCGTCACAGGCGGCGATCTCGGAGCAAAAAACGGGACGCTCGCCATCCTCGCAGGTGGCGACGAAGACGCGTTTAACACCGTTCGGCCGTTGTTTGAAGCGATGGGGAAATCGATTGCCCGCTTCGGAGGTCCGGGACAAGGACAATCGGCCAAGCTTGCCAATCAGATTGCGATTGCCGGATCCATGATCGGGACCGCTGAAATGTTGCTGTTCGTCACGAAATCCGGCATTGATCCGACGCAGTTCGTCGAGACAATCAAAAGCGGTTCGGCCGGCAGCTGGTCACTCGAAAACCTGATTCCGCGTGTCATCGCCGAGAACTATTCACCTGGTTTCTTCGTCAAACATTTCATTAAAGATATGAACTTGGCGCTCGAACGGGCTGAAGAGATGGGGATTGCGACACCGGGACTGGCTCTCGTCAAAAACTTATATGAGGAGCTGGCAGCATCCGGGCATGCCGAATCCGGTACACAAGCCCTTTACTTGCTGCTAAAAGAAAAAACACCGTCGCGTTAAGGAACGGCACGACAAAACGAGTCTGATCTACCCGATGAAGGGCGGATCAGACTCGTTTTTTTACGCAGAACGTGTTGCTGTCTGTTGCTCTTTTTTTAATTGCTCATAGAAATGCGCCATCGTCGTATCAAAGTACGGTGTCAGCAGGACAACGCCGACGGTACTGAGTAACGCGAGAATCCCCCAAAGGATGAAACTGAGATACAGTTTCGCGAGACGCCATTTATGCCCTCGCATCATCCGTCGGCTTTCGCCAAGGACTTGGACAAACGACAAATCCGGTCGATCAACTAATAAAAACGGCACCAAACGGTACATCAGATAAAAGAAAATCGCTGGAAGGATTAAAAAAGATCCGATGTAAACGAGCAGCGTTACCAGTGCATAGGCTGCCATCGTCTTCAGGTAGAAACGGATTGAAGCAAACCCTTCAAATAACGTCCCGATACCAGCTGATTCCCCGCGGACGAATCGTAAATAGGCAATCGTCCGTCCAAGCGTGACAGGTGACAGCACAATCGTTACGACGATGTTCAGGGCGACGAACCGTAACATACTGTCGAGATTATCCTGGTCAAACGACATCCGGCTGGCAGCCAGCGCGAAGATGACGAAATAGATGATTGAAATACTCAGCCCCGTCAGCCACTTCCCTTTTAATGTTGCAAGTGCAGCTTGTTTGTACTGTAAATTTGTCATGAGATACTCCTTTGTCTTTCAACTTTCCTGTTTTAGTGTACCGTAGTCTGCTTTGAAAAAATAGCAATCATCCCCCCACAAGGCTGAAGATGTGACGATTTTTGGACAGCTGTGATAATTGGATTCCTTCCTCTTCTTAAAAGAGTGATGCAACTGAAACCACTTTTTCTTCAACATAAAAAAAGAGGAACAGATTCAAATCTGCCCTCATTCCTCATAATGTTGACTGTCGCGCCAACGAATGACTTTGATTAACGTGCCAGCAATTGTTTTAACGCTTTGACTTTCTCCGGATCGACTTGACCGTCTACAAGAACGGCGGATCCGACATGTAACTCGGTTGCATTGGTTGCTTTAAGTAATTCTTCCGCCCGTTCGACTGTGATACCAGAGCCCGGTAAGACAATCAAGTCGGGATTTTGCTCAATCAACTGGGCGATGACGCCTTGACCTTCAAGTGCCGTCGCGTGTCCGCCTGACGTTAGGATCCGGTCGACCTCGGGAAAATCAGCCAATACTTCCGCTGCTTCCAGAATGTCCCGACTACTGTCGATGGCCCGGTGGAACGTCAGCGACAAATCGCCCTTATGTTTGATAATCCGTCCGAGGAATCCTTCATCGACACGGCCATCCGGCGTCAAAGATCCGACGACGATTCCCGCTGCTCCGAGTTCCCGGATCAAATCGATATCGGTAATGATCGTTTCCTGATCGGCTTTCGAATAGACAAATGATTTACTGTGCGGGCGCACGAGGACATGAACCGGAATCTCGACCGATGACAAGACTTGCCGGATCAACCCGTAACTCGGTGTCAAGCCGCCTTCAGACAAGGCGGATACAAGTTCCAGCCGATCGGCTCCCGCCCGCTCGGCTGCTGTTGCTTCTTCAACTGTTGCTGCAATGATTTCTAACATGATACATCCCTCCCGCCCTAGTGTATCATGAGACGACCGTCCAATTCACCCGTTCGTTGAACAGTTTCATTTCCCATGACGGCGGATAGGTCGAGGGACTGAGGACGATTTTAGCGCGCCGGAATTCAGCGACTTTATACTTCCGGTTTCCTTCGAACTCGTCACACGCCAAAAAGGCATAGACGTCCTTCGTCCGTCCGATGATCGCTTTTTGAATCAGGGACGATTCGATGTCATCGCTGACGAATCCGCGCTCGATTTCGGCTCCGTCGAATGCCAAAAACGATGCATCAAAGGCATAGGCATCGAGCGCCTGTAACACTTCGACTCCGACCGTCTGTCCGAATGAATCGACGGTTCCGCCGAGCAATCGGATTTCACCATGAAACGGTCCTGTTTCCCGACATTGCTCCAGATGACTGGCAATCGATAAGGAGTTCGTCACGATTGTCGCTCCCCCACTGAGATACGGTAGCAGATGTTCGACCGGTTCCCCTTTCCCTAAAAAGATGCAGGAGTAGTCACTGAGCCAGCCTTTGGCGTACCGGGCCAACCGCCGCGACAGCTGATCCGTCCGGCGTGAAATCGGCGACTCCTGTTTCCCGCCTTGATAAATCGCTCCCCCATACACCCGCTTCAGTTGCCGTTCCCGTTCGAGTTCCTCGAGATAGCGCCGGACGGTCTCACCGGAGACATCCAGACGATCAATCAAATCTTTCGTCATGACTTTCCCTTCTTCTTCGAGCCATTGCATGATTTGTGATTTTCGTTCCTCTCCTAATAACGACACATGACCTTCCCCCTTCACAGACAAGTACTAATTCTAGTGTAGCGAACGTCTGTAAAGGTCTTGTAAATCCGGTGTAAAAAAACGTGTAATTCCTATGAAATGTTGTTGAATTCGTTTATTTTTCAGTTTACCGTGAATACAGAACGAACTTCCGTATAAAAAAACCGAATGCTGTTGCCCTTCCATCACAGAAGAACAACAGCATTCGGTCGAAATCAATCGATTTCTTTTTTATCTTTCGCAAACATACCAATTTTCGATTCCGTCCCTTGACGGATCCGGCTGATGTTTTCGCGGTGTTTAAAGATGACGAACAGTGCAAGAATCGTAAAGAACGTCGGGACGATCCAGTCCTGCTCGATGATGCCGATCGTAATCGAAACAACGATGCCGATGCTTGCCGCAACGATTGAGCTGAGTGAGACCATCCGGCTCAGTCGTAATGTCGTTAAAAACGAGACGAGCAAAAAGAGGAACAAAATCGGACTCGTCACGAGCAGCATCCCGCCGGACGTCGCGACCGCTTTTCCGCCTTTGAACTTGGCAAAGACCGGATAAATATGTCCGATGACGGCCGCTAGACCCGCAAACAGCGGATGCAGTTCGGAAGCGAGCAGGATCGGGACGAGACTGGCGACTGCACCTTTACCGAGATCACCAATCAAGACGATAATCCCTGCCTTTTTTCCTAAAACCCGGAACGTATTCGTCGTCCCGAGATTCCCGCTGCCGTGCTGCCGAATATCAATGCCATGTCCCCATTTTCCGACAAGCAACGCAAACGGAATCGAGCCGAGTAAATAGCCTAAAATTAAAATCCCGATGATTTCAATCATGGTCAACCTCCAACGTATTAGTGACCGACCTTCATATATTCTTCGAGAGTCTGTCCATTATTTTTAATTTGTGTGGCTGGACCGACACCAACATACCGGATGTGCCATGGCTCATACGTGTACCCAGTCCGTGACTGGAACCCACGGTCGTACCGGACGATAAATCCATACTTCGCTGCGTTGTTCGCAATCCATTTTCCTTCTTTTGTATCTCCAAGTTCTGCCGTCAATCCATTCCCGACACTCGGTGCCGAGATATCAAACACAAGTCCGGTCTGGTGCTCACTGTGACCAGGACGGGCAGAATATTGATCAGCTGCCGCTTTTCCGTCACGGGCGACGTAGTTGTTATAAAGGACCGTCTGACGTGAACCAGAACGGAATCCACTGACGGCATTTAGTGTCACGCCGTCGGCTTTCGCATCAGCAAACATTTTTTCCATCTGTTTCGCTGCCGGTGCCCGCATATAACTTTGTTCAAGGACACCTGAATACGAGAAGCTGACGTTCGGTACGACTAAGTCCGACGGTTTGTAATCAATCGGTAAGCTGTATTTTTTATTGACGACGACTAACTCGCCCAGTGACAGATCGGCTTTTGTATCCGATTTATCAACGTCCGGTGTCTCGGACTCAGGTTTCGACGGTTTGGACGGTTCCGGATCCTGAACGGAATCGGTTTTCCCGTCATCTTTTTTGTCGGCCGATTTGTCTTCTGTCGAAGATTCGTCCGATGACTTCTCTTCCTTCGCCTTCTCTTCAGCTGCTTTATCCGCTGCTGCTTTCTCTTCGGCCGCTTTTTCATCCGCCGCTTTTTTATCGGCAGCCGTCTGTTCTTCTGCTTTTTTCTCAGCTTCCGCTTTCGCATCGGCTTCCTTTTTCGCTTCTGCTGCTTCTTTGGCTTCTTTTTCTTTTGCTACTTCGGCATCACTTTTTTCAGTATCTGAAGTGGTCTTTTCGTCTGCGCTTTTATTCGCCTGTTCGGTTTTTGAGTTGTCTTCCGCTTCCTGATCCCCAGGGTTACATCCTGCAAGGAGGAGCGCCAATGTACTGACTGCTACGATTTTTTTCATTTTTAATTCCCCGCTTCCTTGGTGCTATTCTATGTTACCTCTAATCGACTGATTAGAAAAGCCCTCACGCAAGAAATCCTGCTGAGGGCGGAGGCTTAATTTGAGACGAGTGCGGCATCCTCGGTACGCATTTGTTCGTAAATCGCGTGCCAGTTCGGAAAGACTTTTGGTAAACGGATCGGACGGAAGTTCTCTTTTTTGACGACGACATGCGACGTTTTTCCTGCGACCGCCAGTTGACCGTCGGCATTCTTGACTTCATAACCGTAAATCGTCCGCAGACCGTCGTAATGATCAACCCAGACGGAAACCTGTGCCACGTCACCGTATGTTAACGACCGTTTGTAATCGAGATTAACATTCGTGACCGGCGAAACATATCCGGCTTCTTCCATTTCCTTGTAATCAAGTCCGAGTGACTTGATCAGTTCTGTCCGTGCAATCTCAAAATAAACGAGATAATTCGAATGATAGACGATGCCCATCATATCGGTTTCGGCGTAACGGACTGGTATTTCAATCGTGTACATGAAGCTTCCCCCTTAAAAATCCTCTTTTTCAAGATAGGACCATTCTGAACCGCTTAAGCTAAGTTTGTCAATTAATCGGACGGATTGCTTCGCGATTGCCCGTTCAACAATCGTAATCGCGGCACGGGCATTGCCGTTCGGAACCGTCTCAATCATCTGCTCAAGCGTCTGTTTCGCTTCATCCGTCAATTGATACCCGTATTGGGCAGCATAATTGATGATGATTTCAATCAGTTCCTCCTTCGCATAGTTCGGGAAATGGAACTCCCGTTTAAAACGCGACTTCAGTCCCGGATTGCTTGCAAGCAAGGCCTGCATCGGCTGTTCGTAACCGGCGAGGACAACGACGAGATTATCGGCATGTTTCGTCATCTCGTCGACCAGCGTATCGATTGCTTCTTTCCCGAAGTCGTTGGCACCCCCGTTCAGCGCATAGGCCTCGTCGATGAACAAGACACCGCCGAGGGCATCCCGGATCACGTCGCGGGTCTGTTGCGCCGTTTGTCCGACGTATCCGGACACGAGATCGGCCCGGCTGACGACTTTTAAGTGGCCCCGCTTCAAGTAACCGCACTGACGGAGGACATCCGCATAGAGAGCTGCGACCGTCGTTTTTCCGGTCCCGCTGTTCCCGCTGAAGACAGCATGCAGTTCAACCGGCAAGACTTTAAAGCCTGCCTCCTGTCGACGCTTCTGCATCGATAATAATGCCTGGATTTGTTTGATTTCCGCTTTCAGCGGCTGTAATCCGACAAGCTGTTCAAGTCGTTCTTCGACAGTATTATCGTCTGAAGCGACGAGTTCAAAATCCGTTTGTTCGAGCAACGCAAAATCTTCGTGACTGGCACTTTCCCCGAGACTCGCCCCTTTTTTGAAGATCGCATCGAGGACGATATTGCGGACGGCCCGCCCGTTCCCGAAACTCGCGTCGACCCGTTCCCGTTCGAGCCGGGACAACAACGCCCGCTCTGCCTGCTCCGTCAGGACGTAATCATTGACGGTCGCAATCGAACGTCCGATTTCAAGCAGTTCCGTATCGGTATAGTCCGCGAGCAGATAATGATTCGATTCCGGAAAACGACTTCGCAGACCGGGATTCGCTTTCAGGAAATCACGCATTTCTTCCGGATAACCGGCAAGAACGACGGCAAAACGACCGGCGTATTCCCCGCTCGTCATCGCGGCAACGAGCGTATCGATTGCTGCTTGTCCGTAATCATTGCCGCTTTGACCGGACCGTTTTAAGGCATAAGCCTCGTCAATGAACAGAACGCCGCCGACCGCTTCGCGGACTTTACTCATGACCTGTTCTTCCGTCTGTCCGACAAACGCTCCGACGAGTGATGATCGGTCCGTCTCGACGACTTCCGGGCGTTCGAGCAGGCCGAGTTCATGATAGATTTTCGCCATCAACCGGGCAAGCGTTGTCTTACCGGTCCCGGGATTCCCCATGAAAATCATATGGAGTGACGGCTGATCACTCGAGCGGTAGCCGTCCGACGTCCGTTTTTGCTGATACTTCAAGAAGCGGTACATCTGATGGACCCGCAGTTTAATATCATCCAGTCCGATCATCGCATCGAGTTCTTCAAGCGCCGACCGTTCGACCTGTTTGATTTCTGCCGGAAGCAGCGCAACGACACGACGTAAATCCTGAATTGCCGTCGCTTTCAGCTCCGTCATCTCCCGGAAGGCATCGCGCGAATAAAACCGTTCCTGTAAGCTGTCGAGAAACTCCGTCGCAATCTGTTCGAGCGTCGCGCTCGACAGCAGCAATGCTTTGCCAGCCTCAAACAGTTCCGACCAGCGCGCGGCATCAATCCGGCGCAACCGTTCCGTCTGTTCAACGACCTGTTCCGTCTCGTGCAGGATTTGATTGGCTTGTTGAATCAATTCCTTTGTCGCTGACCGTTTCGCATTGGCATTGTCCGTCTCACGGATCGTCGGAAAGGTATTGGCGACGAGCAATTGATAACTGCTTTGGAGTTGTTGTTCGATCAACAACTGTTCGAGTCGTTCCGGCAGACGATCGTGTTGACGGATTTCCTGCATCCAACTCTCGGCCAACGCATCAATCCGTCCCGTCATGATGTAACGGTGTTCGACGAGTAAGGCTAAAATCCGGACTAGCGCTTCCGTTTCCTGTAATAGACGGCTGCTTTGGGCATAACGTAAGGCCAGGACTTCTTCGACCTTTGAGCCCTCTTCCCACGCCGCAATTTGTTTGAACATCTCCTCTTTTGAGAACGTCTCCATGTATTGATTCCTCCTGCTTCTCGAAAAAACCGACTTTGGTCGCCACGGTGTGACGCTCAAGTCGGTCTGTCCTCATTTAGCTTTTAACCAGTTTGGATCGAATGTATCCAGCGTCTCGATCTTTTTCATCTTGACGGAGTAGAACAGCTTTCCGTTATTACGCGATTCGGCTCCGAGTACTTTCGACCGGTCGGACGCGACATAGTATGTCGCCTCTTCCGCATTGTCGTCCTTGTCAAAGAAGGATGGATACTGTTTGATCCATTCTTTCGGGACTGTACTCGACGGCTCTTTTTTGACATAGACGTCAGCTGCATTTCCGGCGATGTCGGCTTCACCTTCGACTTGACCAAAATCACCGTCTTCAATGAACTTGATGATCTGTTCGTTAAAGCCGCGTGACAGGAACGGACGCGGCGCACTGACACTCTTCGATGCTTTCGTCTCATTCAAGAGTTTACCGGCTGCATCGTACTCGCGGAACATCTTCCCGTCCCAAATCGCCATCGTTCCTTTGGATGGACCGTCGATGACTTCTGTCCGGAAGTGCCCTTTATCATCAAAAATGACTTCATACGTCCGTGTCTCGAGTGCATCTTCCGTCGTCGACAATTTCTTTTCGACATATTGGATCCGCGACATCGTATAAAACGGTTTGACCGGAGCTGCTTTATCTTCATTAGCGGTCTGTGTCTTATTCAAAAGGTAAAAATTATAGGCAAGGAGTATCGCCATTGCCACGATTGCGACTGCAATCCATGTACTCGTTCGTTTCGTCATGCCATGTACACCATCCTATATTTGTCTCGTTTCATGTTAATGGTATCGGTTTTAGGCTTAGAATACAAAGGGTTTGTCCAAGATTCACGCATTTCTGAAGAAATACGTCAGACTTTTGAACAATTGATTCCGTTTCGAATCGTTCTCAAGGATTTCTTCAAAAAACACAAAAGTGAACTGACCGTTGCCGGCAGTCCACCTTGATTTAGTCTGTTTTCGGTTCGAGTGAGACAATCATCGATTCATCGACGAGGTAATAGAGGTGCTTCGGCAACTCCCGTAAGTAGCCTTGCTCAAACAGCTTCGCACAATCGACCTGGAACGTTTTCGAATGCGGTTTGAGGGGCAACTTTCGTTCTTTCTCGAAATACCGGTCGACTGCGACCTGGACATGATCCATCTCATAGACCGTCAAATGGTCTTTCGCTTCCATGATGTTAAACGTTTCCCGTGACATATAGAAGACTTGCGTCGAGCGGGCACCAAGATATGGCGCAAGTTGCGTTAAATCAATCCGTTGTTCTTCATCGAGCAGAATCGTCCGGTTCGTTCCTTTCGGCAACGCCGATTCAAACGCATGTGTCGCCCGTTTGACTTCATCGAGCGTGACGTCGCGAACCGGCAGCTCGGGTTCTTCTTTTGCTTGAAACCATTTCTTGAATCGGTTCACGGTCTCGCCCCTTTCTGCATCAAAAAAGGTGGGGTTGCCCCCACCTCAAACGTTAATGTAAACGGTTTAGTTTTGCAAGCGTTCGCGGAGAACCATCGGTAAGATTCCGCCGTGACGGTAGTAATCGATATCGACTTCTGAATCAAAACGAGCAATCGCTTCGAACTTCGTGACTTTTCCGTCTGCAGCTGTCGCTGTGACTTCGACGATGTCACGCGGACGAACTGACTCGTCGATTGCGATACTGATTGCTTCTTCACCTGTTAAGCCAAGTGATTCAGCCGATGTGCCAGCTACGTATTGGAGCGGCAAGACACCCATCATGACGAGGTTAGAACGGTGAATCCGCTCGAAGCTCTCGGCGATGACGGCTTTGACACCAAGAAGGTTTGTACCTTTCGCTGCCCAGTCACGTGATGAACCCATTCCGTAGTCTTTACCAGCGAGGATGACAAGACCTGTGCCATCTTCTTTGTACTTCATCGCAGCGTCGTACATCGCCATTGTTTCGCCTGTTGGCCAGTACGTCGTGAAGCCGCCTTCTGTACCTGGAGCAACTTGGTTACGGATCCGGATGTTCGCGAATGTTCCGCGCATCATGATTTCGTGGTTACCACGACGTGAACCGTATGAGTTGAAGTCTTTTGGTGCGACACCTTTGCTGACAAGGTATTGTCCGGCTGGTGTCGTTTTCGAGAATGAACCGGCTGGTGAGATGTGGTCTGTCGTGACAGAATCCGCAAACTTACCGAAGACACGGAGATCGTTTAATGCTTCGACATGACCGGCTTCTTTCGCCAAGTTCTCGAAGAACGGCGGGTTTTGGATGTATGTCGACTCTTCGTCGAAGTCATACTGATCGCCTGTCGGCACGTCAAGATTGTTCCAGCGTTCGTTTCCTGTGAAGACTGAATCGTACTCGGCACGGAAGCTTTCCGGTGTGACGACCGTGTTGATGATCGTTTGGATTTCGTCACGTGACGGCCAGATGTCCGCGAAGAAGACTTCTTGTCCATCTTTGCCTGTTCCGAGTGACGCGTTCATGATGTCGACGTCGACTGTTCCGGCAATCGCATAGGCGACGACGAGTGGTGGTGATGCCAAGTAGTTCGCTTTGACGAGCGGGTGAACCCGTCCTTCGAAGTTCCGGTTTCCTGAGAGGACAGACGAGACGAGCAGGTCTGATCCGAGGATCGCGTTTTCGACGGCAAGGTCAAGTGGACCCGAGTTTCCGATACATGTCGTACATCCGTAACCGACTGTGTTGAAGCCGAGTTGATCGAGGTACGGTTGAAGTCCTGATTTCTCAAGGTAATCCGTTACGACTTTTGATCCCGGTGCAAGGGATGTCTTGACGTATTTCGGAACCGTCAATCCAAGTTCGATTGCTTTTTTCGCGACGAGTCCGGCACCGATCATGACGTATGGGTTCGATGTATTCGTACAGCTCGTGATCGCTGCGATCGCGAGGTCTCCCGTACGCATCTCAACCGCTTCGTCTTTGAATTGAACGACAGCGACTTTGCTTGCTTCTTCTTCCGCGAGACCAAAACCAGCGTTTCCTTGTGGTGCTGTCAACGCTTTTTGGAACGACGTGTGCACGTCCGTCAAATCAATCCGGTCTTGTGGACGTTTTGGTCCGGCAAGTGCAGGAACGATCGTTGAAAGATCAAGTTCAACTGTCTTCGTGAACGTTGGATCTTCATTTTGCGGCGTGTAGAACAAGCCATTTGCTTTTGAGTAGTTCTCGACTTTTTCAATCAAGTCTTCGTCACGGCCTGTCAGACGGAGGTACGTCAACGTTTCCGTATCCACCGGGAAGAATCCGCATGTCGCACCGTATTCAGGCGCCATGTTGGCGATTGTCGCGCGGTCAGATAATGACATCAAGTGAAGTGATGGTCCGAAGAACTCAACGAATTTACCGACAACATTTTGTTGACGTAACATTTCCGTCACGCGAAGAGCAACGTCCGTTGCTGTTGTTCCAGGGTGCATTTCACCTGTGATGCGGACACCGATAACTTCAGGAACCGGGAAGAATGACGGTTGTCCGAGCATTCCTGCTTCTGCTTCGATTCCACCAACACCCCAACCAAGGACACCGAGTCCGTTGATCATCGTTGTGTGAGAATCCGTTCCGACGAGTGTATCCGGGTAGACATCAACCGAACCGTCTGCTGTTTCTTTTTCAAGAACGACAGATGCCAAGTACTCGAGGTTAACTTGGTGGACGATTCCTGTTGCAGGTGGTACAGCACGGTAGTTGTCGAATGCCGTTGTTGCCCAGCGTAACAATTTGTAACGTTCTTCGTTACGTTCGAACTCAAGATCCATGTTTTCAGCGAGTGCGCCGGCAAATCCGTAAGAATCGACTTGAACCGAGTGGTCAACGACGAGATCAACAGGAACTTCCGGGTTGATGACCGATGGATCTCCACCGAGGTCCTGCATCGCTTTACGGAGTGACGCGAGATCGACGACCGTCGGAACACCCGTGAAATCCTGTAAGATGACGCGTGACGGCTTGAACGGCACATCGATATCATTCGATACTTGGGCAGTTCCCCATTTCGCCAAGTTTTCGACATGCTCTTGTGTAATCGAACGACCGTCTTGTTGACGAAGGACGGATTCAAGCAGCACACGGATTGAATACGGAAGACGTTTGACTTCCGTCAGACCGAGTTCTTCCAATTTTTCAATGCTGTAATAGTTGTAATTTTTACCGTTTGCTTCAAACGAACGGCGTGCACCAAACACGTCTTGCGTTGGTTGCGTTTGCTTCATGCTGATTCCCCCTTTAAGTGTTGACGACATCAAGCCCCTGATACCGCTTACTTGTACAGCTCTATCATAGTATAATATGAGCCCCGTTACAATTTGAAAGAACAAAAGACCTTCAATAAGTTTTACTTATCACCTAATTGAGAAGCTATATCAATCATATGCTTATGACGACACGCGCTTTCTAGTTTTTAATGGTTCTGTTACGGGTACAAGTAAATTGTAGAACGACATCAGAACTTTCTGGAGGCGGAAATTATGGCACAATATAAAAACAACGATGCAACACACGTCGTCACGACGATTATTTTCAACGATCTGGAAAAAGCCAAAACCGGTTTTGAAATGATCAAGGATCTCGAAGCGATCAAAGAGATTGAAATGGAACAGATGGTCCTCGCTGAACGCAATGAGACGGACGGCTTCTCTTTCATCGATGCAATCGACTTCACGCAACAGGATCAATCGTTTAAAGGCTCGTTGATCGGAATGGCGGTCGGCGTTGTCGGCGGACCATTCGGCATGCTCGTCGGTTCTGTCGCCGGATACCTGATCGGCGCAAACCGGGACGAAAAAAACGAACGCGATTCGTTTGATTTGTTTAACCGGACACTCAACCAGATCAATCCCGACCACTATGGCGTCATCATCATCAGCGAAGTCAACGAGGATTCGGAAGCGATCAACGCGATTGCCGCTGAACTCGGAGCGACCGTGCGCCGGACCGGTGAAACGTTTACGGATGAGACGGTGTGAATTAACAATATAAGGTGTACGTTTCGTCCCCGCTTTTTCGGGGACGTTTTTGATGTCGATAGTTTTAGTAGATACTTATTCATTTTACTTGTGATAATTACCTATTATCACAAGTAAATAAAACTTTGAAAACAGTTAACATAATATCAAATATGATGAAGTATTAGATATAACCTCTCTGTAAGAAAAATTAACGTGACCAGGAGTTCAATTATTTCCTCAAAGATATCAATGAAAGTAACGATAAATAAATTTGTTTCAAAATAAATACTATTTTATTTTAGTAAAATAAAATGAACAATGAGATACATTCAGAGCTTTAACTAAAAAATATATATAATAAAACATCAATATGTCCTTTAATAGACGACATATTGATGTTTTATTAGAAAATAATGTTTTTATTTTGAGAAACATTTCATGTCGTCGCTCATGAAGTGTATTTATCGATCTTATTAGTATAAATTTAACATCGAGGGAACTTTGTTAGAATCAACTAGTCGTAAAAATTGCATCCCTATTCCAGATTTCCCTAAAAACAATCCAGGTGTATCTGTACCGTTAGCAATTCCTGATACATATTGACCGTGATTAGTACGGTCTTGATAGACCTTTGCAGCCAATTCGTGAGCAAGAGCAGTCCACTCTTGCTTTCCTGCCTTAAGAGCAGCTGTGATCAGAAAATCTACGATGCCCATATCTCCATGACAAAGACAATGATCTTCGGATAAATAGCTTTCTTTAATTGACTCGACGATAATGTCGATATCTTTCATTAACTTTTCTCTATTATGGATATCCAATAGAGATAGTTTACTAAAACCGACTCCGGTAGAACCGCTACACCAATAGAAACCATAGGACTCTTCAGACTTTCTTAAATCTCTCCAATTTCGCTTCCCAGAATCGTATAAGGAATCTTCATAAGCGAGCGCAGATAATGCGATAGTAACATTCTCCTTTTTTGGAATGTACTTGTCCATACGTAAGAGAGCAGTTAGGATACCAGATACGCCGTGACCAAGACCGCCTAAATAAATGATGTCCCCTTCATGATCGGTTGGCCACGCATGTCCGTTCCCCATATTGACTGCCTCTTGCTGAATTTTCTTTGCATAGGAAGCAGCGACTTCAAGATATCTTTTCTCTCCATAATGTTCGTAGGCATTCAGCAAGGCATGGACGATACCGGCACAACCGCCAAGAAGATCGTAGTTACTCGATTGATGCTCTTTCCCATTAAGGTAATCAATAAAGACTTCAACGTTCTTCTTATATTGATAAGACTCATTAGCCTGATCGATCAGTGTGAGTGCATTGATCAAGGAAATTGGTCCATGATAAGCAGATAAAAATGCATTGTATGGTTTTGCGGAGCGAAGCGCAGAAGCCACTGCCGCTTCAGCGGCTTGCTTAAATCGATCCATCTGGGTTAAACGATGGAGATGAGTCATAAATACTGCCACTCCGCTCGTCCCGTTATAGAAATCTTCACCTATGACTGATACGCCTGCTTGGCCATTATAGTTCGTCTCAATACCCAACCATGTCAGTTCGGTCATATCCCTGTTCCAAACACCTGATTCGAGTAGTTCATCGCCTACGGCGACGGCAGCAGCAAGATAGTCTTTTGATGCGAGCGGTTCGATCGGAGCATTGTCAGTGGAAAGAAGAGAGACGTCAAGCGAACTTTCAGATGCCATGATAGAGCTTCGGATTAATTGTTGCTGTTCGAGCAGCGTCTTATCATCCAGGAACTGAATTTTGCGATGGACCTTTTCAAGCCCCGTTTCTTCAAAGACGTTTGGATATTCGTGGCCAGTGCTATCGAATAAGGATAGCGAGGACGGCATCGTATAGAAGTAAGGAACATCACCATTAATCAGTTCTCGTTTTTCGGCTGCGACGATCATTGATGGATAATGGGAGAAATACATACGGTCTAAGATCATCTCTCGACTAAAGGCCTCTCTAAGGAAATTAGGATGATTGGTATCCGTCAAAAAGTTGGCGTAGAAATTTGTGCTTCTTAAAATATGTCTGATTTTTAAATTAGAAAAGTTCTCGATGTTTTTGTTCAGCTCATCTTTATGTTGCATCGCGATGGAATAGACGTCTGTAAAGCCCTCGACTATCTGCTCGACATAATCTGACGTCTGAATGTTAGAGCCCTTCAGCGAAGGACGATTTGCTTTCTCTTCTGTCCAGTATGGTTTCGTCACGAATCGCATCTCATCTGTGTTTTCTCTCTCGGATTGAAGTACCGGGAAAGGAAGTTCCTGAGCACTTCCCCCCATCCCGCTCATCTCGATCCCTTTGCCATCGTGAGATTTAAAACCAAGTGTGGGTAACAGTCCGGTGCCCAGTACAGAGTCGACCATCTTGAACTTGGCTTGTACTTCCGCGCTGTCCTCGAAGACGTCAGCAAGGTGGTTTTGGAACAAAGTCTCATTATCGATGATGAGGGGGTGCTCGCCAGAAGCAATGATGTTTTCGAAATGTAGATCGGTCCCTTTAAGAATATACATAACGCCGAGCAATCCACCTAGGCGATGATGATGTCTCTTGAGTCCATCTATGTCCTCGCAGGGAAGCGCTAAGACCTTTTCCTCCCAACAATATTCGTTCCGATCAACGATTCGATATGTAGAGAAAGGATGCTGGAATCCTTTCTGATTGAACCAACCAAGCAGTTCGTGTACTTGTAGCGAAACTTGGAGAGATTTTGGTTTATAGATCAGTCTCGTAGTGGTCTCGAGAAAGCTTACTTCAATCACGGACTGACCGCATTCATGGGAATCTCCGAGGCCGAGTTCCACGTCTGAAAGTGTTAGCTGCTCCGATTCGAAGTTTTTTTGGAGGGACTTCACGTCTGAAACATAATGTTCCATAAAACGTACCATGTTATCAATGAAGAAAAGGGTTCGTGTCGTCAACAATCGGGCTAAAACGATGTATTCCTCGTAAAAAGCATTCAATCCCTCCAGATCGCGCAGTTTGATTGCTACGAACGATTCGAAACGCTCTTCTGGGCTATTTCCAATGAGTTCTTCACGAAGCCGCGACACATTCAACTCCAATGTAAGGGTTCGAGCTGCCAGCTGGAGAAATTGATTGGACAGGTTCTCGAGTAGTGATGGCATGAATTGATCTGTACAATGATTATAAAAAGGATGCCCTTTAGGTAGTGCTACTTCGATTTCAGACTTTGCATATGACAGAAAAGGTGTGAATGATTCATGGAGTCCATTGACTCTTAGATCACCGATTTCGAGGGGTTTGGACATAATCGTTTGAAAAGAGTGCAACCACTCGGGAACATCAGTATCCTCCTCTATCTCTCCATTCAACAATTGTTCAAATTGCTCACGTGTCAGATTCTCTGCTTGTAATCGGTTTTCAAAAAGTTTTTGATCCATCAAGAACGAATAATGTCTCCATTTAGCTACCCGATCATATTCATGTTGAACGACTTTATACCGTCCTTGAACAAAGGGACGCTTAAGTTCTTCTAAATACATCGCCTTTTTCCATGAAGTAGATCCTTTAATGTCAGTACTCATTTCCGAATACTCCCCTTTTCGATAAGAATTTTAAGGTTATTCAAGGCGCTATTCGCGTTCACGATTCCTTTCCCACCCTTCCGTACGTTATCTGAATAAAGGAATGGCGTCGTACTCTTCTTCAATAGGCGTTCAATCATATCTGGTGAGAGATCGACACCTGCAGACTTCGCGACATCGATGAGTAGTGCGGCGACTGCAGCCACCTGTGGTGATGCTAGGCTCGTACCAATCATAAATTCATATCCTTGATCAAGCTCGAGCGCTTGACTGACTGGAGATTGAGGGAGATAGGTCGGATATGTGGTAAGGACGAAGCTTTCAATATCAGCGATACCGCTGGATGACCAATCAGCTCCATAATCACCTGCAGGTGCAGAGAGATCCACTTCCTTACCGTAATTCGAGTAATCAGTCGGCTGGAGCAATCGATTGGTCGCGCCAACCGTGATGGTATCCTTGAGCCCTCCTGGAAGATGAACGGCACGTTTCATGTTCCCGATCTTTTTCGCCAACTCTTTTTGATCGTCCATGTTGTATCCATCTGTACCGGAAGACGCGACGACGACGATACCTTTTTTATGAGCATACTTAATAGCCTTTTCGTAGGCTTTGATCACCTTGGCATCGTCTTTATTTGTCGGGTCCTTATACGTGCCTAAACTTAGATTAATAACGTCCACATTATCCTTAGTAGCTTGTTTGATGGCCTGTATCACCCATTCTGACTCTGATGCTCCTTTTCCGAAGACTTTATAAGGAACAATACCGATAGAAGGAGCGATACTAGACATTTTTCCCTTGGCTGCAATCATTCCAGCCACCATCGTACCGTGACCGGTCTGGTCCTTCGTCCCCTCTTCGCCGGGTACGAAGCTTCTACCGCCCGAAACGATGTTTTCGCTCAATGCCGGATGATTCTCATCGATTCCGCTATCGATGATAGCAATAGTAGTCAGGTTTGACCCTCTCGTCTGACGATGCGATTCCAGATTGGAGGTTACATCCTTTACATTCCATCCCCAGTCCATATAATATTCTGGGAGCTGCTCGGTGAGGTTCCGATCTGGATTCTTCTTTACCGGGTCAATAAAATCCCTTACGAAGCGCGAATCCAGTTGCAAGCCTTGTGCGCCTGACATCGAAACGCTGTATTTTTGACCGGGATATTTCTTGTCTAGATGACTTGAGTGTATGTCCGTGCTTGAAGGCATTACGTCCCCTGTTGCAGATGACACAGATGGAAACAATGTAGCAAAAAGACAGACAGCGACGGCTGACAGGAACGACTTTTTATAAAAGCATGTCTGATTATGTGGCATGAATGATCTCCTTGTCTTGAGCGTGATAAAGTTCATAATAGTATCCTCTCTTCGCCATCAATGCTTGATGTGAGCCCTCTTCGATGATTTTTCCTTGGTCTAATACGATGATTCGATCTGCTTTCCGGACAGTATTAAGACGATGGGCAATGACGATTCTCGTACAGTCGAGTTTCGAGATGTTGTCATCGATCAAGTTCTCGTTTAGGTTATCGAGGGCGCTCGTCGCTTCATCCAGGATAAGGATCGACGGATCGTGATATAAAGCGCGTGCGAGTAATAGGCGTTGACGCTGCCCTCCTGAAAGATTTGTTCCTCCTTCGGATAGCATGGAGTGATATTGCATAGGTAAGCGTATGATTTCATCATGGAGGTTAGCTTGTCGCGTAGCCCTCTCAACTTTTTCAAAATCGGGGTCTTCACCTGGACAAATATTGTCGATGATGCTCTTATGGAAGAGCTTTGTCTCCTGTAGAATGACCCCTGTTTGATGACGTAACTGCCTGATGTCTATCGTGTTGAGACTCATTTCATCATAAAGAACATCACCTTCAGTAGGACGATAAAATCCAATCAGTAGCTTGGCTAAGGTGCTTTTTCCGGCTCCTGAGGCGCCGACGACACCAATCTTTTCACCGGGGCGGATGACGAGGTCCACATTTTTCAATGTCGGTGTCGCAAAGGAATCATAAGCATAGGATACATTCTTTAATTCGATGTGCCCTTTTAGGCGAGGAAGCTCCGTTTCGTCAAGGTGGAGTTCCTCTTCTTTTGCATCCAATACATCTGTCAAACGCTGGACGTAGGAACCAAGATACAGAAGTTCCGTATATCCCATACCAATGGATACGATCGGCATCATAAACATGGAGGCAAGAGCACTGAACCCTAGTAGTTCACCAATCGTCAATCTGCCTTCTAGGATTAGCATGCTGCCATACCAGAGAAGGACCGTAGGAACGATGAACTGAACGCTACCCGCAATCGTATTAAGGATCGTGTTCCAGTAATTCTTTTTTTCTGTAATCGTCAACTGGTGCTCAAATTTACTAGCCCATTCGCCAACTACTTGATGTTCGATTCCCAGCATCTTCACATCACTCGCACCGTGGATTGCCTCGGATAAATGACTTTGTACCTTTGATTGAGCGACTACATCTTTATTGTTTAGGCGTTGTGTGACTCGAGTGAAAGACACGAGTATGATGAATAGAAAAATACTTAATGTAATCACTCCGAGACCCAATTGGAGTGATTGCCGAAGCATCATGATTGCATAACCGACAAGCAGGATGCCATCTATCAAAAATCCGACTACACGATTTGAAAGGATTTGTCGAATCACCAAGTGAGAATTGGAGCGGAACAATAAATCTCCACCCGTCCGCTTTTCAAAAAACGCATAGGGAAGGTTGAACAGATGACTGACGAAAGTCGTCATCATGGATTTATCCATAAGCTTTTGAAGACGTGTGATGGCAAATCCTCTTGCAAGCGAAAAGACGATGTTGAGCAATAATAGAAACATGATATAGAGACCAATGAACTTAATCAATGATTGGTCCCTGGATATGATGACGTCATCCGTTACCCATTTTGTAAGCATAGGGATGAACAAGCCAAGTGTTTGAAGTAATAAAGAAAAAATCAGAGTGACATAAATCCATCTTTGATGCGTCCTAGCGAATCCCCAAAAGAACTTTATGATAGACTTTTTCTTCTTTTGGATGAACTGATCGTTAGGAGAAAACGCCATCAAAAATCCACTAAAATGCCTGGAAAATTCGTCTATGCTAATACGCTGTCTTCCTAATGCCGGATCGACGATATGTACGTGCTTCCCGATTTTTTCGATCACGACGAAATGATTTTGATTCCAGTGAGCAATAAAGGGTATCGATCCGCGCAAAAACTCTAAATCCTTTGTAGAACAAGAGAAACCCTTACAATTCATTCCCATGTCATTGCCGATGTGCGAGAGGTTCAAAAAGGATGCCCCACTACTCGGAATATCGTACTCTTCTCGTAAATCAGATATGGAACAATGATGACCGTAATAGCTTAGTATCATAGACATGCATGCTAATCCACATTCGCTATGTTCCATTTGCTCTATAAAAGCTACTCGTTTCATCATCATTCTCCTTTTCGTTTAAGACTTCATCCTGGCGAGGGGACTCTGGATGAGCTTGTATTCGAAGGCGATGATACCTAGCTCGACACGTGATTGGATTCCCCATTTTTGTTTGATATTGAAGACAATCTCGCCCACCCGTCGCTGGCTGATGAACAAGGTCTTTGCAATTTCAACATCCTTGTATCCTTTTGCTATCAAGCCTGCTACTTCTGTTTCTTTTCCACTAAGCTTCGTTTGGATATCCATCGTTTTACCTCCTAAAATTCGCTTAGAAAAATAAGTGATTAATAGTAATTTTATTGTAATTTTGGGTAAATAAATGAATTCTTTCGTAAGAGGCTTAGTTATGTAAGTGAGAGGGGGATATGTTCACTTTTCAGGGGATATTTAATTTTTTTGCGGGATACAAAAAAGCACCGAATCAAAGATGATCGGTGCCTTTTTATAAGTAATAAAGAAATTATTTACATCTAGATAGTGAAATAGTGACCCCTACAATGACACCTACACAGAATGGAGTTGTTTCAGGTTGAACGTCTCCACCACCATTGATACGTGACATTTCTTCGAAGTTCAATTCGTTTACCGCTTCACCAGCAGGGTTAGCGATAACAGATGTTTCATCAAGACTCTTCCACGATTGAATGATTTGCTCGTTTGTCATTTGTATGACCTCCTAATAGTAGTTTGTCCATCAACAAGTGTTTTTAATAGTTGCTGTTGAACATGCTCTTACTATAAGCTGTGAGCAAATAGATGATAACTTCATAAAGTTGCATATCTGTAGCTTTTAAAAATTAGTTGCTTCTTCTAAGCAATTTATAGATTGATTTGGCATGCTGTCACTAGAATATTCCGTAATTCTTTATACTTGTGCTTGCTTAGTTTTATGTGAGTTTTACTTTCTACGAGGTGGATATTATAGGAGTCCATGAAATGATCGGATGATATTTCTCGGATATCTCCTAACGGAACGATAAAAGATTTATGTGGGCGATAAAATTCATATTTGCTTAACTTCAACTCGATAGCTTTTAGGTTTTCTGAAGTATCAATATGGTCGTCATTTTTTAAGTAAATTCGTACATGTCTTTCGATTTTTTCTATATACAGAATTTCAGAAACGTTTAGTAATAGGAAGCTATGCTTTGTATTTATTCCGATACGGGCATCCTCGTAAAACACGGAGTTAGAATTTAGCCCATGTGATAAAACACTAATCGTCATGTGAATTCCTCCTATCGACAGTTTTATAATCCGTTCTGAATGACGTACATGATGAGTAAACCAAAGAGTGTACCTACAATCGCTAATAATATTTTTTTCATCATTATTCCTCCCATCGATACATGAAATCTGTGATGTAGAGCATCTTAATCCCTTAATGTTCTCTTTTTGTAAATCATGAAAACTAAAGCACTGAATAGAACACCAGCTATGAGAATAATGATCAGATTAATTGATAGTGAGGAGAAGGAGGCGCCGTCTTCAACCTTTTTCGCTAGCTCTAAAAGTTGTAAGTTCGGCAAATAATCGACAACAGAAAGTACCGGATATTTATCAGAAACCTGCTGAAGCAGTGTTCCGAATCCAAATAAAAACATGACTGGCAATACAGCGACAGAAGCTTCCATGACGGAGGAAGTCATCAATCCCAGAAGCGTTCCTAACGCGAGATAGAACAAGCAAGAGATGAGAAGTGCGATCACAATGATAAACAGATGCGATGGTGTGTAACCAGTAATGACGGCACTAATGATTATGGTAAGGAGTGTAATCAGAGCAGTTAAAACACTCTTCCCCCCCAAGATTTCAAGCGTCGTAGCAGGTGATAACATCAAGCTTCGTAAGGTGTTCTTCTCTTTCTCCTCTGCGATTAATGTGCATTGAACGAAAGCAGCTACCGAAGAGAATGTCAGATTGATGACGGTGTAGTGAATTTCTAACGTCACCTCACCGATGTTTTTATAGACGATCGCCATCAAGATAGGAACTAAAAGTGTCGTCCCGACGAAAACGTTTTTTGACACGTCTTTGACATCCTTCTGGAAAATGGCCATCGCACGATTGATTGAAAATATCATCTTAGTTCACTCCCTGTTACTTTTACGAACACGTCCTCTAAAGTTGGCTCGTTAGAATGGATAGATACAACCTGATTAGTACGTAACATTTCATAGATATGACGGGCATCTTTCTCATTAGATTCGAAAACGTGTTCTAAGCCGTCCGATGATTCGAGTGTTAATGTCTCATCAGCAAAACGTTGTTTAATTGATTTCGGTGATCCCAGTAATTGGATATGACCTCGATTTAGAAAGGCGACACGATCGCAGAGAGTATCTGCTTCTACCATATCGTGAGTCGTTAAAAAAATCGTGGCACCGTCTCGATTCATGTCTTTTAGGGCCGAGTAGATGGCCTGAGTATTCACTGGGTCCAGTGCAGAAGTTGGTTCATCTAAAAATAAGATTTCGGGTTGGTGCAAAAAAGTTCGAGCGAGCAGGACCCGTTGTTTCATCCCTTTCGAGAGCAGGGCGACTTTCTTATTCTGCTCGTCACCTAAATTGACTAACTCCAGTGCACGACCTATACGATTCTCAGATACAGAAAAGATTTTGCAAAATAACTTTAAATTATCCTTCACTGTTAAGCGATCATAGAGACCGCTATTATCCGTCATGATACCTACCTTCTGAAAAGTATTCTTTTGCTTGAGTTTTTCGGAGGGGATTCCGAGTAGACTGGTCGAACCCGCGGAAGGTTTCATTTGACCAGTTAAAATTTTGATCATGGTGGTTTTACCAGAACCACTTGGTCCGAGTAGTCCGAAAATTTCTTTTTGATTGATGTAGAAGTTTAAGTCATCAAGGGCTGTTTTGTCTGAAAAGTGTTTCGTCAATGATTCAATTTCAATTACTTTTTCCATGAAGTAGCACTCCTCTCGTTTTCTAACCTCAGAATAATGGGAATCGCTATACACTGCATTATTTTAAGGACGAAAGGAGTCATCCTGCTTACGAAAAGAGTAATTAGCTTGCTAAAAAATCATCATTTAATTCCTAGCATCTCTTTAAGGACGTGTATCTTGTTCTTAGATAACGGAACCTCAGTACGGTCGTCGAGAACAAGACTAAAACTATTCCGTGTCCAGGTTACAATCTCACGTACCTTTTTCAAGTTGACGAGATATGAGCGGTGACATCGGAAAAAATGTCGGTCCTGTAGAGTCGCTTCATATTCATTCATCGTATACAGACCAGGTAACATTGTGTCAGCTACATGAATTTGGACATTCCCTGATGCGCTCTCGAAAAATTTGACTTCGTCTATGTCGAGCAGAATCAGGTTACGTTCAAGTTTAGCGACAACCTTGTTCAACTCAAGAGGCGAAAAGGCAGGACGTTCTTCAGGTCCATTGACCTTATTCTCTTCTTCAATGATTGCTTTCTCGTCTTCATCCTCTACTTCCGTATTGATGAGCGTAAGACCGAGGCTACTAAGTACGTAGCATTCCTCAGATAAAGTAATCGCGCTCTCCATACTGCCTGTCAGTATCAATAGACATTTTTCTTCCTTCAATAATAGTTCAATGACTTTGAAAAGTATGTTCTTGGTATATTGATCAATGTTTTGATCCGGCTCATCGAAAACAATGACCTGTGTGTTCTGTAAAATAAGAATTGCGAGCTGTAGGCGCTTCTTTTGAGAATGATCTAATTTATTGGTTCTTTTTTTTGCTATCTCGTTCAGTTGTGTAATTTCGAGTATGTCTGGAATCGATTTTGAGCTGTTGTATAGTTTCTTATAAAAAGTTAGATGATCCAAAATGTTTAACCTATCATATGTATATGGATGTTCGTAATAGAAACTGATGGATGAACGATATTGTATAGTATTTCCTGGGTGATAATTATTCACAAGAATATGTTTGTTAGCACTGCGTACACGACCTTCAAGTATTTTAATAAGTAGTTGGCGATGGGTAACATTAGAACTGATTGCCAATGATTTTCCTGGAGAAATGGAAAAAGAGAGTTTTTCAAGTACAGTAGTCTTATCTTTATCATCTATGTAATTAAGTTCATTAACAAATAAACTCATGCTAGCTCCCCCTTTGTGATGAAATGACCCTTAAAAATATATATCCACCTTATCATATTTTTTACAAAATGTAGGAATTGAAAAAGTAAGAACAGAATAATATTTTACATTTTGAAGATGACTAGGATTTTTATTTATAATAAAAACTACGAAATGAGGAATTCCTTTCCATGAAACTATTACCCCCAAAACCTTTCTATTATGAAGGTGGCGAGAGAGCCGTTCTGCTTTTACATTCTTTTACCAGCAATCCGAACGACATGAAAAAGCTCGGAAGTTATTTGCAGCAAAATCAGTATTCCTGCTACGCCCCGACACTCAGTGGACACGGTCTGCCGGCAGAAGACCTTCTGACCTATGGACCGGCCGACTGGTGGCAGGATGCACTCAACGGTTATCAACTGTTGAAAGGCAAAGGATTCGAACATATAGCGGTCGCCGGTCTTTCCCTTGGCGGTGTACTTTCCCTGAAAATGGGACAGGAGTTGAAAGTAAACGGTGTGGTCACCCTGTCCGTGCCGATGTATAAGGAAGCAGCCGTTCTAAAAGAACGAATAATTTATTATGCCAAGCGCTATAAGCAACTCGAAGGGAAAGATGGCAAACAGATCGAGTCTGAAATAGCTAAACTTGATCACCTCCCCTTCGATTCATTAACCGACTTTGAACAACTCATTAATCAGACGAGAGACCAGTTGTCACGTATTACCTCGCCTGTTCACGTCCTGTACGGGGAACTGGATGACCCGTCGTACAAGACGAGTGCCGAGAAGATTTTTGAAAGCGTAGCTTCGGATCAAAAAACGATTAAAGGATTTGCGAATTCGAAACATTTAATGACGTTAGGAAAAGATATGAACACAGTTAATCAAGACATTCTTGCGTTTTTAAACGAACTGAACTGGTGATGTATTCATCCCCTTTAAAGGCAGTCCGTACTCAGCGGGCTGTCTCTTTTCGTTCTGCTGTATAGATCTGTAATCAGAAACCAATCAAAACAATTGACGCCATAAAAAACAGATGGTATATTTATCTCGAATTAAAGATATATGAATTGAAGATAAAAAGAGGTGAACGAAATGGAACAGCCGAATCCGAACTTAAAAGCACTGACAGTCATGGTCCGCGCAGTCGATGCGCTTCATGAAGTCATCAAACAGGATGTTGCGAAGTCCGGACTAAATCCGACTGATTTTTCCGTACTCGAGTTGCTGTATCACAAAGGAAGACAACCGATTCAGCTGATTGGGAAAAAAGTATTGATTACGAGTGGCAGCATCACCTATGTCATCGATAAACTTGAAAAAAAGAACTACGTCGTCCGCAAAGCCTGTCCGGAAGATCGGCGTGTCACATTTGCGGAACTCACCACGGACGGTCAAAACTTGATGGATACGATTTTCCCGGAACATGAACAAGCTATTAATCAGGTTTTCCAAGGGATTGACCAGGCGGAAATTGAATTGTTCATTAAGACCGCTAAAAAAATAGGCTATCAGGCACAAAATCATTAAATTTTTTAACAATATATCTCGAATTCGAGATAATAACTACTAAGGGAGCGATTTATATGAACGAATTAAAAGGAATCCACCACGTAACAGCTATCACGAGCAGTGCCGAGAAAAATTATGCGTTCTTCACAAACGTCTTAGGCATGCGTTTAGTGAAAAAGACCGTAAATCAAGATGATATTCAGACGTATCATTTATTCTTCGCCGACGATAAAGGATCAGCCGGTACCGACATGACATTCTTTGATTTCCCGGGCATCCCGAAAGGAACGCATGGCACAAACGAAATCTACAAAACCGCTTTCCGCGTGCCGACGGATGAAGCGCTCGACTACTGGATCAAACGGTTTGACAAATACGACGTCAAACATCGCGGCATCAAAGAACAGTTTGGTAAGAAGACCCTCTCGTTCGTCGATTTCGATGACCAGCAGTACATGCTGATTTCAGATGAACACAACGAAGGTATTGCCTCCGGAACGCCGTGGCAAAACGGTCCGGTTCCATTAGAATTCGCCATCACCGGCTTAGGTCCGATCCATATCCGGATCGCCGAATTTGACCGGTTAAAAGAAGTGTTGGAAAAAGCGATGCTGATGCGGGAAATCGATAAAGCCGGATCACTGCATCTGTTTGAAATGGGCGAAGGCGGGAATGGCGCGCAAGTCATCGTCGAGCATAACCTCCTCCTTCCAAGTGGACAGCAAGGATTTGGTACCGTTCACCATGTTGCGTTCCGGGTCGAAGATACGGCCGCTTTAAATGAATGGATCAGCCGCATGCAAAATTTACGATTCAATACATCCGGCTATGTCGACCGTTTCTTCTTCGAATCCTTATATGCCCGTGTCGCTCAAGGTATCCTGTTCGAATGGGCAACAGATGGCCCCGGTTTCTTGGGTGACGAGCCGTATGAAACGGTCGGAGAGAAATTATCCTTGCCACCGTTCTTAGAATCACAACGTCAACAGATCGAGCAAATGGTCCGTCCGATTGATACCGTCCGCAGCACGCGGACGATTGAAAAAGAATACCTATAAAACGGAGGAATTCATTTGAGTCTATTCAGTAAATTATTTGGTTCAAAGGAAACACCACAACAAGAGGAGGAAACGAACATGACAAAGTTAAACATTGGAATCATTTTGGGATCAACACGTGAAGGTCGCTTAAGCCCACAAGTCGGAAATTGGGTGAAAGAGCTCGCGGACAATCGCGGAGATGCCAACTATACAATCATTGACATCGCCGATTACAAATTACCGTTGCTCGGTGAAAAGGACGGCGATGCATCCGGTGCAGCTGCCTGGTCTGAAGCGATTGCCGCTCAGGATGGATTTGTGTTCATCACACAGGAATACAACCACTCGATTTCCGCTTCCTTAAAAAATGCCCTCGATTATCTCCGTGTCGAGTGGAACAATAAAGCAGCCGGTATCGTCTCGTATGGTTCAGTCGGCGGCGCCCGCGCAGCAGAACACTTACGCGGTATTTTAGGCGAATTGTTGATTGCAGACGTCCGCGTCCACCCTGCCCTCTCGCTGTTCACTGACTTTGAGAATGGAGCTGTATTAAAAGCAGCACCGGTTCAAGCAGATTCCGTCAACCAAATGCTCGATCAAGTCATCCCTTGGGCTGGCGCCTTAAAAACGATTCGTTGACTATTAAAACACAACTATTCTTTTGAAAGAATTAAAAAAACGAGAGAACTCCTACATTTGGGAGTTCTCTCGTTTTAGTAAGGATTTACTTCAGTTGTTTTAATTCGTTGATGATCCTCTTTACGGCGAGTTGTGTCGTTTCAGGATCTATTTTACCTAATGTGTTTTGCTGCACCGAAATCACTATGTTCTTATAGCTGATAATAATTAAATCTGATTTATTCGCGAGTTTTTGATTCAATTTGTTGTAACCTGAATTGCTTGGATACTGGACCATGTCTTCCCCTATGTAGTGGTCTGTGAATGCAAAGTGGATGGATAACTGAGTCGTCTGTTTTTCGTCTTCGAAATACAAACTTTCTTGTGACGAGGAACTGTCACTGGTTCCATCAACGGTTAGCCATTTTCTTTTACCAAAGCTTAACTCCCTGTCGATTATTGTGAAATCTGATCCCAGCGTACTTGCTTCCAGTTGAAAATGACCAATCTTCAAATATTCGTGCATCTGTTCAAACAGTTTCTTAAACTGGTCATGATTTAAGATTTGATTTCGATTTCCATTTATTTTCTGGTTAGTCGTCGTCACTTGTTTAATTTCTGGTTTCGGTTTAGAGGATACGGTATTATTTGTACATCCCGTCATGAAAAAAATACTCAACAATAATAGTAAGAAGCCCTTCTTGAATTTCATTTAACATCTTCCGTCCACGTATCGACATACGAAACGACGTACTCTTTTTTCGTCAGACTGTACTTCGTCTCGAAGTAGTACAGGATATTCTCTTTCTGATTCAAAACGGAATACGAATACGTCTTGTACGCTTTTGGAAAAACAGGCTGTTTTTTACCGGCTTGCTTCCCGACTTTTGAATAGTCGATATACGAGACTCTTTCATGTTTCCCGATTCCTGTTCCCGTCATCACCGCATCCAACTGTTTTTTTGTCATGCCTTTTTTAATCTTTTGATCGTTATAGACACGTTTAGAATTGACAGCGGATGAGTCAAACCAATGTTTTTCGACGAGCTTTAACTGCTTAGTTTGCTCTTTCGATTTAAATACGAGCAACATCCGGACGGTTTGGAACGTCACTTCATCCGGATTGTCCGATTCATTCGGTACCTTTGAATCTGGGTACAGATAAAATTCATACTTCAAATATTTTAGCTTCCCGCTTTTATCGTATGTATTGGAATCGTTCAATTCACCACTGCATAAAACATTAACTTTCACCTCATCCTCCGAGCGGTCACACAGATGTTTTTTATAGCTTTTGCCATACATGACTTCCGCAACACTGGTCATCGAGGCATTCATTTTCAACTTTTTAAAGGTTTCATGTTGCGTTTCTTTTTTAGTTTTCGCTATGGCTTCGTTTGAAGGAAAACCTGTCAACATCAGACCCAATGATACAGATAACACAATCATTACTTTAATTACGCTTCTCATGTAAAAACCTCCTTCACTTTGGTATGCACATATCTGGCTTATTGCTTCACACTGATAAAAAAGTCCATGAACGTAACGAGTAACCCAACAAATGATACTGTCATTCCAATTTTAATACCCAACACGTCATTTAATCCCACTGGACTAAAGCCGATCATCAGAGCGATTCCAAATAAAATAATACTGATTCCCATCAAAATTAATTTCATAATACTTCATTCCTTTCAAGCTGATTCACGATGAGTTCTGTTCAAAAGTACCAGTCAATTACGAACTAAGTCATTCAATTGAACAATGTCACTGCCCTTTTTCGCGTAGTATTCAATCATTTCCGGCAGTTTCTTTTTGTCATAACTTGTGATGCCGTCTGTGATCACCGTCACGTCATAATTCAGTTTACGTAAATTAAAGCACGTCGATTTGACGCAAGCCGTCGCATCTCCGCCGGTCAGATAAAAGCCGGTGATGTCATGTTGCGCAATGAATGCTGCGAAAGCTTCGCTTGTTAAGGCATTCCCCTTATATTTCGTGAAAATGTGATCCGACACAATCTTTAAATCAGGTGCCAACTCGGCACCACGTGTTCCGGTCTTAAACGTTCTTGTTCCAGCCGATAAATTCTCATGCCGGATATAGGCCACATGCATGTTTTGTTCGATTGCCCAGTCAATCGACTGATTGATCGTCCCAATGACTTCTTTGTAGTTTTTTGTCATGTCATTTTGAATATCGATGACGACTAAAGCTTTTTTTGGCATGTGAGTTCCTCCTGATCAATGAACGGATTTTTAGTTTCGATTCGTATCGGATAACGTACAATTAAAGTATAAAAAGACTAAAGGAGGCATGCCCCGTGAAAGAAAAATACTATTTTGACGTCTTTCCTGAACTGACGAGCGAACGGCTCCTGTTAAGGGAAATCCGGTTAAGCGAAGCAAACCAAATGATTGAGATTACGGCCTATGACGGGCAACAGGCACAGAACAGCCGGGATGTCATCCGGATTTTGAGTCAGATTGCCCTTGATTACCTCAACGGGGACGGCATTACGTGGGGGCTGTATTTAAAGTCGACCGGCGAATTCATCGGGAACTGCTGTTTTTGCAGAGGCTATCAAAATAACATCGCCGAGATTGGTTATGTACTCAAAGCGGACTTCCGCGGTCAGGGCTACATGACGGAAGCTGTCAAAACGGTTACCCGGTTTGGACTGCAGGACATGAAGGTCAGACAGGTTTGTGCCTATACCGCACCTGATAACCGTGCCTCACAGTCCGTTCTCTTAACAGCCGGGTTCACGACAGGGATTTGCGACCAAGACAGTCATCAGTTCATCTGCCAGTAATATTATTCGTACTTCGTCCCATCATTTCGCTTTAAAATTATAAAGCGGCTTGATGACTTTTAATAACTCGACCGTGTCCTCTGTGTTTCGGATGATTTCTTCCATCGGTTTGTAGACAAACGGTGACTCATCGCGCGTCGATTCGACGACCGAACTCGACCAGACCTCCTGCATCGTCTCCTCAAATTCCTTCAAGTCCACTGATTTGAAGGCTTTTGAGCGGGACATGATACGTCCTGCTCCGTGTGGCGCCGAATAGTTCCAGTCCGGATTGCCTTTTCCTTTGACAATCAGTGAACCGTCGCGCATGTTCATCGGAATGATGGCGACTTCACCGGCTTGCGCTGAAATCGCACCTTTCCGGAGAATCATCTGCTCGAGATCGATGTAGTTATGGATCGTATCGAACTGTTCCGTGACCGACCAGCCCATCGCTTCAACAATGACGTCGGTCATCGCTTGACGGTTCAGTGCCGCGTAACGTTGGGCGATTTTTAAGTCATGCAGGTAGTTGTCCATATCGGAACCGGACACGTACGCCAAATCTTTATTCGTTTCATTGAACTGACTCTTCAACTCGACCAAAGTCGATTGGATGTCTTGTTCACGTCCCTGTTCTTTCAGCGATGCGACGATTGTTTCTGTATCGACAGTGAATTGCGACGCTTCCGCTAATTTTTGATAATGCTCGGCAATCGTTTTCCCGAGGTTCCGGCTGCCGGAATGAATCACGAGGTAGAGATTTTCTTCCTCATCCGTATTCAGCTCGATAAAGTGATTCCCGCCGCCTAACGTACCGATCGACAATCGGGCCCGCGTCTCGTTAAACGGCGCCCGAACCTGCTCAAATGGAATCTGTTCTGACAACCGGTGCGGCTGATTGCGGACGGACATGCCGCTCGGAACGAGTGCCTGAATCGTTGCATCCAGTTTTTCGTAGTCGATCCCGCCTTTTCCGTCCCGTATGATTTGTGTACATAACATCCCACAGCCGATATCGACACCGACGAGATTCGGGACGACTTTATCATGAATCCGCATCGTCGTGCCGATGACCGAGCCCTTGCCCGCATGACAATCGGGCATGATTCGGACATTTCCGCCGACAGCAATGTTTTCATTCAGCATCCCTGTCACTTGCTCAATCGTCATGTCATCGACATTGTGTGTAAAAATCTTCGCTTCGCCGTACTTTCCGCGAATCGTCTTCATTTCATCCTCCCCTTATCTTCCTGTACCTTGTTCAAGTATCCTATAAAATCCCTTTTTTAACAATTCGTTCTTACTCGTGGACAATCGAGACCCATTGTTGGGTCAGCGCCGATTGACCGTCTTCCGTCAACCAGACAAGAGCCGTCGTACTCGTCGCGTCTGGTAACCGTTCCCGCACCAGTCCCGTCATATCGAGCTCGCGGAGCGTACTTTCCGGTAACAGTGTCACCGCTTGTCCACTGCGGACAAGTCCAATCAAGGTCAGGACATCGGAACAGGTTTCCTGTGAGACAACGCCGAACTGTTGGCTGAGCGTCTGAAAGACACCAAGCCCTTCCTGACTCGGAATGATGACGTCGGCGTCCGGAAAATTCGGATGATGGACGCGGTAAAACGGTTCTTCCTCCATCCATTCGATTGTCACGCCCTGGGCCTCAATCGGCAGTCGGACGAGCGCTACGTCAATCGCATGATCCTTCAGACGGTCAATTAATACACCCGACTCTCCCTGATGAATTTGCAGTGTTATCCGGGGATGCCGGCGTTTCATCTCTTGGATCCAGCCGGTCAGTCGCCCGGCGGACAACGTATTGACACCGATCCGTAAAATCCCAGCTCGTCCTTCCTTAATGTCACTGACTTCAATCCGGGTTTCCGCTTCGTAACGCAACAATGAGACGGCCCGTTCATACAGCCGCTCTCCGCTTGCCGTGATCCGGATGCCGCGCCCTGCCCGTTCGATCAACCGCACCCCAAGCAACTCTTCCATTTTCCGAATCTGTTGCGTCAAAGCGGGTTGTGCCATTCGTAACCGCTCTGCCGCCCGCGTGACCGACTGTTCTTCGACGACCGCGCAAAAATACCGATATTGGCGTAAATCCATATTCATCATCTCTTTCATATGTTTTAAGTCATAAATATGTATGAATCATAACATCAATCATATGATACGATGCTGAAATCAGCGATTTTTAAAGGAGACGATTTTTGTGAAACGTACGACGTCCACGGTCCAGTGGATTATATTCTTATTAGCCAATACGATTGCCTTGCCAATCGTCGTCGCGAGCCTGTTTGATCTCTCGAGTGTCGAGACGGCCGCACTTGTCCAACGCTCCTTCTTTGTCGGAGGGATTGCCTGTTTCCTCCATGGATTGTTCGGTCACCGTTTACCGATCGTGTCCGGTCCTGCCGGCTCATGGGTCAGCATCTTTGTCGTCATCGCCGCGTTGCCGGTCGATTCAAAGACGGCCTTCACGATTGCGATGGCCGCTGTCGTCATTGCGGGCGTCGTCTTGATTTTCCTCGGATTGACAGGATGGACCCGCTTTTTATTACCGGTCTTCACGCCGCTCGTCAGCGGAACGTTTTTGCTTTTATTATGTATTCAACTGACCGGCGTCATGCTTGGTGCCGTTCTCGCCGTCGAAGCAACACGTCTTGCCGGCATTCTGACATTCCTGCTTGTCCTCGGACTCAGTCAATTTGGTCCGACCCGCCTCCGTCCGTTCGCCTTGATGATCGGCATTGTCGTCGGCTGGTTGGTCAGCCGTCCGTCGTTACCGGAAGCGTCCGGTATCTTCGCCGTTCCGACCGCCTTACCATTCGGGATGCCGCAATTTGACGGCAGTGCCTTCCTGGTTGCAATTCCGTTTGCGATTCTTTTGATCGTCAACTTGATTGCCGCGTTAAGCGCCGTCGAAGCGACGATTCAGAAAAAAGGGGCTTTGAATCAGGGGCTGACGGTCGAAGGCATCATTCACTTGATCGCGGCGACGTTCTCGACGCTCGTTCCGGTCCCGTTGCCGATCACAAGTGGTTTCATCGCCCAGACGGGAAGTAAGGAACGTCGTCCATTTTTGATTGCTTCACTTGTCATCGCCTTGGTTGGGTTTTTCCCGAGTATCATCGGGATTATCGCGACGTTGCCGCGCAGTGTCGCTAGTGCGGCTTTGCTCGCAACGTTACCACACATGTTCCTGATTGCCTGGCAGTCTGCTGAAAGCAGCATGACGACCAGTCGCCGGAAGCATGCCTTTGCGATTTGTGCCGTCATCGGAATCAGCATTCTGTTGCAATCGACGGTTTTGGCGGAAATCCTGCCGCTGACGTTACGTCCGTTCTTCAGTAACGGCTTACTGATCGGCACGATGCTTGTCCTTGGGTTTGAAGTCATCGAACGTTTCCGTTCTCGACGTGAAGCTAAATCAGAACAACTTGCTAGCTAATCTTTCCGAAAACACAACATCCCCTACCTCTCGCAATAAGCGAAAGAACGGGGATGTTTTTTGTTTGTGAGTTTCACTTAAACACAATGGTTTTAAAGATTTTATTTTATTTGATCCGAAGCATATGCGCAGCACTATGCTCAATTGCATCTCCATTATCAGTTATCAGATAAACTCCTTTAGCATGAAAGGTTGTTTCTTTTATATATTCGATGATTTTTTCCTGGAGCAAGTACTCGTGATTTTCTGGAAAGTGTTTTAATGTAAATATTGTCGTAGAAAAAATCAATGTCACATTGTCATAATTTTTTTGAGATTTTTTGATGATATTCTTTTTTGTCTTTTCAAGAAAGATATTTCTTTTCTCCTCTAGAGATTCTAGACTGCTTAACCGTGATTGCCATCTTCCAACTTCATTTAATTTCTGTGAGATTTTTGTATCTTCTTGCCCGTTTATGTAAGAACTTACTTCAAATTTCTCAACTACTCCGTCAAATCTTTTCATTAAAAAATCGTATCCTTGGTTTCCTAAAACAACTTTTAATTGTGCGTCTTTTGGAAAGAATGTCGACATCGAAAAAATATAGGCTGGCGTAAACTCTTCACAAAACTCTTTAAAGCGTCCTTTTTTTAATCTTAACAGTCTTAAAACTGCAGAATCTTTTTTAGCATGAGCAATTATGAACTTATAATATGTCGACATTTCCTCAGCATTTCTATATTGAGACAAGTCATCCAACAAACTCAATTGTTCTTTCAAAATTAATCTCCCCTTTCAAAAAGATGAGTACATCTAACAAAAAAACGAGAACGATTAAAAATCATTCTCGTCTTACAAACTTTTCGTTAAATTCGTCTTTTCCCCGTAACTCCTACAGAAAAAAGTGCGTGCTTTTCGCGCTGTCAGAGACAAACGAGACCCGGCTACTCGTTCGGCATGACAGAAGCCGCGGCTCGTGTCTAGCCTGAGGAAAGCACGGGAAAGGAAGACGAGGTGCACTTTATCGAACTTCACGCCACCATTTACGGGTCTGACTCGCAACCGTAACGCTTTCACCGATCATCGGCGTCACGACAGGCACGCCGTGTTTCGCTGCTTCCTTCAACACCCGTTCGACCGGTTCGAACCACGGGTGGAATGCCAGCGTAAACGCCGACCAGTGAACGGGAATCATCACGTCCCCCTTGACATCAAGATGCGCCGCGAGCGTCTGCTCCGGTAACATATGCGAACTCGACCAGCGGGTGTCGTATTGTCCGCATTCCATGATCGTTAAGTCAAACGGACCGTATTGTTCCCCGATTGCCTTGAAATGGGGACCGTAACCACTGTCACCGCTGAAGAAGACTTTTTTCGAGCCTTCAATCACCCAGGACGCCCAAAGCGTCGAAAATTGATCAAGCCCGTTACGACCCGAGTAGTGCCGGGCCGGTGTCGCCGTCAGGCGGAGACCGTTCGTCTCAATCGATTCATGCCAATCGAGTTCGGTAATCCGGTCCGGATCGACACCCCAGCCCTTCAGTCGGCTTGCGACACCAAGCGGAACAATGAATTGTCCGACCCGGTCTTTTAACGCCAGGACCGAATGATAATCCAAGTGGTCATAATGGTCATGTGAATAGATGACGAGATCGATCGGCGGTAAGGCATCAAGATCGACCTGTGCCGTCGTCTGGAACCGTCCGCCCCCGAGTTTTGGAAACGGTGACGGAGCACGTCCGAGCATCGGATCAAAGAAGATTGTCTGTTGATCGAGTTCAAGCAGGAATGCCGAGTGACCGAACCAGGTCACGCGTGGTTCCGTTCCGTCCGTCCGTCGTTCAAATGGAGCGACCGGCAACGGTTTGACCGGTTTTAACGACGGCAGCTCCCGTCCGTAATCTTTTAAGATACTTTTCATTGTGTCCCATTCCATTTTTAATTGGAACGGCAGTTCATTTTGAAACTTTCCGTTCGAAAACTGAGCCGAACGGGCATAACGCTGTTGATCCGACTTCGATGGTCGGCGGCCGAATAACGGATAACGGGTCATGAAGACCGCTCCGAGAACGCTGAGACCGGCAAGTATTGCGGCTGTTTTTTTCATTTTTCTTCACCTCTTTAATACGTTCAGTATAGCATCGGTGATTTTTAAAGCGGTAATGAACAAACTTCACTTCTCAAAAAAGACGCAAAACTGAAAAGCTCAGCTTTGCGTCGGGTTCTATTAATCTAAATCGTCCGCTTTCCATTTCGAACGGTCGCTTTTATCATGATCGGATTCATGCTCCGACTCGTAATCGTTGACGCCAAGGTTTTCAACTTTGCCGTCATGCCGGTGTCCTTCGTCATGCAGATGGTCGCGTGAGTCATCGTGATCATGCGAATGGTCATGGTCGTCATGAAGGTCTTTTGCGAACAGCGCGATTCCGCCCCGCTCGACTTCCTGGTAATGGCGCTCCGCTTCATCATCGGAATGCCCGACACGTTTTAACGTTTCCCGAAGCGGTGGCTCATGGCTGAACTTCGATTTGACTTGATCGATCCAGGAAGCACCCGATGTCTCATCTGCTGCATCGTCCCGTCCCACTACCGAGAAATCAGAATCCTTATGTCCCCGCTCTTTCAATGCTTGCATTTTTTGATGTAAACTCGATTCATCATGAAAAATGCCGATAAATTTTTTCGCCATCGTCAACACCATTCCTCTCACAGAGATATGAATTCACAGACTTCAATTTTTACCCTTCTTTTTGCATCTCAAAACGAAAAAAAAACGTATCTTCCGGTGAATTGGAAGATACGTTTCAGCAACTTAGTCGTTGAGCAATTGTGGTGAATCGACGAGTGCGATGACACCCTCGTTTTTCTGAACGAATCGTTCGTAGACGAAATCATTCGCAAACAGCAGAACCGGGTTTTCCCAACGGTCGTAGACGAGGACAGTCCGTGAATCCGTCAATTTCTTGACTTCACTGATTTCCGTCACCTTGACCCACTTCGCGACCTGGAAGTTCGCCGCATCTTTTAAGATGTCAACGCCGTATTCGCCTTTGAGACGGTGTTCGAAAACTTCAAACTGAAGTTGTCCGATTGCTCCGAGAATGACCTCGTTGTATTCCGTTTTATAGACTTGAATCGCTCCTTCTTGTGCGAGCTGTTCAATCCCTTTTTGGAACTGTTTTGATTTCAAGGCGTTTTTTGTAAAGACTTTCAGGAACAGTTCCGGTGCAAATGTCGGCAATGCTTCGTACTGTAGGCTCGGATCACCATTCGTGATCGTATCACCGATTTGGTAGTTACCGGAATCATACAATCCGATGACGTCGCCGGCAAACGCTTCGTTGACCGTTTCCCGCTCATCCGCCATAAATTGTGTCGATTGCGACAGCTTCATTTTTTTACCGGTCCGCGTCAGGACAACTTCCATACCACGGTCGAACTTGCCGGTACAAATCCGGACGAAGGCAATCCGGTCGCGGTGGTTCGGGTTCATGTTCGCTTGAATCTTAAAGACGAAACCGCTGAAGAAATCTTGCGCCGGCTCGATTTGTCCTTTGTTCGACTCACGTGGCGTCGGGGACGGGGACAAGTTGAGGTAATGCTCAAGCAACGGTGTGATTCCGAAGTCGACTAAGGCAGAACCGAAGAAGACCGGTGTCAATTCACCTTTTGCAATCAGTTCTTCATTGTATTCGTTTCCGGCTCCGTCGAGTAAATCGACTTCATCCACTAATGTATCGTACATTTCGTTGTTGATCGTCGACGCCAACTGGTCGTTTGCGAGTCCTTCTTCACCGAGATCAATCGTCAGACGGTCGTTTTTGAAGCAGTGGAACTTCTCGTTGACACGGTCGTAGACACCTTCAAACTGTTGTCCCGATCCGGCAGGCCATGTGACGGCAACCGATGGAATGCCGAGGACTTCCTCAAGCTCTTCCATCAATTCGAGTGGATCACGCGCTTGGCGGTCCATCTTGTTAATGAACGTAAAGATTGGAATCCCGCGCATCCGACAGACTTGGAATAGTTTTTTCGTTTGTGACTCAATCCCTTTTGCCGCATCGATGACCATGATCGCCGAGTCGACGGCTGTCAGGATCCGGTACGTATCTTCCCCGAAATCGGAGTGACCCGGTGTATCCATGATCGAGACGATTTTTTTGTCATATTCAAATTGCATGACGGATGACGTAACGGAGATTCCCCGTTGTTTTTCAATCTCCATCCAATCGGATTTCGCAAATTTTGAGTTTTTCCGTGCTTTGACCGATCCCGCTTCACGAATCGCGCCACCGTGGAGTAAGAATTTTTCAGTTAATGTCGTTTTCCCGGCATCCGGGTGGGAAATAATTCCGAAGATCCGGCGTTTCTCGACTTCGGTTTGGAGTAATTTTGTCATGTAGGGTAATTCCTTTCACCTATATATTAAAAATCTTCTTAAAAAGTGGTTAACTCGCTCATTTTCGCAACTAGTCTATCATACCGAATTTTCGCAGTCTCGTCCATTTCACATTGTTGACTTAATTTTCAGATTTCGTATTGACAACCCAGCCTGATGTTCTATACGATGACGAGGAAGTTACTATTACAAGAAGGAGGAGACGTACAATGTCACAATCATTTAATCAGCAACCATCGATTCACGTATTGGCTACAACTGTACGTCACCCAATCGTTTAATTTTTAATTAAGCAGGGTGTACGTATGCGTATACGTACATGCTGCCCTCTTATATCAGGACGGGTATGCCTATATTTGTGCGTATCCGTCTTTTTTATGATTTAAAAACGGAAATATAAGGGGTTTTGTTTATGTTTACTGCACTAAAACAGCTTGACCGTAACATCTGGATCCGGTTCGTCGGGGAAACGATTACCGGAGTCATGATGTTCATGATTGCACCATTTCTTGTTCTGTACTATTCCGAACAGCTTGATTCGTACTTTTTAGTCGGTCTCATCATGGCGACCGGTCCCATCACGTCCCTGTTCGGTTCGTTCCTCGGCGGCTATCTCGCCGACCTGTACGGACGTAAACCGCTGATGGTCATCTCGATTGTCGGCGATGTCATCGCGTTGATCGGCTTCTCGTTCGCCGATTCGTTTTGGCCGTTATTGTTAATGAATGCCTTACTCGGTCTGACGAATTCCTTGTTCCACCCTGCCGCAAGCGCCATGGTCGCTGATGTCACGCCGCCGGAGCGGCTTAACGAATCATTCGGACTGCTGCGAATGGGACATAACGTCGGGGCAGCGTTTGGTCCGTTGATCGGAAGTGCCGTCCTGTTCGTCGACCGGTCGCTGATCTTTTACGCTGCTGCCGCCGTCTTTTTCCTGTACGCCCTTGTTTTGTTACTGTTCATCCAAGAAACAAAGCCGGATCAGATCGAACACACGCAGGACGAGCCAAAACTGTCAGCCTTCACTGTCCTGCGTAAAGATCATGTTTTCGTGATTTTTATTGCCGCCGGTGTCTTCATCTCGATGGGCTTCGCTCTCGTCGAAAGCATGCTGCCGGTTTTCCTGAAGGAAGCGTTACCGAGACTGCCGAACGATAAAAATCCGTTCCCGTATCTGATGGGACTAAACGGTATCATGGTCGTTCTATTCCAGTTCCCGGTCGCAGCGCGCCTGTCCGGTAAAGCCTTCGGAAAGGTCATGTTGCTTGGCGCCAGCATCTTCGGACTCGGGATGATATTACTTGCGTTCATTCCGTCCTATCTGTTTTCGCTTGGAACCGGCTATATCGTGCTCGTGACGATTTTATTAGCAATTTACGCCCTCTATACACTCGGTGAGATGATTATGTCGCCGGTCCAGATGACGTTCATCGCTTTGATCGCCCCGGAACACTTGCGCGGAACGTATAACGGTGCCGCCAGTATCCAGTGGTTGATCGGAGGTGTGACGGCACCGCTCCTCGGATCCCTGTTCCTTGACTCCGGAAACGGACAATATGCACTTGCCGGTGTCGGACTCGCCTGTTGTCTGTCCGGACTTGTTTATCTCGCGCTCGACCGCTCGATCCAACGCGCGAAACGGTTGTCTCAATCCGCATAACGGATATAGGATTAAAGTAGATTTTTTTACTCATTTAATATAGAAACCCCAAACCAGACATTCGTCAAAAGTATCCGGTTTGGGGTTTTCGTATGTATATGATTTAATAAGGAGTTTCGTCCTATATGATATTCGAGGAGGAGAAAGGGTATTGATAATTAAATAGTAGTATTTATTTTACAAGTTTTCCGTGGAGATATTTCCTCTCCACAGTAGGAATTGAACTCCCCTACCTGTGTTATGTTTAAAGGGAGAAGGTTTCTCACAGAATTTGAGGACAGGAAGCCCACTGCTTCAGTGTCAGTGATGGGAGTGTCAGGATCGGGATAACGTAGGAATCGCGATGCTTCAGTTCCGGGTTAAGGGAGAGACGATGCATATGATTACCCATGAAAGAGCGCTATCCGTTCGCCAGTGCATCTTCGATTACTATCAACGAGTCGGGATTCACTGTCAGGTGACGATTTTTACGGAGCAACCGCTCCAGCTGTTATTAGACTTCGATTCCAATCGGGACGAGTTGATTACACCACAACGACGAAGCCATTCTTGTCGCCATATCCGGGCTCATCTTGTCTCTGCCTTGATCACGTTTGGTGACTCCTATACGCATGTTTATATGACAAAAGCCCCGTTCACTTCCCTGACACGTTATTGCCTCCTGATTGTTTGACAAAATATGTGGTCTGTTCATAGCTGAGAAAAAATTGATTATACATTCAAAGCATTCCGGAACCCGAAACAGCTCATGTAGGAAATGGCTTCTGCTTCGAATGTTCCAAAAGACAGACTCGATTTTCGAACCCCATCAAGATGGCAACACACCATCCGCGACGAATGGACCAAATATGACGGGCAGAGGTTCTAACGTTCGTTGTACTTCTGCAATGAATCGACTGGACCCACTCACGAAAACGATGGGATCGTTTACTGAAATCAATCCTAAGAAACTCTCGATTTCTTCGTCCCATCCCTCATTCTGAATGCTATGAAAAATTAAGCCCTGTTTCGTGAGTAAATTAAGATCTGACAACATTTTCTTGGAAGACGGTTTTGTTGGCCGAACATGTAAAATCGTCGTTGTCCGTCCACTCATCAACGCATACTGCGCCTCATCGATGATGGCACCCAGATGATGCCCTTCCGCGACGAGCAAGACACCAAGTCGAGACCAGTCACCCTGTTGCTTATATTTGCAAAAATGGCGACACGTCTCGACTAACTGATGGTGCACAATCTGCCAGGCTTCAAGCACCGGGTCCGTCGGTGACAACCCAAGCTCCACTCTGACCGCATCGACAATCTCGGTACTAATGATGTCTGGATATGTCAGGATAAATGATTTTGTTTGATTGATTTCATTTAATAAGACCATTTTAAACAGTTCACTGGATTCATGTTGATGCGTGACATGCTTTAAAAGTTGAGCCAGTCGGAGAATCCGGAGCTCAAAGCTTTGGGATGGAAGCTCGAGATTTCCTATTTCCTGTAGTTCTGCGCTATACTTATATTGCAACTGTTTATAAAAACGGCTGGCAATCCGTAAGCCGTTTTGATCCACTTGCGGTCCGATCGATTGTAACAGGTGTAATGCCTGATCAAAATGCATGACATGACCTACCTTTCCTCGTATATTATGACCGACCTTTTCTTTAAATTCAATCTCTAAAATGCATCTTTAGATACGCACATTTAAACTTGTACTTCCTATTAAACTTCTCTAACATGTGTAGTTAAGTAGGTGATGAAAATGCGCATGACACGTTATACGGATTATGCAATCAGATCCCTGTTATTTGCCGGGGCACACTCTGATCGATTGGTCCGAATCCAGGAAGTAGCGGACTGTTACGACATTTCAAAAAATCATCTGATGAAAGTCGTCTATCGTTTAGGACAAAATGGATTAATTCATTCTGTTCGTGGTCGAGGTGGCGGATTCCGTTTGGCAAGCCCGCCGGATGAAATTTATATCGGTGACGTAGTGCAATTGTTTGAACCAACAACCCATTTTCTAGATCCACTCGAAGGGATGTCTGAACTTCCTTCTTTAGACCCTGCACGCGAAGCTTTTGATGACGCGATTGCTGCGTTTCATCAAGTCTTGAACAGTTACACGATAAATGATCTACTTCATCCAACGAGTTCCACACATCGACAAATCCTTGAAATGATTCCGAGCCGCGACTAATCGTGGGCGGAATCATTTTTTTTCGCTCGACATCCGTGACGCCTTCTGAATCCGTGCGTGGTATACTTATATAAGAAAGGAGGGGTACAGATGAACCCTCACGAAGAACTCAACAGTTTATATCTCCGCTTAAAAGAGGCAGATCCGTCACTCGAACGTGGTGAATCACTTTGGACCATCTTTGAAGATACGACCGATGCGACACTCCGTCCCCTTGCCTTGTGGACATTTTCTCAAAACCAATTTGATTTGGGTCACTTCCGCTCTTTTTTAGTTTCCTTTTCCCTTTTGATGGATTGGGTCCGAAAAGATGAATTGACTTTAACGCCTAAACAGGAACTTGATCTGTACTGGAATTATAAATCCTATTTAATTTATGCAGCCGAACAGGAAGATATGCCCGTCGCCTTGTTAGAAGAAGATTTTGACCGGTTCGTTGATTTTTGTGACGCCCACGGTTTTGCCCGGACAAGGGACTACATCGGCTTTATGATTTACAGCAAACTCGGTGACGAAGAACAGGCTGATCACTATCTCTCGGAATGGGTCGACGCCCCGCCGGATGAATTAAGTGACTGCCCGTCTTGCGAAGGCTTCAGCCGGATGATTTATGCCATCGAACGCGGTTACGAAGACCGGGCCCTGTTGCTGTACGCCGCAATCCGCCATGAACGCGGTTGTTCGCGTATGCCCGATCAAGCCCACCCGTTCATCCTTCCGTTATTCATCAGCCGGAAAAAAGACCGGTTTGATTGGACGGAACAATTGATTCAAGAGGTTAAACGGGTCAAACCTCTCTTCACGGGCGGCGATGAACCATATCATCTGTATGCCGCGATGTATTACGACGACAAGTACGTCTGGTCGATGGAAGAGAAAAAACAGTTGATTCCGTTATTGACGGACCGTGGTTACCTGCAATTCTTACTGGCCCACTATGCAGCGTCTTACCGGGCTGCCCGTCATGCCGAAGTGGCCTATCTCGGAGTCCTGCGCTCAAACATTTACGAAGTCGCCCAAGAACTGGATCGACGGATTGACGGACACTTTTATTTGAATTTCGTCGAACGGGAACTCAAACGGGTGACGGAATTCATCGTTTAATTTTCTTGAGAGGACGTGTCAGAATGTTAGATCACGTACAGTTAGCTGCCCCAAGAAACTCCGAAGAACAAGCTCGGGCTTTTTATGCCGGGCTTTTACATATGAAGGAAGTGGAAAAACCGGCTGGTGTCAAAGCGAGTGGCGGTGTCTGGTTTGAATCGAATGCTGCCGCCCTCCACCTCGGTATCGAAGAGTCGTTTTACCCTGCAACAAAAGCGCATCCGGGTCTGACCTTTTCCCAACTGGACGACTTGGCGAACCGGTTACAAGATGCCGGATATCCCGTTCAGTTTGATGACCGGCTGGCACCACGACGACGCTTCTTCACAGCGGATCCTTTCGGCAATCGGATTGAATGTATTGAACAGCAAATACCTGTCATCGTCCCGAAACGTCTTGCGAACGGTTCGCACATTCGTTTGCTTGCACCGGCCTCGAGTCTTGCGACGGTTGATTCAAAAATCCTGGATCAGGCGATTACGGTTTTGGAATCGTTCGGCTTACGCGTCTCGATCAGTCAGCATGCCCGGGCAGTAAACCCGTTTGGTTCGAGCGATCCCGCATGCCGCCTGGACGATCTCCATACCGCTTTCGCAGATCCATCGATTGATGCGATTTTATGTGTCCGCGGTGGATTTAGTTCCAACGAGTTGCTTGACGGACTGGACTACGATTTAATCCGGAATAATCCAAAGATTCTTTGCGGTTTTTCTGACATCACGGCACTCAGTCAGGCACTCCTGACAAAAAGTGGGCTCGTCACCTATTCCGGACCGATGTTGCGCGCACTCGCCTCTCGTGATGCCTATACGTTACAGTCGTTCGAGAAGGTTTTATTCGAAAGCGGGACGACTCAGATTCTGCCGAGTGTCAATTGGCATGATCAGCATGAAGGAAAAGACGTGACGCTTCCAAATCCGGGACCCGTCATCCTGTCTTCCGGCGTTGCGACAGGACGCCTGCTCGGGGGAAATCTCTGTACGTTGAACCTTCTGCAGGGCACATCGTACTTTCCGGACTTACGTGACAGTGTCCTGTTTCTGGAAGATGATTACGAAGTCCATCCGGCGACATTCGCGCGTGACTTTGCCTCGTTAATGGCACAGCCTGGAGCGGAACAAATTCGCGGGATCGTCTTTGGTCGTTTTCAGCTCGCAACACAGATGACGGATGAACATCTTCGTTATCTGGTCGGCTTGTACCCTGCTCTTTCCTCGATTCCGGTCATCTCCGGAGTAGACTTCGGTCATACGATGCCGCTGTTCACCTTCCCGATTGGCGGGACGGTCTCGATTGAGGACGGCACGATTTCTATCGAACATTAAAAAGGGAGGAGTCGCGGCGATCCGCGTCTCCTCCTTCTTTAATAGTCGAGCAATCTCGAAGCATCAATTTGACGCTCCGACCCATCCGCAAACATCTCGAGTGTCGCAAGGATTTTGTGATCCGTCAAGTCGTATCGTAACAACGTAAAGTCCTCCAGCGTCGAAATCGTCTTAAACGTTTTTCCGACCGTGAACGCACGCTTCCGGCTCGTATGCTGAACAGGAATCGTCACAAATACGACAGTGATGTCCGTTCCGTTCGTATCGTAATAAAACTCGACGACACGACCGTCCGCCGTCTCCGGCAAGAGACCTTTTTGAGGTCGTCCGGACTCATCCAATTGTACATAAGGTTGTAACATCGTTCCGCCTCACTTTCTCCGTCATTTATCATAGCATGACAAAAAAAATTATGCTAATGTATAAGTGATGTTGAAAGGGGGATGAGTCACGGATGGCATGGTTCATGAATGGAATTTTGCTCTGGGGCTTTATCATGATCACATTGATGGCGATTGGCGGTTTCTTCATGTTCCGGAAGTTCCTAAAGAAACTTCCGAAAGAAGACGGCAAATCGATGATGGACTGGGAAGATGAATACATCGATCAGACCCGCCATTTATGGACGGATGAGACACTTGATTTATTAAATGCACTAGTTATGCCTGTTCCGGCTGCTTTTCGGGATGTGGCACGTCGGAAGATCGCGGGACGGATCGGACAGTTCGCACTGGAAGAACGGGCATCTGTGATGACGTCCGAGCTTGTCGTCAAAGGCTATATTTCCGCGACACCGAAACGGGATCATAAATTTTTGAAAAAAGCCTTACGTGAACACGCCATCGACTGGCGCGATTACGAACTTTATTTCCAAAACTAAAAGGAAGGACTCTCATATGAGAATCCTTCCTTTTAGTTTTGCGGTAAATGTTCGACCGGAACGATTCCCGACTTGACCTGCTTGTACTTCAGATACATCGCAATCCGCCAAGGCACAATCATTCCAAACGCCACGAGATAAAAAATCCCACCCGTCTCAAAGATATCGATTTGACCGCCAATGACAAACTTCGCGACTGTCCGGACAATCAGAATCCCGAACAGGACGATGAAAAAGGCTTTTGAACGTTGCAAATAAATTTGCCCTTCTGCCTCGTAAAAATTGGACGTCTTGATCAAAAAAATACTGAAGATTGCACCGACCAATAATGCTTCTGCCACTTCCGTCCATGTCAGACGGGATGCCGGATATAAAAACTGCAGCATCCCGGTCGACATGGCGAATGGCGGGATTAAGATTTTTTTAGCGTTCGTCGGTTTAGCCGAAGCTTTGACACGAATGAAGCTGATCAGCAACCCCATGACGAGCGCAACCCCTGTTGATACCCAAATCATCCCATCACTTCCTTGTTAAAATCCGGTGAATCCTACGATATCACTCATCCATGCAGCAAATGCACTGAGTCCGTCAAAATACAGAACGATTCCGAACAACATCATCAATGCTCCACCGAATTTCGTCATCTTTAAACTGTACTGAACGAATAATCTCGAACGACCGACGAAAAAGGCCATTAATAAAAACGGAATTGAGAACCCAAGCACATAAAACAGCATATACAACATACCTTGACTTGGATTCGTCGCTGCAAGTCCGATGACGCCTGCCAAAATCGGGCCCGTACAGGGTGTCCATCCGGCAGCAAAACCAATTCCGACAAGGATGGTACCGATGTACCCGCCCTTTCGTTCACCTAAATTGAGTTTTTTCTCACGCATCAAGAATGTCGGTTGCCATAATCCAAGCAACACTACACCAAATACGAAAATAACAAGCGCACCGACCATCCGTAATGTGTCACGGTAGGTAATGAAGACGTCTGCTAGTAAGGAAGTTGATAAGCCAAGAACAGCAAAAACCATCGCAAATCCAACTAAAAACGCTACTGTATGCAACAGCGACCGTTTTTCCCTGACCCCTTTTTCTTTCAAGTCCGTTACAGAAACACCGGTAATATAGGAGAGGAACACCGGATATAACGGAAGCGTACAAGGTGAGACAAAAGACAATAACCCTGCACCAAACGCTAACCAAAGCGAGAGCTCCATTTCAGCAGCTCCTTTCTAATAAGAAGAAGTTCCTTCTCTATTTTGCCAAACTAATTGATATTTAGCACCTATTATCTTCCGAAAAATTAAAAAGATTCGTGACAACTGAAATTACAAAAAAATTACATTTCCTCAAAACAGATGAAATGTCGTTGCGCTGGCAGAAACCACTTGCTAGAATATGGATATGACATCAATGTAAGGGAGGATTCTATGACAAGCCAACATCTATTGACTTTAGCGATCGAAGCAAAACGAAGTGAATTGTATCATCAGGCAGATCGGTCTAGTTTCACCTCCCCGCATGTTTTGAAGCTGAGTCATGAACTGGATTTATTACTCCTTGAATACACTCGCTTCGTCCAAAAATATACCTATCCGTCTTCAAATGAATCTGTTTTAGGATAATTGGATGAAATCGACAGACCATATATACGAATGAGAAAAAGCCGTCGACGGATCAATCCGTTGACGGCTTTTTCGTGTTTCTTCTATATAATGCGTTCAATTCATCTTTTTTAATCGAGCTTTACATTCGATTCATTGAAAAAATACTTTACTTCCGTCCAGTTACTCTCTTTTCAGTCTTTCTTTGAGCCTTAAGTTCGGGGAATAGTTAGAATATTTCTTCTATACCATGCCTAAAGTCCTACTTTTTCTTTATTTTACCAAGCATTATGACCTAGACGTGACAAAACATGCATTTTTGCAATCTGTTTGTCATACTAGCCCGCTTTGTAACTTGAATGACTCTGACCTGTAAACGCACAACCCTGAATTGCCGTGTAAAGTAGGAACAGTAAACACAGCATATGTCAGGAGGACATCAATAATGAAAAAAGCAGTTTTCGCTGCAGGTCTTGCAGCAACGGCTCTATCAGTAGGATTCGCCCAAGAGACAGAGGCTGCCTCAGAGACGGTAACAGTAAATACAGCGGTATTAAATGTACGCACAGCACCTACAACGGCATCAGCGGATGTGGGTAACGTATATAAAGGTCAAAAATTAAATGTCGAAGGACGTTCTGGTGCATGGATTCAAACAAACATCAATGGCCAAAAACGTTATGTACACGGTGCTTACACTTCAGCCGGTTCTTCGTTCGACTTTAAAAAAGCTACAGTCACTACGGCAGTATTAAACGTTCGTTCGCAACCTACTACAAACTCTAAAGACGTTGGCAACTTGTATAAAGGCCAGTCCGTTAACGTAGAAAGCAAAGTCGGTGCTTGGATCAAAACAACAATCGACGGAAAAACTCGTTACGTACACAGCGCTTATACAACTTTAGCAGGTTCAACAGCAAAAGCTCCAGCTGTTAAAGCTCCAGCAGCTCAACCAGCAGCACCTGTTGCTAAAGCAGCTCCAAAAGCAGCAGCTCAACCAGCTGCAGCAACAAAACAAACAACAGCAGCAAAATCAGGTACGAAAGTAACAATGAACGTTACAGCGTACACAACTGACCCATCAAACAATGGTAGCCGCCTTTACAACGGTCGTGCATTGACTGCCAGCGGTTATGATGTGACAAATACGATCACGTACAATGGTATGCGTATCGTTGCAGCATCAGCTCAATACCCAATTGGTACACGCATGCACATCTCAGGTATCGGTGAAGCCATCGTACTTGACCGTGGCGGCGCTATCCAAGGTAACAAGCTTGATCTTCTCGTTGGTTCACAACAAGAAGCACTCAACTGGGGACGTCAAAACGTCACTGTTACTGTCTACTAATTTCAAACACAAACAACCTGCCGGGCGAGATCGCCTGGCAGGCTTTTTTGTGTCTTACGAGACCGATGTAACGTGACCGGATTGCAGTTCATACATCTTTTTATACAATCCGTTCTTTTCAATCAATGTCTGATGATTCCCTTGTTCGACGACTTCCCCTTGATGGAGGACTAAAATCAAATCCGCATCCTGGATCGTCGACAACCGGTGGGCAATCGCAATCGTCGTTCGTCCCTGCCGCATCCGTTTTAAGGCGACCTGCACTTTTTCTTCCGTTTCCGTATCGATCGAACTTGTCGCTTCGTCAAGGATCAAGACTTTCGGATCCCGCGCCATTGTCCGGGCAAACGAGACCAACTGACGTTCTCCGGCAGAGAACGTCGCTCCCCGCTCAGCGACCGGACTGTCATATTGTTCATCCAACTGATTGATGAAAGCATCTGCTTGGACAAAACGGGCTGCTTCCTCGACTTTTTTGAATGGAATCGAGGGATCAAATAACCGGATGTTATCCGCGACACTGCCTGTAAACAGAAACGAATCCTGTAACACGAGACCGACATGACGCCGCAGTTCCTCTTCCGGCAATTGTTCGAGCGGTTGCCCGTCAATCAAGATCCGGCCCGATTGATACGAATAAAACCGCATCAAAATATTGATGATCGAACTCTTTCCGCTACCGGTCTGACCGACTAAGGCAACTGTCTGTCCTTTTTTCACTTCGAACGAAATCCCTTTTAAGATTTCCTTCTCACCGTCGTAACTGAACCGGACATTATCAAAGACGATGTGTCCTTCTGTAATATCAGCGTCACCCGCAATTGTCTTCGCAGGTTCCGGCTCATCCGTATCGAGTACTTTAAAGACGCGGTCTGCCGAGACGACGGCTTGTTGGAATTCAGATAAGCGTTGCATGATTTGCTGGACCGGTTGGAAAATCCGCTCCATATAACTGATAAAGGCATAGACAACCCCGACTTGCACCGTTTGCGAAAATGACAGGACACCAAAGTACGTGATCAAGGACGCAATCGTCAGCGCCAACATCAACTCGATGATTGGCCGAAGCAACCAGCTGTCGAGTTTCAGGTTCTTGTAACGACCGTTCTGATGGGCGATGTTTGTCTCTTCGAATTCCGCCATCAACCGTTTTTCCTGCCGAAACTGTTGAATGATCGCCATTCCATTGATCGATTCATTCAGCTGTCCGTTAATCTTCGACAACAAATCCCGAACTTCGGCATAATATTTCGTTGAATAACGGCGATAAATCCAGATGATGAAATAAAACAGCGGTAACAGGACTAACGCAATCGTCGCGAGGCGTGGTTCCAGCAAGTAAAGGAAAAGATACGTTCCAATCAGTTGCACCCCACTTTGGACGAACGTCGACAAGACACCGATGTATAGTTCTTTAATGGCTTCCGTATCGTTTGTGATCCGCGAAACAAGTACGCCAGCCGGTGTCCGGTCAAAGTAACCGAGCCGTAAGTGCATGACGTGACGAAATACATCGATGCGAAGCCGTTGAATGACTTTTAAGGCAATCTTTTGAAATTCAAACGCCTGTAGATAATCAACGACGATACCGGTCGTATGCAAAAGTAAGTACACACCGAACAATAACGCAACTTCCTGCGCCGGATAGTTGCCGACCGCGACATAATCATCGATAAAGATTTTGACGAGATAAGGACCTCCGAGCTTTGCTCCGGTCGTCACGAGCAGCAGTAAAAAGGCGACTAAAACTTGTTTTTTAAACGGTTTGACGAATCCAAGCAATCGTCGCAAGACCGCTTTTTCATTAATATCATGATTCAAGCATTCCACCTCCCTGTTCGACGAGTGATTCGAGTTGCTGACGGTCGTAGGTTTCTTTATACCAACCGTCACGCGCCAGTAATTCCTCGTGTGTTCCCCGTTCAATGATCCGTCCCGCATCGAGGACGATGATCTCATCGGTATGCGAAACCGCCGACAGACGGTGGGCGACAATAATTTGTGACTGTTCGTTATCCGCCGTCCGGAAGTGTTCGATGATCGCTTCCTCCGTCTTGGCGTCAACAGCCGACAAGGCATCATCAAGTACAAGAATCGGACAATCCGCGAGTAACGCCCGGGCAATCGAAATCCTTTGTTTCTGACCGCCGGATAACGTGACGCCCCGTTCCCCGACCATTGTTGCATAACCTTCTGTAAAACCGAGAATATCCTCATGAACTGCAGCGACCCGTGCGGCTTCCATGATTTCCTCCATCGACGCATCTGGTTTTGCAAATGCGATATTGTCGGCAATCGAAGCAGAGAACAGGAAGTGATCCTGTGGAACGATCGCGACTTGCTTCCGGACCGTTTCCCGTGTCAATTGTTTGACGTCTTGCCCACCAATCGCAATCGAGCCGTATTTGACATCGTATTCGCGTGATAACAGACGAACGAACGTCGATTTTCCGGAACCGGTCCGACCTACGATTCCAAGCGTCCGACCGGGTGTCAATGTTACGCGGATGTTCTCAAGCACTGGTTGTGTATCATATACAAACCGATCGACCGCGACTTGTAAATCCGAGGACGAAACCGTCGTCGCCGCTTCTTTCGCATCCTTGATTTCCGGTTCAATCGCAAGCATCCGTTCAATCCGGTCGTACGATGCCCGTCCCCGTTCGACGATATTAAACAACCAGCCGAACGCAAGCATCGGCCACGTCAATAATCCTAAATATGTAGTGAAGGATACGATATCCCCGATTCGAATTTCCCCTTGTTGTAATAAATATGCCCCATATCCGACCGCGATAATGTAAGACAAGCCGACCAAACCGAAAATCGTCGGATCAAATAAGGCATCGATTTTCGCAACGCGGCGGTTTTTTTGAACGACGTCGTCTGATAACGAAGTAAACGTTCCGACATCCGACTCGACTTCTCCTGTTGCTTTCAAGACACGAACTCCGCTGACGCTTTCGGCGACTTTGTCGTTCAAATCTGAAAAGGCTTCCTGTGCATCGTGGAATCTGGAGTGCAGCATCTTCCCATACCGTGACGTCAAATAAACCATCAGTGGCATCGGCAATAAGGAAACGAGCGTCAGTTTCCAACTGATGGTCGTAATCATCGTGATGATAACGAAACTGCCCATCGTCACGGAATCGACGAGTGTCAAAATACCGGCTCCTGCCGTCATCGAAACGGCTTGGACATCATTCGTCGCATGCGCCATCAAATCCCCGCTACGGTACTTCTTGTAAAAGGATTGATCCAAGTCTGAAAAATGACCATACAATTGACTTCGCAGCAACCGTCCGAGCCGGATCGACGCTCCAAAGATATAAAACCGCCAAAAATAACGAATCACATAGGTCGATACCCCAATCAAGACCAGTGTGCCGACCAATTTCCATAAATCATTTTTCGTCAAGCTGCCTTCGCTCAGTCCGTTGACCGTCGAACCGATTACTTTCGGCGGAATCAGTTCCAGTCCGGCAACAAAAATCAACGCTATGATCCCTAAACTGTACGCTTTCCATTCGAGTCGAAAAAACCAACTCAGTTTCCTGAAGACTCCCATACAAGTCCCCCCTTTTTAAATCGATTGAGTATTTCTAATAGTCTCACATTTTAGATTAGCCATCTTCCTAAAAAATAGCAAACAAAAGGAGACCAATCTGGTCTCCTTTTACAAGTCGTTATTTTTTCGGTGATTTCATTGAACCACTCATTGAACGCATCACTTGGTTGACTTTCTTTTGTGATGGCTTTTGACCCATTTGCATCATCAATGTCTTAATCATATCTTCGTTGATTGGCGGGTTTTGCTCCAAATAGTTCATCATGTATCGGCGAGCGATATAGAAACCAAGGGCGACACCAGCTACCAAGCAAAGAAGGGCAATTAAAATCCAAATCCATGTAGCCAAGTTGCTTCCTCCTCTAACTTCAAACGTCGCTTTTTACTATACTATAATTTAAAGCCTTTGCATAGATAATGCAAAAAAAAGGTGCGCGCGTTTGCGCACCTTTCTTCATTAACCGAGTTGCTTGACTGTGTTCAAGACATTTTCAACAGACATGCCGTACTCTTTTAAGAGAAGATCTCCCGGAGCAGAAGCACCGAAGCGATCGATTCCGATGACTTGACCTTCTGTTCCTACATATTTATACCAACCAAGTGAAGCACCGGCTTCAATCGCAAGACGCTTCGTGATGCGTTTTGGCAAGACTGATTCTTTGTATTCTGCTGATTGCGCTTCGAATAATTCCCATGACGGAAGTGAGACGACTGCTGCCGTTTCGCCAAGTTCTTTCTGTGCTTCGACGAGCAAGTGCACTTCAGAACCTGTTCCCATTAAAATAGTATCCGCTGTTTCGATGTTACCCGCGATGACGTATCCGCCTTTTTCAGCGCCTTCGACCGTCGTACCTTCGAGTTCAGGTAATCCTTGACGTGTCATGACGAGAAGTGTCGGTTTGTTTTTCGATTGAACCGCTGTTTTCCATGCGGCAATCGTTTCTTTTCCATCTGCCGGACGGTAAACTGTCAAGTTCGGCATCGCACGGAAACTCATCAAGTGTTCAACCGGCTCGTGCGTTGGACCATCTTCACCAACAGCAATCGAGTCATGTGTCAAGACGAAGATCGACTGGATCCCCATCAATGCTGCTAAACGAACCGCCGGACGGAGGTAATCCGAGAAGACGAAGAATGTCGCGCCGTAAGGAATGACACCACCGTGTAATGCCATACCGTTGACAGCAGCTGCCATCGCGAACTCACGAACACCAAACCAGATGTTACGGCCGCTTGGATCGATGTCGAAGTCAGCTTCGCCTTTGAGCATCGTGTTGTTTGATCCTGCTAAGTCAGCTGATCCACCGAAGATCGACGGGATGTTTTTCGCAAGAGCGTTTAAGACTTCACCACTTGTCTGACGTGTTGCTTTTTTCGATGTCAGATCGTAAGTCGGAAGGTCTGCTTCCCAGTTGCTTGGCAATTCGTTATTGATTGCTTGAACAAGTTCAGCATGCAATTCTGGATGTGCTGCTTTGTATTGTTCCATTTTCTCAGTCCATGCTGCTTCCGTGTCAGCGCCACGTTTTTCGATGCGCTCTTCGAACAAGTCTTTAACTTCTTCCGGCACATAGAATTCTTCATGATCCCAAACGTAGCTTGCTTTCGTCAACTTGATTTCCGCATCTCCGAGTGGTGCACCGTGTGAAGCCGATTTCCCTGATTTGTTTGGTGAACCAAATCCGATGACTGTTTTCACTTCAATCAATGTCGGTTTTGTCGTTTCAGCTTTTGCTGCTTCGATTGCTTTTGAAATCGAATCAAGATCCGTTCCGTCTTCGACACGGATAACTTGCCAGTTGTACGCTTCAAAACGCTGTTGAACGTTTTCCGAGAACGATTTATCGAGATCGCCATCAAGCGAGATGTCGTTTGAATCATACAGAACCACGAGTTTACCAAGACCTAAATGTCCTGCTAGTGAAGCCGCTTCTGCTGAAACACCTTCCATTAAGTCGCCGTCTCCGCAAATGCCGTATGTGAAGTGATCGACGACGTTTAAGTCGTCACGGTTGTATTTCGCTTCGAGGTGACGTTCTGCCATCGCCATCCCGACAGCCATCGCGATGCCTTGTCCGAGTGGACCAGTCGTCGCATCGACACCTGCTGTGTGACGGTATTCCGGGTGACCCGGTGTTTTTGAGTTCCATTGACGGAATGACTTCAAGTCATCCATCGCGAGATCATAACCTGATAAATGGAGGAGTGAGTAGAGAAGCATTGAACCGTGTCCTGCTGAAAGTACAAAACGGTCACGGTTGAACCATTCTGGATTTTTAGGGTTGTGGTTCATATGATCCGCCCATAATGTAAATGCCATCGGTGCTGCACCCATCGGCATTCCCGGGTGACCCGAGTTCGCTTTTTGTACTGCATCAATTGATAAGGTACGAATCGTATTTACTGCTAATAATTCTACTGTTGTCATGTTCGTCAAAACAATCATCCTCTCTCTTTTTCACAAATTCCTTCTCATTTTAGCATACCCAGAAATGTGATACAACTTTTCTAAATAGTATGTCACATTAAAATGAATGCGCTCTCTATTGCCGTTTTCTTGGCACTTTCGTGATACACATTACGAACTTTTTCTCAAAAAAAGCTACCCCACTCATCCCATTGAGTGACATAGCTTTTCCGATTATTGTTTGTTCCGTTCTTCTTCTTGTGCCTGCTTTAGTTTTTCAGGTGTTACGTCCGTTCCTTCTTCATCGACGATCTTGATACCCATCATCTGATTTTTGAATGAACCGCGGAATGCTTCGAGATAGGCCGTCCGTAATTCTTTTTGTTCCGTCGTTTCCGCATCGGTCAGCGGCTCGACTTTTGATTTATTGGCTAATTCATTAATCCGGTCTAATTGTTCTTGTGATAACATAGTATCCCTCTTTCTGTTGACTCAAAGTTGAGCATTCAATAGTAACCTTACTGTAAAAGACACCAAAAAAAAAAGCAAGTTTGATGCGCAGCTAAGGCATCAAACCTGCTTCCCTATTCGTACGTACTGACAACTTCTTTATATTCCAGATAACGCCGGTTGACGGTCGCTTTCGAAATGTCATGTCCCATCCCTCTTAATGTCACCGCAATGTCCGCAAATGTCAGTCCTAACTCACGTAACCGCACGATTTCTTCAATCGGGACTTCCTTCCGGCTCCGACCAGCATTTTCACCTTGGCGGTTCAGGTTTTGTTCGGGACGAAAACCATTTTCGACAGCCCGTCGCATACCGCGGGCAATCTTTGCATTATGCAGTTTCCGTTGATACTCTTCGACGAGCGATACGATTTCAAGCACCATCGCTTCGGCATCTGCCAATTTATACTCGCCATCCGATTCCATCGTCATCAGTTGAACCTGATGTTTTTGGAATGTATGTAAAATGGCGATTTTGGCATTCCCGCGCCCGATCCGTGTATCATCCGTCACAAGAACGGCGTCCACGGCTTGACGTGTGACGTAATCGAGAACGGACAACATCCCTTCCCGGTCAACGTCGTAACCACTTTCTTTTTCCGTGATGATCTCCACGACTTCAAATCCTTTTGTTGCAGCGAGTCCCGACAGTTCTGACCTTTGCCGCTCAAGCGAGCTGTCCTGTGCTTCTTTTTCCGTCGAGACGCGACAGTAGATTACTACTTTCATCGTACTTCACACCCCTGTTCGTTCATTGACAACTTTTACAGTTTGTCATTGTTGCGCGATTGGTACAACGATTTTGTTTTTCGAAATGACATGTGTCGTCTTTAATTCATTATTCTCAATCAACCATTCGACATATTCTTGGTCCGTCATTGAACCGTCGTTGTAGACTTCGGCGACTTGTTCGACTGTCGCATTTTGATCGACCGTAACAGAAGCCGTCAAGAGTTGATCGACCTTTTCGTCCGGTCGAGGCGTTAAGAGAAAAAGAATGAAAGCAAGGCTGAGCGTATAAAAAACAATGGAAAAGGCATGGGTACGAATCGTATGCATCATGATAAATCCCTCCAATTAAAAATGATTTAGAATAGATGTTCTCGGAACAATTGTTCGCATAACTCATCTTAAACCAAGAACCAGTGTTCGGTCAACACAAAATGTCGAACAATTGTTTGTACGCTCATTTGTTCTATGTTATAGTGATTTTAGAAACATGTATTCCTATAACCTTCAAAAACCAATCCGGAAAGAGGTGGCAATTCATATGCGGAAAATGTCGAAACGACAACAAGAAATCCTTGACTACATCGTTGCTCAAGTGAAACTGAAAGGGTATCCGCCTTCAGTTCGTGAAATCGGTGAAGCTGTTGGTCTTGCTTCAAGCTCAACGGTACACGGTCATTTGGATCGTCTAGAAAAACGCGGACTGATTCGCCGTGACCCAACTAAGCCACGTGCGATTGAGATATTGCTTGATAAACCTGATGAAGATCACGAAGCCATCGTGCATATTCCCGTCATCGGGAAAGTAACGGCTGGTCTTCCAATCACGGCCATCGAAAACATTGAGGAACACTTCCCACTTCCTGCACATTACGTCGGGAACGAAAATGTCTTCATGTTGACGATTGATGGTGAGTCCATGATCAACGCAGGTATTCTAGACGGTGACCGGGTCATCGTTCGTCAGCAAAACACAGCAGAGAATGGTGAAATCGTCGTTGCTATGACCGAAGATAGCGAAGCGACAGTCAAACGGTTCTTCTTAGAAGATCAACAAGTACGTCTCCAACCAGAAAATGACTCGATGGACCCGATGTATTTCGATAACGTCTCGATTCTTGGCAAGGTCATCGGCGTATATCGGACGATCCACTAAGCGAGGGACCAGCTCAGCTGGTCTTTTTTTATGCCTTCTGGAAATGTACATGATACAGTCAATACCGTTGCTTTAACCGGCTACGTTGCGTATTCGGTCGCAACGCAGCAGACGGATTGGCTTCCAACTGCTGTCGGCATCGCTGTCGGCACCCTTTGGCTTTCACCCGACCTCGATTTGAAGTCTGAACCTTACTATCGCCACGGACCGCTACGTGTCCTTTGGATGCCGTATGTCAAAATCATGCCCCACCGTTCCATCTGGTCGCATGGCTTGATCATCGGTGACCTCATTCGCCTGCTGTACAGCGCGGCTTTCGTGATTCCACTTTTATTTTTAGCGCTGTACCTGAAAATCATCGAGTCGAGTACGGTCGATTCCTGGTTTGCAGCCATGCCTGCTTTTATCACCGGCATCATGGTTGCCAGTACGATCCATATCGTTCTTGATCATTCCAGCAGTTTCTTTCGAACTAAAAAAAAGCGAAAAAAACGCCGCTGAAAACCCTTCGTTCATCACAAAAATGAACAAAGGGTTTTTGTTATCCATTTTTCATTTTTTTAAACATAAATTAAGGAAAATTTAATTTGAAGATTTGAATTATTTGTATTGAAAACGTTATCAATTAGATGTAGGTTTAAATGGAAAGGCCAATATTTGCTTTAATCCAAAGGGAGGGTTTTTGCATGAGTAACTTTATTAGTGAGCTGATTGGAACAATGATTCTGATTTTGCTCGGGGATGGGGTCGTTGCAGGGGTTGTCTTGAAAAAGACGAAATCTGAGAACAGCGGCTGGATCGTCATCACATTTGCTTGGGGTCTCGCCGTCATGACTGCAGTTTATATTGCAGCCGCCAGTGGTGCCCACCTTAATCCAGCGGTCACATTGTCGCTAGCGTTAAACTCTGATTTACCATGGGCAGATGTACCTGTCTACATCGCCGCTCAATTAATCGGAGCCTTTATCGGTGCGGTACTCGTTTGGCTTCATTACATGAAACATTTTGAAGCGACAGATGACCAAGCTGCAAAATTAGGTGTCTTTGCAACAGGACCAGCTATCCGCCATACCGGTTCAAACCTTGTTTCTGAAATCATCGGGACATTCGTCTTGGTCTTCGGAATCCTAGCATTTGGTGCCAACTCATTCGCTGACGGTCTAAACCCGTTAATCGTTGGTCTTCTTGTTGTCGTCATCGGTCTCTCGCTTGGTGGTACAACAGGGTATGCCATCAATCCGGCCCGTGACCTTGGACCGCGGATTGCCCATGCCATTTTACCAATCCCGGGAAAAGGTTCGTCAGATTGGGGTTATTCTTGGATCCCAGTCGTCGGTCCATTCATCGGTGGTGCGATTGCCGTTTTCCTTCATCAAATGCTGTTTTAATTGACGAAAAGACTTCAACTCACACTTCAAGGGGGACTTTACAATGGAAAACAAGTATATCTTAGCACTCGATCAAGGAACGACAAGTTCACGTGCCATTATCTTTGATCATGACGGTCAAATCGTGAACTCGGCACAACGGGAATTCAAACAATACTTCCCGCAACCAGGCTGGGTCGAGCATGATGCCAATGAAATTTGGGGATCGATCCTCGCTGTCATGGCAGATGCTCTCGGAACGGCTGATATCAAACCGAGCCAAATCGCAAGTATCGGAATTACGAACCAGCGTGAGACGACGGTCGTCTGGAACAAAGAAACAGGTAAACCGGTCTATCACGCGCTTGTCTGGCAATCGCGTCAAACATCTGGTATCTGTGATGAGCTGAATGCACAAGGTCTAAATCAAACATTCCGCGATAAAACAGGTCTCCTGATTGACGCCTACTTCTCAGGTACAAAAGTGAAGTGGATTTTAGATAACGTGGAAGGTGCACGTGAACAAGCCGAAAACGGTGAACTTCTCTTCGGAACCATCGACACATGGCTCGTCTGGAAGTTGTCTGGCGGCAAAACGCATATCACAGATTATACAAACGCTTCCCGGACATTGATGTACAACATTTACGAACAAAAATGGGATGATGAGTTGCTTGAAATCCTGACAGTTCCAAAATCCATGTTACCGGAAGTCCGTCAATCGAGTGAAGTCTATGACAACACTGTTCCGTATCACTTCTTCGGTTTTGAAGTTCCGATTGCCGGAATCGCCGGTGACCAGCAAGCAGCCCTCTTCGGTCAAACATGCTTCGAACCTGGTGAAGGAAAGAACACATACGGTACCGGTTGCTTCATGCTGATGAATACTGGTGAAAAAGCTGTTTCATCTAACCACGGTCTGTTGACGACAATCGCCTGGGGTGTCGACGGAAAAGTCGAATATGCGCTTGAAGGATCAATCTTTGTGGCCGGTTCTGCGATTCAGTGGTTACGCGACGGTTTACGGATGTTGAAAAATGCGAAAGACTCAGAAGGCTATGCCTTAAAAGTCGATTCGACAGAAGGCGTTTACGTCGTTCCTGCATTCGTCGGACTCGGTGCTCCTTACTGGGATAGCGACGTTCGTGGAGCCATCTTCGGTTTAACACGCGGAACGGACAAAGAACATTTCGTTCGCGCGACTCTCGAATCACTTGCTTATCAAACACGTGATGTCTTGACTGCAATGGAAAAAGATTCAGGAATCGAACTGAAAACGTTGCGCGTTGATGGTGGTGCGGTTTCAAACGATTTCTTGATGCAGTTCCAGTCAGACATCCTGGGCGTACCAGTCGATCGTCCAGAAATCAATGAAACAACTGCCCTCGGTGCTGCTTACCTTGCCGGTCTCGCAGTCGGTTACTGGAAAGATAAAGCAGAAATCAAAAAGCAATGGAAACTCAACCGTCAGTTCAAACCAGAGATGAAAGAAGACGATCGCGAACAGCGTTATGCTGGATGGCAAAAAGCGGTTGAAGCGACAATGGCATTTAAACCGAACAAAAAAGAAGTCAACGCCTGATTTCTTGACTGGTGTTCCCTCGCGGAATACCAGTTTTTTTGTTTTCACTAAAAAAACAGGCCCGCTTCCTGTACGGAAACGAACCTGTTAGTCAGACTATGTGCCTTAAGAAAATTCTGCCTTGACGCCGGATACAATATCATCCAGCGATTTTGATTGACCACTTAAGACTGCCGCTAAAAAAGCGCCCTCTACCAGTGGTGCTTCGACGAACTGAACATTCCGGTCCCCACTGTATAGTTCTAAGGCCAGTTCCGCATTCATCGTCGCCGATCCGATGTCGGTCAAAATCAAACCGTCATCCGTCAATTCATTCATCGTCTCTTCAATTCGAGATGCGTCGGTACCGATACTACCATCTGCAAGACCAGCTGCGAGTAACACCGGTGTATCTGGAGCCATCTCAGCCAATAGTTCTTTCAGTCCGGCTGCCAACTTCTCACTGTGGGATACTAAAATCAAATTAATCATGACATTTCCTCCGTAATGGCTCGAAGTAAAAGTGAACTCGATAAGGCACCTGGATCCTGAACATCTTTCGTCGCATCCCCGAAGTAAGAGGCCCGTCCTTTTGTCGCCACCCGTTCTTTTGTATCCGCCAATGCCTGATCCAGTGCTTGATTCAAATCACTCTCTTGTTCGAGCGCTTCGTAAAACGGTGTCCATACATCGACCATCGTTTTTTGTCCAAACTCTGACTTCCCGCGCATTTTGATGCCATCTGTCGCTTCTTTAAAAGCAGCTGCCAGTTCTGCACCCTCGACTTCTGTTTTTCCTTTAAACGCTCCGGCAAATTTAACGAACGCCGTACCGTAAAGCGGACCGGACGCCCCCCCAACGGTTTTAATCAACGTCATTCCGACTTGTTTTGATAAGACACCAAGATCTTCATATTCCTCTTGTGCTTCGAGTTCTTTTTGAACGGCTTGGAAGCCACGTGACATATTGATGCCGTGGTCCCCGTCACCAATTTCCCGGTCAAGATCTGTCAATTCATCTTTATGTTGTTCCAGCTCGGCAGCTGCTTTAAGCAATGCTTCACGGAATGCTGCAGTTGATAACTTCATCTGTGTGCACCTCTTTTAGTTAGAATCCGATCGCGTTCGTTTTTGCATCCAGGTAGCCGACCAGCTCATCGTCCACCGGAAGCAAGGTGATCGAGAAACCATGCATTTCAAGCGATGTCATATAATTGCCGACGAATGGTCGGACGATGTCATACCCTTTTGCCTGCAGTTGCTCCGCAACATACTTGTACGTGATGTACAATTCCGATTCAGGCGTTCCACCCATTCCGTTGACCATGACAGCTACTTTTTTATCAGTCACTTCCGCCGTCAGTCGATCGAGTAATTCCGTCACGATTGCTTCGACGGAGGCAATCGGTTTACGTTCCAGTCCTTTTTCACCATGAATCCCGATCCCGATTTCCATCTCATCCTCGTGGAGATCAAAGCCAGGTTTGCCGCTTTCCGGCATATAACATGGGGATAATGCCATTCCGATTGACCGGACACCAGCAATGACTTTTTCAGCGACTGCTTTGACTTCCGCTAATGATTTTCCTTCCGCTGCCGCAGCTCCGGCAATCTTGTGGACAAAAATCGTCCCGGCGACGCCTCGGCGGTCCTCTTCTTTTTTGATGGCAATATCATCCCGGACGATGACCGTCTCGACTTCAATGTCTTCCAGTTCCGCCAGTTCTTTCGCCATATCGAAGTTCATGACGTCACCGGAATAATTTTTGACGACGAGCAGAACTCCTTTCCCTCCGTCAGCTGCTTTGATTCCTTCAAGAACCATATCCGGTGTCGGTGAAGTGAAGACTTCGCCGCAAACGGCTGCTGCCAGCATCCCGTCCCCGATAAATCCGGCATGGGCCGGTTCGTGACCACTTCCGCCACCGGATACAAGTGCTACTTTTCCGTTAAGCGGTTCTTTTCGTTTGATGACATTGACTCCGTCGACTTTTGCATAAAGATCGGGATGTGCTAAAACGAGACCATCGACCATATCCGAGACAAACCGATTCGCATCTTGCATTAATTTATCCATCTTGAACGCTCCTTCGTCTAACGAATTTTTGCCGTACCACTTACTCTTTACCACCAATCGGGGCGACTTATGTCAAGGAAACATATGAAAATATTGACCACTTCGTTTCCAATCGGTTTTCGGAATGCTATGCTGATAACACACTAGATTGAGAGGAGTCCTGCCATATGACCAGCTCGTTTCAAGCAGGTGTCAAAGCCTGTCTTCCGACTGTCCTCGGTTATCTCGGTATCGGATTTTCCGCCGGTATCGTCGGACGCGCCGCCGGACTCAGTCCGCTTGAAATCGGATTGATGTCTATCCTGATTTATGCCGGAGCAGCCCAGTTCATCATTACCAGCCTCCTGCTGTTAAACAGTCCATTCTCTGCCATCATCATAACGACGTTCATCGTCAACTCCCGTCATTTATTGATGAGCATGACGCTCGCACCGCGTGTTACAAGCCGGCATCTCCTCGACCGGTTCGGGATCGGTGCTCTCTTGACGGATGAATCGTTTGCTGTCGCCATGAATACTTCCTTAAAACAACAGATCGATGCTAAATTCATGCACGGGTTGAATCTGACCGCCTACTTCAGTTGGATTGCTTCGACCGTCCTCGGTGCACTCGTCGGCAGTTGGTTTCCGGATCCGGAACGGTTCGGACTGGACTTTGCTTTGACGGCGATGTTTATCGGCTTGTTGTACTTGCAGCTTGAAAGTGAACGGTCACGTGTTGCCTTGAACGGAATTTTACTGGTACTCGTTTTCTTGTTGTTGTACATATCGATGCGCTACCTCTCACCGGAACTCGCTGTTTTGTTTGCGACGATGGTAGCCGCCAGCATAGGAGTAGTGATCTCACGATGGAAATCCGCTTAGAGCTTTTAATCCTGTTCGCCGCCTGTGGTCTTGTCACATTGATTCCACGGATTTTGCCGTTTTTGCTGATGCATGGATTGACGTTGCCCCGTCTGTTGACCGAGTGGTTGTCGTTCATCCCGATTTGCCTGCTCAGTGCTTTGTTTTTTCAGAACCTGCTGCTTGCTCAAAGCGATGATTATCCCACGCTGTCTTCTCTCCACCTCGCAGCATCGGTACCGACAGTCCTTGTCGCACTGATCAGCAAAAGTCTTTCCTTCACGGTCATCACCGGCGTCCTGTCGATGGCGCTGATCCGCTTTTTCCTGTAGGAGTAGACGCGAACGATACTTTTTAAACAAGACGAGGGCAGTGGATGAAACCCCACTGCCCTCATCTTTCTATAATTGAACATTCGTATCGATTTCCTTATTAAGCCGATACATCTGCATAATCTGGTGTCTGCTCAAACTCCTTTTTCGCAAATGGACAAAGCGGCAACAGCTTGATGTTTTCTTCACGTGCCCACTCGACAATCGCTTTGACCAGTTGTTCACCGATCTGTTGGTTCCGATGATTCGGATCGACATACGTATGATCAATGATCCACTTACCGCCTTTCGTATCACTGTACGTGATTTCCCCAACCACTTGATTGTCTTGATACGCTTCAATCTTTTGATCCGCTCGTTTAAATTCCATCAGGCTTCCCTCCGTTCATAAGATAAGGCACCGCTCGGACAACCATCGACGACCCGCATGACGTCTTCGACCGGCGCCCCGCCTGCTTCAATCCATGGACGTTTTTTGACATCAAAGACGGTCGGTAAACTCTTCACACAATGACCGGAATGCACGCAGACATCGGCATCAAAATAAACCGTGATGTCTTTTCCTTCATATGCCTTTTTCATTTGAAACGCCTCCTTACAAAGTAGATTAAGAGTGTCGTCTTGCTGTTTTATATCATATATACATACCCCTTTTTTAAGATGATTTGTACTTTCCTATACTTAAAATCTAAAGCTTTATTCAGTCATACGAGTTGCTCTTGTTTTAAAGAAGATAAATCAACTTCTAACCGCTGTTTGTAAATCCGCCCCTTAGGTAGTTGATCTTTTGGTGCATAAAATAATAAGCGAAATTCATTATTTAGAAACTGGACTATGAAGATATCATCAAATTGATCTAAAGTTCTTATATTCAATGAAATGAAACCAGATTTTTGAGCCGTTGTTTTTACACTAATCCTTCTTCCATTACTAATTACATCAAAACCGTGTTGGTTGGTCACATGAGCTAATTTCCCTTTCGTATGTATAGCACAAAAAAACTCTCCCAATCGACCTATTAAATGACGCAACTCTGTGGCTTTACAACCAAGAACGTTCATTTCAAATTTCAAAATATCCATATACTCTTCAAATAGTTGGGTTATGTAATTACCTTTAAGAAATTCCTGATTTTCTAATAATTCATTTATAGACAGTTGCTTTTTTCCGTCTGTCCATATCCCTACTACTTGATCATCGGGAGAATTTCGTGTTCGCGCATAAATTAATCCGTTATAATCAGCATTTTCGCCAATATATTTATACATTCCATAATTTAGATAAACAAATAAATGCTTATTAAAAGAAATTCCACGGTTTGAACGATTGTAACAATAGTCTGAAAGTATCACACTATCTTTATTTGTTCCATATTTGCGAAACAAGGCTTCTTTCATTTCACTCGGAGTTACAACTTCTTCTTTTTTATGTTTTAACATCTCTTTAAGCTGTTCATAAATAGAAATACGCTTAGTCATTGCAATCCCTCCCTAAAAAAATAAGGCTAAGAAAAGCAATACAAAAGCGTATTGACTATTCTTAGCCTGTTTTTCATTCATTTTTCATCATTTAGATTAGAACAAGACCATATACTGATCGCGTTCCCATTCCGTGACTTGCGTACGGAACATATCCCATTCGATTTCTTTCAACTCAACGAAGTGCTCTGCGATATGTTCGCCAAGTGCGTGCATGACGACATCATCCGCTTTTAAGACTTCGAGGGCATGGCTGAGTGTTGACGGAAGATCGTCAATGCCGTTTGCCACACGTTCCGGTTTGTCCATCACGTAGATGTTACGGTCGATTGGAGCCGGTGCTGTCAAGTTGTTCTTGATTCCGTCAAGACCTGAAGCGAGCAATGTCGCAAGTGCCAAGTACGGGTTGGCTGCCGGGTCGACTGAACGGACTTCAATCCGTGTCGAGAGACCACGTGCTGCCGGTACACGGACGAGTGGTGAACGGTTACGGGCTGACCATGCCACGTAGCAAGGTGCTTCATAACCTGGAACAAGTCGTTTGTACGAGTTGACTGTCGGGTTACAGACTGCTGTGAAGGCACGTGCGTGCTTCAAGATACCAGCCGTGAACGCACGAGCATCGTCAGACAGTTGCATGTTGCTGTTTCCTTCATCGAAGAAGACATTTTCGTTGCCTTTAAAGAGGGACATGTTGGCATGCATTCCTGAACCGTTAACACCGTAAAGTGGTTTTGGCATGAATGTCGCGTGTAAGTTATGTTTCGCTGCAATTGTCTTAACAACGAGTTTGAACGTCTGGATGTTATCCGCTGTCGTGATCGCATCCGCATATTTGAAGTCGATTTCGTGTTGTCCTGGTGCGACTTCATGGTGAGATGCTTCGATTTCAAAGCCCATGTTTTCAAGCTCGATGACGATTTCCTTACGGCAGTTTTCACCGAGATCGACTGGTGCTAAGTCGAAGTAACCACCTTGGTCATTGAGTTCAAGTGTCGGACGACCGTTTGCATCCTTCTTGAACAAGAAGAATTCAGGCTCAGGACCGACGTTGAATGAAGTGAACCCAAGCTCTTCCATTTCTTTAAGTACCCGTTTGAGTTGACCACGCGGATCTCCGGCAAACGGTGTGCCATCTGGATTGTAGATGTCACAGATGAGACGTGCGACTTTACCCGTTCCGTCTTCTGTCCATGGGAAGACCACCCATGTGTTGAGGTCTGGGAAGAGATACATATCTGATTCTTCAATTCGGACGAATCCTTCGATTGATGAACCATCGAACATCATTTTGTTATCAAGTGCTTTTTCCAATTGGCTGACTGGAATTTCAACGTTCTTGATTGTACCGAGGATATCTGTGAACTGTAAACGAATAAAACGTACATCCTCAGCTTTAGCGATTTTCATAATGTCTTCTCGTGTAATGTTGCGACGTGTCATGTGACAAATCCCCTCTCCGGCTCTTTTTTATATGGTAACAGGTGCTTACTTGAAAAATCGTCCGAGCTCACCTTGAATGAGTGACGTTTTTCCATGCCGCCCTGCTTCCTGCAATTCATTTTTCAGGAGTTTATACAATTCGCCATCAGATAATTCCGGACGGGTCGTAACGACCTTCTCCGCAACTCGTTCCCGTTTGACAAGATCATTGTCAAAAATCATTTTGATCCCTGCGATATTCAGTCCCTGGTCCAGATATTCCTTGATCGTCAACAAGCGATCGACATCGTTGAACGAATAGAGGCGACGTTTCGTCTCTGTCCGCTCCGGCTTGATCAATCCTTGTTCTTCGTAATATCGGATTTGTCGGGCAGATAACGCGGTCAACTCTTGAACGACTCCGATGGGGAATAGTGGCTTGGACTGTCGTGATAAGTCTGCCATTTCGTTCCTCCTTTTTCCTTACCTCATGAGAATAAACCTCTGTGAGGCAAGTTGTCAAGAGATGTAAGGAAAGTTAACACGACTTTCTTACAAGTCAGACGTCCTGCGTAACAGAGGTCTTTTCACATCAAGCTATTTTTTTAAACCTGTTGCGGCTGAATCAATTGTTGATCCATCAGTTGATTGACGGCCGAGACAATCGCAATTTTGACGTGACTGTAAGTTAGTCCGCCTTGGACATATGCCGTATATGGCGCCCGAATCGGACCATCTGCCGATAATTCGATCGATGACCCTTGAATAAACGTTCCGGCAGCCATGATGACATCGTCCGCATAACCCGGCATATAGTCCGGAATCGGCAATGCTTGCGCATTGACTGGAGACGCCGCTTGGATTGCCTGACAAAAGGCAATCATCGGTTCCGGGGCATGGAAAGACACCGACTGGATTAAATCCGTCCGTTCCGCTGCATAATGCGGTGCCGTATCGAATCCGAACTGTTCCATCATGCTCGATGTGAACATCGCCCCCATCAGCGCCTGGCTGACCGTATGCGGAGCCATGAAGAACCCTTGATACATGTCCTGCAGCGAATACAGTGACGGACCGGCCTCGGCCCCGATTCCCGGTGTCGTCATCCGGAACGACGCGCGTTCAATCAAATCACGGCGTCCGACGAGATAGCCGCCCGTCTTCGCGAGACCGCCACCCGGATTTTTGATCAGTGAACCCGCCATCAAATCGGCACCAACATGGGTCGGTTCGATCGGTTCGACAAATTCACCGTAACAGTTGTCGACGAAAACAATCACGTGCGGATATTGCGCTTTGATTGCTTCAATTGCTTGACCGATTTCCGCGACCGGTAAACTCCGGCGCGTCGCATACCCTTTGGAACGCTGAATCCCGATGACTTTCGTTTTGTCCGTGATCCGGTCGAGAACCGCCTCAAGATCAATCGTCTCTGCCTGTTTCATCTCGACGACGTCATACGTGACACCGAGTTCTTTTAACGAGCCGCGGCCGTCACCGCGGATGCCGACGATTTCTTCTAACGTATCGTACGGTTTACCGGTGATATACAGCAGTTCATCCCCCGGCAGCAACAAACCGAACAAGGCGATGCCGATTGCGTGAGTCCCGCTGATGATTTGTGCCCGGCACAGTCCGGCTTCCGCTCCGAATACCGATGCATAAATCCGTTCAAGGTTATCGCGTCCTTCGTCGTTGTAGCCGTAACCGGTCGACGGCATGAAGTGAAAATCACTCACTTTATGTTCCCGGAAGGCATTCAGGACACGGAACTGGTTCTGTTCCGCGACTTGTTGTGCCTTGCGAATGCCTGGTGCGATTTTTTCTTCCGCCCGCTCGACGAACGGACGAATTGTTTCATAATGCGTTAACTCTGTAAACATGCTTACACCTCGTATTGTTTCAATGTCGAGTACAGACGTGTATCTTTGCGCAAATAGCCTTTTAAGGTCACGGATCCGTCCTCTTCATATTGTTCTGTTAAATTCATCATGACTTCTTTTGCCGGATTGTAATGGGCAAACGCGTTGACCGGAATCCGGATTTCGAGATATTCGAGAATCTCACTGATCGCTTTTTCGATTTCAACGGTCAGGCGTTCGATATCCGCCGGATCGAGTGCCGAAATCAACAATTTCCCACCTGTGAACAAGTCCGTCAGTTGATCTTTTTTATTGAAGACTTCGAGTTGCGGGATATCCCCGGCTCCAAGTTCATCGAGTACATCATTTGTTGTCTGCATCTGATTGAGATAATGTTCGCTTGACGCATCGATGACATGAATGATCAAGTCCGCCTCAAGCACTTCTTCGAGTGTCGAGCGGAACGCGGCAATCAGTTTCGTCGGCAAATCCTGAATGAATCCGACGGTATCGGTCAAGAGAATCTGCCCGCCTTCCGGCAAGTCGAACTGACGTGTCAACGGATCGAGTGTCGCGAACAATTCATTTTTCTCGTATGTGTCGGCATTGGTCAACCGGTTGAAGATCGTTGACTTCCCGGCATTCGTATAACCGACGAGCGCGATTTGGAACGTCTGGTTTTCTTTCCGGCGTTCGCGGTAGCGGGCACGGTGGGCAACCGATGTTTCGAGCTGTTTCTTGATTTCGTCGACACGACGACGGATGTGCCGGCGGTCGGTCTCAAGTTTTGATTCTCCGGGACCACGTGTCCCGATTCCACCGCCGAGCCGAGACAACTGCGTCCCTTGTCCGCTCAAGCGCGGCAGCAGGTAACTCATCTGGGCGAGTTCGACTTGGAGCTTCCCTTCCCGCGACTGGGCACGGCCGGCGAAGATATCGAGAATCAACTGGGTCCGGTCAATCAATTTGATTGATTCCGGATCTTCGAGGGCAATCCGGATGTTTTTCATCTGTCCCGGTGTGACTTCGGCATTAAAAATAATCAAATCCGGTTCAAGTTCCTGTGCCAACGCAACAAGTTCCTCGACCTTCCCTTTTCCAATAAACGTGCGGCGGTCGATCGATTGACGCTTTTGATCGAGTCGTCCTACCACGACGGCGTGCGCAGTCGTAACGAGTGCTTCGAGCTCCGCGACCGATTCTTCATAAATATGATCCGGCACACCGGGGAGCTGACAACCGACGACGATGACGCGTTCTGACATATAATCATTCCTTTCAAAATAACAAACCTTCTGCGTTCCTAATCATACCACATGGACCTGTCGTCTGAACATTTTTGGACAGGAAACATCCGTTCGGTTTATGATAGAGAAAAGCATCTTATACAGGAGGTCTGTTATGGCACGCGAACGGCTTGACTATACCTTGCCGGAATTCATCGAACGGTATCTGTTTTTCCTCAGCGCGAGCGGCAGGCAGGACTCGACGATCCGGCGTTACCGCTATGATTTGATTGAAATCCACCGTTATATGACGGAAGTCGATCAGCCCCTCGAAACGATCGACGACTTCAAGGCGATTCCGCTCGAGACGTGGAAAACGTTCATCAATGACTATCTGATTGAAGAAAAGTTGTATCAACAGGCAACGGTCGCCAGGATTGTCACCGTCCTCAATCAGCTGAACTACCAGATTCGTCAGACAAAATCGAAGCTGATCGAATATGCCCAGCCAACACATGAGCTGACACCGCACCATGTCGCGTCACTAGCCGAATACGAGCAACTGATCCGGACGAACCGTTCCGACCGGGGCTTGACGGACCATCAACTCGTCGCACGGCCGTATTTGATTGACCGGAACGAACTGATTTTACGGCTCTTTTACCGTTACGGTCTTCGCGTCCATCACATCATCGGTCTGAAGATGCAGGACTTGAATTTTGCACAGCGGGAGATGACCGTTCATGACCGGCTTGGTAATGCCTACCTGTTGAATCTCGAACGTGACGATCAGGATTTAATGCTCACCTATTTAAAGACGATTCCGGAACCGGTCCGTCCCCGGTATCACTCAACCGATCCGTTTTTCGTCGCCTTTGACTTCTCGCGGATGACGTTCCGCTGGGTCTACAGTAAAAATGCCCCGAAACAATTGTCGATCGTCATGATTACGAAGATGATGCGCCAGTTAAACGAACGGTCCGATAACAAACGGATTATCACGCCGTCGATGTTGCGGAACAGTTTCATTCTCGGAACGTATCTCGAAGAGTTAACGAAAGAGGAACGGTTGACGAAGACTTGTCTCTATAAAGAAGTTTCGCTCCGGCGTTATGCGGAAGCGGTCGACGGGCTGAAGGATTTGTTGTAACAAAAAAAGGAACAACGCCGTAGCATTGTCCCATCGAGTAGGCGGCCCCCCGGCCGTCTTTTTTTAACGTGTGACTTCTTCCGTTTCCGCCTCTTGTTCATACAACGTCACATTCCGTGCCGGTGCGAATGTCGAGATGGCATGCTTGTAAATCAATTGTTGTTTGCCTTCTGATTCCAAAATGACGGTGAAATTATCAAACGACTTGATCAATCCCCGTAACTGATACCCGCTGATTAAAAATACTGTTGTCGGAACTGAATCTTTACGCAATTGATTTAAGAAATAGTCTTGAATGTTGTACGTTGCCTTCATAAGCCCCCGTGCCCCCTCTATTTTTATCTGTTTTTTTACGTCAGGCTACTCCGATTTAACCGCTTTCAGAAACCCTACTGTTCTATCATAGATAATTTTGAAGTTTTCTTCAAATGAAAGCCTTCCCATTTCAATCCAATTTCCGTCAAATTGATGGCGAAACCAGGTCAATTGCCGTTTTGCGAAGCGGCGGGTGTTGCGCTTTAACGCGTCGACAGCCGGCTCAATCGGCGCGCCATCCAACACCGGCATGATTTCCTTGTAGCCGATCGCCTGCATCGCTTTCGTTTCCTTATAACCGGCTGCGACCAGTTGCTCGACTTCCGTCAGCAGTCCTTGCTCGAGCATCAGGTCGACACGCTGGTCGATCCGGGCATACAATTGGTCCCGGTCCTCCATATGTAAGACGAACAACAGACTGTCGTACAAACTTGGTTCACTGCCCGAGACTTGCGTTTGTCCGCTCATCGCGACTTCAATCGCCCGGACGACCCGTTGGACATTGTTTGGATGAATCGCATCCGCCCGGGTTGCATCAAGCTGCCGCAAACGATCATGGAGGGCTTGTGCGCCCTCATCTTTGGCAAACTGTTCTAACTCCTGCCGTAATGCCTTATCTTCCGCCTGGACGGTAAATTGATAATCATACAAAATCGCCCGGATATAAAGCCCTGTCCCGCCGACGATAATCGGTAACTTACCTTTCGCCGCAATTTCATCGATTGCCGTACGGGCTAACGTCTGGAAACGGGCAACACTCATCTCGTCATCCGGATTAACCAGATCAAGCAGATGATGCGGAATCCCTTCCATTTCTTCATGCGTCACCTTCGCTGATCCGATGTCCATCTGTTTGTAGACTTGAACGGAGTCACCCGAAATGATTTCGCCGTTTAATTTTTTTGCTAATTCAATCCCTGTCTTCGTTTTTCCGACGGCGGTCGGCCCAACGATGACAATGACGGGCTGTTTACTCATGACATCACCATTCCTAGCTTATACGTGTTTGTAGTCAGTGTATCATATCTGCCTCCAGCTCAGACACGACAAAAAAACCGCCACCTTTATGAAAGGAGACGGTTCAATGAGTTCTGTTAGACACGGCGGATAAAGTCGTCATAGACCGCGCTAAATACACACCACCCACAAATGACTAAGCCTGTCAGCATAATTCCCCAATCAGCCATGTTTGGCACCTCCTCTGTCGTCTTTACATACCTTTTGACAAATCCAGGCGTTCGTAAACCCTTTCAAGCAGGTTTGACACCAATTACTGGAATCGCTATGATAAAAGTACGATTGTTGCGTAGCGCAGAAGCTGACCTGCATCGGCTTCTTTTAAGAGGGATTCCCCTCTTGATTCCACGCAGATGCCCGACATCTGCAAAAAGTCCCTTTTCCATTACGGAGAAGGGACTTTTTTTTCGTTTAGACTGAAATCAGTACATATCTTTTTGCGTGAAGTTCCAGAACGCCACAATCAATGCGCCAATTGTCCAACAGAGTAAGACAGCGAGCGAAAACGGTAACGTCATCCCTTCAATCGGCGGTGCTTGTCCATCCAGGTAGTTGATTAAGCCAAAGTTCACGTTGACGAGATATTTCGAACTCGTCCAACTTGAACCAAGTGTCGTCAACAATGTGCCGGAAATCAAGACGGCCATCATGATTCCGATACCGGTTGCCGTGTTTTTGACGAGCACGGATACCATCAAGGCAATCGTCGCGACGACCGCAGTGACGATCCAGGCGAGACCAATCGCCATCAACAGATATTCCCACATCGGAATCGTATGCACGAATTCGGTCGAGAACGTTCCGCTCGGTGAGGCTTGGAATCCGGTCAGTATCGGTGCGGTCCACCCGTCATATCCAAGGACGATTCCGGAAATCGCATAACAAACAGCGGCGGTCAGGGCCATCAGCATCGACGTATACAACAACGTTGTCAGCCATTTCGCCATCAAAATTTTCCAGCGGCGGACGGGACGGGACAGTAAGGTCTTGATCGTTCCGTCATTTTGTTCCCCGCTGACGATATCCGCCATGATGACGATGATGAAGAGCGGGAGAATCAGCGTCAATCCTTGAGAGAAGAATATCCGGATGAAGGTTGGTGCCCCCGGATAATTCGGATTGATGTCATTATCGAGATAGTATTGATTTTGTTTTAAGTCAAACTCTAGAAACTGACGAAACTCGTCTTGAATGCTGCTTGAGGCCAAACGGTTTTGCGTATCGACGATATCTTGTTGCAATTCGACACGCCAGTCGAGTGTACCTTGCTTCTTGATTTGCTCTTGAATGTCCCGATACTGGGCATACGTAAACATCGAGACGAGGACAACTAAGATGATGGCGACGACGGCAAACCGTTTTTTCGAGGCAATCTTCATGACTTCGTTTCGGATCAGTCCGAGCATGTTCGGATTACGCAATATGATCTCCTCCTGTCAATGTGATGAAGAGATCTTCGAGCGTCTGGACTTTCCGTTCGATCGTCCACACTTCGACGCCCGCTTCAAACAATTGTTTGTTGAGCGTTGGTGTCTTGCTGGCGTCCATTAACGTATGGACGGTATTCGCGTCGACGATTTCCGAGACTTGGACGTCAGGAGACGCCGACAGGATTTCGTTCGCCTTGAAGGCATCATCGACACGCCAGTCAACACCCGGTGCAAGTGACTCGACCAGTTCCTTGACCGTTCCGACCTGGACGATTTTCCCGTAACTCATGATGGCGACACGATCCGCCAGCATCTCGATTTCCGCCAGGATATGACTTGAGACAAGGACTGATAAGCCCGTTTCATCAACCAGCTTCCGGATGAATTGGCGTAAATCACGAATCCCCATTGGATCGAGTCCGTTCGTCGGTTCATCAAGAATCAAGACATCCGGACGGCCAAGCAAGGCTTGGGCAATCCCGAGACGCTGACGCATACCGAGCGAATACGTCCGGACTTGATCGTCGACCCGTGCTGTCAAATCGACCAAATCGATGACTTCCTGAATCCGGGCTTCATCGACGTTTGGTAACATCCGTGAAAAGACTTGCAGATTTTCGCGCCCCGTTAAATATTTATAGAGCTCCGGGTTTTCAACAATCGAACCGATTCGTTGCATCGCTTGCACAAATTGTTTGCGCACATCAAAGTCGCAGACGGTGATTTTACCGGATGTCGGTTTGATTAAACCAACAAGCATCCGGATCGTCGTCGTCTTTCCGGCACCGTTGGGTCCGAGGAATCCGAATACTTCACCGGGGAAGATTTCAAATGAAATATTATCGATGATTGTTTTCTTTCCAATGACTTTTGTGACTGATTCTAATTTTACAGTTGGTTTCACGTCTCTCACCTCTTACTATCCATTCTAGCGGAATAATGAATGATTTACCTTATTGGAACACTTCAAAACCGCACATTTCGAAAAGTTTTGCTACAATCATAGTAATAGCAAAAGGAGGAACGGTTCATGAAACGATATCTTTGGCCACTTTTTTTAATAGTTTCTCTTATTTTAACGGCAGTCTTCGGGTACGGTTTTGCCAGTGCCTATAGCGATGTCGTCAATCCCCCGAAACGGGCTGTCTTGACGCCGACAAAGGAAGACCCGGTTAAAAAGGGCGGTACCTATGTCGCACTTGGTGACTCCCTGACACGTGGTGTCGGTGCCTCAAACGGAAACAGTTATGCCGCCATCGTCGGTCGCGATCTTGTCAAAAATGACCGCGTCGAACGTTTCCAAAATCTTGCCGTCAGCGGTGCCCGGACGGAAGATCTCTTAAAACAATTGAAACAAAAAGAAGTCCGTCGTACGTTGTCCCAAGCAAAAGTCATCTCGGTGACGATTGGCGGTAACGATTTGTTTAATCGTGGTGAAGGGGTCGCAAACTTTGATGCCAAAAAGACAGGTGCTACAATTACAACGGCTCAAACCAACCTTGCCAAAACGTTCCGCATCTTGCGGGAAGAAAACCCGGATGCCGTCATCTTCTATGTCGGACTCTATAATCCGTTCCGCGCCAGTGAAAACGGCAAAGCGTTTGACGCAATCGTCCAGGACTGGAACGCTAAATCCCGGACACTTGGTCTGAAATACGATATCGAAATCATCGATACGTTCAACCTCGTCCGTGATGTCAAACGTGATCTTTCAAGCGATCAGTTCCACCCGAACGACTCGACATACGAAGATATTGCTAATGCAGCCATTCTCGCAGTCGAAAAACGTTTTTAATTGAATAACAAAAAGGGTTATCCGAAAGCAGTTGTTCCGCTTCCGGATAACCCTTTTATTCTGTCCGTGCTCCATCCCGTGCGTCTCTATTTCAAGCGTTTAGCAAAGGCAATCAAGACCCACTGTAACGGCAAACGACCCCATAATCCCCAAGCCGGTAATGTTTTCCCGTTAACCGGTTTCGGATTGACCGCCATGTTGATATTCGCCGGTAAGACGGCATATAAAAACGCCGGTAACGTCTTGCGAACACAATCAACGCCCCGTCCGGACAGCAACATCAAACCGTACAGGATTTCGATGACACCTGTCACTTGGACGAAAAAACGTTTGAACGGGATGAAAGCGGGCATAATCTTAACAAATCCCTTTTCATTCCGGAAATGACCGATTCCGGCAAACAATAAACCGGCACCGTACAGAACACGTAGTACATACTTCATCTGAATCTCTCCCTTTGTGACTAAGTCGGTTACTTAAGTACGAAACACATTCAGTGTACCGAACTGACCGGCTCTACTCAACTGTTTGAGATTGTTGTCGAATTATGGGGAATGATGAGGCATTTTGGAAAAACCACCGTAATTTCATTCCGTTCGATTAAATCTGATACATTAATATTAGAAAAAACACCACATGAAGGGATGGATTTCGATGGCAGGAAAAACAAGACAACTCTTACCGGGACTTACCGGAGGCATCATCGGTGCTGTACTTACCGCGACGGTCGCCTTTCCGATTTTGATGGATCAAGAACAGCAAGTCGCCGATACGCCACTCTCAAACGGTATGCCAAAACAAATTTCGACGACGACAAGCGATCCGGTGACGAATGCCGTCGCAACGGCACAAAAATCTGTCGTCACGGTCACGAACTATCAATCAGGTAATTCGATGAGTCAGGAAGAAGCAGCAGCGGGTTCCGGCTCAGGTGTCATCTATAAAAAAGCAGACGGCAAAGCCTACATCATCACGAATCACCACGTCGTCGACGGTGCCTCTAAACTCGAAGTCACGTTAAACAATGGAAAAACACTCAGTGCCAAATTATTAGGCAGTGACGAAACGTATGATTTAGCAGTGTTGGAAGTCAATGCCAGTGATGTCCCGTCCGTCATCACACTTGGAAAATCGGCTGATTTGAAAGCCGGTCAAACCGTCCTTGCGATCGGGAATCCGCTCGGTGAGTTCCAAAACTCCGTGACCCGCGGAATCGTCAGCTCAAACGACCGGACCGTTCCAGTCGATACGAACAAGGATGGACAGGATGACTTCAATACAACGGTCATCCAGACCGATGCCGCCATCAATCCGGGGAACTCCGGTGGTGCCTTGATTAATGAACAAGGACAACTGGTCGGAATCAACTCGATGAAGATTGCTGAGACCGGGGTCGAAGGGGTCGGCTTCAGCATCCCGATTGATGATGCCTTACCGATTTTAAAACAGCTCGAGACAAACGGTGAAGTGAAACACCCAACGCTTGGTGTCTCATTGCAGGATGTCTCAGCCTTCCCTGCCGGTTACCTGCTCGATCAAGTTAAACTGCCGGAATCACAAAAAACAGGTGTCGTCGTCATGTCCGTCGAGCCGAACAGCCCTGCTGCCTCCGCTAAATTAAAAACTGGTGATGTCATCACGAAAATCAACAATGAAGAAATCAAGAGTTTTGTCGATATCAAGACGGCGCTTATTAAATCCGATGGAAATGTCACTTTGACCATCATCCGTGACGGTAAAGAACTGAACGTCTCGACAAAAACAACGACAACGGACCAACTGTAAACAACTGACAAGATACGTTTCAACCCCCTCCCATATCGGGTATTGTTTTATAACAATATCGATTGGGAGGCTTTTTTTATGTATGATTTGATTGGCGTAGGTATCGGACCGATGAATCTAGGGTTAAGTGCTCTGGCTCATCCGACACCTTTACGAACATTATTTTTTGATGAAAGCGAACAATTTTCCTGGCACCCCGGGATGATGATTAAAGATTCGATGATGCAGACAAGCTTCATTTCCGATCTCGTCACATTGGCCGATCCGACCAGTCCTTTTACGTATCTGAACTATTTACGATCCATCAACCGTTTGCATACGTTTTATTTTTATGAAAAATTACTTATTTCTCGACAAGAATATAATTCCTACTTGAAATGGGTCTCGACTCAACTTGAAGATTTACATTTTTCTACCCGTGTCATCGATATTCAGGATACAGGTGACAGTTATGAAGTATTGGTCGAAGAAGTCGCGACCGGTAAACGGACGACTTACGAAACACGAAACGTCGTGCTTGGGACCGGTTCAAAACCTTCGATTCCGGCGAGCTTTGACAAAGGAGTCATCCACAACACCCAATACGTCATGGAAAAAGAAGCCATCCTGCAACAGGATAAAGTCAGTATCGTTGGTTCTGGTCAAAGTGCGGCCGAAATCTTCCTCGATCTGCTGACGAGTGACCGGAAAGAGACATTTGAACTCGAATGGATCTCCCGTTCGACGATTTTTGAAACACTTGAAACCGGCAAACTGGGCGAAGAAATCTTTTCTCCGAGTTACGTCCGTTATTTTAACAGTCTGCCGTTAGCCGTCAGACAAGAAGCAGTCACAAAATTCGCCCGGTCACAAAACGGGATTAGTCCGGAAACATTGCAAGCCATCTATGAACATTTATATGATTTATCCAACGAAGAACAACAGCGTGTAAAAATCCGTGCCAATCTGGAAGTCAATCAGATTTCATATGACTCGGACTTTACCATCACCATGCGGCATACCGAACTGAATGATCAGCGGACGTCAACAACCGGTGCTGTCGTCGCTGCGACCGGGTTCGTCCCGTCTCTTCCCCGCTTCATCAATCGACTTGAGATCGAGTTTGAAGGCGAACAGCAGGCATGGAAGGTCGATGCCAACTACCGGATTAGCCGAACTGTTTCAACAAATCATCATTTGTATGCGACAACGAACCTCGAACTGTCGCACGGTCCGGCAGCTGATAACCTTGGCATGTCTGTTTCGCGCAATCAACTCATCTTAAACGATGTCGCCGGCAAAGAATTGTATCCGGTGGAACAACATGCAACCTTCACGACGTTTGACTAATCATCAGACATATCAAAACAGATCCCCGGCGAATTCGCCGGGGATCTGTTTTGATTGTTTCTCACGGTTTTTTCGTCAGCTCGAGCGTCGCTAAAATAAGTAAGGCCGACTGCAGACGACTTTGACCGTTTTTCGCGAGCAAAAGATGAAACGCAATCAACCAATTAACCTCATCCGAAAAGCGGTTCCGGGACCGCTCCCGGTCGACGACTCGCGTCACATAAATCATATCGACCCGCTCGGTTGTCTCAAGTAATGCCAGTAATGGGAAGATCCGATCCCAAATTCGGAGCTCCCGTTCTTCCATCATTTCGCACCAGGATTGAATCCGCTTTTTTTGGCTGTCGATTTCGCCAGATGCGGCTAAAATTTGTGCCGTCATCAAACGTTCGCTTGAAGGTTTCATCCATCGTTCCAGCCATCGTTCGGCCTGTTCGACAGTTTCGACGAAAGCGTCAGGCAATTGGCTGGTCTCCATCAGCGTCGAGGTCACCACATACTGTTTAGCAAGATTGAGGACAGGACGTGTTTGTCGAAGTTGTTCCACGATCGGAAAGGCGTCGATTCCCAGTTCGCGATTCAAGACTTCACCGAGCGCAAAGAACGGACGGACTGCTTTTTCTTTAATGAAGCGTCGTTTGATATGACGTTCCGCTTCGATGACCCGTTCGAGCAATCGCTCCGGTTCGGTACTGTTTAACTGAATGTGGGAGATCAAAAGCGGCGTATACCGGCTGCGTAGGGCTGAAAAGCGGGTCGTCTTTTGTTTGACGATCTGCATCATCCGGTCATAAGCGAATTTGTCAAAGACCGTATCATGAATCGTATATGACAAGGCAAAAAAGCGGTGGAAATCATGTGAAGATTCCCCGTGTAACGTTGAATACGTCTCATCGTAGTTTTCACAAAACAAACCATACATCTTCCCGTCCTCCCTTCTCTTATATGTTCCCGGTTCCTGTAAAATCATTCCGCCTTTCTTCCACATGCTAAAGAAAACAACAAAACCGGAAGTCGCAATCATCCTGACGATGATGTGTCTTCCGGTTTTGTTCAGACGCGTTGCCGATCAAGGAGTCGTGAGAAATATCCTCCATTTTCGACCAACTCTTCGTGTGTCCCGTCTTCGACGATTCCATCTTTCGTAACGACCAGAATACGGTCTGCTTGACGAATCGTTGCCAGGCGGTGCGCGATGATCAGTGTCGTCCGATTTTTCGATAATTCAGCAAGCGATTCCTGAATGATGGCTTCCGTCTCGGTATCGAGGGCCGACGTTGCTTCATCAAGAATCAGAATCGGCGGATTTTTCAAGAACATCCGGGCGATGGCCAACCGTTGTTTTTGTCCACCGGACAGCTTTAATCCCCGCTCACCGATTTCGGTATCGTATCCGTCCGGTAAATCAGCAATCATCTGTCCAAGATGCGCCCGTTCTGCCGCCTCGACGATGTCAGTCCGACTTGCCGTCAAATTCCCGTAGGCGATATTATCAGCAATCGTACCAGAAAACAGGAAGACATCCTGTTGAACGATGCCGATCTGTTGCCGCAGCGACGACTTTGTCATCTGACGGATGTCGATGCCGTCAATCGTAATCGCACCGTCCGTGACATCATAAAACCTCGGAATCAATGAACAAATCGTCGTTTTCCCGGCACCCGATGTACCAACGAAAGCAATTGTCTGTCCTGGTTCGACCGACAGACTGATGTCTTTTAAGATCAAACGATCCGCTTCATAACCGAAGCTGACGTCATCAAACCGAATCGCGCCGCGTAACGTCGAGACGTGAATGGCGTCCGGAGCATCCTTCAGTTCTTCATCATGATCAATCATTTCTAGAAAACGTTTGAAGCCCGCCATTCCTTTCGGATACAGTTCCAAGAGTGCTGTAATCTTATCAATCGGTTTCAATAAGATGTTCATATAGAGAATAAAACCGACGAGTTCGCCATAACTGAGTTTTTTTGTATAGCTGAGATAAGCTCCGACGACGAGGACAGCGAGCGTCATCAGACGTGTCGTCAGATAAATCCCGGACAAACTCGTACTCATGACTTTGTAGGCATTGATCTTCGACTGCCGGAACGTCGCATTGTCTTTTTCGAACCGCGCCACCTCATGGGCTTCATTCGTAAAGGATTGGACGACACGGATTCCGGACACACTGTCCTCGACCCGGGAGTTGACTTCGGCAATGTTACCGTACATCCGGTCCCATGACCGGTTCATCCGGACATTGGCATAGCTGATCAACCAGATCAGGAAGGGAACGGCAATAATCGTAACCAGTGCAAGCGGCACATTGATCGTCATCATGATCGAGAAGGCACCGAGTAATGTCATGACGGCAATAAAGGCATCTTCCGGACCATGGTGAGCCAGTTCACCGATGTCAAACAAATCATTCGTGATCCGGCTCATGATATGTCCCGTTTTAGTGTTGTCAAAAAAACGGAATGATTGCTTTTGGACGTGACCAAACAATTGACGCCGCATATCCGTCTCGATGTTGATCCCGAGCTTATGCCCAAAGTAGTTGACGACGAACTGCATCAGCGTGCTGATGACATACAAGCCGAGTAATCCGACACTAACTAAAATAATCCAGTTCAACTCCCCTTCTGGTAGCAACGAATCGATGAACCATTTGACGGCAAGCGGAAAGGCCAGCTCAAGCAGTCCAACGAACAAGGCGGATGAAAAATCAAGCCAAAACAACCGTTTATGCGGTATGTAATAGTGATAAAACCGTTTTAACATGCGAGTCCTCCTCTCAAATTATCTTTAGTGTACAGGATTACTGAAAATAATTCTCGTTTACAAATCCTGCTTCTTTTTTTGAAAATAGTTCGAATTTCTTTCTCAAAAAATATATTTTAAAAACAGGTAAATCCCCGAACTCTTATGACAAAATGGTAACAACGATTCGATTCATGATCGAACTAGATTCATCATTCGGAAGGGAGCCACACTACGTGAAAAAGACTTTTCTCACTTTGACGACACTTGCGCTGATCAGCTCAGCTACCGGCGTCGAAGCCGCATCAACGACACTCATCTTGACAGACAACGTCAACATCCGGACTGCTGCCACTACTTCCGCTCCAGTCATTACCACCCTAAAAAAAGGAACAACCGTCACCGCAGTCAAGAAGACCGGATCCTGGTACGAGATTCGTCATCAATCCAAAAAAGCTTTCATCACTGCCGCTTACGTCAAGACCGTTCCAGTAAAAGCACCGACAACAACGACCTACATAACGAATACCTCGTCCGTCAATGTGCGTGAGAAAGCAACGACCACTTCGAAATCGCTTGGTAAACTGGCGAAAAACGTCAGTCTTTCCGTTAAAAAGAAAACCGATGAATGGTACGAAATCAATTATAAAAACAAATCCGCTTATGTCCATACGACGCTGGTCACCGCTAAAACATCGACGGTGACGACAGGATCAAAACCTCCGGTCACGACACCGGTGACACCACCTGTCTCCACTGCCGTCAAAGCTGTCGATTCGTCAAAACAATATGAAGTCAACGCAAAAGAAGGGTTGAATGCCCGTCTGTCGGCTTCAACGACAGGTAAGATTTACAAGACGTTACCGCATAAAACTGTCTTAAAAGTAACGGGATCGCTTGATAAATGGTATCAAATCCAGCTCGATGGAAAAGACCTCTATGTCGCTTCGAGTTATGTCTCAGCGACGGCTAAGGATACACCACCGCCGCCCCCTTCGACACCGGGTGTTTCGGTCACACCGGTCGACCAGTCGAAAACGTATAAAGTCGATGCGCCGACCGGCTTAAATGTCCGGACCGCTCCATCGACGGCATCGACCGTCTTTACACAACTCGCACACGGATCCACTGTTCAGGTTTCTGGTGAAACAACAGGAACGTCTGCTGGTTGGTACCAGATTAAAATCGGGACCGCTTATTACTACGTTGCGAAGAGCTACATTACGACCGGCTCCGTCACAGCTCCGGTAACACCACCGGTCACGCCGCCAACGACGACGATTCCGGCATCAGGTATCATGGAAAAAGCCATCGCCATCGGTCAACAATATCTCGGCACGCCGTACGTTTGGGGTTCAAGCAGCCCTGTCAACGGTGGATTCGATTGCTCCGGTTTCATCAACTATGCGCTGAATACGGCCGGCTACAAAGTGGGCCGGACGAATGTTAACGGCTATTGGAACAATGACGGCTACCTCGGTCAAAAGTTATCGAAATTACGTCAACCGGTCCGCGGCGACATTATTTTCTTCGAAAATACGTATGCAGCCGGTCCGACGCACATTGGCATCATGTTGAACAACGATCAGTTCATTCATGCCAACACACCGTCACTCGGGATCAGTCGCCTGTCTGAGCGTTACTGGACACAAAAATTACTTGGTTTTAAAGCACTTTAATCCAACAGGACCAACTGGGTGATATCCCGATTGGTCCTGTTTTTTTACGTTAATTCCGCTAAGGTATGCTCAATTTTTTGTTTGAAATGACCAGGTGATAATTGTTTTGTCAATTCTTCCACTTCTGCTTGACGGTCTAATCCAACTCCGGCCCGCATCGCAAACGCGAGCGCATATAACATCATCGCGTGATCATACTCACCACCGGCCCGCCATAAGTGCGCATTCCTCCAAATTTTCGAAACGGCGCTCTGCAGATCAAATGTGAGTGTCTCTTTTGAATCATTCCACAAACAAAGATAGACTTCGAAATATCCGATGTAATGAAGACAGGCTTCAATCTCGACTTCGATCAGCCGTTCACGTGCCTCACGAATTCCGACGTAATCCTCACGGTGGACGGCGATTGATCCTTTCGTCAAGTCGACAAGGATTTGATCAAGTGCCGTTGCTTCCGTGAACAAAAAGAAATGCCGTAATTTTTCGAGTTCAAATTCTGCTGCTTCATAGTCCTCTTCCAAACTTAAAAATAGGGCAAGCAGCCGGTGGTAGTTACTGACATCACTGTAGACACCCTTCTCCCGCATATAGCGGATCCCTTCCCGTAAGAAAACGATCGACTGACTCCAATTATCGTTAATCACACTGACACGAATCGCCTGTAACATTTGATAGTCAAGAAACGTTTCATGCGCAAGCGGGACATCTTGAAAAATCATCATCCCGTCAATCTTTCGGTACGCTTCTTCGTAGCGGCGTAGGAAAAATAAAAAATACACTTTTGAAATCTGTACTTTAATCTGTTCATCCCGCAATCCGAGCTGTTTAAATACGTCTTCTGCCAGATCGAAGTAATATAAGCCTTTTTCCGTATCGGAAAAACGTAATGCACTTCCGTACTCGTAATAAATTTGTCCTTGCCAGTAAGAATGGATGGCGGGTTCTAAATACGGCTCAAGCATCGTCACAATCTGTCCTTCCGCATAATAACCGCTTGCAGCCGAATTGATTTTTTCAATCATTTGCTTCATTTCGACGGCACGCGGATCAATCAATAACTCGTCGATGGAGACATTCAGACGTTTGGCAATCGATTGTAACGCCGGTAAGGACGGTGTCGCCTTTTCGTTCTCGATCATACTGAGCATCGACTTCGTCATGATGCCGTCTGCGACATCAGACTGCGTCATTTTTTTTGCTTTCCGTACACTTTTAATGCGTTGTCCAAGCATCGGTGGCACCTCACATATCAAATAAGTTCAATTAAATTTAACTTTCGTATTTACATTCATTCCCTGTTCCTCTAGTATAAAGGAAAGTTCAATTTAATTGAACAAAAAGGAGGAATTATGATGTCGAAAAATTTACAACGGTTGCTGTTCGGTAAGTTTTGTTCGTTATTTGCCGCCAGTCTGTTTACATTTATCGCCGGTCTGACCGTGTTACGGGAAACGTCGTCCGGGCTTCAGTTCGCACTTGTTTTACTCGCCGGGACACTGCCGCGGATTCTGTTATCCCCCGTTGCCGGTGTTCTGTCTGATCGCTGGAACCGGAAAAAAATCATCGTCACGACTGAGGCATCGAGTGCCTTCATACTCACCGTATTTGCAAGTTACGCGACCTTTTTTCCTGTCCATACGATTCATTACATGATTGTCAGCGCCCTTTTGACTGCTCTGTCGACATTTCTTTCCGTCACCTTGATGAGTTCATTGACGCGCCTGATCGATGATGCGGAATTACAGCGTGGTAATTCCCTCATTTCAAGTATCAGTTCCCTTTCCTCAATTGTTGCTCCGATGCTTGCCGGTTTCCTGTTGGCTTTTGCGCCAATCCATCTTTTTGCTCTCTTGCCACTCACGTTATTCGCCTTAGCCGCGATTTGGAACGCCAGCCTGACATTTCGAATCATCCCTTCTGCCCGTGAAGAAAGCTCACCTTCATTTTGGACAGACTTTCAGTCAGGCTACAGCTATTTATTCAAGCAACGTGTCCTGACGACACTCATCTTGATGGCACTTGTCTTGAATTTCTTTTTCATTGCCTTGGAAGTCATCTATCCGATTATCCTGCTCGACCGCCTTAGCTTCACCGCTTTCCAATTCGGAACGATTGAAGCGGCTTTAGGTGCCGGCCTGTTGCTCAGCTCCCTGATGCTTGCTCTTCCCAGCTTCACAATCAAGCGTCCGTTGATGACATTGTTTCAGTCAATTGCTTTAGTCGGCATGTTGTTTCTTTCACCTGTCTTACCGTTACTCGACGTCATCCCATCAAACTGGATATTCGGTTACTTTTTCGTTTTTTCTTTCATCGTCGGATTCATTCTCCTCCGGGCAAATATTCCAATTCAACTGCTCGTCCAACGTCAAACAGACCCTGCATACTTAGGGCGGGTCATCGGCGTCATGGAATCCCTTGCGATGGGCATCATTCCACTCGGTATGCTGTTATTCGGCTTCTTAAGTGATTACGTTTCACTCACTCTGATTCTCGCTATCAGTTCGTTTGGTTTACTCGTAACGGTTGGTGTCGGATTCTTCCACTTGCGCCACGACGTCCGGACGGAAGGCTTTACGAAGGCATCTCTTCCCGGGCATGAAAAAACGTCCACCCCAGCGAGCTGAGATGAACGTTCTTCATTCATTAAACCGTTGCTTTGACTGCGTCCATAATCAGACGGAGCGATTGTTGTTTCGCGTCCTTGTCGGCAATCATCGAAGCAATCATCACTTCATCCGTTCCGTAAGAGTCGGCGAGATTTTGTAGCTGACGCGCCACATCTTCCGGGTTTCCGACAATCATCCGTTTCCGGTTTTCGGCAATCCGGAACTGGTCCTGGAACGAGTACTGGTAAGCGGCTGCTTCCTCCGGAGTCGGTGTGCCTGTTGACGAGACACCTTTCTCAAGCAGGAGCAAAGACAAATCAAGACTTGAAGCCAATCTTTCCGCTTCTTCCGTCGTTTCGGCACACGTTACGAAAATTGAGACAAGTGTTTGCGGTGTCGCGTTGAACGACGTCGCCATGAAGTTATGACGGTAGTAATCCATCACTTCCTGCCCGCCTTGTCCGTTGATGAAGTGGGCAAAGGCGAATCCGAATCCGCGTTGCGCGGCATTCAAGGCACTGCCGCCGCTTGATCCGAGCAACCAGGCTTCTGGTGTCGTATCGACTTCCGGTGTTGCGACGAGTCCTGCAAACCGGTGATCAGCCGGTGCCCCGTCTTTTAAATAATCGACGAGATCATCGAGTTGTGCGCCGTAGTCGGCTCCACCGAACCGCGGTGACGACCCTTCCTGGAGTGCGCGGGTTGCGAGCGGCATGCCGCCCGGTGCCCGACCGAGTCCCAAATCAATCCGGTTCGGTGCAAGACCTTCGAGGACACGGAAGTTCTCGGCGACTTTATACGGGCTGTAATGCGGTAGCATGACGCCACCTGAACCGAGACGGATCTGTTTCGTAACGGCAGCCATGTAGGCGATCAGAACTTCCGGGCTTGATCCGGCAAGTGTTTTCGCAAAGTGATGTTCCGATACCCATAACCGCGTATAACCGAGTTCATCGGCAATCTTCGCAAGTTCAACCGTTTCATGTAAAGCTTCTGATGGCGTCTGTCCTTTTGAGACCGGCGACTGGTCTAAAATACTTAATTTCATCTATAATCTCTCCCTATGATGTTGACTTCATGCTTAAACTGTACGCCTGTCGGATAATCGAATGCAATAAAACTGCCTGTTTACCGGATGGCGACGTTTTCAATTTGAAATTCAGGGAACATTCTTAAAGTAGCCGCAACAAAAACTTAAAGGATGAGGTGTTTTTCATGTCAACGAATCATACATCAAACCAAGAAGCTGTCGAAACGGTCAAAAAATTAATCGATAAAATCGAAACGGCGATGCTGACGACCGTCTCTGATGAAGGTCTTGTCTCACGTCCAATGCAAACTCAGGATATCGAGTTCGATGGCGATCTCTGGTTCCTTACATCAAAAGAAACAGGCAAATATAACGAAATTCTTAAAAATCCGAACGTCAACGTCGCGTATGTCGACAAATCATATGTCTCGATTCGCGGGAAAGCGGAATTCGTCGAAGACGTGGCCCGTAAAAAAGAACTGTGGAGCCCACGTTATGAAGCGTACCTCGGTACGACATACGAAGATCCAAAAGTCGTCTTGATCAAGGTCAACACGGAAGGCGCTGAATATTGGGAAACTGGAAATACAACAAAATCCGTCAAACAACTGTTGAAAAAAGCAGTCGGCAACGATGACTCAAACGAAATCAACAAAAAAGTAGATTTAACGTAAGTCTCTTTTAGACCAAATCGTCTTTCGACGATTTGGTCTTTTTTTGTTCGAATTGGTTTTAACGGGACCATCTGGTGTAACATACTACTATTAGTAATCAAGTTTGTTAGCTAAAGGAGACGCATTATGGGAGAATTCATTACATTATTAAAACGCGGTAACCGTTCCGCCTTGACCGCTGGCATCGTTAACTCGATCATTGCCGTCATCAAAGCAGTTGCTTATGTCTTAACGGGAAACGTCGCGATGTTCGCCGAGATGATGCACACGTTCGGCGATGCCGCCAACCAATTTTTCGTCTTCATCGGATCCGCCCTCAGTAAAAAGGCACCAACAAAACGATTCCCGAACGGATTTGGTCGTCTTGTCAACCTCGTGTTGCTCGGTGCGATTTTATTCGTCGGCATCATGGCCTATGAAACGATTCATGAAGGGATTGCCCACATCATTCAACCAACCGAATCAACCGGTTTTTGGATTACTTTGTCCGTCTTATTGGTCGGTGTTGTCCTAGAAAGTGGTGTCTTTTATAAAGCGATGCAGGAAATCGCACATGATGCCCGCATCACGACAAAAGGTCCGAAACTGATTCTTGACAGCTTCCGTGCCTTAAAGCAGGCAAAACCGGCGACACGCCTTGTCTTCCTAGAGGACTTAGTCGCAACGGCCGGTGGTCTCGTCGCGATGATTGCCGTCATCATTTCGCACCTGACACCGTTCCATCAGGCGGAAGGGATTGCGTCGATTATCATCGGACTGATGATGTTTTATGTCGTCGGCAATGTCTTTTTACAAAATGCAGCCGGAGCCCTCGGTGAAGCCGATGAGACGATGGCAGCACGGCTCGGCGGTCTCATCATGAAAGATGCCGACGTTCGCGACATCAGCAAGCTCGAAGTCATCAAGGAAGGCGATCATTTCCATGTCGAAGTCGAGATTGAAGTCGATCCGGCGTTGACGATTGCGCAAGCGGATGACATTAAAGACCGCCTCGAACTGAAAATCCGTCTGCAACAAGGAATTATTGATGTCACGATTGGATTCGACGAAGACGACAACATCCAACAGTATGTCGTCTCGACCAACGAAACGCCTTGATTCCGTTCACACAAGAAGTCGTTGATGTCATTCGTTCGATTCCGGCAGGACGCGTCATGACGTACAGTCAAGTCGCACGGCTTGCCGGAAACCCGCGGGCCGCACGACAAGTGGCTCGGATTCTTCACAGCCTCAGCCGGACGGAACACTTACCGTGGCACCGCGTGTTAAATGCCAAAGGTGAGATTTCACTCGACGGTGACGAACAGCAATTGGCACTCGAGGCGGAAGGCGTCGTCTTTGAGCGTCCCGGGAAACTGTCGTTATCCCGTTATCAGGTCTAACAAAAAGGAAGTAAACCGCAGATGCGGCTTACTTCCTTTTTTTTTCAGGCTTTTTCTTTCATTTGACGCAGTACTTCCGCTTCTAATTGCGGTTCCGGCGGCAACCAGCCTTCCGGTTTCATGACCTTTTGATCCGATTCCCGGAAGATCGGTTGACCGTCCGGACCGAGTTTCGCCATGTTTGCCTGTTGGACGATTTCAAACAATGGACCGGGTTCAAGTCCCGCTTCAACGAAACTGCCCATGATGAAGTACAGAGCATCCGTTAAGGCATCGCCTTGACCAACCAACCGTTCAACTTCCGTCGTCGGATAGGTTTCTTTCAATGATTTTTGAACCGCCTGATCAAGTCCTGTCTTAAACGTCTCGATCGCTGCCAAAAACTCGGTTTCGTCCTGCGACGACTGATGCAGAAACTCAACGACTGCTTCTTCCGCTGTCCAGGTTGCCCGTTTGACACCACGCTCGAGTGGAATTGCTGTTGGTTGGTCCGCCCCCGGGTGACGGAACGTCTGATGGAATTGTTTGACGTCCTGATAATAGTCCGGTTGTTTCATATCGATCACTCCCCTGTTCCGTTTCACTTTCACACGGTTTCCATTTTAACAGGTTTCAGGAGATTTCTCGATGCTTGGCTTACCGCACATGGTCAAGCAGCCGCACGCCGCGACTGATCAACTCTTCCCGTTCGACCGACGTCTGCTTCAGACGGTCAAGATCGGCAATCAACCGAGGCTGATCGACTTCATCTGCCAATTCAAGTAATTCAAGACGCAACAACCAGGCATCCGGTAATTGAGTCAACGTCCGGTCAATCAGTTGTGGCAACAGTTGACGGTCGGCCCGTCCTTCACGCATTTCCCGAACCGCTTCAAAAATCGGATCAGCCGCTGTCAACGGACGTTCGATTCGTTCGAACTCAACCGTCTCCGGAATCGGTTTTAACGCTTCGACTTCTGTTCCCGGGAAGGCGGATGTGATGTCTCCGACTACCAGTTCCATCCGGTCCATTGCCGTCGTTTGACCGTCGTTCGTTAATTGAGCGTCTTCCAAGACGACGAGTGCCCGATGTCCGTTGACGTTTTGAATCGCTGAAATCTGTCCTGTGACGTGAACTGCACCTTCTGTCCAGTCCAGCTCTTCCCCGACTTTGACCTGGAGCAAGACTTCGTTCAACTCCGGTCCGTGAAGAAGTGTAAAGCCTTCCGGATGATCGGCCAGCCCTTGACCTGTCATGACTTCACCTTTCGCAGCAAGCGCCGTCGGACCGGTCAGCTTGACGAGGTGCAGAGATTCATGGATTTCCTGTGTTGCCGGTACACCGACGAGCGAGATGCCACTGTCAAAGACAAGCGTCGAAAGGTTGCCTGACTCGACGGCTTTCGTTAATCCGTGGATGCCGCCGCGGACGTATGACATCGTCTGCGCGAACTCTTCCAGGGCTTCCCGAAGCTGTTCGAATGATTCGCAGACAAACAGTTCTTTTTGCATGCTCGTGACGTCATGTTTCGTCGCCAGTGCTTTCGCAAGTGAAAACGGATGTTTTGTGACAGCGTCCGTCAAACAGTGCCGGCTTTCGCCGACCGATGACAGAAGACCGGCTCCGTAGATTTGTGGATTGTTGATATCGCCAATCAGACCAAACTCAACCGTCCACCAAAACAGACGTGAAATTTCATTTGCTTCGGAAATACCAGTCACATGGGTCCGGGTTTCAGCAAGTGCGACTTCCGCCTGCTCTATGTCTGCCGGTGTCGAGAACGGACTTTCTTTGACGATCGTTAGTTTCTTCAGTGCCTTGAAGACATCATGCTCGGCTTTATGGTTAAAGGCATGTGCCCCGATTTCACCAAACCGGCGAACGAATTCCGCGTACGTCGGATTCATCAAGATCGGCGCGTGACCTGCCGCCTCGTGCAAGATATCCGGTGCCGGTGTGTAGAGGATGTTATCGACTTTTCGGATATCGGTTGCGATCGGCAACAGACCGTGACCTTGGAAGTCAAAGAACGCAACGCCGGGAATCAAGCCGTCAACGGCAACCGTTCCCCATCCGCCGCGGCTTAAGTTCGCCGTCATATCGCGGACATCCGGAATCCGTTCCGGACTGATGCCGGATGCAGCCAACCCTTCAAGGTATGCCGGATGTGCCGTATCTTGTAAGGTATTTAAATTCAGTCGCATGACGTAACGCCAGACCGCATGATCCGTCGGCGTGTAATCGTCGTAGTGCTGCGGTGCGACGTGTGGTTGTAAGTGACTTGGAATGATTGGTGTAGACATATGAATTTCCCCCTTGAAAGTAGATGAACAACAAAAAGTCCCTGCCGAACAAAGATGTTCGACAGGGACGACAAAAGGCCGCGGTACCACCCTGATAATCTACGTAGACATAGATCGCTTCATTACGGGATAACGGTTTTCTCCGCTTGCATAGCAAGAGACTCGGAAACTGTAATTCGATTCAATCTGTGTACACGTTCGCAGCGCCACGTGCTCTCTGAAACAGGGAGATTGTTTCTACTTCGGTTTCGTCTTCGTCCAACTTCTTTTGTTCTGTTATGCTGTTATGCTTTTAGCAACTAAAGTGCTGTTAAGAAGGACTATACGCTTACTTCTGACTTTCGTCAATCGCTTTTTTTCGTTTAAAGCGATTAAATGTTTTATCACGGACTGATTTTTGTTCGATCGACAGCGACGTCACATGGCGGCGAAGCGCCCCGTTCAGCCGTTTTTCAAACAATTCCAGTTCCTGAATCCACTCGTTCATCGCGACGACGATCGGCAGGATTTCCATGATGATTTCTTCTTCCAGTTCATCCCGGTCAAGGAACGAGTGTTTGACGAAGGCAATGTTTTCTTTGACGAGATCTTCCATCGCGAGCGGTTCTTCCGTCAGTAACAGATCATACGTCAACAAGACCTTTTCCTGACGCTGGGCAATGTGCATCAGATGATAGAACAGCTCACTCCGCAAATCATCAGCAATCGAATTCAGTGCCTTTTCCCGCTCCCGGAAACGTTCTGCCGTCGCGACACCCCGTTCTAAACACGACTGCATATGTTGCAGAATAATCAGGTTACGCAGTAACGAGACATGCCGTTGCCGGGATCCGCGAATTTCTTCCCGGTGCAGATTAAACAACGTCTTCGTTTCGAGCATCGAACGGCTCATTTTGTCGATGGCTGACCGGTAAGGTGTGACTTTCCCTTCAAAGGCAATTGCCCGGGTCACGACGAGCAGCTTCTCGAACAGCTTCGATGCTTTCTGATAATAGACATTCCCGTAACGCGGTGGGAAAATCAGCGCATTGACACCGAGGGCACAACCGATCCCGAGCATGACGAGTAAATAACGGATCAGGACGATTTGCCACAATGGATCCGTCGCCCCTTCGACACTTTCCAGGATGACGATGATCATTAACACGACATGGGGAATCGTCCGGCCGAAACCAAATGCCAGCAAAATCGAGATGGCGGCCATGATGACGATTCCGATCGCCAGTGGATTAGCCGGGTTGTCACCTAGAATCCATAACGAGACAAGCGTCAGGAAGGCTCCGATCAGGTTGGCTTCTGCTTCCTCGAGGAATTGTTTCCATGTCTGATACACGGACGGTAATAACGTTGTAGCTGCTGAAATCGCAGGTAGGATTGGGCTTAGATTAAACAGGTTACTGATAATCAGCGCCAAAATGACCGCAAGTCCGGTCTTGATGGTACGTGGTCCGATTTGTAAAGACTGACCGCCCATATACAAACCTCCTTTTATAGTGGGGATACGCCCCCTATTCTTGCTCTAATACCCGAAAAACGCAATTAAAAAATCACTCCAAGACTTCTTGGAGTGATTTTATCGAATCTTTTATGCTTACGAAGCTTTTGTTCCTGTACCAGAAGTCATTTCTTTTTTCGCGACTTCTTGATCGACGAGCGGTTTTTTCAAGATCGAGAGGATCGCGGCTCCGACGAGTGATCCGATTAAGATCGCACCTGCGTAGCTGAGTACTGCCATTAATGTGCCTGATGGTCCGTCAAGTAATGGGAAGACGAACACACCGCCGTGTGGTGCCGGAAGCAACACACCGAAGACGATTGTCAACGCACCGGCGATTGCTGAACCGATGACGCTTGACGGGATGACACGAAGTGGATCTGCTGCTGCAAATGGAATCGCACCTTCTGTGACGAATGACGCGCCCATTGCGTAAGCGGCGATACCGGCTTCGCGTTCTTGTGGTGTAAATTTCTTATGTGCGAACAACGTAGACGAGAATGCTACGAGAAGCGGTGGAACCATACCACCAGCCATGACGGCTGCCATGACTTCCGTGTTTCCTGCTGTTAAAGCAGCTGTTCCGAAGACGTAAGCTGTTTTGTTGATTGGACCACCCATATCGATTGCCATCATCGCTGCGACGAGCATACCGAGCAGGATGGCGTTACCGCCACTGAGACCGTTAAGTGAATCTGTTAACCATGTCATGAAAGCAGCGATTGGTTCGTTGATGACAAGCAACATGATCATACCTGTGATGAATGAACCGAACAGCGGGTAAAGCAAGACCGGCTTGATACCTTCAAGAGCTTTCGGAAGACCTTGCAAGACTTTGACGAGTAAGAGAACAACGTAACCGGCAAGGAAACCGGCGATCAGTCCACCGAGGAATCCGGCATTTCCTTGACTTGCGAGGAATCCGGCAATCAAACCTGGTGCGAGACCTGGTTTATCGGCGATCGACATCGCGATGAATCCGGCAAGAATCGGAATCAAGAGACCAAAGGCTGCTTTACCAATCGACATCAATTGAGCGGCAAATTCGTTGTATGAAGGATCTTCAGGATTCGCTGAGTTAATGCCCCAGAAAAAGCTGATTGCGATTAAGAGTCCACCGGCAACGACGAGTGGTAACATCGCGGAAACCCCGCTCATCAAGTGTTTATAGAAACCACCACGTGCTGGTTTTGAGCTGTCGCTTGATCCACTACCTTTATAAACCGGTGCATCCTGTTTGACGGCACGGTCAATCAATTCTTTTGGTTTACGGATTCCTTGAGCGACCGGAACTTCAACAACGTGTTTCCCGTTGAAGCGGTCCATTTCGACAGCTTTATCCGCAGCGACGATGATCGCTGTCGCTTCTTGAATATCTTGACTTGTCAGACCGTTTTTGACGCCGGTCGAACCGTTTGTCTCAACTTTGATCCGTACACCCATTTCTTCCGCTTTTTGACGGAGCGCATCTGCCGCCATATACGTGTGGGCAATGCCGGTCGGACAAGCTGTGACAGCAAGAATGTATGGTGCGTCCTGTGCGACGTTTGAAGACGAGACATCGACTGGACCTTCTTCTTCCCGTTCTTTCGCTTCGATCGCAGCAATCACTTCATCTTCCGAACGAGCCGAGAGAATCGTATCGCGGAACTTCATGTCCATCAGATACACCGACAGTTTGGATAACGTTTCAAGGTGGGCGTTATCGGCATTTTCGCCGGCTGCAATCATGAAGAACAAACGGCTTGGTTGTCCGTCGAGTGCTTCGTAATCGATGCCTGTCGAACGTCCGAAGGCGATAGCCGGTGATTTGACGGCTGCCGTTTTCGCATGCGGAATCGCAATTCCTTCGCCGAGTCCAGTCGTACTTTGCGCTTCCCGCGCCAAGATGGCTTCGCGGTAAGCCGAGCGGTCATTTAATTTTCCGGCACGATCGAGTACATCCACCAATTCATCGATGACGGCTGCTTTGTTCGACGAACGTAAATCGAGTTGGATCGTATCACGTGTTAACAGGTCTGTAATTTTCATGAGTTTGTCACTCCTTTTAGGATTGAATGAGTTCAACGACTTGGACATCGGTCAATAAACGGTCAATATCTTCTTTTGTACATAAACCAAACGAGTAAGCGGAAGCACTGCCTGTCGTGACCGCGTAACGGAATGCTTCTTCCGGCGGTCGCCCGAGGGCGTAACTGGCGACGAATCCTGCGACAAGTGAATCTCCGGCACCGACTGAGTTGATCAGCTTACCGGCTGGTGTGTTCGCCGTGAAGGCACCCTGCTTATTGACGAGTAAGGCTCCGTCCCCTGCGAAGGAGATGATGACATTTTCCGCGCCGCGCTCAACGAGTTGTTGGGCGTACGGGACAGCTATTTCTTTTGACGTGATGTCGACATCAAAGATTTCGCCCAGTTCGTGGTGGTTCGGCTTAATCATGAACGGACCGAGCGGCAACACTTCAAGCATTGCTTCTTTCGTCGTATCGACGGCGAACTTAACGCCCCGTTCCGTCAGGACTTGCGCAATCTTCCGGTACAAATCTTGTGGCAGACTGCTTGGAATACTGCCGGCGAAGACGACGATGTCACCTGTCTGCATCGTTTCGAACGCTGCCAGTAGTGCCTGTAACTCTTCATCCTTGATTTTAGGGCCTGCTGCGTTGAGTTCTGATTCCTGATCGGCACGGATCTTAACGTTGATCCGCGTTTCGTCGGCAATCGGTGTGAAGGCTGTCAAGACGCCTTGCTTTTCCAGTTCGTCACGAATGAATTGCCCCGTACTGCCACCTAAAAATCCAAGAGCTTCCGTCTCGACGTCGTAATTTCTTAAGACTAACGAGACATTGATTCCTTTCCCGCCTGCTACTTTTTCCGCTTGTTCCACACGATTGACTTGTCCGGCCTCAAATACGGGCAACGTGACGTAATAGTCGATCGATGGGTTGAGTGTTAGTGTATAAATCATTTCGCGTTCACCACCTCTGTATATTGACTGTATTTCGCTTCTTGTTCGCTTGATGTCATCGTAATGATCGTTGCCGCGCGTAGTGACGCGACCCGGCTAAAACTGATTTCATCTAATTTCGTCTCATCAACTAACACATAAGACTTTTTCGCTAACTCAATCGCGGTCTTCTTAACGAGTGCCTCTTCCGGATCTGGTGTCGTAAAACCTTGATTCGGATGAACACCGTTCATCCCAAGGAAAGCGACATCAAAATGGTAAATCAACATTCCTTCACGTGCATTATACCCAACGAGTGCCTGGGTCGAATGCTTGAGTTGCCCTCCGACGACGAACGTCGGGATACGGTGATAGAGTAACGTATTCGCTAGAGGAAGACTGTTCGTCACGACTGTAATCGCCTTTTGTTCGAGGTAAGGAACGATGGCTAGTGTCGTCGTTCCTGCATCGAGATACACATACATCCCGTCTTCGATCAAATCGGCCGCAGCTTTCGCGATCCGGTCCTTCTCTTCGACGAAACGGTCACTTTTCTCGAAATAACTCGGTTCATCAATCTGCATATGGTTGGCTGTCGCCCCGCCGTGAACCCGCCGTAAATGACCGGCTGATTCGAGTTGTGATAAGTCCCGGCGAATCGTTGATTCACTGGCTCCCGTCTGATCCACAATGGTTTGCATTTTGACGACTTCTTCCCGAGCGAGCAGCTCGAGAATCAGTTGATGGCGTTTTTTCGTTAACATGAGTTTCCCTCCACATCCTTAATATAAAGCGTTTACATTAAAAAATCAATCAAAATCATTCATTTTTTTATGTTTTTCGTTAAAAAACCTTCAAAATACGACTTTATTCGACAATAACATCCTGTTATACATCTATTATACATCAAAATCAGTCATATCATGACCGTTTCCACAAAAAAACCGCTCATTCTCTGAGCGGTTTTAAACAATACGGTCATCTGATATTGAATTTTATGCTTTAACGTGATTTTGCAGATGGCCGATTCCTTCAATCGAAACATCCACGACATCTCCGTCCTGAAGATATGTCGGCGGTTTCATACCGTGCCCGACGCCGGCCGGTGTGCCTGTTGCGATGATATCCCCTGCTTCAAGTGTCATTCCGTGGGAGACTTCCGTTAAAATCGTCACGACATCCCGTAACATCAGCTTCGTCGAACCCGATTGCCGCAGTTGACCATTGACGCGGGTCTCAACCAGTACATCTGCCGGATCAAAGCTGTCTTCCGTTACGATGACTGGACCGAACGGACAAAAACCATCAAGTGATTTACCGCGGAAGAACTGGACATGCTCTTTTTGCAAGTCACGTGCCGTCACATCATTGACGATACTGTAACCGAAGACGTGATCCAGCGCATTTTCCGGCGTCAAGTCACGACCGGATGTCCCGATGATGATTGCAAGCTCGCCTTCATAATCAAGTTGCTCGGTTAAATCCGTATGCCGCTCGATTGCTTCAAACGGACCGACGATTGAACTCGGCGCTTTCGTGAACAAAACGAACTTTCCAGCCCCTGCCGTATCCATCTCCTTGATGTGATCGGCATAGTTCTTCCCGACACAGATCACATTACGCGGCGGTATGTAGGGTGCCAGTAACCGGATGCCGTCGTTCAGCCGTGGTGCGACATCCAAATCTAGATCCATCTCGAATCCCCGTGCGATGACTTCAAGCAACGAATCCGTATAAACCTGCGCCGTCACGTCATACCGGTAACCTGCTTCCTCAACCCCAATCCGTGACTCTCCTTCTTGCTCAAACCGAAACCATTTCATGACTATTCCCCCTTTTTTTCCAGTATACCGAAAAGTCTCTCCGGCCGTCTGCTTTCGCAAAAAAGAACCGTCCGAAATATATCTCGGACGGTTCTTCTTCAAGCGATGCGACGGGCTAACCGGTCGACAAGCGCCTGTGATTCTTCATTTAAGGCAACAAGATCGGCTTGCAGGCCTGCTGCCTGATATTTCAAGACGACGGTTTCAATCGCTTCCGTAGCCGAATCATCAAACAGATGCGCTTGTGTGAAATCAAGCGTAATCCGTTCGAAGTCGCTATCTGCCGGCAAATCGAATTGTTCGACGAACGCTGTCGTCGACGCAAAGAAGATCGGACCGTTGATCCAGTAGACGACGTTTGTCCCTTCGACCTGACGTTTGACAGCAATTCGCGAAATTTTCGACGCGAACAGAATCGCGGCGAGTAAAATCCCGACCAGTACGCCCATCGACAAATCATGCGTCAAGACCGTCACAAGAACCGTGGCCAACATGACAGCGGAATCACTTTTCGGAGAATCTTTCAGCATTTTGAATGATCCCCAGTCAAATGTCGCATACGAAACAAAGAACATGACACCGACGAGTGCCCCCATCGGAATCGTCATCAGTAAATCGTTCATCGTCACCATCAACAGCATCAGAAAAGCTCCTGCCGTAAATGTCGACAGTCGACCGCGTCCACCTGATGTAACATTGATGACCGATTGACCGATCATCGCACAGCCCGGCATTCCGCCAAAGAATCCAGCCACGATATTGGCGATTCCTTGTCCGCGGGATTCGGTTGCTTTATCCGACGTCGTACCGGTCATCTCATCGACAATCCGTGCCGTCAACAACGATTCAATCAATCCGACAAATGCGAGTGATAAAGCATACGGGAAAATGATTTGCAACGTCTCAAGCGAAAACGGAACGTTTGGCAAGAAGAAACTTGGAAGTGAAGCTGAAATTTGTCCCATGTCGCCGATGACCCGTGTATCCAGCGAAAAGGCAACCGTTAAGACCGTCATGATCGTAATCGCGACGAGTGGTGCCGGAATCACTTTCGTAAACCGCGGGAAAATCAGGATAATGGCAAGAGATGCCGCGACCATCGCATACATGATCCAGTTTTGCCCTTCAAACTGCGGCAATTGTGCCGAAAAAATCAAAATTGCCAAGGCATTGACGAATCCCACCATGACGGCTCGTGGAATAAAACGCAATAATTTTGCGACACCGGCGACGCCTAAAATAATCTGGAAAATCCCGGCGAGAATACCCGCTGCCAGTAAGTAATCCACACCATGATCTTTGACGAGCTGTACGACAACGAGCGCCATCGCCCCGGTTGCGGCTGAAATCATCCCCGGTCGGCCGCCAGCAATCGAGATGACGATGGCAATGATGACGGACGCATATAAGCCGACCATCGGGTTGACTCCGGCAATCAAGGAAAACGCGATTGCTTCCGGAACCAGTGCCAAGGCAACAACGATTCCGGATAACAGGTCCGCTTTCGGTTGCAGGACCCATTCTTTTCTCCATTGTGAAAACATCTAATTCCTCATTTCTTTATGTTCGAACATTTTTTTAAAATAGGACGTTTCACCTGAAACGACAAGCCTTTATTGTAACAGTGTCCGGATTCGGACGATTTCATCGACCATGTCCTGATAACGGACCATGATTTCCTGACCGGTGAAGATCGGATCCTCCTGCAACGTCTCGAGTGCCCGCTTCAGCAGATGGATTTTCGGTTTTTTCCGTTCCAGTAATTCTTCATAGATGAAATCGAGCACTTCATCGTGAGCTTCCTTTGATTCCTCCGAAATGGCGGACAGTGTGATCAGCCGTTTCATATGAGCATTCGTCTTCTCGAATAAATCTTTCCGGATGACGACCTCATCTTGCGGACGGTCGAGCCAGACCGACAAGAAGCGCGGCGGAATCAATTGTTCTTCCGTCCGGCTGACATCTTCGACGAGATGCGTCAACCGGTTGAAGACATAACGGACGACCCGCTCCGGTTGCGTGTTCCGTTCCGATTGCCGGAAGAAGTACATCGCATATTGCAACATTCCCGTATAAATGACGGCTAAATCGAGCAGATACGGTGTTTTCGCTTCTCCGAATAAATCGCGCAATCGATTATATGTCCATTCGATCTCGAGCAGCCGGTTATTTTCCATGAACGCTTTTAATTCTTTTTCATTAGAAGCAATCGCTTCTTCAAACAACGTATACAGTTTGTACTTCTGCATCAGTTCGAGGTAGCAGTTCCCCTGCTGAATGAATGTCTCGTAATCCGAGACGTCGCGTCCGACCAGGATTTCTTTTCGGGCGTTACGCATCTTTTCGAAGACCGTGTTAAACACATCAATGAACAGTTCGTTTTTCGACGAAAAATAATTATAGAACGTTCCTTTGGAGACGACACTTTGGTCTAAAATGTCCTGGATCGAGGTTGACTGATATCCTTTTTCAACGAATAGTTGGTAGGCAGCATCAAGGAGCTGTTTCTTTTTCGGGTTCATAACATTATCCTTTTCTTTAAATGATCTGTTTTTCAAAAACCACTCATTTACTTTAGTGTATAAAGCAAATAATTTGTAATGTTTTGCTTCAGACGGTAAGATAGCTAAGTCGTAGAATCAGTGTATAACAAAATAGACTTACTGTACAAAAGGAGCATAACGAAATGCAATCAACGAAGCAATCATCTCGTCTTTATTTAATCTTAGCGGTCTTGATGGCCGGCGCCTTCGTCGCCGTCCTGAACTCGACGCTGTTAAATATCGCTTTACCATCCATCATGAAATCATTCAACATTGAAGCCAGTACGGCGCAATGGCTGACAACCGGCTATATGCTGGTCAACGGAATCATGATTCCGACGTCGGCTTTTCTCGTTCAAAAATTTTCGACCCGCCAGTTGTTCTTGACGGCGATGGGCTTATTCTCAATCGGTACCATCGTCGCCGGTCAAGCCGATCTGTTTCCGGTCCTGCTCGGCTCGCGGATGTTACAGGCGTCCGGTTCTGCCATCATGATGCCGCTGTTAATGAACGTATTGTTAAACGGCTTCCCAATCGAAAAACGCGGACAAGCCATGGGGATTTTCGGTCTTGTCATCACGTTCGCACCCGCAATCGGTCCGACATTATCCGGTTGGGTGCTGGAACATTACGAATGGCGGATGCTGTTCCATATCGTCACACCGATTTCCCTGCTTGTCCTCGTCATCGGATTCTTCTTATTAAAGAAAGAAGTCGTCACGAGTACACTGCGTCTCGAAAAACTTTCACTTGTCTTATCGAGCTTTGGGTTCGGTGGATTACTGTACGGTTTCAGTTCAGCCGGTTCGGCCGGTTGGGGGTCGTGGACAGTGATCGGCGCCCTTGCCATCGGTGTCATCAGTCTCGCCTCGTTCATTATACGCCAATTCCGGCTCGATGAACCGATGCTTGAGTTCCGAATCTTTAAATATCCGATGTTCGCTTTATCGCAAGCCATTTCAATGGTTTTAAACATGTCGATGTTCTCGGCGATGATCCTGATGCCGATTTACGTCCAAACGATTCGCGGTATCTCACCGTTCCACTCCGGACTGTTGATGTTGCCGGGTGCACTCGTCATGGCCTTCATGTCACCAATCACCGGTCGTCTGTTTGACCGGTTCGGAGCCCGGGTTCTTGCGATAATTGGTCTGTCCTTGACGGTTCTGACGACCTTCTTCTTCAGCCGTCTGACAGCGGATACGGCGTATTCGTTCCTCGTCATCATGTACACGTTACGATTCCTCGGGATCTCAATGGTCATGATGCCGGTCATGACAAACGGGTTGAACCATATCCCGCAACACTTGACACCGCACGGGACAGCGCTCAATAACACGTTGTCGCAAGTCTCCGGTGCAATTGGTTCAGGACTGCTCGTCACCGTCATGACAACACGGACCGCCGGGTATGCAAAAGAATTGGCTGCAAGTGCTACGCCAACGACCAATCCGCAAACGATCATCACGCAATCGATGGTCGAAGGCATCAACGATACGTTCTTCATCGCTACTTTGCTCGCATTACTCGCTCTAGGTTTATCCTTTTTCATTAAAAAACGGAAAGTCGATCAAGACGTCGTTCACATCGAAGAAGCACGTGAAAAAAAATACGCATAATCCTCAAACAGGTCGTTTCCTCTCTCATTGTCATGAGAAGAAACGACCTGTTTTTTCATCCGAAAAAGCTTTGAAGCTGTTTCTTATTTAAGATCCGTTGATTGGTACTGCCACGAATCGATAAGGAGTAATCGTGAAGTGTCTTGATATACCGTCCGTCGATCAAACCATCAACCCTCGAGAGAATCCGTCGGGCCAAAGCGTCATCAAGCAACTGTTCGAGCCGGTAACCGGTAAACAGATAGATATCATACACGGTCAATGCGTTGACCAGCTCGTATAACGCCTCTTGTTGCAAAAACGGTTCTCCGCCGGAAATCGTCACCCGGTGCGAACCAATCTGTCGAATCTGTTCAACGACTTGCTGCACGCTGTAGTCCTCTCCGCCTTCAACCGCCCAGGAATCCGGATTATGACATCCGGCACATTGGTGAGGACAACCGGCAAAAAAAATGACCGTTCGCAGACCCGGACCGTCGACGACGGAATCAGCGAGAATGTGAAGTAGTCGCATGCTGCACCCGATCCCGTTCTTCTGCCCGCTTCGCAGGATTCCACCGGTCCATCGTTCCGACCAGGTATCCGGTAATCCGGCGAATCCGCTCGATCTCTTCTCCGCCACACACCGGACAGGAGTATTCAATCGTCTGTTCCGTCCGGCACGTCAGACACCGGTCAATCGGATGATTGATTGAACCGTACCCGATACCGGCTTCCGCCATCAAGCGGACGATATCTTCGATCGCTTCCGGGTTTTCCGCGAGTGCTCCGTCCGTCTCGACATAGGTGATGTGTCCGCCGTTGCATAACGCATGAAACGGTGCTTCCAAACGGATTTTTTCGCGGATGGTCACACTCGTATCGACCGGCAGATGAAACGAGTTCGTATAATACGATTTATCGGTCACACATTCGATTACACCGAATTGCTCTACATCCGCGGCCGTGAATTTTCCGGATAATCCTTCTGCCGGTGTCGCGAGCAAAGAAAAATTCAACCCGGTTTTTTCCCCGTACTGATCGACGACCGTCCGCATCAATCGAATCAAGGCTTGTCCAATCCGGTGGGCGAGTTCCGATTCCCCGTGATGTTGTCCCGTCAGGATGATCAACGCTTCCGCCAAACCAATGAACCCGACGGATAACGTTCCTTGCCGCAAGACGGGTTCGACCCGGTCTGATCCAGACAGCGTATGTCCGTCCCGCCAAATATGCCGATATAAAAAGGTAAACTCGTCCGCTGTCCGATTCGCCTGGTAATGGTACCGTTCAAGCAATTGTTCGCAAATCACTGCCGTATAGGTGGAGACGGCTTCAAACATCCGGTCCAGACTCTGTGTCATCATGGCCAGGCGAACGAGATTCAGACTCGTAAACGACAGATTCCCCCGCCCGACGACGGACGCTCGACCTTTCCGGTTCTCAAGGACACGTGTCCGGCAGCCCATGTACGCCACTTCTTCGTCCGGTTCACCATCCGGTGATTGGTTGAACGGGGCATCGAGAAAGGCAAAGTTCGGAAACAGACGTTTCCCGGTCACTTCGGTCGCCAGTTGAAACAAATCATAGTTCGGATCCTCCGAATGAAAATTGACCCCTGTCTTAACCTTAAAAATCTGGATCGGAAAAATCGGTGTCTCCCCTTTTCCGAGTCCTGCCCGTGTTGCTTCGAGAAGTGCGCGAATCAACAATCTGCCGAACGTTGAGGTATCCGTCCCGTAATTGATGGAGATGAACGGGACTTGTCCGCCACCCCGTGAATGCATCGAATTCGTGTTATGAATAAACGCTTCACAGGCTTGATAGGTCATTTCATACGTTTCTGACATCGCATAGGCCCGCTTGCGTCGGTTGGACCATTTCGGGACCAATTCCCGGATTTTCTTCAGTTGCCGCTGAAAGGTTTTTTCGACAAACGGAGCGAGATCGTAATCAAACATCGGATAGGACTGCCCGCCGTGCTGCATGTTTTGATTCGCCTGCATGATGATGGCAGCAAGTGCCAACGCCGAGCGGATATCCTGTGCCGGACGAATCGATCCGTGAGTCATCGTAAATCCTTCCGTTAACAGCCGGCTGAGCGGCAGTTGGACACAGGTCGTCGTTCCGGTCACATAATAGTCGGCATCGTGGATATAGATGATATTTTCAGCAAGCGCCTGTTTCGCTTCGGTCGACAACAACATGTCCTGCATCATCTGTTTTGCTGCGGCACCCGCAAGACGGTTTAGCTTCCCGAGTGGCGATTTCCCATCGACATTGGCATTTTCCTGCATCTCATCCGTTGACGGATGTTGAACGATTTGTTCGTATAACGTCTGTACGTCCATCTTCATCTCTCCCTAAAGTCGTGTGGTTTCTATCTGTATCCCCACTATAGCGAGAGCTTTCCGAGACCGGCAATCCCTGCATATCTGAAACGATTTGCAAGCAAAACCGTCACTTCGTCACGAAATGTTTTCAGAAAATCGGACGAAATTCGGTCTATCCACCGTTTCCTCTCTCCTCTCTCGATATGAGAAACCTCACTTCCAACGAAAAAAGACAGGGCAGGAAAAGCGGATGATTCTTTCCGCACTCCCTGTCCTGTCCGATTTGAATTAATCCATTTCAATCAATGTATCGGAGACACTTGGTAACAATACCTTAAATACGGTGCCTTCTCCTAAAATTGATTCAACATCAATATTTCCATCATGTGCCCGAACGATTTCTTTACAAATTGAGAGGCCTAAACCCGTTCCACCGATTTTCCGGCTGTCGGAATTATCGACCCGGTAAAATTTACTGAACAGGTGTGGCATCGCACTGCTTGGAATGCCCAAGCCGAAATCCCGGACACTCAATTCAATCTGATTGTGGTGATGGGTCAAGGAAATGACGACGTCGCCACCATCCGGTGAATATTTGATCGCATTGTTCAGTAAGTTTCCAATCAACTGTTTCATGCTGTTTTTATCCGCATTAATCAAGAATTCATGTTGCTCATCCACATCGAGTTGCAAGCGATGTTGTTCCGTAGCCGCCTGATAAAAACGTGTCTGTTCCCTCAAAACATCAATCAGATCAAACACTTCTTTATCATACGACTGTTTGCCGGACTCCATTCGTTGAACGTTCAAGAAATCGCTGACCAAATCCGTCAGCCGTTTTGATTCATCATGAATTGTCTGCAGATAGCGTTTATTCCGTTCGGGATCAAGCTTTCGTTTAAGCATCAGTTCGGTAAACCCATAAATCGACGAGAGCGGTGTCCGCAGTTCATGTGAGACGGTGGAAACGAGCTCCGACTTCATCCGGTCGATTTCGGTCTCCGCCGTGACATCGCGGAAAACGAGAATCGTTCCTTTCGCCTGTTCGCCCTGGGTGATCTCTTCCGCATAAACCTGAATGAAATATTCTCCTTGATCAATCGATAACGAGAACATCCCTTCCGGAATATGACCGGACAAGACTTCTTCAAAATACGCTTCGAACGCCTCTTTTTGGTCAATCTGTTCAAACATCGTCTCAGGCCGTACTTCGAGGAAGGTCATCGAATCATTGTCTTCTTCAATCTGCAAAGATTCGAAGATATCAAACAAGGCTTGGTTTCCGAGAATTGCTTTTTCATCATGTTTGATATATAAAATCGCTTCCCGGACTGAATTGAGGAGTTGGGCGGTTTCCTTTCGTTCATATTCCATCTGCTCATATAGCGACATCCGCATCAGGGAAATCGCAATCTGTTTCGAGAACGATTCCAGTTCATTTAATTCCTTTTTATTAAACGCTTGATCGAATCGTGCCAAGTAGAGACATGCAATCAACTCTTCTTTTGCCGGATCCATGATGGGAATGACCCCTTCATAAATGTAGTATGGAAAACCGATCAACGTATCGTTGGCCACTTTTTTCGATGAGTTCGCCATCTCTTTTGAAATCATCACCCGTTTGAGTAACAAGGATTCTGTTTTCAGGCTTTCCTGTTGTTCTTCCGTCATCTCTTTTGGGACAACGGAAGAAATTTCATTATTTTTAATAAGCAACAAAGCACCAAACTCTGTTTTCGTCAAACGCACGATTGTACTGATGACTGAGGAATAGTCAAACAAGCTTTCCTTTGAGGCCAGTGTCTCAATCAATTCGTTTCGGTCTTGCAAGTGCAGTTCGTTCGAACGTGTCACTTCCAGTGCCCGTTCAAGCTCATTTTGTTTTTCTTTCAGCGTTTCCTGATTTTGTTCCATCAGTTGATTTTTACGGGATAATTCCGTATGTTGTGAAGAAATTGAACGCGCCATTTGATAGAAGGATCGTGTTAACTGACCCACTTCGTTTTCAATCGGAATGTCGTGTTCGAGCGAAATCGATTTTCCTTCCGCCAAACGCTGACTTTTGATGTTCAATTCGTGTAACTGCATTGTCGACCGATGAACAAGCGGCCGGACAATGAACAATAAACATAAAAGAAAAATCAATAAGTTCAAAAACCAAAACCATTGTGTTTGCTGAAGCTGATCGAGAACCTGTTCTTTTGTCTGACCTGCTGCACTGTCGACATACAGATAACTGACAACAGACGTCACCACACCCAGTGCGAAGACACTGTAAAAAATCGCCATCAACTGTCTCCCTAATTTTTCGGTCATCCATTGTTTCATATTCATAAAAGCCTCCTACTAAAACTAAAAAAAATAAAGATCTGATGCGAGACTTGCATGCCGCATCACACCTTTATTTCCCTCAATCGTTTGGTTTCAATCCTTCTATTCCCAGCACTTAACCAGGCGGCATCAGCTGAATGTCACACAATAGACCAATCACATCAACGATTTGCTGTTTTGACAAATCATCCGTATCGACATGGTTGGAGAAAACAGGATGTGCCAAGGCACGTAAACGTTCATCCGCCTGTCGTCCTCCCCATGATTGTGCGCGTTCGAAACGGCTTCTCAGACGACGCCGGATGGTTGCTGGACTTGCCATCAGCGCCACGTGTTGCACCTGATGCCCATTGCTTCTTAAGGCGCCGATGATTTCGTCAAAATAATCCGGATTTGTCAGCGTCATTGGTACGATGATGACCGCAGACCGCTGGTCCAATTGTTCGAGTAATAACAGATTCAGCTGACGCCACAGCGGCTCATCTTGAAAATCATCTGCCAGCGTCTCGCGTGGAAGTTGCTGACGTAACAGCTGACCGGTCAATTCAGGATCAAACAGATGTGATCCCCTGATTCGTTGCTGTAATCCTTGGGCAGCCGTCGTTTTACCGACACCAAATGTCCCATTAATCCAAATAATCATTGTCCGGATGTACCACCTTTATTTTCCCTTGGAAGTATTTTCCTTCAATATACCATTTGAATAATCCACGGTGCAAGGACACTGGCCAGGACAGCCGTCAACACCATCGTCAGCAGACCAACTGCCCCTTCACGCTGATCGAGACTCATCGATTTCGTCGCCCCCATGACATGGGCGATCGAGGCCAAACCGACGCCGCGACTGACGAAATGCCGAATCTTCAGACCGGTCATCAGTCGTGGACCGACTATTGAACCAACAAGCCCTGTCACAAGAACAAATGTCGCCGTCAAGGCGAGTGTTCCGCCGGACCGTTCCGAAATCGCCAAGGCGACAGGTAGCGTGACCGACTTTGGCAACAAGGCCAGATTCGTCGTCCGTTCAAGATGTAAGAGCAGTCCGAGCATTAAATCCGATGTTAATGCAATCAGCGTTCCGATACCGACACCAAGCAAAATCTCCGGAATAAAACGACGGACGTGATGACGGACATGGTAAAGCGGAATCGCGAATGCCGTAATCGCCGGTCCCAACATCTTCGACAAATACTGTCCGCCTGACATGTAAACAGCGTGTGATGTCCCGCTCAGCGCTAAGATGACAATGACGGCAGCCGTCACTGTCAGAATCGGCAACATCCAGATAAACGGATATTTCTGATACAACCAGAAGGCTCCGGCAAACAGCAGAATCGTCAGCATGAACCAAAGCAGTGCTTCACTCATGAACGGTCCCCTCCTCTTTCCGGCGTGCCAGACGATCGACGATGTACGCCGATCCGGTCAAGGTCAGCAAACTGCTGATGACAAGAATCACAAGCACCTGCAGACCCGATTGACGCATAAAGTCCGTGTAATCCATGATGCCGGATAACGCCGGGACAAAAAACAGCGGCATGACCAGCAATAGGAGCTTCCCCCCACGCTCCACATGGTCGATTTGAAGCAGACGGCTTTTTAATGCCAGATACAATAAAATCAATCCAATGATGTTTCCCGGTAACGGCAAATGCAAAGTCAGACTGATCCAGTCGCCAATCATGGCAAAACAAGAGATTAGAACGATTTGCAGGATAACGGTCACACCCAGTAAAGTTTTTGAACGCATAATGATTTCCCCTTATTTAACGTATTCGGGATTCATTATCCGCCTCACTTTGTGAACAATCAATGAAATGAGCTAGATTTGTCGAAGTAACCGTTCTCACAGGCCGAGAACCATTTTTCTGTCACAATACAGACTGAAAACAGACCAATCTGTGTGAAAACAGATTGGTCCTTCTTTACATGACGCGCTTAAAGAGTTTTTCCAGCTCATAGGTCGTCCATTCGATGATGACCGGTCGACCGTGTGGGCATGTGAACGGCATGTCGGTTTTCGCAAGATCGGCAATCAATTGACGCATCATCTCGTGATTAAGAGGATGATTCGCTTTAATCGATTTTTTACATGCCATCATGATGGCGGCGTCCTCGCGGTAACTTTCGAGATCCACCTTCCGTTTCATCAAGGCTTCATCCATCAATTCCTGAATCGTCTCCTCTTGGCGATGGGACGGGAACCACGTCGGAACTTCACGGACGATGAAACTTTGTGGACCAAACGATTCCAATTCGATCCCGACATCACGCAATAACGGCAGGACTTCATCCATCCGTCGCATATCATCGCTTGCGATCTCAAACGTGTACGGCAACAACAGCTGCTGCCGTTGTTCGAGCGGGCGGCCGAACATGACTTTATACGTTTCATATTTAATCCGTTCCTGGGCGGCGTGTTGATCAATCAGATACATGCCGTCCGCTCCGGCACAAACGATATACGAAGAATGAAGCTGTCCGATGACATCGAGATGTGGAAACTTCGGACCGGTTGCGACCGGCTCGTCTACTTGTTCCGGTTGCAGCTGTGCTTGCGGCTCAATTGATGGCTCCAACGCCTCAAACCGGTTTGGTGTCACGGTCCGGTCATCACCCGTCTCCGTTCGTTTCGGAATCGGGTAGTTCCAGACCGACCGTGATGACAACTCTTCAACCGGTTCCGCCACGTAAGAAAACTCTAACTTCTCCTGTGCACTCGGATCTCTTTTTGGTTTCGGCGGGGTGACTTTCGGGATCAACGTCTGGCGGCTGAGCGTCAACCGGATCGTTTCTTGAATCAGTTGACCCAGTTCTGCTTCTTTTGACAGGCGGACTTCCCGTTTCGCCGGATGGACGTTGACATCTATCAACAAGGGATCCATCGTCACTTCAATCACAGCAATCGGAAAACGACCAATCGGCAACAGTGTATGGTATCCATTTAAAACCGCTTGCGTCAGCGCGAAGTTTTTGACCGAACGTCCGTTTAGAATCAGCGTGATGTAATTTTTCGAAGCGCGTGTCACTTCCGGTTTGACGAGATGACATGTCAGCTGATAATCGGCCGTCGCTCCGGTCGCGACGAGTGTTCCTTGAATCGTCTGATGTCCGTAAACGCTGGCCAGTGCCTGCCGGACGTCTCCGGATCCGTTCGTCTGAATCAAAACTTTTCCTTCATGGACAGCGTACAGTTTGACGTCCGGATGGGCAAAAGCGACCCGGTTCAGGATATCCGTGATGGCTGCCAGTTCCGTATGCGTCGTCTTGAGGTACTTCAGTCGAGCCGGTGTATTAAAGAATAATTGCTCGACCGTCAGTTCCGTTCCGCGGTTCATCGCAATCGCCGAACGCTCCGTCAATGTCCCGTAATCAAGTGTCAGCTGAACCCCTTCCTGGTCTTCCCGCTTCGTCTTCAGCGTCACTTTACTGACGGACGCAATCGAGGCCAATGCCTCTCCCCGGAAACCAAGTGTCTTGATCCGGAACAAATCGTGTTCATCCTTGATTTTGCTTGTCGCATGGCGGACGAAGGCAAGTTCTGCATCTTCCGGATAAAAACCGTGACCGTTGTCACGGATCGTCATTCGTTTCATGCCGGCTTCTTCCAGTTCAACATCGATTTGCGTCGCACCCGCATCGAGTGCATTTTCGACCAGTTCTTTAACGACAGAGGCGGGGCGTTCAACGACCTCACCTGCCGCAATCCGGTTCGCTAATGAATCCGATAGTTCCCGAATGATTCCCATGTGTTACGCCTCCTTACTTTCTTGCTTCTGCCTGCAGACGGTACAACGTGTTTAATGCTTCAAGCGGTGTCATGTTAATCAGATCAAGCGTCTGAATCGTTTCCCGCACCGGATCTGGCTCGGCAAAGAGACTCAGCTGATCGACGGGTTCCGCCTGAACGACTGCAGGCGACGGAGACACAATCGCCCGCTCCTCAGTTTGTTCGAACTCCGATAACAAGACTTCCGCCCGGTCAATCAAGGAATCCGGCAGATCCGCTAACCGTGCTACATGAATCCCGTAAGATTGATCGGCTTTTCCGTCACGGACTTCATGCAGGAAGACGACTCGTCCATCCTGCTCGACCGCCCGGACATGGACGTTCGCGAGCCGCGGCATCGATTCATCAAGAATGGTCAGTTCATGATAGTGCGTCGAGAACAATGTTTTGGCTCCGACATGCTCGGCGATGTGTTCGACGATAGCTTGCGCGAGGGCCATTCCGTCGTATGTCGATGTCCCGCGACCGATTTCATCGAGGAGAATCAACGATTGGTCCGTTGCCCGGGTCAAGGCTTCTTGTGTCTCGACCATCTCGACCATGAAGGTGGATTGTCCGCTGACCAAGTCGTCGGCGGCTCCGATCCGCGTAAAGATTTGATCAAAGACCGGTAACTCAGCCCGGCTTGCCGGGACAAACGATCCAATCTGATGCAGCAAGGCAATCAAGGCAAATTGACGCATGTACGTCGATTTACCGGACATGTTCGGTCCCGTGATCAACAGCATTTCCCGCTCCTCATGTAAGGCGATGCCGTTCGCGACATATTCTCCGCGCGGCAGGACCGTCTCGATGACCGGGTGACGTCCGTTCTCGATGGTCACGTTCCGTCCTGTAATCGTTAACGGTCGGACATAGTCATGACGTTCTGCGATTTCCGCCAAGGCGACGAGGACATCGAGTTCGGCAATCCGGCGACTGACCCGTTGCAGGCTTTCAATCTGTGTTTTGACTTGATCCCGGACTTGGCAGAATAGTTCGTATTCGAGGGTAATGCTTTTTTCCTCCGCCCCGAGAATCAACGCTTCCTTCTCTTTCAGTTCCGGCGTGACATACCGCTCGGCGTTCGCAAGCGTCTGTTTGCGTTCATATCGTCCTTCCGGCAACAGTTTGGCGTTGGCCCGCGAGACTTCGATATAGTACCCGAATACCCGGTTATAACCAATCTTCAGCGTCTTGATACCGGTCGCCTGACGTTCACTCGCTTCAAGTGTTGCCAGCCATGTCTTTCCGTCTTTTGATGCCATTAGTAGTTCATCCAGTGCCGGGTCGAAGCCCGGTTGGATCATCCCACCTTCTTTCGTCGAGATTGGCGGGGCCTCGACAAACGCACGGTCCAGCAAGTCGGTCAGTTCCTCATGGGGATCCAGTCCGAGTGCCAGTTGTCCCAAGCGGTCGCTCAACAGTTCCTCAAGCGCGGCTTGAATACGCGGAATCAAGCGGAGCGTCGATTTCAATTGGACGAGATCACGGGCAGAAGCCGTACCGTATCCGACTTTCGCGACCAATCGTTCCAAATCGTATACTTCCCGCAGCGTATCTTTCAACTGTTGCCGCTCAAAATAATGCGCCAACAATTCTTCGACGGCGTCGAGCCGTTCTGTAATCGTCCGTTCCGACAGCAATGGTTTTTCGAGCCAGCGTTTCAGCATCCGTCCGCCCATCGCTGTTCCGGTCACATCTAACAGACCGAGCAATGACCCTTTTTTATCGCCGGTCCGAGCAGAACGGACCAGTTCCAGATTCTTGACGGTATTCGGCTCCAGTTGCATGAAATCAGCCGCTTCATAGACCAGCGCCGGTTGTAAATGCGCAAGCGACCGTTTTTGCGTATCGTGCATATACGCGTACAAGACAGCAAAGGCATCTGCTTGTGCCGTATCAATCGCCCGGTCACCGTGCGGATGACTTTCCCGGCGTGTACTTTCCGTCATCGGAATCTGCAGATGGCTGAGTGCCGCTTCGTGTTCACGCGTCGTGATGATGATTTCGCGCGGTAAGATAATACTCAATTCCTTGGCGACGGCATCGATTGTCGCAACACTCGTCAAGGCACTTTCTCCGGTCGAGACATCGCCGCGGGCGATACCGAATCGTCCATCCTGTTCGACGACTGCAACGAGATACCGGTTTTCTTTTTCCGTCAACGACGACATCAAGGTCCCCGGCGTGATGACTTGGACGACTTCACGTTTGACGAGTCCTTTCGTCAACTTCGGATCTTCGACCTGATCGCACAAAGCGACTTTATAACCCCGTTCGATCAATTGTTCGATGTAGCCGTTTGCCGCATGGTGCGGCACACCGCACATCGGAATCGGGTGTTCGGCATTCTTGCCGTTTTTGGCCGTCAATGTCAATTCCAGTTCATGTGCCACTTGTTTGGCATCCTCAAAAAATAACTCATAAAAATCACCGAGACGATAAAATAAAAAGGCATCGGGATAATCCGCCTTAATGGAAAAATATTGTTTCATCATCGGCGTATTGTGGACTGCTTCCATGATTTTCACCTCATTCGCGTAAAAAGCCGACGGGAATCCGTCGGCTTTTCCAATTCAGTTCATTGATTAATAGCCGCAACCGCCGCTTTTATTTTCTGCTTCCATACCGCTGCCTGTTTTCCCCGCCAAGACATCGCCATCTGTCGCTTCGATGATTTGATCCGTGATTCCGTTTGAGATCGTCACCGTCACATATTGAAGAAGTCCGTTTACTTCTTCCTGGGATTCTTGGAATTGTTGCACGACCGGCATCTCGTCGAGTTCTGCGAATAATTTATCCAGTTTTGCTTCGACACGTGCCAATGCTTCCGTTTTACCGTAATGCTGGCAGTTGACTGCTTCTTTTTGCAGGAACTTGATTTGTTTCATCATCTTTTGAACTTTTTCGTTCCCGTTGATGTTCGCTTCAGCAGCTTTGAATCGTTCTACTTCTGATGTCTCAGAAATCATTTTCGCGATTTCATTGGCCTTTTCGATGATTTGTTCATCTGTGTACATAAACATTCGTCCCCTCTATCGGAAGCGGTGATCCCGCTACGCTTATCGTATCTACGAACGATGACTCGTTCTTAACGCATTCATTATACCGTTCTCTTCAAGGGGTGACAAGAATAGTTCCTTATTCAATCGATCGCCACAACAAATAGGCGGCATGACTTCGGTACGGCGCAAATTCTTCCGCTAACAGGACTGCTTCTTCGACACTTGGACGACTGCCATGCAACCGTTCGAACGCCCGTAAAATGCCAATGTCGGATGCTGGAAACAAATCTTCCCGTCCATAGCCAAACATCAAAACGTTTTGCACTGTCCAGGGACCGACCCCTTTTAGGGCAATCAATGTCTCGGCGATCGTTGCGTCAGACGCTTCCGTCAACTCGTCAAAATCAATCTCGGTCCGCGCTGCACCAAGGAGATACTCGACTTTTCGTCCGGATAGTTGAAGTGCCCGAAGCTGATCCGGTTCGATTTTCCGTAACTGGTCTGCCGTCGGCGGAAAAATCACCCCGTCCTGTTCCGTTCCGAACGTCCGGCAGAACCGTTCCATCAGGACTTGCGCAAATGCCAGATTAATTTGTTGATGAATGATTGACCGGATCAGTGCAGTAAACGGACTGATATCGAGCACAAGCCGCTCCGCTCCGAACGTCGCCACGACTTCCGAAAGCGACGTCTTTGATAGGTGCTGACTTGGATTCATCGTATCCAGACGAAACCGACGGCACAATTGCTGCACCATCGGTTCCTGTGGACCTTTCCCGGACAAAAGAAGTGTCCGAGGCCCGGATGCTTCAATCTGACCGACGAACTTTCCTTCCGGCAACAAGAGCGGGACAAACAATCGACCGTCCTGTTCGACTTGTAAACGGTCACCGCGAAGTCGCTTCCGGATACCGGCAAAGTCATACTCCTCTTCTAAAATCACTTGTTCCTGCCACATACCATCGCTCCCTCAGCCAATGAATAGTTTGATTCCACCCAAAATCAGACCAATGAAAAAACCGCAAATCGCGCCGTTGACGCGAATCCATTGCAAATCATTCCCGACCTTGTCCTCAATCATATGAATCAACGTTTCCGTATCAAAACGATTTAAGTTTTCCCGGACCAAGCCACCGATTTTTTGATGGTTTTGATCAACGAACCGAACAAGCTGGTCTTTCATCCAACGGTCACTTTCTTCTTTGAACGTCGGATGTTGATCCCACTCGTTCAGCGCTTGGTTCATCAATGGTAAAGCGCGGATTTCCCAGAAGGAGTCGGATCCTAAATACGTTTTCAGCTCCTCGATTCCTGCCGTGTAGGCCCGGTTCAAGACCGGTTGCAGATCAAAGCGATCCACTTCCGCTGCTTTCCATTGGTCAATTTTGGCAAGCCGCTCTTCATCTTGAATCAATTGCGCTAAATTTCGGCGGACGTGATCGAGAATCGCCAGACGGTTCGGATGATGCACTTGTTTCATATCTTCAATCACACTCAGCAGAACCGATTGAATGACAAGACTCAACCGTTCTTCCGAATAAACCTTTTGTACCGTTTTTGCCGTAACGCGTAAAAAGGTATTTTTTTCTTGATCAATCATCGCGTGATACGCCAGGCGTCCAATCTGATCACGGATCACGGGGTCTTCGAGCAACCGTTGCCCGTAACCGAGTAATTGATCGATTGCGAGTTCATCAAGGCGCCGTTCCTCGTTTAATCCCATCAATCGTTCTGCCAATCTTTTTGATGGATAAGCTTTGACCGTATCGGAAATCCGCTCATCGACGACTTTCAGAATCGCCTCTTTCGGCAGTTTGTGCAAAATACCGGTCAACAGTTCCGTAACCGTCGAACGAAACGCTGGTAACAGGACAATCGAACGTAATAATTTGATGAAACGGTCGGCTAGCGTCATATGCCGCAACTTTTCGACGATACTCTCTTTATTGAGCAAATCTTTTTCGAGCATCTGGACGATCGACTCGATGACCCGCTCCCGGTTTTTCGGCAACAGGTTTGTATGGGGAATTTTCAGTCCGAGCGGATGGCGGAATAACGCTGTGATGGCAAACCAGTCCGCAATCCCGCCGACAAGGCCTGCTTCAAAACCGCTTTGCAGCCAAAACACCCAATCGTTTTCTTTAAACGGCAACGAGGCAATAAAGCCGACTGCCATAAAAATCAGGGACACGGTCGCGAGACGACGGGTCGATGATTTTGGTTTTATTTGTTGTTGCAAGATGGTTCCTCCTTCTCGCTGCATTTTTTGTCATACTTCGTATACGTTATGAAACGCATCCAAGTTTCGACATGAAAGAGTCCCAGCCTCATCCGGACTGGGACTCATTATGTAGTTAAAACGTAAATTCACCGAAATTTTCGCCGTCCCATGTTGCTGTGGCCGTCGATACAAAATAGACGAGTCCGTTTCCAAATGTATTTTCCATCACTGAAACAATTTGATGGCCGGCTGTCTGTTCGACGAACGCCAAGCGGACTTCCTCTTTGCCTTGATAAATCCGTTCATATACGCTTAATCCCCGGGCATTGATGAAGGTACGGGCGTTTGTAAAAATCAACGGACCGACTTCCGGACGACGTTCTTGAATGAAATGTTGACACTTGTCCTCAAACTGATTCAATCTCGTTCACTCCTTCTCTCTCTTTTTCGCTCATGATTAACTACTTCCCGTCTCGCCTCAATCATAATCCTGTTCTCCAAAAAAAGCGACCATCCGGCCGCTTCTTTCATGATTTACCAAATTCTTTTCTAAATCTTCACACCAAATTCCCGGGCCACATGAATAGCGGAAGTCGTCGCCCCAATCGTTCCGGCACCCGGAAACACAGTATCCCCGATGATATAGAGTCCCGGGACACCCGTCCGAAACGAGGCAGCGCGAAACAGACTGGTTGACGGCAATTGCGGATATCCACCGACACCGCCATCCGGACGTGATGTATAGCGGACCCAGGCACCCGGTCCACCGGGATGGCGCTCGATGACTTGATTTCTAAAACCGGGAAATTCACACTCTAAAATCGTTTCGAATTTTTCCTGCATGGTTTCGACTTGCCGGTCATAACGCTCCCGGTCGTCACGTGCGAACTGACCAATCGGAATATGACAGGACATCGTCAACGTCCGACACCCGGCCGGTGCCCGCTCGATGTCTCCTGTCCGAGATAAAGAGATGAACGCATGACCCGACGGTAAAATCGGATTGTGAATTTGCCGAAATGCGTGGTCATCTTGAATGATTGTCTCAGGGATCGCCGCATAATACGTAAACGTCGCCCACTGCGTTAAGTCAGCTTGCCGCTTATACGTCCGGCGTAATACCGGCTGCAAGGATGGTCCGACCAGTTGTTGCATCGCTTCAATCGGCACGGCACCGATGACGGCATCTGCAAGTAAGAGTCGTCCCCGCCGGTCTTCCAGTAAAAAACCATCCGCCGTTTGACGCACAGAGGTGATTTTACGACCGAGCAACACCGTCGCGCCGTCCGTTTCAGCAGCAGCCTTTAAACGTTCTGCGATCCGATAGAGTCCACCCGGAACATAATACGCCCCGTCATGATAAATCGATAACGCAACAGCTCCAAGCAACGCCGAAGCTTCTTTTCCCGTCTGCATACTGTCGAGTAAAATCCCGTCGATCAGTTGTGCAAAAATTGTCCCGTCCAACTGATGTTTCCGGAGAATGTCACCAATCGTCCGCGTCAGATAAGGTAGTAATGGCAAACTTGCTTTTGTTTCTTGGACGATCATCCGCGCATCGTGCAACGTCTTAAGCGGTAATGCCGGTAATGCCTGCATCAACGGTCGGACGTGCCGCTGAATTCGATCCAGTTCATCAAAAAAGTGTTGAATCGAGTCTGCCTGATCGCGGAACTGATTCTTCAGATGTGCGATGAAACGGTCACGGTCACGATAATAGAGGATGTCATGCCCTGCCAGCTTGATTGCCATGACGGTTTCGAGCAACTCGACAGGCTGGTCGATTTGCAGATGCTGCAACACCCGGTCATGAATACCGCCGGACTCAAAACCCATTCCGAGTGTCGCTCCGACCGGATAGGTGAAGTCTTTTCGGGTAAACTTACCCGCTGACCCGCCCCATTCACGGCTTCCTTCGCACAAAGTCACGTCATGCCCGTTTCGAGCGAGTAACGCCGCAGCGGTGACTCCCGCTATTCCGCCTCCGATGATGACAATCCGTTTCATGACGGTTCCTCCTCTGTTTCTGTGACTAGATTTTCTTTAAACAAAAAATTGCGGACTTCTTTGAAAACCGGTTCCCGGCGATGGATCGTAAAATGATCATATTTATAAGATTTCGTTTTGATGTTTTCCGTATACGCATCAAGCGCAAACGAGCTTTTGAGCGGAATCAAATTGAAGTCTCCGCCTTTCGCCCCAAAAGAATAGACCAGCACATCCCGTGGCCATGTGTCCAAGCGATCCTTCAGATTTTTCATCGCCGCTGAATTTTCAGCCAAATCCTGAATCGCCGGACTGTTTGTATTCGTCCCGAACGGAGCAAGTGTCAATCCAAGCGTCGCATAATCCGAACCGCTGATTGGTGCATCGAGCGTCACCACTTTCCGGACATGATACGGAATATCTTCTTTCAGCGTATAGGCGACGACATCGACCCCGCCCATACTGTGGCCGACCAGTTGGATGTCCGTAAAAGTCGCCTGTTGCTTTTGGTCATACTGCTCAATTGCTGCACTGAGCCATTTTTGTTGATTAGCAAGACTGGCTTCATCGTCTTCAAAGACGATTCGGACAAGCGGATACCCGGTAGTAGATGGTTTGACGTCACACGCCACTTTCCCGTTACGCGAGACATCACACCGTCCGCCGTCATCTGCCAGCTTCTTTTTCGTGAAATTATCAATCATCGGCAGGAATGTCCGCTCTGTCCCGAACAATCCATGGACCATGAACGTCGGTGTGATTTCCCCGACCTGTTGCGTGACAATCTGCTTTGTCGGCGGCGGGGCACTCGACGTCTCATCAGCAAAGAACCACCAGGCACTGCCGCCGACTAGCAGACAGACGAGTACTGAGATGCCAATTGTCTGAAGTTGTCGGCGCCGTAATTTCCGGACATGATGGACAATCCAGAATACGAGCAGACAAACACCAATCAACAGGACGATCCCGGTTACGATCCAGCCGGTCGGATTCGGAACATAGGCAATCAGCTGTAACTGGTTGTCCTTTGTGCCGTACAGTTTCCATGAAACATTGTTATGGTTCGCCCAGTCGATTTTTTCCCCGTTCTGCAGACCAATCACTTTCGGTCCATGAAGATTGATTTCGATATCCGCCTGCCGAAGATAACGATCAGCTAATTTTTTAACTTGTCCAGTCGGCTGATAGCCTTTGATGTTCAACCGGTCAATACTCAAATCAATGTTCGTATCCAATCGATACGTATTAAACCAAAATCCTTTTTCCTGTTTGACTTCATACGTCGTATCCGGTGGGATGAGAATACCGCCGATTCCTGTTTTCCATTCATCTTTAATCGTTGCCAAGTCTTCAAATTCGGCAAATTTCTTTTTCATCCGGATACCTTCATAATCATCCTGCGTCCTGAACGTCTCTGCCGCATACCCGTTCTTCTCAGCCTGTTTGACATACGTATTCCAGTCCGGATTCAAATTAAGTAGTCGCGCTACAGGATGCTCTTTTGCAGCATATGTCGTTTTTAAGGTGACACTTTTATCGGTATGGACCGTCGCATCATATTGAATACGGATACATCCCCCAAGTACCATTGCCATCAAGGCGAACGACAGGACAATAAGTTTTTTTCGTTTGCTGATCAAATCGTCACACGCCCTTTCTCTCTCCTATCGTCTCATTTTCTTTTCCCTAAGTCGGAAGTCCTCATGCTTCAAAATAAGAATGTCCAAAAAAATGTAACAGACTTTAACCTGTCACACTCTATTTATTTAGACACTTGGAAACCATTCCAATCTCTTTTCGCTACTTTTTCAGAAGAATAGTAGCTGATTCCATTTTTAATCTTTTAAAATCCATTATTTTCGCCATTATAACAATTCTTATAGCGGTTATCAGCAATTGAGTACCTGTCCTTCAGCATATGATTTTTGAAAAATGTGTAATGATTTTTATTTCCGTATAGTTTATAGAAATAAAAAATCGGAAAGTCCGGCATACCAAATTTGTCATTGCATCTCCATTTTTTGTTTGTTATCATTCAACTTGAAGATGACAATGATAATCATTATCAGTTAATTCGTGAGAGATACAAACACCTACATATTCACGAACAGATTGAGTTGATGCATTGTCCACATCAAAAGGAGATGAATCAAAATGGGGACACTCAAAACATCGATGGTGATCAGCTCTCTCGCCGTCCTACTCGCCGCGTGCGGTACTGCAAACGAAACGACTACGACGGACAGCAAGAAATCTGCCGCTGAAACGGTCGAAATCACTGATGCACACGGTACAGTCAAGGTACCTGTAAAACCGAAGAAAGTCGTGGCACTCGATAACCGGACATTCGAGACACTCGCTGCCTGGGACGTTGAACTCGTTGCTGCTCCGGTCGGACTGTTACCGGCGGAATCACCTTACGCCAAGGACAAGGACATCGTCGACGTCGGGATGCACTTCGAGCCGAACCTCGAAGCGATTGCCGGGGTTGATCCGGATGTCGTCATCGTTGGTCAACGCTTTGCAGACTATTACGATGACATTAAAAAGTTGGTCCCGGAAGCAGCTGTCATCGATCTCGACATCGCGTTACCTGAAGATTCCGGAACGCCGGGTGAACTGTTAATTAAAGGTCTCGAAGATACGACACAGACACTGGGTCAAATTTTTGCCAAGGAACAAGAAGCCGACCGACTCGTCACAACCTTCGAACAATCGATTCAGGACGTGAAAAAATCCTATAACGGAAAAGACAGCGTCATGTCGGTCATCGTTTCAGGTGGAGACATCGGTTTCTCTGCTCCGATGAGCGGTCGTGTGTTTGGACCGATGTATGACATCTTCGGCTGGAAACCCGCACTTGAAGTCAAGCAAAAATCAGGCAACGATCAAGGAGACGAGGTTTCGGTCGAAGCGATCGCACAAAGCAATCCGGACCGTTTGCTTGTCTTAGATCGTGACGCCCCGCTCGGAAACGCAAAAGATGCTGTTCCCGCAGAAGACGTCATCGATCGTGCACCGGCGCTCCAAAAGACGACAGCCGTCAAAGAAGACCGGATTGTGTATACACCAAAGGATATGTACTTGAACGAATCGATTCAGACCTATTCGGAATTTTTCCAAAGCGTGTCGAAAGCGTTCGTGAAGTAAATGGAACAGACTAAACCGCAACAAGTGAATGGAAGTGTTGAGCCGAATGCTCGACCTTCCTTTTCTGTCGTTTGGACGCCGCCGTTCATCATCGCTCTCCTGATCATCGGTCTGCTTGCCGTTACTTCCCTGTTGACCGGAGTCTATGAACTCAGCAACACGGCGAATGACTTTTCTATGTTTTGGATTACACGTGTTCCGCGAACAATCGCCCTGATGCTGACAGGTGCAGCGATGGCGATGGCGGGACTCGTCATGCAGCTGATTACACAGAACCGGCTCGTCGAACCGACGACGACCGGTACGATTGAATGGGCGGGACTTGGACTATTGACCGTTTATCTGCTTATCCCGGCACCGACACTGATGATGCGGATGACCGGTGCGATCGTATTCGCTTTTATCGGCACGATGGTGTTCTTTTGGTTCCTGCGTTCGGTCCAGCTCCGTTCTTCGCTGATCGTACCGATCATTGGACTGATGCTCGGCGCTGTCATCTCGGCCATTTCCACCTTCTTAGGTTTATACTTCCGAGCGAGTCAGGCACTAGAAGGATGGTTCGTCGGATCGTTTTCATCCGTCCAGATCGGTCGCTATGAATACTTATGGATTATTGTCGGGGTCACGTTTTGTATCTTTTTTCTCGCCAATCGCTTAACGTTGGTCGGTCTCGGTGAAGATATCGCGACCAGTCTCGGTATTCATTACAACCGTCTCATGATGCTTGCGACAGGCCTGATCGCTCTATCCGTCGGAATCGTCGCGACGGTCATCGGAAATTTACCGTTTCTCGGTCTGATCGTGCCGAACCTTGTCTCGATGATGCGCGGTGATGACTTGCGCAGTAACTTGCCATGGGTCTGCGTCATCGGGATGGGGACGGTTCTCATCAGTGATTTGGTTTCGCGGACGTTGATCCGCCCCTTTGAACTGCCGGTCTCACTGATCCTTGGAACAGTCGGTTCAGCAGTCTTCATTCTCATCCTATTGCGGCAACGAAAAAGAGGAGGTATCCGATGAGTACAGTCATGCACCGAAAACCAAAACCCTACCGAAGTGAACGAACAACCGCTCATACAAGTGACCGGAAGGCTTCTGCCTTCCCGTCCAAACGACATGCACGCCGCTACTGGATCTTGTTGTCCCTGTTTCTGTTCGGTGGACTGCTCTGTTCCCTTGGCCTCCTGCTCTACAACAATCCGGTACCCGTTCAGTCACCGTCCTTTTGGCCGGTCGTCGAACGCCGGATCACAGCCGTCGCGACGATGGCGATTGCCGCACTCTGCCAAAGTCTCGCCACCGTCGCCTTTCATTCGGTCACGAATAACCGGATCATCACGCCGTCCCTGCTTGGATTCGATGCGCTGTACTCAACGATTCAAACGTCGATGATCTTTTTCTTTGGTGCAGGGGCTCTGATCGGTTTTTCCGGAACGGGAGCCTTTTTGACACAAGTCGGTCTCATGCTCGTGATGAGTCTGTTGCTCTACGGATGGCTGTTATCCGGAAAATATGCCGATTTACAACTCCTGTTGCTCGTCGGGATCATCCTTGGCACCGGACTGAATTCTCTTGCAAGCTTCATGAGACGGATGCTTGACCCGTCTGAATTCGATATTCTGCAGGCCCGATTGTTCGGTTCAGTCACGAATGCCGATTCTGCCTATTTTCCAATCGTGATTCCGGTCGTCCTGATCGTCAGTGTCTTGTTGTTCCTGTCGGCGAACCGTCTGAATGTCATCGCCCTCGGAAAGGACGTCGCGACCTCGTTCGGCGTCAATCACCGCCGAAGCGTCATTTATATCCTCATCCTTATTTCCCTGCTCATGTCGATGTCGACGGCACTGATCGGACCACTGACGTTTTTCGGTTTTCTCGTTGCCACACTCAGTTATCAGGTCGCTTCCACGTATGACCATAAATACGTCTTGCCGATGGCCTTTTCGATTGGTTTTCTCGTTCTGACGAGTGCTTATTTCTTTATGTATCATATTTTCAATGCACCGAGCGTCGTCTCCGTCATCATCGAACTGTTTGGCGGTTTGATTTTCTTAACGGTGTTATTACGAAAGAGGTCCTTATGATTAAATTAACGCAAGTCAAAAAAACGTATACGGATCATGTCCAGATCGGTCCGCTTGAGTTAGAGATTCCGAAAGCGGGTCTGACCGCACTGATCGGACCGAACGGCGCCGGTAAATCGACGACACTGATGATGATCGGTCGTCTGTTGCAACTTGATGAAGGACAGATTCAAGTCGCAGGACTCGATGTCTCAAGCACGAAGTCAAAGGATTTAGCAAAAATCATGACGATTCTTCGTCAGGAAAATCATTTCGTGACCCGGCTGACGGTTCGCCAACTGGTCGGATTTGGCCGGTTCCCCTACTCGCAAGGGCGCATGACACTGGAAGATGAGAACATCACGTCAAAATACATCGACTTTCTTGACCTGACATCACTTGAGAACCGTTACCTCGATGAACTGTCAGGCGGACAACGTCAACGGGCTTATGTCGCGATGGTCTTGTGTCAGGAGACGGACTACGTGTTGCTTGATGAACCGCTCAACAATCTCGATATCGCCCGGTCCGTCCAGATGATGGGATATCTGCGTCATGTCGCGGATGAGCTTGGAAGAACGATCATCACCGTCTTACACGACATCAATTTTGCAGCGAAATATGCCGACCATATTTGTGCGATGAAACATGGACAGATTGCTGCATTTGGTACGGTACAGGAAATCATGGTCGCAAACACGCTCTCCGATATTTTTGAGACCGATCTCGAGATTATTGACGGACCATACGGACCGATTGCCGTTTATTGAAACCAAGCATGAGGAACACCAAAAAGGGACGGCGCATCGGAGTGATGGGCCGTCCCTGCTATGTTTTCGTACCTTTTAAATCAATTCCAGCTCTTGACCGACTTGTTTAAACGCTTCGAGCGCTTGCTCCAAGTCTTCCCGTGTATGTTCGGCTGTGACGATTGTCCGGACACGTGCTTTACCTTTTGCGACCGTCGGGAAGGCAATCCCTTGTGCAAAGACACCGTGTTGACGCAGGCGGTCTGACAGCTGATGGCATAATGCTTCGTCGCCGACGATGACCGGTGTGATCGGCGTCGTCGACGTGCCGATATTAAAGCCGAGTTCCCGTAATCCGTGTTTGAAAAACTCCGTGTTTTCCCAGAGACGGTCAAACAGTTCTGTTTCTTCTTCCATGACACGAAGCGCTTCCCGGTTCGCTTCGACGACTGCCGGTGGATGCGACGTCGAGAACAAGAACGGACGGCCTTTATGAATCAAATAATCTTTGACGTGTTGTTCACACGCGACGTACCCGCCGAGAACACCGATTGCTTTTGAGAGTGTCCCGACTTGCAACGCGACCCGTCCGTCGAGACCGAAGTGATTAACGGTTCCGCGGCCACTTTTTCCGAGAACACCGGATGCATGGGCATCATCGACCATGACGAGGGCATCATATTTTTCAGCCAGTTCAACGATTTCTGGGAGTGGCGCGATATTACCGTCCATCGAGAAGACACCATCCGTAACGACGAGACGTGTCCGCGCGTCTTGTGTTTCCTGCAGAGCCGCTTCCAAGTCCGCAAGATCGACGTGGTTATAAATGCGGCGTTTCGCTTTTGTCAGACGAATCCCGTCGATGATTGATGCATGGTTCAAGGCGTCAGAAATGACGACGTCTTCCGGTCCAAGCAAGGCTGACAACACACCGAGGTTTGTCGCGAATCCTGATTGGAAGACAAGTGCCGCTTCCGTATGCTTAAAGGTCGCCAGTTCCCGTTCGAATGCTTGGTGCATTTCGAGTGTTCCGGCAATCGTCCGGACCGATCCTGTTCCGGCACCGAATTCAAGAGCAGCGTCCGCTGCCCGCTTCGCGAGACGCGGGTGCGCCGCGAGTCCGAGATAGTTGTTCGACGACAGTTGAATCAATTCTTTCCCGTCGACCGTCACCCGGTTGTGCTGGGCACTTTCGAGTGCGACGAGTTCGCGGAACGTCCCCGCTTGTTTCATCTCTTCTAATTCTGTCCGTAAATGTTCAAAACCCATTAATTCGTCCCCCTTGGTTGTAGTACGACCTTTCCACATTTCCCTTGTCGCATCAATTCGAATCCTTCTTCAAACCGTTCGAGTGGTAATGTATGCGTGATCAACGGTTTAACATCGACTTTTCCGCTCGATAGGAAGGCCGATACCTGACTCCATGTCTCATACATTTTCCGGCCTGTGATCCCTTGCACGCGGACACCTTTAAAGACGACATGATTCGTCAAGTCGATTTCGACCGGTTTGACCGGCAGACTCAAGATGTTAACGTCTCCTCCTGCTGTCACCATCTCGAATGCTTGACCAATTGCGACCGGATGACCGCTCATTTCGCAGACGACATCAATGCCGTCCCCGTCCGTCATCATCCGGACCCGCTCGAGGACATCTTCATGACGCGAATCGATGACGACATCCGCGCCCATCGTCTTCGCAAGCTCTAAACGGTACGGATTGACATCAATTGCGATGACTTCCGCAGCTCCTGCCGCTTTCGCGACGGATACGGCCATCAGACCGATCGGACCACAGCCGACGACTGCCACCGTTTTCGCACTGACATCACTGGCAAGGACCGTATGGACGGCATTACCCATCGGCTCTTGAATCGATGCGATAGCAGCCGGCATGTCCTCCGGATTGACCCAGAGATTTTCTTCCGGCATGACGACGTACTCGGCAAAACAGCCTTGTGTGTCGACACCGATGATTTTTGTGTTTTTACAAATGTGATACTGCCCCCGCAGACACTGTTTGCATTGATGACAGACGATATGTGTTTCCGCTGAGACACGGTCGCCGAGTTTCAGACGTTTCGTCCCTTCGCCCAGTTCCACGACTTCACCGGAAAACTCATGTCCGAAGACATACGGCGGATTCACGCGTGATGCTGCCCATGCGTCCCATTCGTAAATGTGGACATCCGTCCCGCAGATGGAAGTCGCTTCGACACGGATCAAGACTTCCCCGCGTTTTGGTGACGGAACTGCGACTTCTTTCAAGACAGCGCCAAATCCCCGTTCTTCCTTGACGAGTGCGCGCATCGTTTTTACTTTTGTCGTATCTTCTACAGCTGTCACTAGTTTTGTCATCATTCCCCGACTCCTTCGTGGTCTTTGCCTCTTTCTCTAATCGGTCCTGACCAAGTATTGAGCATCCCCAAATAACCAAACAATCTTTCACTTCTAGTTTACATGAATTCAGCCGCAAGTTTACCAAATGTTTCTTCATTCATCTCAAGATCGGCAAAAGTTAGTCCATTCTCCGAATATCCGTCGATTTGTGACTGGTAATCCGGACGTGAATCTTCCTGATAAATCAGACCCATGACGAGACCGTTGTGTTCATGGACGACGCGTTTCGCCACATCGAGATCCGTCGCGTCATAGTCTTCAAGATCATCGAGTTTCGTCAGATTCTGTTTAAACCAGTCGTACGTGTTGACTTTATTGAACGTCACACACGGACTGAAGACGTTGATGAAGGCAAATCCTTTATGTTGCGTCGCCTGTTCAATCAGACTCGTCAAGCCTTTTAAATCGTTCGAAAAACTTTGGGCGACGAATGTCGCGCCTGCCGTCAAAGCGAGTTCGACTGGTGAGACACTCTTTTCGATCGATCCTTTGGGCGTCGACTTCGTCTTAAAGCCGAGCGCCGACGTCGGTGACGTCTGTCCCTTTGTCAAACCATAGATTTGATTGTCCATGACGATGTACGTCATATCGACATTTCGTTTGAAGGCATGAATCGTATGTCCCATCCCGATGGCGAATCCGTCTCCGTCACCACCTGACGCGATGACCGTCAATTCACGGTTCGCCATCTTGACGCCTTGGGCAATCGGTAACGACCGGCCGTGAACGCCGTGGAACCCGTACGTATTGATATAACCGGAAATCCTTCCCGAACAGCCGATGCCGGAAATCAAAGCCAGCTCCTCCGGCTCCAGTCCGACATTTGCGACAGCCCGTTGGATGGCTGCTTGAATCGAAAAGTCGCCGCAGCCGGGACACCAGTTCGGTTTGACATCGTTTCTGAAATCTTTAAAGGTTGCCATGGAAAACCCCTCCTGCAACGACTTGTTCCACCACTTCCGCCGGATAGAACGGATCGCCGTTGAATTTTAAAATATGTTCAATTTTTTCTGCAAAACCGCAATTCATCTGAATCAGTTTCGCGAGTTGTCCCGTCGCATTGTACTCCACGACGACGACCTGTTTTGCCCGTTCGAGATGCGGACGGACGAGTTCACTCGGAAACGGATGCATCTGCCGGATATGGAGATGGTCGACGTGAATGCCTTGTTCTTCAAGACGCGGCATTACTTCTTCAATCGTTCCGCGCGTCGAGTTAAAACCGACAAACAGAATATCTGGTGCTGCATGCTGTTCTGTGACAAGGACCGCATCCTTCATCCGGAACTGACTTAACTTCCGGAGGCGTTTCGTCATTTGATCGACCCGGTTCTTCGTCGCTTCCGACGGACGGCCTTCTTCGTTATGTTCGACTCCCGTCACGTGATGGATGCCATGTTTTGTGCCTGGGACGACACGCGGACTGATCCCGTCTTCCGTCACTTCATACCGTTTGAAGTACGCTTTCCCTTCAAGTTCCGGCAGTTCATCCAGCATCAATTTCCCGCGACGGATTTCAACCCGATTGACATCGAGCGGTTCGACAGACTGTTTCCCGAGCGATAACATCAAATCCGTCAAAAGAATGACCGGACATTGGTATTCTTCCGCGATGTTAAACGCTTCGGCTGCATCGTAAAACGCTTCCTCGACCGTCGACGGCGCGAGGACGACTTTCGGAATTTCACCGTGTGTGCTGTAAATCATCGCCATCAAGTCGGACTGTTCCTGTTTCGTTGGCAGTCCGGTCGAAGGCCCCCCCCGCTGTGTATCAATGATGACAAGCGGCGTTTCCGTCATTCCGGACAAACCGATCGCTTCTGCCATCAGCGACAGACCGGGTCCGGCTGATGCCGTCAAAGCACGCACGCCGGCGTAGTTGGCACCGATTGCCATCGTGACTGCGGCCAGCTCATCTTCCGTCTGAACGACGGTTCCACCGAACTGCGGTAATTTTTTAATTAAGTACTCCATGATTTCCGACGATGGCGTGATTGGGTAGGCAGCCATCAGACGGGCCCCCCCGGCAACCGCACCAAGCGCAATCGCATCGTTGCCGATCATGAACATCCGTTGCTGTCCGTCTGCCGGATCGAGGACGAAACGTTCCGCTGTTCCAGCCATCGCTTCGAATGCCGCTGCCCCTTCGCGAATCGCCGATAAGTTTTTCTCGACCATTTCCGGTCCTTTGCGGCCAAAAATCTGTTCCACGACCGCCTGGAAACGTTCCGGTGCAATCCCGAGAATCGCACTCGATGCCCCGATTGCAACCATATTCTTCATCAACGACGTTCCGAGTCCTGAGGCAATTTCCGTAAAAGGAATCGGATACAGGACAGCACGTGTCTGGTCCGGGTTGGTCGGATTGAACTTCGCGTCGGCGATGATGATCGCGCCTTGACGCAACTCATGGAAATTGACGTCGATTGTCTCCTGGTCAAAGGCGACCAGAATATCGAGATCGTCGGCAACGGTCCGGACTTCGTGTGTCGCGACCCGGATTTTGTTGTTCGTATGTCCACCTTTGATGCGTGAAGAAAAATGACGGTATCCATATAAGTAATAACCAAGGCGGTTCAAGGCAATGGCAAAGATCTCACCCGTCGACTCGATCCCTTCCCCCTGCTGACCGCCTACTTTCCATGACAATTGATTGTACATCGACGTTCGCTCCTTTTATCCCCTGAAATGATTGAAGCTGTCTGCTTCACTATCCTCCCCCATGATACCGATTTCCCGATACTTGTACAATGCTCCTCTGGCGAATCAGTTGATTTTTTCCGGCTGTCCGCCATAAAAAAAGACCATCTACTCCAACGAGTAAATGGTCTAGTTTAACGTAGGACCTATGTCCAATGATGCATCATCGTGGTTCAATGATTAGTTTGATTGCCGTCCGTTCCTCGCCATCAATCATGATGTCGGTAAATGCCGGAATACAGATCAAATCCATGCCTGCCGGTGCAACAAATCCTCTTGCGATTGCCACCGCTTTGACGGATTGATTGAGTGCACCTGCTCCGATTGCCTGAATTTCGACAGAACCTTTCTCTCGAAGTACACCTGCGAGCGCTCCGGCGACCGCATTCGGATTCGATTTAGCTGATACTTTCAGGACGTCCATGCATGTACCTCCCAATCAAAAATCAAAGCTCAATCAAAGAAAATCGATTGATCCGTCAAATGGATGCGTTCAATCTTCGTTGCTTTTTTTGATACATCATCAATATGAATCAAGACTCCATTTAATTGTTCCCGTCCTTCTGCAACTTCAAACCGGGTTGGGAGCTGTGTTTTAAATTTTCGTAAGACATCTTCTTTTCGCATCCCGAGGACACCATCGAGCGGTCCTGTCATGCCGACATCCGTGATGTAAGCCGTTCCGCCTTCAAGAATCCGTTCGTCAGCTGTCTGGACGTGAGTATGTGTCCCGACAACCGCTTGGACACGACCCGCCAAGTGATAGCCCATCGCGATTTTTTCACTTGTTGCTTCCGCGTGGACATCAACGAAAATCGCATCGACCTCGCCTTCGACTTCAGCAATCAGCTCATCCACAGTCCGGAAAGGATCGCCGAGCGGTGGCAAGAAAACGGTTCCCTGGACGTTGATGACCGCGATTTTCTTATTGCCGACTTTTAAGACCATCATCCCGCGGCCGGGTGTCCCTTCCGGATAATTCGCCGGACGGACAATCCGGTCCGCGTCATCAATCCAGTCAAAGATATCGCGATTGTCAAACGTATGGTTGCCCATCGTGACACCGTGGAACCCAAGTTCAAGTAACTGATGATAAATCGATTTCGTGATTCCACGGCCATGCGCTGCATTTTCTCCATTGACGAGCATGACCGTCGGATTGTATTTGGATTTAATACGTGCCGTGAACTGCTGTAAGATATGACGGCCGGGTGCCCCGACGACATCTCCGATAAATAAGATTTTCATGAAACATACCTCCAAGTAATTAAAAAAGTGGCGGTCGCCCGCCACTTTGCTTATTTTGCGTATTCGACCGCTCGTGTTTCCCGAATGACCGTGACTTTGATATGACCCGGATAATCGAGTTCTTCTTCGATTTTTTTCCGGATATCACTTGCCATCTTATGGGCAAGGACATCGTCGACGACATCAGGACGAACGATGATCCGTACTTCACGACCAGCTTGAATCGCAAAGGACTTCTCTACCCCGTCAAACGATTCTGAGATTTCTTCCAGACGTTCAAGACGTCGGATGTAACTCTCGAGTGTTTCTTGACGTGCACCTGGACGGGCGGCAGATAAGGCATCTGCGGCTGCGACCAGAACGGAAATGACAGATGTCGCTTCCGTATCCCCGTGGTGGGAAGCAATCGCATTGATGACGGTTGGATGTTCTTTGTACTTCGTACCAAGTTCCACACCGATTTCAACGTGACTTCCTTCCACTTCGTGGTCAATCGCTTTCCCGATATCGTGCAGGAGACCGGCCCGTTTCGCAAGTGTTACATCTTCTCCGAGCTCAGCTGCCATCATACCGGCAAGATGCGCGACTTCGAGTGAATGGAACAATACGTTTTGACCGTAACTAGTCCGATACTTCAAGCGACCGAGAATTTTGACGAGATCTGGATGAATCCCGTGAATGCCGACATCATATGTCGCTTCTTCACCGATTTCACGAATCCGTTCATCGACTTCCCGACGTGACTTGTCGACCATCTCTTCAATCCGTGCCGGGTGAATCCGACCGTCTTGAACGAGTTTTTCAAGTGCCATTTTTGCCACTTCCCGGCGAATCGGATCAAACCCGGATAAGATAACCGCTTCTGGTGTGTCATCGATGATTAAATCGATACCTGTCAACGTTTCAAGCGTCCGAATGTTTCGACCTTCACGACCGATGATACGACCTTTCATTTCGTCATTCGGCAAGTTGACGACAGAAACCGTCGTCTCTGCGATATGTTCCGCGGCGAACCGTTGAATCGCAAGTGAAAGAATGTTGCGTGCTTTTTTGTCTGCTTCTTCTTTTGCTTTTTGTTCGATTTCTTTTTGAAGAATCGCTGCGTCATGCATAGCAGCTTGTTTCGTCTCATCCATGATGATAGCTCTAGCCTCGTCTTGCGAAAGATTCGCAACACGGACGAGCTCTTGGCGTCCCTGTTCATACAGGTCCTCTACTTTGCGTTCTAACTCTTCAGCTTGATGCTTCCGTTTCGCGATCTCTGCATCCCGCGTATTGATTTGTTCTTCCTTACGGTCGATGGAATCAACACGGCGATCGAGTGTCTCTTCTTTTTGGAGCAATCGTCCTTCTTGTTTCGTTAACTCTTGACGACGTTCACGAAGCTCTTTTTCGACTTCTGTCCGAAGTTTAAAAGCTTCATCTTTCGCTTCGAGCAATGCTTCTTTTTTCGTTGCTTCCGCTGATACTTGTGCACGTTCCACGATTTTCGTCGCTTCTGTTTCCGCGCCTTGAATCTTCGCTTCTGCAATCGATTTCCGCAAGAAGTAGCCTACGATGAATGCGATCAGTATTGCGAGGAGAAGTATGACAATCCAAGTTGTTGTACCCATGGGTTCACCTCCCCTTTACAAGGTGTTTCTTAGTTCATTTCGGTTATTCATCGAAGCTGTCTAAAAAACGTACATCTATATTGTAAGGATAGCACTCGTTCATTGTCAACGAACGGGCGGGAAAGAATTCCTATGTTTTCCTCTTTTCAACAAAAAAAGAGCAGAATCTGAATCGATTCCACTCTTTCTCGACTTATTCTGCAAACAAATCTTCGTCTTGACCTTCTTCAAAATCAACTGGATCTTTGCGGTCAACGAGACCGTGATGCTCACGAATCAACCGTTCGACCTCATCCGCAACATCTGGATGTTCAATCATGTATTGTTTCGCATTTTCACGTCCTTGACCAAGACGCTCGGAATTGTATGAATACCAAGCTCCACTTTTTTGGACGATATCGAGATCTGTTCCAAGATCAATCAATTCACCAAATTTCGAGATTCCTTGTCCATACATGATATCGACTTCCGCTTGTTTGAACGGCGGAGCGATTTTATTTTTAACGACTTTCAGTTTCGTCCGGTTTCCGACGATATCTGTACCGTTTTTCAATGCTTCTGCACGACGGACTTCAAGACGGACTGATGAATAGAATTTCAAGGCACGTCCACCTGGAGTTGTTTCCGGGTTACCGAACATGACACCAATTTTTTCACGAATCTGGTTGATGAAGATGACGATTGTTTTTGATTTGTTTGTTGCACCAGACAATTTACGTAACGCCTGACTCATCAAACGGGCTTGCAGACCCATATGCGAGTCACCCATTTCGCCTTCAATCTCGGCTTTCGGGACAAGTGCCGCTACTGAGTCGACAACGAGGATATCGACAGCTCCTGAACGGACTAAAGCTTCCGCGATTTCAAGTGCCTGTTCTCCTGTATCCGGTTGTGATAACAGTAACTCATCGATGTTGACACCCAGTTTGCTAGCATAAGCCGGATCAAGTGCGTGCTCAGCATCAATGAATGCCGCCTGTCCGCCTTGTTTTTGAACTTCAGCAATCGCATGAAGCGAAACTGTCGTTTTACCAGAAGATTCCGGACCATAGACTTCGATTACCCGTCCACGTGGATATCCACCTGCACCGAGCGCTATATCTAATGTGATTGATCCAGAAGAGATTACGGATACTCTCTGATCTGGGCTTTCACCTAGTTTCATGATTGAACCTTTACCAAATTGTTTCTCAATCTGGCGTAATGCCATCTCAAGTGCTGCTTTACGATCACTCACGTAGCAGGCCTCCTTTTATTTATCTTACTGAGATTATTGTACTTCTTTTGAGACCGAATAACAAGCATTTTACGAACATTTATTCGTATAGTTGAAAGAAATCATCTTTTGCCCATTTCGTCTGTCGGGCTGATATTTTGGAGGAGCATGAAGTAAGCATCCTTGACGGAACGTAATCTAATCATACCACGGTCGAAGGCCGGATACGTCAATTCAAGCACTTGTGTACCGCTTGTTTGTGCCAGCGCACAATAGACTGTTCCGACGGTTCGTCCACTGTTACTTGTCGGTCCGGCTTCACCGGTCAGGGCGATGGCAAGATCCGTCTGATAGAGTTTGCGTGCCCCTTCCGCCATCGCAACGGCAACGTCCCGGCTGACTGCCGTCTGTTCATCAAGCAATGTCTGCGGCACCCCGAGGACGTTCACTTTCGCGTTATCCGCATACACGACGGCGCTGCCCCGGAAGACGTCACTTGCTCCTTGAATGTCGGTCAAGCCGCTCGCAAAAGCACCACCAGTTAACGACTCCGCTGCTGACAAGGTCAAGCCGGCTTCCCGGCACCGATTCAGAACGACTTCAGGTAAACTCGTTTCTCCGTAGCCGTAAAAATGGCTTCCGACTTCGGCAAGCACTTGCTGCTCAAGCGCATCGAGCATGTCGAGGGCGACTTGTTCATCAAGCGCCTTCGCAGTCAGACGGAGGCGGACTTCCGCCAATTCGGCGTACGGGGCGACGGAAGGATTGCGGGCTGTCCGGATGAGCTCTGCCAATCGGTCGTTTAATGCCGACTCTCCGATGCCGAAGAAACGTAATGTTCTGGATTTAATCGTTTCCTTGCCTAACAAGTGGTCGAAATGGTCTGCAATGATCCGCTTCATTTCCCGTGGAACACCCGGCAACAGAATATATTGATGATCCGCTGTATGAACGGACATCCCCGGTGCAAGCCCCGCTTGATTCGTTAGCACATCGGCTTGATCGATGACAAGGGCCTGTTTTTTTTCGTTCTCCGTCATCGTGCGTCCCCGCGTTTTTAAAAATGCCTCAATCCGGTCATAGGCCGGTTGATCCACATGAAGCGTCCGTCCGAGCAGTTCCGCCACGACCTCTTTCGTCAAGTCATCTTCCGTCGGTCCAAGCCCCCCGGTAATGACAATCAATTCCGCCCGTTCCTGGGCCTGTGTGACGACTTCGACCATCCGGTCCCGGTTATCTCCGACGACCGTATGGTAATACACGTCAATGCCGCATGTCGCAAGCCACTCCGATAAATACTGGGCATTCGTATTCGCAATTTCCCCTAACAACAATTCACTTCCGACAGCAATGATTTCTGCTTTCATTTTACATCCCCGCTTTCTTGACTATACGAAAAGACTGTTCGGGTTGACGAACAGTCTTGTTTGATCCAACTTACATGGATTTCGTAATTAATTTGATATTTTTCGAGAAATACTCGACTCCTGAATAAATTGTTAAAATCAACGCCAACCACATCGTGATTTCCGCAAAAGGAATGTTGAGTAAGGCAAATCCGATATCATGCAGTAAAAAGGCAATGATTGATGTCAACTGGACCCAGGTCTTCGCTTTTCCGGAATTTCCGGCTGCCAGGACGATTCCTTCATCTGAAGCGACGAGACGGAGTCCTGTTACAGCGAATTCACGGCATAAGATGATGACGACGACCCAAGCGGCGACGAATTCAAGTTCGACTAAATAGACGAGTGCCGCAGCGACAAGCATCTTGTCGGCAAGTGGATCCATGAATTTACCGAAGTTCGTGACCAATTTATTTTTCCGGGCAATATACCCGTCGAGCCAATCGGTGATGGCGGCGACGGAAAAGATCATCGCGGCGACGAAGTGGGAAACCGGTAGTTCCGCTCCTAAGACATCCCACTGTCCCCAGTCTGGATTGATGGCTAAGACGGCAACGAACACGGGAATTAGTAACACGCGTAAGACCGTTAATTGATTGGGCAAGTTCATTCTCGTATCCCTCCTTTTCGGGTTATGTATGCCAGCAAAACGGCTGACATGAAGAAGACACGCCTTATGGCGTGGCTACTTTCTTCAAGTAAATATTTTGAACGAGGAGGGAGCGGTTAAGCTTAAGCTCCTGATTATTGACGAGAATCCGGTCGATTCCTTTGATGGAACCGATTCGAATCCGAATCACGTCCGTTTTGGCATTTTTGACGACGATTGGATTTGGATCTGACGCATTGATATGGTCAGGCGCGAGTGCTTGTCCTTCTAAAGAAGTATCCCGTACACCAACAAATGGTGACGGTGACGCATCTTTTTTAATCTGAATGGATACACTCATTGTACCATCTGCCGGTACTTCATAGGTGATGTCTTGACCGGCTGTCGTTTTGACTGCCAACGGTTTCTTCGTTTCTTTTTTAACAGGTTCTTCTTTTTTCGCCGGTTCTTCTTTCGGCTTTTCCGCTACCGGTGCATCGGCTTCCTCACTTGGTGCGTCACCTTCGTCAATCGTGACCTCACTTTGTTTCGGCGTCGCCGTTTTCGTTCCGTCACCGTCCTGGAACGCCTGGAATCCGTAATACAAGGCAACACCGATTGCAAAAATCAAAGCAATGATGATGATATTCGGAATCCAACGTTTGGCGACACTTTTCTTCGGTGCCGTTGACTTGGAATAAGTGGCCCGGCGAGACAGCTCAACGACAGGTTGTGCTTCCGGTTCCGGCAGGTCACGTTTGTAGGTTGCAAACACTTCGTCGACATCAAGACCAAGTGCTTCTGCATACGTCTTGATAAAGGCACGTGCATAAAAGGCACCCGGCAATTGTTTATAGTCGCCTTCTTCAATCGCAACAATGTAACGTTTTTGAATTTTTGTCGTACTTTGAATTTGTTCAAGAGAGATTCCTAACGTCTCCCGTTGTTCCTTTAAGTAGGTTCCGAGCTCAGTCATCGGTAACACACCTTCCATTTTCAATACTTATTCGAAATTGAACCAATCGTTCCCGCCATGGGCACGAGGTGGTTCGGTGACAATGATTTCTTCTGTCGAGTTGCGTAATTCAATGATGTAATCAAAATCATCCCACGTGTATTCGCTCGATTTAACAAAAGCATCTGGGTGTTCGACGATTTTTGTAGCCGGTAGCCGCATGACTTCACGTAAAATCTGCCAATGCCGCTCGTCGAAATGACGCTGTGAGACAAGCGCATCGATGATATAAACATAGTCGCCTGTCCGTTCATCGTCGAACAATGAAGTCCGGACGGTCTGTTTGATTAACGTCGATGAAAGAAATAACCATTTTTTATTGGCACTGACACTCGCCGCCACGATTGATTCGGTTTTCCCGACACGCGGCATACCACGAACACCAATCAACAGGTGTCCGTCCTGTTTGCAGAGTTCCGCCATGAAATCGACGAGAATCCCCAAATCTTCCCGGACAAAACGGAACGTCTTGATTTCGCCGCTACTGTGGTCGATGTAACGACCATGGCGAATCGCAATCCGGTCCCGGAGTTTCGGTTTACGAAGCTTAATCACATCGATGGTCGTCATCGTCTTTAAGATGGCTGCAAGTCGCGGGATTTGATCCGGTTGCTTGGTTTGAAGCAACATGCCCCGACGCTGGTGATCGACACCGTTAATCGTGACAATCGAAATATGTAGCATCCCCATGAGTGACGCGATGTCCCCTAATATCCCAGGACGATTGACGTTCAGTTCGTACTCCAGATACCACTGTTCGAATTCACTCACGCGCCCAGCCTCCTCTTCAAATCGATTATCCATCCCTCATGTTAAATGATTTTTTGAAAAATGAAAAGCATTCCCCTAAGCAAATTTCACCGGACTACATCCATCCGCCGTCAATTTTAAGAACGGCACCGTTCATGTAAGCCGAATCTTCTCCCATTAAATACGTTATGGCGGATGCGACTTCCTCGACCCGTCCAAAACGACCGGCCGGAATTTCGGCAAGTGCCAGGTCCCGGTCTTCTGCTGAAAAGACGGCATTCATCGGGGTTTCGATCCAGCCCGGTGTAACGGCATTCACCCGTCCGTTCATCGCACCAAGCTCTTTACTGTACGACTTGACGAACCCAAGTTGTGCCGCCTTGCAGGTCGAATAGACGACTTCACCGGCCGCACCAAATTCGCCTAATACACTGCTGACGACAACAATCGAAAGCGATGTTGAAAAAGCTTTTTGACTGGTCAAGGTCTGGGCAATCCGGATCAAGGATTCGACATGCAACGTCATCATCGACTCGATCGAGGAACGGGACTGATCGACGAGCAGACCACTGAAACTCGTCCCGGCAATGTGAACGAATCCTTCGACAGACGGTAACCCGTCACAAAATGTCATCAAGTTCTCCCGGTCAGACAGATCGCCTGTGACGATTTCCGTCGTCACAGGCAACTGTTGGACCATCTGTTCGAGCTCATGTTGTTTTTGGTGGGTGTGGAGGACCAATTCATGCCCTTCCGCTGCCAATCGTACGACTGTTGCCCGCCCAATCGCTCCGCTTGCTCCCGTAATTAAAATCCGCATCGGTCAAGCGTACGGTTTAACGATTGAAATCGCACGATTTTCAAGCGCGAACAATTCATCGAACCGGGCTTCGATTTCTTCTTTGGTAATCGATGCAATCAAGGTCGGTAACGTGAATAGATTCGTTCCGGCAAGTGCATGACGTGAGAATTGATTAGCAATGAATTCGGGTGAGTTCAACGACCGTAAGAACTTTCCTTGCATCATATTACGTTTCCGGACGACTTCCGTCTCTTCGAACTCGGGACGAACAGATAATAATTTTTCATATGCTGTGATGAAGCGGTCCGGATCTTCCGTCTCCATCCCGAATGTCGCAAATGCAAATTCTTCTTCACTCGAATAATCAAAGCTGAACGTATCATCGATCAGGCCGTCTTCATACAGCTCGAGATACGTCGAAGACGTTTGGTCAAATAACAGGTGTAACAACAGTTCGCTTGTCAGTTCCCGACGCAATTGTTCCTGTCCACCGAGTGAATTGTCTTTATAACCGATCAAGACTTTTGGTGACTTGACGTCCAGTTCCAGTTCAAATCGTTTACGGAAGACATTTTTCGGCTCGACGCCGTAATCACGTTCGATTGCCGGACGATCCGTGTAATCTTTTTTCGCCTGATTCGCTTTGATCAAGGCAAGTGTCTCGGCGGGATCAATATTACCGACGACGAACAGGACCATATTGGACGGATGATAGAACGTCCGGTAACACGTATAGAGATCGTCCGCTGTAATTTGATCAATTGATTCCGGCGTACCGGCGATGTCGATCCGGACCGGATGTTTCGCATACATCGATTCGATCAGACCAAAAAATAAACGCCATCCCGGATTATCTTGATACATCTGGATTTCCTGTGTGATGATGCCTTTTTCTTTTTCGACACTCTCTTCCGTGAAGTACGGATCCTGGACGAAATCAATCAGCGTTTCAAGATTTTGTTCAATCAACGATGTCGCAGAGAACAGATACGCGGTACGCGAGAACGATGTGAAGGCATTCGCCGATGCACCGAGTCGCCCGAACTCTTGGAAGACATCCCCTTGTTCCGACTCAAACATCTTGTGCTCAAGAAAATGCGCGATGCCATCCGGGACATTGACCCACTGTCCATCTTTTTTAAAGCGGTTATCAATCGATCCGTAACGCGTCGTAAACGTCGCATACGTCTTTTCGTAACCTTTTTTCTGAAGTAAATACACAGCAAGTCCGTTATCGAGCTGCTCAAAAAATACTGTTTCGTCTGTATCGTGATACGTCAACTGTTCCATTATTCTTCACCTCGCAATAGATAAACTGCCTCAAGCTCGATCGTTGCTGCTAAACGGACGACATCCTCACGTGTTGCCGTCTCGATGAGATGAATCTCATCTTCAAGCGTCAGTCCCCGCATCTTCGATCCATTCAACCAGCCGATCAATTGTCCCGGCTGATCCAGAATTTGCCGACGGGCATTGATTAACATCGCCTTCGTCTGCGTCAGTTCCTCATCTGTGAACTGCCCCGCTTTGAGATCCTTCAGTTGTTCGCCGATAATCGTCTCGGCTCGCTCCGCCTGTTTTGTCTCGACACCGGCATAGACGTAAAGTGCACTGTTCAAAGCTGCATAACGGGATGCTGCGTAATACGCGAGACTTTCTTTTTCACGGACATTCATGAACAGCTTCGAATGCGGGAATCCGCCGAATAGCCCGTTAACAATTTGCATCCGAATTGAATCAACGGACGTCGGATCGACACTGACACGATATCCCAAATGCAATTTACCTTGTTTGATTGGTTGCGTCTCTGATGAACGTTTGACACCCATCACTTGTTTTTGAGCCGGAATATAATGACTTGCCTTTTCCTCGTGGGAAGGTAAGAACGATAACGCATCTTCCATCTCATCTTGCGTGACATGACCGACGACAAATACATCAATCCGGTCCTGTTCGACCATCGAACGATATGTATCGCGTAAGGAAGCCGGTGTGATTTGTTCCAGTGCCTCAAGTGTACCGAGTGAAGATAACGAAACCGCTTCTCCCGGTGCCATCAGCTCGAGCAAACGCTGTTGGGCAAAACGCATCTTATCATCGTATAACGAGCTGATCCGGAGAGCATGCAAGCGTTTTTCTTGTTTGACGAACTGTTCCCGGAATCCACCCTCTGTCAGGTCAGGGTAAAAAATCATCTGTTCTAGTAAATCTAAAGCTTCCTCAAGCAACGTCTCATGACGTACAAGGTCACCGCGGACGACATCGAGCTGGAACGAGATGACGTGTTCTTCCCCGAATTTCGATGCATCGGCATACAGTCCCGCATCATACAATGTTTCGAGCGGTTCGCGTAAAGCTTTCATCGACGGATAGGCGGCTGTCGACTTCTCCATGATATATGGTAACAAGGCACGGCTCGTCAGCGTCTTCTCTTCGAGTGGTGCTGAAAACGTCACGAGGACCGTCGTCGTCTTGAATTTATCGGTCGGAACGAGATGAAATGTCGTTCCTTTTTTGTTCCACGTTTGAAATGACTGACTCATGCTTCTCCATCCTTTCGTTTAAACACATGGGCACTGCGTAAATATTCGATGTCCGCTTTTTCATTGACCGCGTTTTCGTAACGGGCCGCTGTAAAGAAGAAATCGCTTAGACGGTTGATGAACGGTAATAAATGGTGGGCCTGTTCGACATCCACCATCGCCCGTTCGACACGCCGGCAGACAGTCCGTGCAACATGCAGGCAAGCTGCTGCTTCCGTGCCTCCAGGTAAGATGAACTTATCGAGCGGCGGCGACAGTTCCGTTAGACTGTCAATCCAACTTTCGAGATCTTCTGTCGCAGTCGTGCTCAGACGGGATGCTTTCGGTTCGACATACATTAAGTCACTCCCGCAATCGAACAAGACGTGCTGGATAACTGTCAATTGTTCCTTGACTTCGATTGATGTCGCTTTTGTCCGGGCCAGTCCGACAAAACTGTTCAGTTCGTCCAGTTCGCCCATTAGCGTAATCCGGACATCATTTTTTTTGACACGTCCACCTACGAGTGATGTATCTCCCTCATCACCTGATTTAGTATAGATTTTCAAACGACTCACTCCTATAGCGAAAGGAAGCGAATCATAAAGTTCGCTTCCTTTGTTTTTTTGGTAATTGAATTCGGAAAATGGATCCTTTCCCCAGCTCACTTTCGACCTGGACTTCCCCATCGTGCGACCGGACGACGTTTGCGACAATCGCAAGACCGATTCCAGTTCCTGTCTTGCCACGTGTCCGGGCTTTGTCCGCCTTATAAAAACGGTCAAAGACGAACGGAACATCTTCTTCCGGAATACCGTCCCCTGAATCAATTACAGATAAAGATATAGTTTCCCTATCTTCCGTGATTTCAATCTTAATTTGGCCATCTTCCGTATACCGCAACGCATTTCCAAGCAGATTCGTCATCACTTGATCCATTTGATCCGGATCGGCTTCAAACTGAGCGTCAGGACCGGTCACTTCAAATGAGACCCGCTTTTCAAGCCCCATCTGTTTGAACTTCTTGATCATCCGGTTGGCGAACGGAACCGCATCGATCGATTCAATCCGTTTTTCCTGATACCCGGCTTCCATCCGTGCCAAATCAAGCAAATCATTGACGAGGCGGGACAACCGTTGTGACTCATCGTAAATGATGGACGCAAACTCTTTTGTCGCCTCATCACTTTCCGTCATACCGTCGACAATCGCTTCTGAATAACCTTGCAGCATGACGAGCGGCGTCCGCAGTTCATGACTGACGTTTGCGACGAAGTCGGCACGCATTTTTTCGAGTTGCTGGGCTTCCGTCATATCGCGCAGGACGGCAACTGCTCCGATTTGCTCTTCCTGCTCAAGCAACGGGCTGACGATGATGATATAAAAGCGGCCATCCCGTTCAAAGGACACCGTCATTTCTTTTTCTTTGCGCATAACCGTCTGGAACAATTCGATCAACTCATCCGGAACCGGTCCACCCGCCAAAAATGCCTCGGCCGGCGGATTAGTTGCCAGTAACTCACCTGATTCCGAGAAGGTCAAGACACCGTCCGCCATACACCTTAGGATGGACGATAACAAATGACGTTCCTTATCAAGATCCGTGACATACTGATTGAGTTGACTGCTCATTTCATTAAACGCAAGCGCCAAATCACCAATTTCGTCACGCGAACGCTGGGTCAGACTCTGATCAAACTTTCCTTCACCGGCCTCGACGACTGCTTGACGAATCGTGCGGAGCGGTGCCGTAATCCGGGTCGACAGGAAGAAGGCAAAGACGGTCGTTCCGATGATTGCCAGCAACACACAGAGCTGAATGATTTGTCGTGCCCCTTCATTCGCCTGTTCGATGTTCGTCAACTGTTCGATCAGATACATCGTCCCGCTGCCGCTTTCCGTGATGAACGGAGCACGGTAAGCAAGTGCCGCTTTTCCATTAAACGTCTCATAGTTCCCGATGGCCGTCTCCCCTTCTTCACCGTCAACGGCTTTCCAGTTCTGACGTTCGAGTTCTTTGATGATCCGCTTTGCTTTTGTTTCCGAGATATTCGTTTCGACCGTATTGTCCTTCGTCGTCGCAATCAAGGTCGCCCCGTAAATATCGGTAATCTCGATAGCGGTCGCCGATCCTTCTTCCAGTCCGCTGTGGGCCTGAAAGACCGTTTCGACCTGCTGCCCGAGTTTTGCCAGATGGCCCCGCTCCTGTTCGATATGGAATGAATTAAAAAATTCGAGTAATAAAATCGTCAAGGCAATCAAGACGACGGAAACGAGTAATAAAATCGTCCCCCACAATTTAATGACGACGCTCTGTAACCATTTCATCGTCAGGCGGGATTATTCTCGAACTTGTACCCGACACCCCAAACCGTCGTGATCATTTGGGCTGCACTTGGTGACAGACGGTTCAGTTTTTCACGCAGTCGTTTGACATGTGTATCGACGGTCCGTAAGTCTCCGAAAAACTCATAGTTCCAGACTTCTTTCAGTAATTGTTCCCGCGAAAAGACTTTATCCGTCTGTTTCGCCAGGAAATACAGCAATTCATATTCTTTTGGTGTCAAGTTGACTTCCTGCGATTCGACTGTCACCCGGTGGGCATCATTATCAATCGTCAAATGCGGGAAGACGATGACGTCTTTTGTTTTCGCATCCGTATGCAGGAATTTTGTTGCACTGGCCCGGCGTAAAATCGCTTTGACGCGGAGTACGACTTCACGGGGACTGAACGGTTTGACGATATAATCATCCGCGCCCATCTCAAAACCGTGAACCCGGTTCGTCTCTTCGCCTTTTGCCGTCAGCATGACGATCGGTGTTGCTTTCGTTTTACGCAGTTCTTCACAGACCTGCATGCCATCAAGCTTCGGCATCATCAAATCAAGTAGAATCACATCATATTCCGTTTCAAGTGCCATCTCGAGAGCCGTTTCTCCATTGTCGGCTTCTTCAATCGTAAAGTTCTCACGTTCGAGATACATTTTTAATAAACGTCGAATCCGTTCCTCGTCATCAACGACTAAAATACGCGCTTCTTCTGACATCAGTTGATTCCTCCCATGAACTAATCTGTCTCACTCTATCCTACTACTCTCCTAGTATACTATGAAACAAAAGAAATAGCGTCTCTGACCGCGGAAATCAATCGTCTCGCCCAAAAAAGGATGGACGACGGAAGTTCTCTTCCGTCGTCCATCCTTGAATGATGATTCTACTAGTTGATTTCGTTACTTATGCGTATGAGTGAAGACCGGCAACGACCAAGTTGACGAAGACGAGGTTGAACATGATGACGGCGAATCCGCCGACACATAACCACGCTGATTTTTTACCGATCCAGCCGCGCTGAATCCGCATGTGCAGGTAGAAGACATAGAACAGCATGGTAATCAAGGCCCATACTTCTTTCGGGTCCCAACCCCAATAACGGCTCCAAGCCATCTGTGCCCAAATCATTGCAAAAATCAATCCACCGAGAATGAAGACCGGCAAACCGATTGCGATCGCACGGTAGCTGATTTCATCTGCTGTCTCAAGATCAATCTTACGGGCGATTGGTTTGAGGCTCTCTGCCAAACGTTTCCGTAAAATGACGAAACGAAGCAGGATGTATAAGACGAAACCGCCAATCAGTGACCACAAGACTGTATTGACTTTATTGGCATTGAGGAAATTCGGCAATTCGATGACAGCGCCAGAACCGGAAATGATTTTTCCGTTTTCAGGACCTGTTAAGACCGGCATCGTATAGTCATGTTGCATCGTCGCACCGTTTTTCGCGACATATTCGATCGTCGAGTTCGTTCCGAGTGCGTTAAACAATAATCCGACAATGATATAACCGACGACACACACGAGTGAGAACATGACGACTTCAAGCCATGTCCGTGTTTTCGATTCTTTGTTGAAATCTGTCGCATGGATCAAGTACAGCAATCCGGTCGCGAAGCTGACCGCAAGAATTCCTTCTCCGAGTGCTGCCGTCGTGACGTGAATTTTCAACCAGACACTTTGAAGTGCCGGAATCAACGGTTGAACTTCATCTGGGAACATCGACGCGTAAGCGATGACAAGCAACGCGACCGGCATCGCAATTAATCCCAGGACGTTATTACGGTAAATACCATAGACGATCAGGAAGCCAAGCACCATCATCATCCCGAAGAATGTCGTGTACTCATATAAGTTCGAGACCGGTACGTGTCCGGCTCCTGCCCAACGTGTAAAGAAGTAACCAAGCTGCGTTGCAAATCCAAGGATTGCGAGTGAGAAAGCAATCTTACCGGAACGGGTCGGTCCCTTTTTCCCACTGGTCGCAACTGCAAAGAATCCGGTACTGATCAGATATAAGATAAAAGACGTAAGCAGTAAATTACCGCTTAAACTAAGCAGATTCATTTCGATTCCCCCTCTTCCCGCAACTTCTGCCGGTCTTCCAGTTGCGGAAGTCCCACTTCAGTCAAGGCGAGATTGACTTCTTTTTGAAGTCCAAGTGCGTTTTTATTCGTAAATCCGGCAATGTTAATCTGCCCGTTTGTTTCTTTTAACCAGAGTCTGCGGTGTGGCCAGTACATGCCAAGTAACAGCCCGACCATGAAAATCATACCGCCTGCAAACAGGAACGGAAGCGTCAAATCTTTTTTAATCCGGACACCAGAGATGTTCGACAGTTCCGTACCGGCGAAGCCCATCTTATATTGGTTTTCATCGCCGCCGACATTGAGCTTAATCCCGATCAGACTCCGTTCACCTTTTGGATGTTCCGGTGATTTGATTGTAAAGACAAACGCCGGATTAACCGGCCGCGACGAGTTCGTCGTTGGTTTTCCGTCTTTGACGACGAAGTCCGGCAAGAAATCTTTCAGTTCAACATCATAACCGTTCTTTAATTTGTAGGTTTCTTGCGGATTGCGCAAGTCGACTTTAATCGTATCGATGACTTTACCCGTCTTCTGATTCTCGATGTTGAATGACATCGTCTTGAATTCCGGATCCGCTGCATATTGTTCCTGGAAGACTTGATAATTTCCGAATTCAAACGGTTGGTTGACGGCGGTTTCACCGGTTTTAACTTTTTCAAGTTTCGGTTTGAAATCATCCATCATTCCGGTTTTTTTATACAACGTCATCTGCGTATCATAGTTTTTCGGAACACTTCCGCCGGCCCGTTTCAAAGCTTCTCTGAATTTCTCAGGCTCTTTTGCCGGGTCATAAAACTCGATGTTAAACGAGTTGTTCTCGAGATAATACTGATTATCCGTCGCTTCGACCGGCAACGTTTCGCCTTCACGAATCCAAAGCAACTCGTCTTCGTGCATGCCGGGAACGATTCGCAACATCGCTCCACCAAAGAACAGGACAAGCCCGATATGGTTGATATACGGACCCCAGCGGCCAAAACGTTGTTTCTCAGCGAGCAAGGAACCGTCTTGTCGGCGGACCTTGTAGCCTTTTTTCTTCAGCAACGGTTCGATGGCATCAATCTGTTTAACCGTCCCAGCCGCTTCAGCGCCAAATCGCTGACCGCCCATAAAACGGTCGGACTGGATGACCGGTTGTTTCTTCAACGCACGATACAGCGGGAAGAAACGGTCGATCGATACGATAATGATCGATAACAGTAGTAACGTAATCAGTCCAATGTACCACCAGGATTCAAACAAGTTATGGAAGCCGAGGGCATAATAGATTTCACCGGCCGTGCCATATTCTTTACCGTAAAATTCTTCCGGCGGAACCGCTTGCGGAATGTACATTTCCTGCGGGAAGATGGTTCCGACTCCGCTCGCGATGATGATTAACCCGATCAACCATAAGCCGACTTTAACGGATGAAAAGAACGTCCAGGTCCGGTCGATCCACGATTGATTTTTTCGTTTTGAACGAAGCTCGGCTTCCTCATAACGCATATCCAGTTGCTTATATTCCTGCTGCATCATAAATTCCCCCTCGATGCGTTACTCGTTTGCTTTTTTGATCATTTCTTCTAACTTCGCTTGGTCAATTTCACCTTCATACTTTTCAACAACCTTACCTTCTTTGTTGATGATGAAGGTCACCGGCAGGTTATAGATGCCGTATGCTTTCTCGACGGCACTGTTCGTATCCATCAAGACCGGATAGTCGGTTCCTCCGATTTCCTTGATGAAGCTTGATACTCGGACCGGTGTCTCACCGACGTTGACTGCTGCAAAATTAACACCTTCTTTTTGCATCATGTCGTAATTATCGTTGATCAACGGCATTTCTTTTTTACATGGCTCACAGAATGTACCCCAAAAATTGAGTAAGAGTCCTTTGCCTTTGTACTCGTCCATCGTATGTTGTTTTTCTCCATACAAATCGACAAGTGCAAATCCTGGCGCGTCATCTCCGGCAAGGACACGACCGTCCTTATCACGTGTAGCCTGATCAACAAACTGCATGATAACGACCGCACCGGCGAATAATACCATCGTCATGATCATTAACCGCCAAAATGAACGTTTTTTCTTCTTTTGCTTCGCGGCTGCTAGCCGCTCATCCGGGTTCTGATTCGTTTTTTTCATGTTGCACCGCCTCCACCCATATTGTACTTGAAATCGCTTAATTGTTGACAGAATGTGAAATACGTTAATCGTTTTGTCACAAACAAAGAAAACTCAACCCGCAGGCTGAGCTTCTCGCTTTACAAATTAACGTTTTTTTGTGTTCTTACGTCTTTTCGTAGGGGGAGCAACCGGATCCGCCAGCTCACGCAATTGATTGACTTCTTTTTTCGAAAGTTCACGCCAGTCGCCTGATGTTAATCCAGCAAGCGTCAGGAAACCAAACTGTTCCCGTTTCAACTTGATGACTTCTGCGCCGAGTGTTTCGACCATTTGACGGACTTGACGGTTATGGCCTTCATAGATGACCATTTCTAAAATCGCGGTATTCTTTTTCTTATCGACATCGCGCATCTCGACACGTGCTTTACCAGTCTTGAATCCGTCCGGCAAGACGACACCTTTTTCGAGACCTTTGACATGATAGTAGTCCGGCACGCCTTTGATTTTGACGATGTAACGTTTCGGTACTTTGTATTTCGGATGGAGCAAGAGATTCGAAAACTCGCCGTCGTTCGTCAACAGCAATAATCCGCTTGTGTTGTAGTCGAGACGACCAACCGGGAACACGCGGTGACCCGGAGGAACAAGATCGACGACCGTTTTACGGCCTTTATCATCTTCTACCGTCGAGACGACACCTGTTGGTTTATAAAGCATGTAGTAGACGTGTTCTTCACGTTCCAGTTTGACACCGTCGACTTCGACTTCCGCACGTCCGCCGACTTTCGTCCCGAGTTCCGTGATGACTTTCCCGTTGACTTTGACGCGACCTTCTGTGATTAATTCTTCTGCCTTGCGTCGTGATGCGACACCGGCTTGGGCAATAATTTTTTGTAGACGTTCCATTAATTTATTCTCTCCTCTAGTGACGGTTCATTCCGGAAAAACAAATCCCCGTCCGCTTCAAGTGTTTCTTCAAACTCAAGCGGCGGCAATTCTTCGATACTGTTCAGTCCGAAGTGATCCAAAAAATGATCCGTCGTTTTATACAATTTGGCACGCCCGACGCCTTTGGCGCGTCCGGCTTCATCAATCAATCCTTTTGCACTTAACGTGTGGATGACACGTTCCGTCTTTACACCACGGATGACTTCAATGTCCGCGCGGGTAACCGGCTGTTTGTAGGCGATGATGACGAGTGTCTCCATCGCAGCGCGTGACAGGCTGTCCTCTGCAAGAGACCCGGCATACGCCTGCACATACGGTGACATTTCTTTACGGGTGACCATCTTGAAGACACCGCCGGATTCGACGATTTGCAACACCCGTTCGTCCGCTTCAAATATTGTCTGAAGGGCATGTAACTGTTCCCGAGCCGCTGCCTCACTGATTTCAAGGACTTGACTCAGACCACGCGGATCGATTCCATCGTCTCCGACGACGAATAACAAACTTTCAATGATTCGCTCATACGCCAATCTGATTCTCCTCCTTCACTAAGGCACGCAACAAGATGTCGTCGTTCATTTGCTCACAGGCGACGACCCGTTGTTTGACCAGTTCGAGTACGGCCAAAAAGCTGACGACCAATTCTTCAACGGTCGGTTGTTCCGTAAAGAAACCAAAAAATGTCGTTCCTTCATTGGCAAAAACATATTCCGAAACATGAACCATCTGCTGTTCAAGTGTCCGTTCTTCCCGTTTGACGGTTTTCGAACGACGTACTTTCCAGGCGACGCGTTGACGCATTTTTTCATAAGCACGCAACAAATCACTAAAAGACAGGTTTCCACTGTAATCTTGATTGTCCGCATCCAGATACGTCATCAAGTCTTCCGGCTGTTTTGAAAACAGTTCGAGCCGCGCTTCTTCCTTTTCCTTTAAGACAAGTGCAGCTTCTTTGTATGCTTTATATTCAATCAGTTGCTGAATCAACCCTTCACGTGTCGGATCCTCTTCAAAATCCGGAACTTCTTCGAAATCCGTCTGTTCGACAGGTAACAGTTGTTTACTTTTTAATTGCAGGAGCGTCGCTGCCATGACAAGGTATTCACTCGCAACATCCAGTTCGAGATGTTGCATGGCCCGAATATAGGACACATACTGATCCGTGACGATCGATACGGAAATGTCATACAGGTCAATCTCTAGTTTACCAATCAAATGCAACAACAAATCCAACGGGCCTTCAAACGCATCCATCTTTACACTGTATGATTCCATGATTCTCCCTGCCCATCAACGTTTTTTGCGCCTTAGTATACCACACATCACCTGATTTCGACTATGCTATATTAAAAGGAAAGGAGATCAATCCATGCATCCAATCGAACAATTTGCCTTTGAATTCAATGTCCAACACGACTATTTTGAATGCCACGAAGTGCTCGAAGAACTGTGGCAGGCCGGGCAACGACAAGATGAATCCCTCGTCGCCTTGATTCAGCTTGCCGTCGCCCGCTATCATCACCGCCGCGGCAATGTACCCGGGGCGATGCGGACCTACCCGAAAGCGTTCCAAAAACTTGAACGCCATGCCGGGTCACTTTCCAGTCAAGGAATTGACGTCTCCCGACTGCTTGCCTTACAACCATTGTTCATGCAGCCCGACTACCAGCATATTCCGTTGCCACTCGCTGACGATTTGGAACAACGGATCAGCAGTCTGCCAATCGAACAGTTGCAGGACCTATCGTTCTTGCGGCATAAACATGTCCTCCGGGATCGACAGGACGTCATCACGGCACGACAGATGGCACTTGCAGCACGTCAAAAAAAATGAAAAACCGGTCCGTAGCTACATGGACCGGTTTTTATTGATTTTTCCATTTCTCAACAAGTCGACTCGTTTCGTCCGTTGCACCCGTGATTTCTGTCCGCAACATCTTTTCTGCTGCATCGAGTAACATATACGACATCCGTTCCCCGCGGAACGATGGCGACAAGGCGATATGTTTCAATTCAGCGTGGCCATCCACTAATTGAAATCCGATGATGCCGATAAAATCTTCATCCTGTTTATAGAGATACAACTGCTGATTCTCATCTTGTTCATAGGTTTGAACCGTTTCAAGCAAATACTTCGGATCCTTCACTTCGCACGAAAAAGCGATTAACCCCATCGCGGTCCGTTCATTCAACTTTTTATATTTTACTAGCATCTGATTCTACACCTTCCTAGTTTCAACAACTCTCAGGAACATGATCAACTGAGACTTGTTTATTCTACACCTTCTCGACCTGAAATGCTTCACTTTTCGTCAAATCGACTAAAAAGATGGGCGGGTCGTCTTATTTAAAACGAGGCCTCCCTGTCCGTTGACAGAGAGGCGAACTCGTACAATAAGATGAGGAGGATTAGTTTGCTCCTTCAAGGACCTTGATGAATTCGCGCATATAATCCGGCAAATCGGGCGGGCGACGGCTCGAGATGATGTGTCCGTCGACTACAACCGCTTCATCGTGCCAAATTGCTCCGGCGTTCGTCATGTCATCCTTGATTCCAGGTGTACTCGTGACGTTGATTCCTTTTAACACACCGGCTGAAATCAGGACCCATCCGGCGTGACAAATCTGACCGATCGGTTGTTTCACCTGATCAAAGTGACGGACCATCGCGAGGACGGAATCGAATCGCCGTAATAAATCCGGTGACCAGCCGCCCGGTACTAAAATCGCATCATAATCTGCCGGATTAATCTCGTCAAACGTTTTGTCTGACACAATCGGAACACCGTATTTTCCGATATATTTTTCATCAGCCTTTTCACCGACGATGTCAACAGTCGCTCCTTCTTCGCGTAACCGGTGAACCGGGTACCACAGCTCTAAATCCTCAAAGTCGTTACTGACAAGTTGAATAATCTTTTTTCCTGCTAACCGCATCATAAATCGCTCCTTCATTTTTCAGTTCTTGTTGTCACTTCCCGTATTGAGCGAAAAAAAAACTTCCCTTCTTTGATCAAAGAAGGGAAGAAATCACTTACGCTTCGACGCGAATTTCTTTAATGCCAGCGCCTTGTTTCATTTTTGTCGCATGTTCAAGACCTGATGTCACTTGTCCGAAGACTGTGTGAACGCCGTCGAGGTGTGGTTGCGGCTCGTGAACGACGAAGAATTGACTCGATCCCGTGTTGCGGCCAGCATGTGCCATTGAAAGTGAACCGGCTTTATGTTTGTGCGGGTATGATGTTGACGTTTCGCACGGAATCGTCTTACCTGATCCGCCTGTACCGTTTCCGATCGGGCAACCGCCTTGTGAAACGAAACCAGGGATGACACGGTGGAAGTTCAATCCATCGTAGAAGTTCGAGTTCGCAAGGTTCTCGAAGTTTTCTGTTGTGATCGGTGCATCGTCGTTAAACAATTCAAACTCAATTTTATTTCCGTCTTCTAATAAGATATATCCAGTTTTTTGCATCGTATACCAACCTTTCGCGCTTTTCAGCTGTGGTGTTCGCCACGGCATTCGTGGCTCCGTTACCTAGTGTATCAAATCTTCACAAAAAACGCAGGTTTTTTACTCATTCCACTGCCGATTCGAGAATTTCGAGCTGAACGGTTTCACCGGCAATGACCGATATCCGAATGCCGTTTGGTAACGGGAAGACCGGGTCGGTATGTCCGAAGTCTGCTCCGAGCACAATCGGGAAGTCATAACCGCGGGTCGCCCGCAACAGAATGTCCTTCAGCGGGAAGTCCGGATCAAACTCGACTTTACTGTGAAAACGTCCGACGACGATCCCGGAAATCTTATCATACGCTCCGAGATGACGGAGTTGCGTAAAGTACCGGTCAATCGTCTCCGGCGTTTCACTTTCGTCGTCTTCAAGCATCAGGACCGCACCGTCAAGCGACGGCATGTATGGTGTCCCGGCAAGCAACAGCAATGTCCCGAGGTTACCGGCAACGATTGGTCCCGTCCCCTCGCCTGTACGGGCGACGACGTATCCCTCATTGACGACGTGCGTCCGTCTCCGGTCATCATTGATGTCCCAGCGCAGGCCTTCATCCGTCCATTCATCCGATGCTTCGATTTGACCGATCGGTTCCGTCTGCATCAACATTTTTTCAAACCATTTTTTTGTATAGTCATCGAGACCATGCAGTTGACCAAATTGCGGTAAAATAGCAGGCCCGACGAATGTCGTTAATCCGGTCTTCGTCTGGATGCCGGACAGCAGTGCCGTAATGTCGCTGTATCCCATGAAGATTTTCGGATTATTCCGGATCAAGTCGTAATCGAGTTCATCGAGTAACTGATGCGAGTTAAAGCCGCCGATCGTCGCAATGATCGCTTTGACATCCGGGTTTTGAAACGCCATATGTAAATCTTGAAGCCGTTCCCCGATTGTTCCTGCCGTATGACTGTGAACCGCTGTCGCATTCGGCATGACGAGGACCTTAAAACCCATCCGTTCCAGTGTTTCAATCCCCCGTTGCAGACGACGCGGTACATAAGCTGCGACCGCAGAAGCCGGCGAAAGAATCGCAATCGTATCGCCGACGTTTAATTGAGCTGGTTTCATTTGTGTTCCCCCCTCACGTTCTTCATTTCACTATAACAAAAAACAACCGACTGGGAAAGAAACCCAGACGGTTGTAAGAAAAAACCTTATTGAATGACCGCGTGAACGAGCGGACGTGCTTCCGGCTTCGTGTCACTGATGTGATACGCGTGATCCATTTTTTCGATGGCTTGATCAAGCGTTTCTTTGTTCGAACGGAGTGTCGCGATGACATCACCGACTTCGACTTTGTCGCCGACTTTTTTGAACAATGTGACGCTTGCTGCATGATCGATGACATCCGTTTTCGTTGCACGGCCTGCTCCGAGAATCATCGCTGCAACACCAACTTCATCGGCGATGATTTCTGAGACGTATCCTGCTTTCGACGCGACGAAATCTTTTTCGAATTTCGTTTCGAGTGCTTTTGACATATCGTCGACGAGTGACGCATCGCCGCCTTGTGCTGCGATGAATTTCTTGAAGACGTCAAGTGCTGCTCCGTTTGCGAGACGTGTTTCGAGATCCGCATACGCTTCGTCGAACGTCGGATAGAACTCACCGAGGACTGCCATGTGTGATGCAATCGTCAAGGCGATGACTTTCAAATCGCGTACATCTTTCCCTTGCAGGACTTCAATTGCTTCTTTGACTTCATTCGCATTTCCGATTTCGTTTCCGAGCGGCTGATCCATGTCCGTGATGACGGCAATCGTCTTCCGGTTAACACTTTTACCGATTGATACCATTTCTGTCGCAAGTGCTTTCGCGTCTTCAAATGATTTCATGAACGCGCCTGAACCTGTTTTAACGTCGAGGACGATACTGTCAGCACCGGCTGCGATTTTTTTCGACATGATCGAGCTTGCGATCAACGGAATCGAGTTGACCGTCGCTGTCACATCACGTAATGCGTAGAGCTTTTTGTCAGCAGGTGTCAGGTTCCCTGTTTGACCGATGATCGCCATCTTGATGTCGTTGACTTGTGTCACGAACGCTTCTTCCGATAACTCCACATCAAATCCTGGGAAAGCTTCGAGTTTGTCGATTGTTCCGCCTGTATGGCCAAGACCACGTCCGCTCATCTTCGCGACAGGAATCCCGATTGATGCGACGAGTGGTGCTACGATCAGACTGATTTTATCACCGACACCGCCTGTTGAGTGTTTGTCGACCTTTTTACCGTGGATACGTGACAAGTCGATGACATCACCAGACTCGACCATCGCCATCGTCAAATCCGCGATTTCGCGATCTGACATACCTTGATAGAAAATTGCCATCGACATCGCTGACATCTGATAATCCGGAATGTCACCGTTCGTGAAGCCTTCTACCATCGCTTTAATATCAGCAGTTTGTAATTCGCCGCCGTCTCGTTTTGTTGCAATCAAATCTACCATACGCATAATAAGTTCCTCCTCAAGGGGTCGTTCGTATTTTTATCGAGCTTAGATTCTTACATTTTTTTGATTGAACCGCGGACAAGTGACAAGAAGTGGGCACGGACACGTTCTGTCGTCTCCATGACTTCTTCGTGATGAAGCGGTTGATCGAGAATTCCGGCTGCCATGTTCGAAACACACGAAATTCCAAGTACGCGCATATTCGAGTGGCGGGCCACGATGACTTCCGGCACCGTCGACATTCCGACGACATCTCCGCCGAGCAACCGGGCGAGTTTCACTTCTGCCGGTGTTTCGTATGTTGGACCCGTGTTCCCGAAGTAGACACCTTGACGGACTGTAATACCGAGCTCATCGGCTGTCTCTTGCGCAAGACGCAACAATTCCGCATCATACGGTTTTGACATGTCCGGGAAACGTGGTCCCATCTCATCAACGTTTTTACCAATCAACGGGTTTGTTCCGAAGAAGTTGATGTGATCCGTGATCAACATCAAGTCACCCGGTTCAAATGCTTCGTTACAAGCGCCGGCTGCATTCGTGACGATCAGTGTTTCGACACCGATTGCTTTCATGACACGGACCGGGAATGTAACCATTTCCATCGAGTAGCCTTCATAAAAGTGGAAACGTCCTTGCATCGCAACGACTTGTTTGCCTTCAAGGGTACCGAAGACGAGTTGTCCGGCATGACCTTCTACTGTCGAGACCGGGAAGTTCGGAATATCACTGTATGGAATCGCAATCGGATTTTCGATGTCGTCTGCGAGGACACCAAGTCCTGAACCAAGAATCAAACCGATTTCTGGTTTTGCCTGCATTTTACTCTCTAAATACGCACGTGTTTCATTCCAATTGACTGTCATCTGAATCGCTCCCTTAAAATTAAAGTTCTGACAAGAAACTCTTACCGTGTGCCGGTAGCTTCACATTGAAGTTTTCCGCAACCGTTGCTCCAAGGTCGGCAAACGTCGAACGGATACCTAGATCTTTGGCAACACCGTTTTTCGAATAGACCAACAGCGGAACGTACTCACGGGTATGATCTGTTCCCGGATGGACCGGATCATTGCCATGGTCTGCCGTAATGATCAACAAATCATCTTCTTGCAGACGGTCAAAGACTTCCGGCAGACGGGCATCAAATTCTTCTAATGCCTGACCGTATCCTTGTGGGTCGCGACGATGACCGAACAATGCATCAAAATCGACGAGGTTCAAGAAGCAAAGTCCCGTAAAGTCACGGTCGAGTTGTTTGACGAGTTGATCCATGCCGTCCATGTTTGATTTTGTCCGAATGGCGTCCGTGACTCCCTCACCATCGAAGATATCAGCAATTTTACCGAGCGAGATGACATCGAGACCCGCTGTTTCGAGTTCGTTCATGACAGTCCGGTCAAACGGTTTCAGCGCATAGTCGTGGCGATTTGAAGTCCGGACCCATGCTCCTTGCTCACCGAGGAACGGACGGGCGATGATCCGGCCGAGCATGTATGGATCGTCGCGCGTGATATCACGGGCATACTCGCAGATACGATAGAGTTCTTCAAGCGGAACGACTTCTTCGTGTGCTGCGATTTGAAGCACGGAGTCTGCTGATGTATAGACAATCAAAGCACCTGTCTCGACATGTTCCTGTCCGAGTTCATCGAGAATTTCTGTCCCTGATGCCGGTTTGTTCCCGATGATTTTCCGTCCAGAAAATGTTTCCAGGCGACCGATTAAATCTTCCGGGAATTTCTCAAAGACGCGGAACGGCGTGTCAATCCGCAGGCCCATGATTTCCCAGTGACCGGTCATCGTATCTTTACCGGCTGAGACTTCTTCCATTTTTCCGAAAGAAGCAATAGGCGCAGCATCCGCTGACACACCTTGAACCGGTTCGATATGCGACAGACCGAGCTGAGCAAGATGCGGCATATTCAGACCATCACGTTGTTCTGCGATATGTCCCAGCGTATGCGCACCAAGATCACCGAATTGTTCTGCATCCGGCGCTTCTCCGATTCCTACAGAATCCATGACCACTAAAAATACACGTTTGAATGGTTGAGCCATATTAAAATTCCTCCTATATACTTATTGCTTATTACTAAAGATAAATCCCGTTTGAACTTTCCCGTAAATAGACTAGACAAAACACTCTATTTGTCTGAAGTCAGACCTTTTGATGGTAAAACCATCACGCGCGTGGATGATGGTTCTTATAGACATCATGCAGTCTGGCTTTGTTGACATGTGTGTACATTTGCGTCGTCGATAAATCGGCATGCCCTAACATTTCCTGAACGACACGTAAGTCTGCTCCGTTCTCGAGAAGATGGGTCGCAAACGAATGACGCAAGACGTGGGGAGTGATGTCTTTTTCAATTCCCGCTTCTTTCGCCCGGCGCTTGATCATCTTCCAAAAACCCTGCCGCGATAAACGATCGCCGCGGCTGTTGAGGAACACATAGTCCGTTTGTCGTCCACCGAGACTGTTACGGGCCAGTTCAAGATAAATCGAGACGCTGTCAATCGCCGTCTGACTGATCGGGATGATGCGGGTTTTGTTGCCTTTTCCAAGACAGGACAAGTAACCAAGTTCGAGTTGTAAATCGCCCAGTGTCAGTTGTAACAGTTCGCTGACACGCATACCGGTTCCGTAGAGCAATTCAAGCATTGCTGCATCCCGCCGTACGAGTGGATCATTTCCGACGACCGAGTCAAGCAAACGGACGATATCGGTTTGACTCCAAACAACCGGCAGTTTTTTATCCGGCTTCGGCAAGTCAAGATGACGTGACGGATCATGACGGACGATTTGACGTTCTACTAAAAACTGATGGAACGATCGAATCGAGCTCGTCGACCGCCGAACCGTCGCTCGTGATTTTTGTGCCTGTAACAAGGATTCAATATGAAGGACGATATGGTGGCGTGTGACTTCTTCCGCGGACGAAATCCCTCGCTGTTCAAGCGTCGTCAAATACTGGTTTAAATCATTTCGATAAGCAGCTGCCGTGTTAACTGACATCTGCCGCTCAATCACTAAATAGTCGATAAATGTCTCCAGTTGTTGCCTCACTGAACTCATCCTCTGTCATTAAGAAATCGCTTACTTTCCCATCATATCAAAGGTGTAAACCGTTGTGAAGAGGTCTGACCTATATTTTTCAAAAAGAAAAACCGTCCTCTTTTTGATGAGGACAGTCAGACGGTTTGTGTTTGCGATTGTTCCAGTGCTTCACGTGCATGCCGCTCTTGGCACACCCGGCACACACCATGAAACGTCAAACGGTGGTCTTTGATCTTAAATTGGAAACGCGTGACGATTTCTTTTTCGACTTCTTCTAACATATCATCTAGGATTTCCTCGACGGATCCGCATTCGATACAGACGAGATGATGATGCGAGTGACTCGCACCTTCTTGCCGTAAATCAAACCGGGATACGCCGTCTCCGAAATTGACTTTATCAACGACTTCAAGTTCCGTTAATAATTCAAGCGTCCGGTAGACCGTCGCAAGTCCAATGTCTGAGTTTTTTTCTTTGACCAATAAAAAGACATTTTCCGCACTTAAGTGGTCCGACTCATGCTCCAGTAAGATCCGTACGGTCGCTTCACGTTGGGGAGTCAGCTTATATCCTTTACCGCTCAGCTGTTTTTTAATGCGTTCAACACGACTTTCCATCATAGCGCCCCCTTTGGTCGAAACTGATGGTTTTATCATAGCCGATAATCCGTCCTTTTTCAAATTAAAATGATTATCAACTGAAAATCATTCGCTTTAGAATGATTTTAATGTACGAATGTGCCAATGCTGAATCGCCATGATCGTTTTTGCATCGACAATTGTCCCGTTCGCAATAAGTTCCAGTGCCCGTTCAAGCGTCAACGTCTGGTTCTCCAAGAACTCATCCGCATCCAGCTGGCGTTGTCCTGCAGTCAATCCCGTTGCTTCATAAATATGTACACGTTCACTGCAAAAACCGGGTGCGCCATAAAAATCAAACACATGTGTCAGCTTATCTGCTGCGTATCCGGTCTCTTCTTTTAGTTCACGTCCTGCGCATTCTTCCGGATTTTCCCCTTTTTCCAACTTGCCTGCTGGGATTTCAATCGATAATTGTTCAAACGCTTTTCGGTATTGCTCGACGACTAACAAATCTCCTTTTTCATCAAACGCAATGATGGCGACTGCACCGTTATGATAAACCAATTCACGGACAGAGGTATTACCGTTCGGAAGACTGACGACATGTTTCTCGACGTTAAAGACTTTTCCTTCATAAATAACTTCCCGTTCTAACGTTTTTTCTTCCATCATAGACACCTCTTCTAATCGAATTTCTTCTCTTTCATAGTATGCCTGTTTTTTGATTCTTGATGCAAGCCTGTTTCCTTTTCCGCCGGAATGCCCATTCCGTACAAATCCACTCAGGAACATCCTCGATCAAATATGGTAAACTCATACACAGTAGCACTAGTCGAAAGAAATGAGGGATTGAATATGACACTAGGTTTAGGTACGATGACGATTTTAAAACGGGGGCAAGAGGAAGCAACCGAGATTCTTCGGACAGCGCTCGACGAAGGCATCATCCACTTCGATACGGCGGATGTTTACGCGAACGGTGCAGTCGAATCATTGATCGGACAGACTTTTTCACCGGAGGATCGTAGCCGGCTGTTTCTGGCATCAAAAGGCGGTAACCGGATGAATGATACCGGAACCGGTTGGACGTGGGACCCGAGTTACGACTATCTGAAAAAAGCGTGTGTCGAGAGTCTGAACCGTCTCGAAACACCCTATCTCGACCTCTATTATGTCCATGGCGGAACGATGGATGATGATCTTGATGCCTCGATTCGTGCCATGAAAGACTTGCAGGAAGAAGGACGGATCAAAGAATACGGACTCTCGTCACTCCGTCCGAACGTCATTGACTACTGGCTCGAGAACAGTGATTTCTCATACTTGATGACTCCATATTCTTTACTCGACCGTCGGATCGAAGAGTTATTACCGCGACTGCAAGAGCGCAACATTAAACTCGTTGCCCGCGGACCGCTCGCAAAAGGTCTCCTGACGACGGAAAGCATGTCTCGTCTTCAGTCGGTCGACCGGTTCGAACAGTACGATAAGGAACAACTGGAACACCTTTTATCAATGTTACAAGACTACCCGCTCCCGGCTATGGCACTTCAAGCCATTGACCAACAAGCTGATATCGTTCTGCCGGGCGCGTCAAGCGTGTCGCAACTGCAATCGAATCTGCAAGCGATGCAGGAACCGTTGACTGCTGAACAGATTGCGCATGTCTTGTCACTTCTTCCCGTCCACACGTATACAGAACATCGGTGAGGTTTGAATTTTTCACCAGCAGGGAAACTTCTTCTTTGTAACGTTATTACAGAGGAGGAGTTTTTATCATGTCAAAAATTTTAATCGTATCTACAAGTGCTGACGAAATGAACGGTCATAAAACGGGTTTATGGTTCGAGGAGTTTGCTGCTCCATTCAACCTGTTCAAAGAAGCCGGTCATGATGTCACAGTCGTTTCAGTTAAAGGCGGCGACGTACCGATTGATAAAGCGTCAATGGTGAAAGAAATCCTGCCTAAATTCCAGGAAGCACGCCGTGCCCTGCACGATACGACGCCACTTGCCGATGTAGATCCTGCTTCATTTGACGCTGTTTACTTCCCGGGCGGTCACGGAGCAGTCGTCGACTTCCCGAATAACCCGCTCGTTGCCGGTGCCATCGAAGCAATGGTCAGAAAAGACGGTATCGTCGCATCAGTCTGCCACGGTCCTGCTGCCTTTGCCCACGTCACGATTGATGGAAAACCATTCGTATCAGGTCGTCAAATCAACGGCTTCACGGATGAAGAAGAAAAATCAACAGGACTCGAAGACAAAGTTCCGTTCCTGCTTGAAACGACATTACGCGGTGAAGGGGCAACCTTCCTGACTTCCGATGCCGGAAAAGAATTTGCCGTCATCGACGGTAATGTCATCACAGGTCAAAACCCTGCATCAAGTGAAGCTGTCGCTAAACTCGTCATTGCTAAACTTGCAACTGTCTAAGCAACTCTTTCTACACGAAAGCCCCGCTCCGATGCGTACATCGGAACGGGGCTTTTTATGTGATTCAGCCGAAGAAAAATCGAATTTAAGGTAAAACCCGTTCATAGGCTGCGATTTCATGACTCAGTTCTTCTAACTTCTGTTTTTGGGTTTCATATTGTGGTGTCAGCTCGAGATGTTCCTGCTCCAGACTCGTTTGTTCCGCCGGAGTGAAAGAACGGGGAACAACCCGTTCCCGCCGGTACCACCGTTTTGGGATAATTGTCGGTTCCGGACCCGATCTTAAGAGATGATCGACTTGATCATATGCCGACCGGACTTCTTCGAACTGATCTTTGACAGATGGATGCTCCTGACGCAATTGTTCGAGGCGTGTCGCGACGAACGGTTGCGACTTCAGCACCAGCTGCTGTTTGATTGACTGCTTCAGAATCTGTTTGACTTGTGACCGTTGCACATCTGATTCTGCTTCGTCCGCTACAATCTCAAGATTAAGCTCTCCCGCTTCATCTAAAATCTGCTCCATCTCTTCGAACGATAACCAGACCATCTGTTGCGTGACGAACCGGTCAATCAATCCGGACTCTTCATAATAATCGCCAATTTCTCCGCCTAATTTTAATTCGGCGACGGCATAATGCACTTCATGTTCAATCATCTCATCCGTTACTTCATCTAACCACTCTTCATAATCTGTAAATACACTCACGTTCTGTACTCCTCCTCTAATCCCGATACAATTCATTTACTGTACCACAACGTCTGGCCCGAATGCGCTTTTGACGACGTAAAAAGACCAATCCTCTTTTCTGAAAAGTGGATTGATCAAGTGAGTTTGTTGCTCAGACATTCGTCTGACTTTTTTTTATTTCTTCCATCGCCCAGTCGCACCAGTCAAGATAATTCAGCATCATCCGTAAGCCGTATTCACTCGTCAAGGTTTCCCCAAGCGTTGCCCCGTTCTCTAAATGATCTTTTCGCCAGACCTTCATCATATCGACGGCAAACTGATGATGCCGCTTCGATTCTTCCAAATACAGAATCGCTTCATCCGGCGGTAACAGATGCAATAACGATACCCGCATCAAATTTTCATCTTTCATCTTCGGCTTGAATTCACTTGGTGCACGCAACCAGGCGACAAGTGCCGTTTGACCCGCTTCCGTAATCGAATAGACTTTTTTATCCGGTAAGTCTTCTTGGACGATATAAACACTCGTCACAAGCTGATCGTCTTCCATCTTCAACAATTCACGGTAAATTTGTGTATGATGCGCCGTCCAAAAATGTGTCATCTGCTTTTTGAACGTCGTACTTAAATCATATCCGGTCGCTTCTCCTTGAGTTAGCAGTCCGAGCAATGCAAATCGTAACGCCACTGGCTGCACCTTCTTTCATCAAATGTATATATTGTTAATTATCTCAAACAAATGCCCATTATGCTACTTTCTGCCTAGCTTTATCATAAAAAAGACGAAAGGACTGCCGCAGAAAATAGCGTGACAGTCCTTTCGTTACATTTGTTGTACCCGATATGCCTGAATTCCTTCGTTCACACGCCTCCAGTATGCAAGCGGATGCGGTACAAATTGATCCCGTCGGATGACTTCTTGATCAATCGTCTTAAACGTCTCTGCCGTCTCGTCTGCCAATCGGGCAAACTCAGAAATCGGTAAGGCAATCAATCGACTGACCTCTTCTGCTTGCAACCTATACTGTTCCAGCGGCACTGCTGAATCCGTCAGGTACAGATGGACACGTTCACGATCCTTTAAGTCCGCTAGTATCAATTCTTCCAGAAAGACACCTAGCGGAACTAACTGATCGAACTGCCGGACGAGACCGATCTCTTCTTCGAGTTCGCGGATCCCGTCCGCCGGTGTCTCACCTGCGAGCAAATGTCCGGCTGCCGTAATATCAAACAACTCCGGAAAATCTTTTTTCTGTTTCGCCCGTTGTTGCAACAAAACGTGTCCTTTGTCGAGATCGATGACAAAACAATGAAACGTTTCATGCCATAATCCGTCCCGGTGTACCGTCTTCCGGGTTGCCGGATACAACGGCTGACCGGATGAATCGACGACCATCAAGTGTTCCGATTCACTCATCGCAACACCTTCGAAGCTTGATAAAAACGTTCGCCGACGGTGTACAACTCAGCAATCAAAAAGATGACGGCAATCCAAATGATGGCGCTTGGGAACAGTAACATCGCGGTCAGAAAAAGAAATCCTTCCGTCCGTTCGACAAGACCAGGTTGATACTGAAATGATTTGAATCCATAATTATCGCTGACCGCTCCAATCGCAAGAAACATCGTCATACCAATGACAAATGAAGCGACGAGTAATAAAATAACGACTTGCGTCTCCGGAAACCGCAGGGCAATACCAATCAAAACGGATAATTCCACGATTCGATCGAGGACCAGATCAAGAATTGTCCCGATCGGCGTTGTTTTTTCCCGTCGCGCCATTGTTCCATCGACGACATCAAGCGCTCCGGACAGCCATAATAATAAAATTGCGATTCCCATCATATCGTTATAGACAAAGAAACCGGTCGAGGCACCAATGATGCCGGAAATGATTGTCACTTGGTTGGCTGAAAGACCCATCTTCTTCAATAATGTCGCCATTTGCTCAAAAAGGGGCTGGACGACTTTTCTGGCGCGCGTATCTAACATGCTACCCCTCCTTTCTCACAAGATAAGCTGTCACCTTTTCGCTGAACGTCTCTGTCGTTTGAACGACAAGCCGCTCTCCCGTTTGGCGCTCCACTTCATAAAATCGAACACCGTATTGCGTCAGCTCTTTCGTAATCGTAACACGTTCCTGTAATCCATTCGTCGGTCTTAAGACCAACTTCACTTCGGATAACGGATACCACTCACCGTTCAGACGCACTCCGTCGCCAAAGAACGGACTTTTTTCCGCTAACTCAATCGGATGTCCCTGATCAATGATTTGTCCCCGCTCCATAACGTAGACATAATCCGCCATTGCCATCGCTTCCTCACGGTCATGCGTGACAAGCAACGTCGTCACACCTTCCGCAACCGTCAAACGTCGAATCAGCGTCCGAAGTTCACGGCGGCGCGGTAAATCAAGGCTCGAGAACGGTTCATCCAGCAGCAGGAAATTCGGACTGCTTGCCAAAGCGCGTGCGAGACTGGCCCGTTGCTGTTCTCCGCCGGATAATTCATGGACAAAGGCATCCGCCCGTCCTGTTAATCCGACTTTAGTTAACCACTCTTGTACGTCCTGTTGATGACCTGTCGTCATACCAATCCGGATGTTTTGTCCGACCGTCAAATGAGGAAACAATAACGGACGTTGGAACAACATCGTCACTCCACGTTGATTCGGAGCGACGTGCGTCATGTCGACTTCACCGAAACGAATGATGCCGTCTGATACTTTCTCAAGACCGGCAATCAATCGTAACAGTGTCGTTTTCCCACTTCCACTCGGACCAACGAGCGCAACACATTGACCAGACGCAATGCGTAAATCAATTGCCTGCAGGACCTGTTTCTGGCCAAATCGTTTATTGACGTGCTGAATCGTAACGTCCATCTAACAGCCTCCGAACTACTTGCACCCATCCTTCTAATAAAATGAGTTGCACAAAATAAATCAATAAAGGTAAAACCAATAACCAAATCGTCGCTTCTTTAGCGGCGACCAAGGAATTTCCGGAATAGAGCGGAAACGCTTCAAGCGCAATCATTTGAACGACTCCGCCCCCAATTAAGATAACGAGCGCATACTGACTCAAAGCGATGACCGTTACGAGTAACGTGACCGATTGGATGGCAGAACGCATCATCGGTCCTGTCAAAAAAAGAAAACGTTTGAAGCGGCTTGGTTCAATCAACACCATTTGCTCCATCATCTGTTCACCCAGTGCTTGAAACGCATTCGTATAAATCCGAATTGTATATGGTAACGTCGGAAGCAGTAAAACCAGCAACACACCAATAAATTGATCGGCTAACCCTAACCGGATCCATGTCAGATAGAGACCAAACGACAATAATAACACCGGTAAGAACAGTGGCAAACTGATCAACAGTTCCATATACCGGATGGGTCGCCCCGTCCGAAATGCAATCGCCTTTCCTGTAATATAGCCGATCAAATGATTGAGCAGTGTTAATACGCCAATCATCGAAACCGTTGTCGTCAAGGTGTCGAACAAACGGGGATTCCAGGTCCAGGTGGACGGAATCAGTCCGAGCAATGGAGCCAGGACCAGCAAAGCTACTATTACTGTTATTGCCCGTCTTCTCATTCTACCCGCCCCTTACTGATCCGCTCCGTTAACGGGCGAATCATGCGTGTAAAGATCAATAACAACAAAAATAAGATTCCAGTCAAGAGAACACTGATGGCAAAAGCTTCCGGTTGGCGGGATAAATCGCCTTGTGTATACAAATCAAACGTATAGACGCCAATCAGCTTCGGATACGTCACACCGAGCAACGCCGGTACTTCATATGCAAATAAAGTAAAAGCAAAAACAATAAAGGCTGCCTCGAGAACAGGAAACAGCAAAAATACTCCTTTTCCATGCCACAACCGTTTCATGCGCGATAAACCGAGCATCAATCCCAGTTCTTCGTACCGGTGATCGAGGCGCCGGTAGACCGGCAACAAATAAAAAAAGACAAACGGAATTTCTTTGTAGAGATACGTCAAGATGATGCTGAATTGATTCCCTTCATGCGGACCGACGACCGGAAAATCGCTCAAATAAAGAATGGCCAAATAGGCTGCACCGAGGTGTGGCAAAAATAACGGAACAGCCAAAAATTGTGTCGTCCATCCTGTTTGCTTGGCGAAAAATCCGGCCAACCACGCTCCGACCAAAACAGACAGCACCGTACTGCTGACTGCTACATACAAGCTGATGCCGATACTTTCCAAAAATACCGGATCCACGAACAACCGGCTGTAATCTCCCCAGGTCGTCATCGAAAGACTGACGAAAAGACCGTAGCCGACCATACCGGTAATCAGCAAAGTGGCAGGCCAGGCATTACCGCGCCACACGTTCCGGCCAGTCTTTCCGAATCACATCAAAGAAGGCCGGATCCAGTTCAGCACGGACTTTGTCCTCAAATGCCGCTGGTTTCGGTGTGGATTCCGCCGCCGGAACGTCTTCAAACGCCTGTTTTTCCGTCGAACTTAACGTCGTCAAATCTAAACTTGTTCCGTCCCCCCAGTACGTGCCGTCAAATTTCTTGAGTTGGGCATCCGGCGACAATAACGTGTTGACTGTGACGAGTGCTCCATTGGGATTTGGTGCATTAAACGGAATCGACAGGAAATGGGTCGAGGCAATTGAACCCTCGGTCAAGACTAGCGGACGTGTCTCTTTCGGGAATGTCCCTGATTTCACTTCCTGTTCCGCCCGACGTTCATTGAAGCCCATCGTGAACGCAACGCTTCCTTTTGCATACAACTGGTCAAGCTGTGCTAACGTCTTCGGATACGTTTTGCCTTCTTTCCATAAATAAGGTTTCAATTCATTTAAATAGGCCCACGTTTTCTTAAAGTCCGCTTTCGGATCTTTTAACGTTTCTTTCGACTCGACCCCATACATGACGTGGCGGACAAAGGCATTTCCCGTAAAGTCAGTCACTTCCGGATACGTGAATTTACCCGGATTTTGTTTGACCCAGCTTTTAAGTTGCTGTAAGTCTTTCGGTGGTTTCGCGACACTGGCTTGATCATAATGGAACGTATATTGAACTTTTCCCCACGCCGCTTCCAGGTGATCAGTCGGTGTCCCGCTATCCGATCCTTGTGCTTGTGGATCCACGTATTTCATGTTCGGCAACACTTTCGTGATTTCACCGTATAATAAGCCGTCCTTTTTCGCATTCCGGAAGTTGTCCCCGTTGATCCAGACGACATCAATGACGCCTGTTTTTTTCCCGGCTTTTTTTTCCGCCCGAAGTTTTTGAATCAAATCAGCTGTTTCAATCGGAACACGCTTTAATGTAATCTTATGCTCTTTTTTCAGCTTCGGTGCTACATATTCATCGATGTAGGCATTGATCCCCTCGTCGCCGCCCCACATATACATCCGGACGGTCGTCTCGTTTGCATCTTTTTCAATCGATGTATAAGAAGAACCTAATACTTTTTCCTGAACCGGTGCTGCCGGAGACGCACATCCGGCAAGAAACAATCCTGTTGCTGCGATTCCAATCATTTGCTTCATCATGTGTAAAAAACCCCTTTATTTTTTATCAAAACCTGACTTACCGAGCCATTCAATGATCCGCGGAAACAGTCCGTAGGCTTTTGCAGAACCTTCCATCCAAAACGGCGCATTGACCTCGCGTTTTTCTCGGATGATGGCTCGAGTAACCGTTCGTGCCAATTTTTCTTTCGACAACACGATGCTCGCGACATTTTTTTCGTATTTCCGGCTGAGATCCGCCCGAATAAAAAATTCCGTCGCAATCGGTCCAGGATTGACGGTCATGACATGAAGCCCCTTCGGCTTCAGTTCAAGACGCAACGCATTGGAAAACTGATATAAGGCTGCTTTTGTCATACAATAAATCGTCGACTTAGGTGTAGGTAATTTCCCCGCCTGACTCGCCACGTTGACAATCATGCCTTGAGGACGAAACAGCGGGAGACAGGCTTTCGTCAATCGAATCGGGGCCAGGACGTTGACCCGGTTCATCGATTCGATGGTTTCAACCGTCGTCTCCTCTAAAAAACTGAACTCCCCGAAACCGGCGTTATTAATTAATACATCAATCATGCCATACCGCTCGGCGATTTGATCAGCCAGACGCTCCGGTGAATGTTCTAAATCATAGACAACGTATTCCGCTTGCAGTGTCTTTGCGACCTGTTGCAACCGATCTTCCCGCCGGGCGACTAAGATCAAGTTTGCTCCATGCCGATTCAGCTCGTATGCGAGGGCTTCCCCGAGACCGCTGGAGGCACCGGTCAAGACAACCGTTTTATTCATGAGATTCATGTCCACTGCCCTTTCTCGTATACCGTAAAATCCCGTCTTGTTTTTCGACAACAATCTGTCCACTGGCCACAAGGTAGTCGAGGCGTGCTTTCATCTCACTCATGACGAGCGGGAACGATTTCTTCAAACGGTTTCCGTATGTCACTTGCGCGAGTTCAAACAACGTTTTTGTTCCCTCGATATGTTTCAACAACTGTTCGCCCCGCGCTTTACGTTGCAACAGACGTTCTTCAATCAAGGACGGGACATCGCGAATCGGCTCGCCGTGTCCGGTATAGGCAATCTCGATCCGTTCGCCTTGCAGTTTACGGAGGGAACGCATGTAAGCGAGGACCGGTCGTTTCATGTCCGATTCATCTCCGGGTTGCGGTTGCTCGAGCAACGGATTGGGTTCGACGCGCGCCAACAGGTGATCTGCTGCAAACAGGACTCCTGACTGACTGAGGATACCGATTTGATCGCTGGCATGACCCGGTAATTCGAGTACACGGTAGTCGCCTGACGCCGTAATGGCATCCCCTTCTTGCAGGGTATGATCCAGCTGTCCCTTTCCGAGCCATTTCAAAGCGGATAAATAACTCGGTAACAGCGCCCGTATTTCGTCCGGTACACCAAATGACAACGCCAACCGTTGCAGGAAGTCATCCCCGTTGCTCAAAAATGCTTGATCTTGTTCTAAGTATGGTCTCAGACGGGCATGTCCATGAATCGGAATCCCCTGTTCAGAAAAACGATAGGCGAGTCCGGCATGATCTGCATGATGGTGCGTCACGATTACTTTATCGAGCATCGAAACCGTCACTCCGATTTTCCCGAGACCCTCTTGCATCGCTTGCCAGGCTTGATCCGTATCCGGACCACAATCGATTAAAATGGTTTCCGTTCCGGTCCGTAACAGATAACAATTGATATCTCCGACAGGAAACGGTGTCGGAATGGGTAAAGTAAAGATTTCATCTTCTCGTCGCATCGATAAACCCCTCTTCTCTCTGGATGGTTTCCTTCATTATAGAGAGAAAGAAGCGACAGCGGCAAACTTTGTCGCCCTCAAATCACTAAACCTCTAAAAAGAATACGGCGGACGACAGCATTTGGATGCAAAAAAGCGACCTTTCCGCAGATTGAAAGGTCGCTTTGATCAAACTATCTTATTTTAAGTTAAGAACTGTTAATTTATCGCGTGTCATTGAAGCAAGACTTCGTCCGACACCTTGTACACCAAGACCCGATGATTTTACACCGATGAATGGGAAGTGATCGGGACCACGTTCCGTCCGACCATTAATTTGGACAGAACCTGTTTCAAGCGCATCTGCAACACTGAACGCTGCGTCGATGTTTTCCGTGAAGACACTTGCTTGAAGACCGTATTCCGATTCATTCGCATACGCGATCATTTCCTCGACCGAGTTGACACGAATGACAGGTAAGACCGGTCCGAACGGTTCTTCCCATGCAATCCGCATATCACGTGTGACATGGTCAAACAATGTTGGTTCGATCAAGTTTGCCGTCCGGTTTCCACCTGTGACGAGTGTTGCGCCTTTTTCTTTCGCATCCGTAATCAGACCTTCGACGAAATCAGCTGACTTCGCATCGATCAACGGTACGACAACACTTTCGTCCTCCGGTGAACCGACTGTCAATTTCGCGATTCGAGCAGACAATTCTGCGACGAGCGCATCTGCCTGAGGTTCAAGAACAAATACACGTTTGATTGCTGTGCAACGTTGTCCGGAATACGAAAACGCACCGCTGATGATGTGATCTGCCGCTAGCGAGAGATCCGCATCCTCAAGAACAAGGGCGGGGTCTTTCCCGCCAAGTTCGAGAACGAGTGGAATCATCGACGATTGACGCGAGAGATGTTGTCCCGTCGCTGTACCACCTGTGAACGTAATCATGTTGATGCCTGGGTGAGCTGTCAAATAATCACCGATGACGGAACCGCGTCCGGTTACTAGATTGACGAGTCCTGACGGCAATCCTGCTGCGACAAGTGCTTCAACCATCAATGTACCGCTGATTGAACCTTGTGTTGCCGGTTTGAAGACAACTGCGTTTCCGGTCATCAAGGCAGGTGCCAGTTTCGCCGCTGCGAGGTTGACCGGATAGTTAAACGGTGAAATCGCAAGTACGACACCAAGCGGTGCTTTTTTGATGATGGCGATTTTTTTCGCACTTCCGCCCGGGAACGAGTCCCCTTGCATCATCTGACCGTCAAAACGGAGGCCTTCTTCTGCTGTATAACGGATGATTTCTGCCGTCCGTTTCACTTCTTTGATTCCGTCAGCAAGTCCTTTACCAACTTCACGCATAATGACTTCGCCGATTTCGTCCGCACGCTTTTCAAGTTCCGTTGCCCACGCATGAAGCAATTCGGCCCGTTTATTGGCAGGGACTTTCGCCCATTCTGCCTGCGCTGTTTTAGCAGACGCAATTGCCCGGTCTACTTCTGATTTTGTCATCGCTTGGACACGACCGACTGTATCTTCTTTATAAGGGGAAGAAATTTCAATGGTTTCATTGGATTCACTTTCCTGCCATTGTCCATCTAATAAGTATGTGTATGTTGTTGCTGTAGTCATTCCACTCGACCTCCATTTATTTTTTCTCTCTCACTTCAGTGTGTGGCTGCATAGCTTATTGTAATCAATTGGTCAGACAAATGCCAAACATTTTGCTTAACATAAAATGAAAGCGATTTCAATAACTTTTTTATTCTTTTTGTTGTGGAAGAGTTGCTTCTTTCTGCCGATAACTAGTCAGAAGTGCAGTGCAGGATGGAAAGGGGATCAATTACGTGTACAATCAACACGATATTTTATTAGAAGCTGGAACAAATGAGTTGGAAATCGTTATTTTTCATTGCGGACCGTATACGTTCGGCATCAATGTCATGAAAGTCCGGGAAATCATCGTTCCACTACCGATGACACCACTACCTGGGACACCGGACGCTGTCAAAGGATTGATCGAACTTCGGGGTGAAGTCATGACGGTCATCGATTTACCGACCGTCATCGGCGTGGCTCATGAAGAAACAACAGACGATCGCTTGATCATCTGTGAATTCAATGGCGAGAAGAGTGTCCTCCGCGTCGATTCCGTAACAGAAATCCGCCGTATTTCGTGGGAACAGATCGATACACCAAATGAACTCGCACGGGGGATCGAAGGTTTGACGAACGGTGTTGTCAAGACCGGCGACAAGATGATCATCTTACTTGATTATGAAAAAATCGCGCTTGAACTTTCGCGTAAAGACATCTTCGCCCGGGAAGAAGGTCGTCGCGTCTCGCCACGGAACCGGTCGAATAAAACCATTTGGATTGCAGAAGACTCGGAAATGTTACGGACACTTATCATCGAAACACTCGAAGAAGCTGGTTACGATAGTTTGAAATGGTTCATCAACGGAAAAGATGCCTTTGATGCCTTTGAAGCGGGAAGCGATTGTGATCTGTTGATTACGGACATCGAGATGCCCAAAATGGACGGTCTTCACTTGACGAAACGCCTGCGTGAAGATGATCGTTATACCGATTTGCCAATCGTCGTCTTCTCCTCATTGATCTCTAACGATCTTCGGCATAAAGGAGAATCCGTTGGTGTCAACGCTCAAATCACGAAACCGGAAATCGGTCGATTGATCGAAACGGTCGATACATACGTGCTTTGAATCGTTATTGTCGTACACAAATATCCGTCCCCTGATTTTCAGGAGACGGATATTTTTAATATAGGCATGATTGCGACAGAAGTCGTGTCAACGGTATCTAATCTTTCACCTCAGACAGAATCCGTATTTTTACCAAGAAACACATCTAACCAAATTTTTCTGAAACCGACCATACATTCTTCAATCCGAGTCAAGACTTCCGGGGCATTCGTGACCGAACCCGTTTCCGCCTCACGCTCTAGAAGTTCAAAATCATCTGCTAAGTCATCCGCCGCTACGGAATAGGAGGCACCTTTAAGTAAGTGAGCTAATTTCTCAGTCTGTACCGCATCTTCTGCTTCGACCGCATCCTTGAGTTCCGGAAACTTCCGATCAAACTGAGCAATGTACGTCTCACCAATTTTCTGTAAAAATACGTCATCGCCACCGGCAATCAGACGTAGTTCTTCTAACTTCTTTTCATTAAAAAAAGGCATCTTTTCCCCTCCTCTTTTTCTATATTATCATTAAACGTTTTAAAAAAAAATCTGAGAATCATTTACACGGTCTATAGAGTATTCCTATAATGAAAAAGTGAAGAGCAGGAGGGATAGACAATGTTGACGATTTATCGAAGTGATGTGACGGGGGCAGTCAACGAGATTCAGGAGTTTACGAAAGGTTCCTGGATTCATCTTGTCAATCCGACAAAAGACGAAGCCGATCAAGTAATCGCTGCTACGAAAATTCCTGAGGATTTTATTTATGACCCACTTGATGTCGAGGAAAAACCTCGTTTCGAGAAAGATGATGAAGGTTTGTTGATGATCGTCGACGTTCCTTACATCGAAGAAGAATCATCCGGACGTCGTTACAATACGATCCCGCTTGGTATCATCGTGACGTCAAGACACTTTATCACGGTCTGTTCGCAACAGTTGGATGTCTTAACGTTATTCTCAAGCGGAAAGCTCCGTGCATTCCGGACGAATTACCGTTCCCGATTCGTCTTTCAAATCTTATATAAAGTCAGTTCCTCATATCTCCGGTTCCTGCGGCAAATTGACCGCCGGATGGATGAGCTCGAGGAAGAATTACAACGTTCGATGCGAAACCAAGAAATCTTCCAATTAATGAACTTACAAAAATCGCTCGTATATTTCATGACTTCTTTGAAGTCAAACGATGGAGTACTCGATCGGATCATCAAAACACCGAGTCTTGAAAAACACGAAGACGATGAAGACCTGCTCGAAGATGTGTTCGTCGAACACCGCCAGGCCATGGAAATGGCCCAAATCTACAAAGACATCATCAGTTCGACAATGGATACGTTTGGTTCCGTCATCTCGAACAACGTCAACTTCGTCATGAAGTTTCTCGCGTCGATCACGATTGTCATTTCGATTCCGACGATGATTTCGGGAATGTTCGGAATGAACGTCCATGTACCATGGGAAGGCGAAGTCATCGGCTTTTGGATTGTCTTCGGCATGATGATTTTCTTCTCTGGCTTAGCTGCCTTTATTTTGTGGCGCCGCCGTTTCTTTTAGTGCTTATGAACTGATGGACAAAAAACCACTTACTTTTAAATGCCTTAGTCTAGGAAAGCGTGTTGAGACGACTGTCTCTTCGGCTCTCTCTGCCTAAGTCCATCAAAAGGAAAGTGGTTTTTTTGCAGATTAATTAATTTCGACGGTTACGAGACATAAATCGTCTGCATCGTCACTTTGATCCGGTTGAATCAATTGATGAATCGCCGGCCCCTGTTCTTGAATCAATTCACGAATCGCACTGATGCCTTCATCGATTCCCTTACTGTACAATTCCATGAAGCCATCTGTATACAAGTAGACACAACCTGGCGAAACGAGGTCAATCGTCTGGCTCGTATACTCCGAATCTTCGAACATCCCGACCGGTAATCCCGTATTCTCAAGCGGAATGATTTGATTCCCCATCCGCAGTAAGCCCGGTGGATGCCCGGCATTCGCATAACTGAGTTTCATTTCATCCAGTTCGATGTACAAGTACACGGCTGTAAAGTAAATTTCCGTTTCATCACCCGGGAACAAGCGGCTCATCTGTTTGTTTAATTCCTCGAGTACTTTCGCCGGATCGCCAATGCGATGTACGAGTTCAAATAAAATCGAACTCATTCCCATCGTAATCAGAGCAGACGAGACGCCGTGTCCCATGACGTCAAATAAGATGATTCCGTATTTTTGCGGCGAAATCCGGTACCAGGCATACATATCGCCTGCCAGTTTTTTCGACGGAATGTAGGTCGCCATAATTCGGATGTCTTCGTCCTCGATATTCGCACTTAACACGCTTTGTTGAAGCTTTTGCGCTAAATCAAAGTCTTCCTGTAAGACTTTTTCGTAACGCTTTCGAGCATCAATCGCTTGTTTAAGTGACATCGCGTTTCGGACACGGGCTAACAATTCCGTTTTCCGAATCGGTTTTGTCGTGTAATCAGATGCACCGGCATCAAGTCCATCCGCGATATCTTCTTCGTTCGATCGACCGGATACGATGACAATCGGTAACTCATCCAAGCCAAACCGTTTACGAATTAAGCGTGTCGTATCGATACCGCTGATTCCGGGCATTTCGACGTCAAGTAACACGACGTCAAGTGTCTCGGTAAACACCGGGTCTTCCATCAGTTCCATCGCTTCTTCCCCGCTCATCGCTTTGACTACATCGTATCCTTCGTTTTCAAGCAAACGTTCTAAAATCATTAAATTGGTAAACTCATCATCTACGACCAGTATACTCATGTCGTCTCACCTCGTTCCATCAACATATTCATTGAAAATAGTTTAGCACACAATTTGCATTTTCGTTTAGACGAAAGATGCTTTTTCCGTCATACTAAAGAAGAATGAAAGGAGGAATGGGTCATGTGGCTTTATGTCGTCTCCATTCTAATCATCGTCTTCGTCTTAGTCGCTTCAATCCTCGTGATTTCAAAGGGTTACGGGTACAAAGGCAACAAGGATGACATCGAAATCGATTACGATGAAATCAACCGTAAACTATCTGAAAAACACGATGACGAGCATCGATCGTAAGACCATCAGGCCGTCTCAGACCATCATATCATCGGATGGTCTTTTTGTTGTATTACAAATGCATGTTTTTAGTTGTGAGATAAGGGTATATTCCTATCATGGTCAAATCATACTTTAAGGGAGTGTCAATCATGCAACCAAACTTACCAAACGATCCACATGCCGTACATGCCGAAAACCCGAATCGCCAGTTCGATCAGGAAACTTCATCTGGTCGTCAAGTCAGTTTACTTACAGGAATGCTGCTAGGCGCAGTCGTCGGCGGTCTCCTGACGTTACTCAGCTCGTCTAGCCGTCAAAATACGAAACAAAGCCTGCGCGGTGCTAAAGACTCTGTCTCGACGCTCGCTTCATCAATTAAAGAAGATCCGTCAGGCAAAGCATCACAAGTCATCAACCAAGTAAAGAGCGCTTCAAGCATCATTCAAGAAGTCGCATCTGATGTCCAAAACGTTTACGATAAAGTCAACACGGAGCTTGAGACCGTTAAGACTGATGCATCGTCTGTCAAAGAGACGGTCAACGAAGCTAAAGGAGATCTCAACTCTATTAGCAGTAAAGTCGTTGAAGCGAAAGATGTGGCACTCGGAAAAGAAGAAGCACCTCCCGAGCACCAACCAAATAATGCGCAGCACGATGATTCGAAACAAGATCATTCTCAATCAAACAAATAATTCGATGACACCTTCCCGGACGATCCGGGAAGGTGTTTTTCATTGGAAGTGTTTCACAATAATCGCAACACGTTCCCGCATCCCGAAACGTAGTACGCCGGACAGTGGTGTCGCAGCCGGAATGGCATCGGTCTTTAAGTCCATCTGTTCTGCTTCTTTTCGGGCACGGTACAAATGAAAGTCCGATGTCACGATCGAGACACGGTTTTCAGATGCCGGTAACAGCCGTTTTGAAAACATCAGATTTTCAGTCGTCGATGTCGATTGATCTTCAAGCAACAATCGTTCTTCACTGATTCCTCCTTGAAGCATCCCGCGTCGCATCGCTTCCGCTTCCGAAATCGCCTCTCCGTCCCCTTGTCCTCCGCTTAAGATAAACGTCGTATCCGGAAATTGTTTTCCGTACCGGACGGCTGCCTCAATCCGGTTACTTAGAATCAATGAGGGTTTCTCGCCTTTGACACCGGCTCCAAGCACGATGACGTACGGATGCTTCCCGTTCGCAAGCGGTCGTTCCCCCTTCGCGATGAACCAGCCGATGCTGAACCAGAATACGATGAGTAATAAGAGTAACCCAAGACCGGCCTTATAAAAACGGCGTATGATATGTTTTAATGTTTTCTTCACGATTATGTCTCCTCAGTGGTAAGATCCTGCTGTCTTTTTGTCACCTCTTTCAATACGCCTCGCCACGTAAAAGGTTTCAACTCGTTTTTACAAAAAAAAAGCGACACCTCCGCAAAAAATCGGTGTGTCGCTCTGCCTTATCTGCCTGACATTAATTTCCCCAAATCGATGTCACGTATTCCGGATGATCGATGAACGGATTACGGTTTTTTTGCCATTTCTCAAAGATGATATCGTTTCGTCTGATTTCCGTCGCATCGACCGGATCAAGTTTGTTCCAGGCTTTTAGCGTCGACAGTTTTCCATGGAGTGGATTCGTACCGTTGCTGACGTTTTCTGATGCCTCTAAATCAATTTCACCGCCGCCTTCATAGCGGACTGCCATGTAAAAGATCATGCGGGCGATATCGCCTTTGACACGTGTCGGCGGCTCCCATGAATCGCTGTCGCGGTAGCAGTCACAACCGGCATACTTCGTTCCGCCGTTATCAAAATCAAGATTTCCCCGTGCGCTGTTGACGACGACGTCTTCTGCCCGAAGATGGTGCAGATCTGTTCCCGGTCCGTTGCTTGTTCCGAAATCACCGTGTGACTTCGCCCAGACGTGTTCCCGGTTCCATTGACCGACGTTCCCGCCGTTATTGCTCTTGGCAATCGATTTACCCGTATAGAGTTCGATGACATTATTTGCATTGTTCGGATCTTGATCCGTTTCCTTCAGAGCAGTCCAAACCGTGTCGTATGACACTTGCGTATGGTTATCAATGATATCGTGCAGTGAGGCTTTTAATGCCGCACCTGTTTTACCAGATGCTGGTAGATAATACGCGTCGATCGTCGGCTGTGACGTGACCATCTGAGGTCCGGCAACGATTTTCGTCGGTTCTGTTTTCGCGATGACTGGTGTAAACGAAATTGACCCAAGTGCAAGTGCAGCGACAAGCGCCCCGCTGATTTTCGACTTCCAATTCATACTGTGTTTCCCCCTTGGTTACATATGTATGTGCTCGTCTTACCTCCTCATTTTCACACCTCCTTTCACATCTGAGAAGCTGGACAAAAGACCTTGAAATCCCCGAAAAGAAACTGAATCAAAATTCATTCGGTTGTTCAAGAGTCCGATGGTCCTGTTTTTTTCTTTAGAACAGGTCAACCGACCAGTTATTCTTCTCATCAAAAAATATTCCAGGTTCAAAAGTCACGAAAACAAGATGTTCAGAAATAAACGCCACGGGTGATACAGCAACTTTCAAAACTTGCTATACTGTAAATGCAAACGCTTTCATAAACTTACAGGAGGTCTTTTCATGAAACAAAAACGTTTGATTGTCGCAACACTCGCGACCGCCACTTTTTTAGCGCCACTTGTGCAACCGATTGCAGTGGGTGCGACAGCGGATAACGGTACGATGATGCAGTATTTTGAATGGTACGTTCCAAATGACGGCAACCACTGGAACCGTCTCGGCAGTGATTCGACGAAACTTGATCAACTCGGAATCACCTCTGTCTGGATTCCACCCGCTTACAAAGGGACGACCCAAAACGATGTCGGGTACGGGGCTTATGATTTATACGATCTCGGGGAATTTAATCAAAAAGGAACCGTTCGTACGAAATACGGAACGAAAGCTCAACTGAAAACAGCCATCAGCCAACTACATACAGCCGGCATCGATGTCTACGGGGATGTCGTCATGAACCATAAAGGCGGTGCTGATTTCACGGAAGCTGTTACAGCGGTCGAAGTCAACGGCAGCAACCGGAATCAGGAAATTTCGGGCGATTACCAGATTCAAGCCTGGACCGGGTTTAATTTTGCAACGCGAAACAATACGTATTCAAACTTCAAGTGGAAATGGTACCACTTTGACGGAACCGATTGGGATCAATCCCGCTCGAAAAGTGCCATCTATAAATTCCGTGGGACCGGAAAAGCCTGGGATACCGATGTTTCGACCGAAAACGGCAACTACGATTACTTAATGTATGCCGATATCGATTTCGATCATCCGGAAGTCCAGCAGGAAATGAAAAACTGGGGCAAATGGTACGTCAATGAACTCGGTCTCGACGGATTCCGCCTCGATGCCGTCAAACACATCAAACACGGTTATCTCGCAGACTGGCTCGCAAACGTCCGGCAGACGACCGGAAAACCGTTATTTACGGTTGCTGAATATTGGCAGAACGATCTCGGAACCCTGCAAAACTATTTGAGCCGGACGAACTATCAGCAATCAGTCTTCGATGCTCCGCTCCACTACAAGTTCGAGCAGGCGAGTAAAGGCGGCGGCTACTATGACATGCGGACGATCTTTGACGGAACGCTCGTCAAGAGTAATCCGGTCCAAGCCGTCACGCTCGTTGAGAATCATGATTCCCAGCCGGGGCAGTCGCTCGAGTCAACCGTTCAATCCTGGTTCAAACCGCTTGCTTACGCCATGATTCTGACGCGTGAACAAGGATATCCGTCGGTCTTCTACGGCGATTACTACGGAACAAAGGGCACGTCGAACCGTGAAATACCGGCGCTTGCCTCAAAAATCGATCCGCTGTTAAAAGCACGGAAAGACTTTGCCTTCGGAAAACAAAACGATTATCTCGATAACGCCGACGTAATCGGCTGGACCCGCGAAGGTGTGACGGACCGCACAAAATCAGGTCTTGCGACGATTCTGTCCGACGGTCCGGGCGGCAGTAAATGGATGTATGTCGGGACACAAAACAAAGGCGAGGTCTGGACGGATATCACCGGCAACAATACGGCTTCCGTTACCATCAATCAGGACGGTTACGGTCAATTCTTCGTTAACGGCGGCTCGGTTTCTGTTTACCGCCAGCAATAAGTTCATACAAAAAAACCGGTTGTTCAAAGGACTTTTCCGTCCGCTGAACAACCGGTTTCTTTTTATTCGGCGAGTCCGATGCTGCTCCGGACATGTTCGTCCTGTTCGATTGCTTCCAGTAAAAAGTGAGCGACATCCGCCCGGTTGATTTGTTTTGCCTGCTCCGGAACACCGCTCTCCGTTTGGCGATATAAGCCGGTCAACGGACCATTCATCAGACGAAGCGGTCGCGCGACCGTATAGGCGACGTCCGCCTGCTTCAACAGTTCAATCGCCTGCCGGTGATCCTTTAAGGGATTTTTAAGAATCTGTTGTGCAAGTAACCCTTGAGCTCCCGGCAGTTCCTGATCGACGCCTGCAGAAGCGACGTAGCCGATTCGTTCGACTCCGTTCACCTTCATCGCATTCACGATTCGCAAGAGACTCCGTTCTAAAAATCCGCTGTATGCCAGACTCTCGGTCCCGAGGGCCGTCAATACTGCCTCTTGTCCCTGCATCGCTTGATTCACTGCGTCTTGGTTAAGTACGTCTCCTTCAATTACATGCAGTTTCTCGTCCGTCAATTCCAGTTTGTCCGGGTTACGGACGAATGCCGTCACCGTATGTCCGTGGGCAATCGCCTGTTTGACCAACTCCTGTCCGGTTTGTCCGGTTGCTCCGAAAATAATCAGTTTCATAAAACGGCCTCCCTTTATCTGTTCTTTTACTCATGTACCCTTCCCTTTCGGTCAGTAATCGTCCGGCATTTTATTGTGAATCAGAAAATTGTTTCTTCTTGTTTTCCATTTGTGCTAAAATTCAGTTAATAATATTGGATATTTTTTCCTTAAGTTACTTCATTTCTTAAATCCTTTTCAAAATGGCTGTTTGAAGTTCATTCCACTAGACGGAGGCGTACATATTGAAACTACAACAATTAAAAGACCAGCTCAATACGATTTATCTCGGAAAGTCTGATGTCATCGATTTATGTTTGACGGCATTGATTGCCGAAGGTCACATCCTACTTGAAGATGTACCGGGTACCGGGAAGACGATGCTCGCTAAAGCCCTTGCCAACAGTTTCGACAGTGCCTTCTCCCGGATTCAGTTCACGGCGGATCTTCTCCCGTCTGACGTCATCGGTTCCGACTTCTTTAACATGAAAACACAGGAATTTGAGAACAAACGTGGTCCTCTGTTTGCGAATGTCGTCCTGATTGACGAAATCAACCGGGCTGTCCCACGTACCCAGTCTGCTTTGCTTGAAGCGATGGAAGAACGCCAAGTCTCAATCGGCGGGACAACGTATCAGATGCCGGCTCCGTTTTTTGTCATTGCCACGCAGAATCCGATTGAATCTGCTGGAACCTTCCCGCTTCCAGATGCCCAGCTCGACCGCTTCATGGTGGCGATTGAAGTCGGTTATCCGGATCTTGAACATGAACGCCAACTGTTGAATGAAGTATTGGCGAACGTCCGGAAACAAGCAGTCGGTATCGCGACAGGCGGCGACTTGATTACATGGCAGGAAGAAGCACGGCGCGTTCATGCGTCTCAGGATGTACTCGATTATCTATTGTCGATCGTCCAGGCAACCCGTCACCATGCTCTCGTCGAAGTCGGCGTCAGTCCCCGTGGTGCGATTGCTTTACTTCGGGCATCACAAAGTTATGCCTTCCTCAACGGACGCGATTTCATCATTCCGGAAGACATAAAATACTTGGCGAAACATGTCTTGTCCCATCGTTTAACGTTAACGCTTGAAGGCGGCATCAAAACGACGAAAGCCGATTTATTACTGCATCTGCTTGATGACATTCCGGTCCCGGTTGAAATGGGGTGATGTCATGCACATCGAACGTTCGGTTCCATTTTGGCTGGAACGCCGGCTCTTTTCCGTTTATGTCATTTTGACGTTCGTTTTCTTATTCATCCCGGGATTGTCCTTACTCGGTTTTTTATTCGCAGCAATCGCCACCGTTCACTACGTTGTCGGGCAGACTGAAAAACAACTGAAGCGGGACGTTGCCTTGGAATGGAAACATTACGAACCGCTGATGTTTAATCAGGAGTCGACTGCGTTGCGTTTACAGCTGTTCGGTCTTGAAGCCCTTGAAAAATTAGGACTGAAGACCACCCTTCGGCTGCACACGGATAACGGTCTCATTTTCCCTGACATGGATCCGCTCCACCCGCATACGTATCATGCCGTCATCGGATCGGACGAACAAATTGAAATCCCGATTCAGGCGATGCGGCGGGGACCGGCGCATTTTGACGAACTCACCCTGACAATCCGGCTGCCGTGGCGGATGGGCGTGTATCTGTTTACCTTTGATGCATTTCCTCAGTTCACGGTCTTACCTTCGCTGACGGTACAGGCGACACCACTCCTGTTGCATCGGCTTCGGATCGGGGATCGTGCCGACCGGTACTCTCCGCTGAAAAATAAGCTCGTTCAACTGGGGGCAAAACCGTATACGGCTGAGCCGTCGAAAGAAATCGACTGGTATGCGACAGCCAAGACCGGCCGTCTGCAGACCAAGGTCTTTGAGACGAGCAATCAGGATACGTTCAGCCTCGCCTTGAATCTGTCCGGACCAAGCGGTTACGGACTGCATACGAACTTTGAGACGTTCATTGATCAGACAGCGTTTCTCGCAAGTGAGCTGATTAAAGAAGGCTGTAAAGTTGAACTGTTTTTAAACCATCTCGACGCAAACAACCGGATGACCCATTTAAAGCTTCAGGAAGGGCAGCCTCAACTGAAACAAATCCTGTTGACGTTATCGACCCTGTCGACGCGGGACACCTATATTCCAACCGGTCAATTCGAACGGTACGTCACACGTCGAAAACACCGAAATAGCCAATTGATTCAAATTGGTAATGATCATATTCAAGCTATCGGTTAAACCGTACTTGCAGGAGGGACAATATGCCGTCATTTCTCATCCGTAAAACCACTCAACTCGTGTTCGCCTTCTTTGTTCTGGTCGTCATCAGTGCTTTACCGCATCTGATTGTTCAGATGCGACCGGATTTCCCGAAGTATTTCAACACAGTGCAACAACAGCTCAGTCTGTTGACGTCTTCACATCCATTAACGTATTACAATGCAACGGCCGGAGAAAACAGACTGTTACTTCCGGATCTTCAGCCGTTCATTCAGGAGACGCTCGTCATCTTCAGCAGCGCTCTGCTTTGTTCATCGATTGCGGCTTTACTTTATGCGTTTTTATTTTACCGGGCCGGAGCAAAAATCCGTTCCGTCTTGACGCAAACTGCCCGACTCCTGGAAATGATTCCTGATTTATTTTGGATCATTTTTTCACAATTCATCATCGTCATTTTATTCAAGACGACCGGATTTGATCAAATCGAGGTTGCTGGGGGATTTAGCGATTCGATCCGGTTCCTGCCGATTTTGACATTATCCTTAACGACCGTTTTTTTCTTCATCAAATGGCTGACCGGAAGGATTCAGGAAGAACAGCATGCAAGCTACCTGGAGTTGGCCCGCGCAAAAGGTATCCACTCGTCCCGGCTGTTTTGGCAACATTTGATGCCAAATCTGTTTTATCGTTTTTATCTGTTTTTCCGGACGAACATCATTACGATTCTTTCGAGTCTGGTCGTCATCGAGTATACTTTTAACGTCCAGGGACTGTTTCGTTTTATCTTAATCAATCAGGATTTTTCGATACTGCTTGTTTTATTGCTTTTAATCTATCTGCCCTTTTTCATATTAGATACGGTGGCAGAACTTTGTATCCCCCGCTCGTGGAAAGGAGAGATTTCATGAGACGTGTTTTGAGATATGACTTCATCTTTTGGATGTGCCTGTTGTTCTTTGGAACATTGTTGTTACTCAGTTTCGGTAATGCCGTGTTTCGTGACGGACAGGTCGATCAAATTCAAAATCTCTATTCGAAAGACGGAACATTTATCGCCACCTCACCACTTGAACCCTCCACGGATCGTTGGTTTGGGACGGACCGTTCCGGAAACGATTTGTTTCAGGTGATGATTGAAGGGGCCAAGTGGACGATTGGTGTTTGTGTCAGCGTCGCCTTCGCCCGAATCGTTCTCGCCTTGCTGATCGGTGTCCCGCTCGCTTTCCGGGGAAAACGGCTGTATACGGCATTACGTCTCCTGCTGGACGGTTTCTTGATCATTCCGATTTCGTTGCTCGCCTTGTTTATTTTATTGCCGGCTTTCCTATTTATAGATCCCGCCTCGATTCCGTCCGCGTTCTCGCGTGTCTTCCTCGAAGTCAGTGTCTTGACGGTACTCGGTTTACCGGCATTGGTGCTGTATTTAATCGGTGAGACCCGGCAATTGCTTGCACAAGAATTCATGCTTGTCGCCCGCACACTCGGCGGACGTCCTGGACATCAGTTTCGGGTACATATTTGGCCGCATCTGTTGCCGACGCTAACGATTGTCTTCATGCAACAGTTCGTTCAGACATTAATGGTCCTGATCCATCTCTCGTTGTTCGGTTTGTTTTTTGGCGGAACACTCGTCTTATTCGAAGGTGGCGCGGCCCCGATCATTTTTGAATGGGCATCCCAGTTCGGCTACTATTTCCTGCAATTCTCAGCCGTTTCGTGGATCAACCATCTGTTTTTAGTTCCGGCGATTGCTTTAGCTTTGCTCGTGTTCTTTGCCAACTTACTGACCAGCCGCCTCGAGCGTGCTTACCGCTTGCGCCGCCAACAAATAAGTAGTTCAACTCCATCCCTCGCTGAAGCGGAAGCCGCGACAGCCCATTTGTCTCACCCGTTTGATCCGGTCGACATTTCAATCAAATCCTAGGAGGATGTATGAAGCGAATAATCATTGGTGCCGTCATTGTTCTTTATATGGCGGTTTTTAGTGTTTCCATTTGGTCATATCAACACCCTGTCCTGACCAGTTCCGATCAGTCAAACTTACTCCCGACCCGTGTCAAACAGATTCGGTCGGCAACTTCGACGGATGACCTGAAGTCCTGGATTGAGCAAGCAAAACAACGCCAGGAGACGGTGTCGATTGCCGGTATGCAACACAGTCAAGGCGGGCAGACATACCTGCCGGACACGACAGTCCTTGATATGACCAAGTACGATCAGGTTCTAGATTATACTCCCGGAACGAAACGGATTACCGTCCAAAGCGGCGCCACCTGGGGTGAAATTCAAGACCGGATTCAGCCGGACGGTCTGGCAATTCAAGTCATGCAGTCGCAGAATATCTTTACAGTCGGCGGCGCACTCAGCGTCAATGTCCACGGCCGGGATATCCGTTACGGTTCCCTGCTTGATACGGTCGATTCGTTTCGGCTGTTGCAAGCGGACGGTTCCGTCGTCAACGTCAGCCGGACGGAACATGCGGATTTATTCCGCCTGGTCCCCGGCGGATATGGTCTCTTTGGTATCATTTTGGACGTTACTTTGAAACTGACAAACGATGAATGGTACGCCGAGCAGACTGTCGCCTTGAATTATCAGGATTATCCGGCTTATTTCCGGCAACATGTCCTCGGTGACGATGACGTCCGTATGCACATCGGACGTATTTCTGTCGCGCCGGAAGGATTTTTCAAAGACATGTATGTCACGAACTATCGTAAAACAGAGCGGACAACTCCGATTGAAGAGGAACCGCTCAAACAAGAAACCATCATCGCTTTGCCGAAAGCATTACTCGGCATCTCCCGGTACAGCGACTTCGGAAAAAATCAGCTTTGGTCATTTCAAAAATCGTATTTCCTGAAGCAGAGTGGAACGTTCGAATCCCGTAACAATGTCATGCGTTCCGACAGTGCGTTTATGGAATATACGAGTCCGGGTCGAACCGAATTACTCCAGGAATACTTCGTGCCGGTTGATTCGTTTGTTTCCTACATCGATCAATTGCGGTCGATTTTGACAGCCGAGGAACTGAATGTCTTGAATATCACGATCCGGTATATCGAGCAGGATGAAACAGCTGCCTTGTCCTATGCGAAACAGGATATGTTTGCCCTCGTCTGGCTAATCAATACGGAAACGGATCCGGTATCGATCAACGAAACGAAACGGATTGTCCAAAAGTTGATTGATGCGACACTCGCACATCAGGGCAGTTACTACCTGCCGTACTATCCGTTCGCAACACGCAAGCAGTTCCATGACGCGTATCCGAATGCTGCTACTTTTAAAGAAGCCAAACAACAGCAGGATCCCGATGGCCTTTTCATGAACCAATTTTATCTCGACTATTTTAAGTAAGGAGACGATGATGAACTATTCACTTTTTGTTCGTATTCAAAGCATGATTTTAATGAGCAGCAGTATCATTTTCCCGTTTTATTTATTGCTTGTCCGGCAAATTGGAGATTCCTATGCCCAGTTCGGTCTTGCCTACGGTCTCTTCACGCTGACTTCAGCGTTCGCTTACCTCGGAATCGGTCGTATGAGTGACCGGTTCGGCGACCGCTCATTGCTTGTCACCCACACGTTTGGCATGGCACTGGTTTTATTGTACGTACCGATTGTGACGTCCATTAGCCACGTCTACCTGATTCAAATCATCATGGGGATACTTGGTGCGTTGCAAAAGAACACGGAAAAAACAATCCTTGCCCGGCAGGAACTTGCCTTGACGACGGTTGGCCGGACAATCGGCCGCTATCATTTCAAGACGTCCTTATGGTCGGCACTTGGAATCATAGCTGCCGGTTATCTGATTGATTTTTTAACGATCGGCAGTCTGTTTTACATCATCTCTGCCGTCTATTTTTATGTAACGTTGCGTTTACTGTGGGACCGTCCACGTTCAGGAAAAAAACATACGGAAGATTCATCATCAGGTGTCGAAGCGGGTATAAAGAAGTAGAAGGGATGTGATCGTATGATTGACGTAACCCATTACTCCCAAACGTTCGGGAAACGCACGGTTTTGAGCGATGTCCAGTTTTCAATTGGTCAAGGTGAAATTGTCGGTTTAATTGGTCCGAGCGGTTCCGGAAAAACGACTTTAATCAAGTCGTTGATTGGTCTGCAACAACCAACGACCGGGACGATCATGGTTCTCGGCACCAAACAACCCTCGCTCGCCCAAGCGGAGAACATCGGCTACATGGCACAGTCGGATGCGCTTTATGAAGACTTAACGGCGCGCGGAAATCTGCGATATTTCGGAAAACTATACGGTTTAAAAAAAGCACGTCTTCGAGCGCGTATCGAAACCGTCCTTGAATTCGTCGATTTGAAGAAAGATGCCGATCGTCCGATCCATCAATTTTCCGGTGGAATGAAACGACGACTCAGTCTGGCCATCGCCTTGATCCACGAACCGAGTCTTCTGTTGCTCGATGAACCGACGGTCGGGATTGATCCCGCGCTTAAGAAAATATTTTGGCATGAGTTTGAACAACTGCGCCAGTCCGGTGTAACGGTACTCGTCACGACACATGTCATGGATGAAGCTGAGCGGTGCGACCGGTTATTGTTGATCCAACATGGTCGTCTAATCGAAGCCGGTACCCCCAATGATTTGATTCAACGTTTTGGTTCCATCGATGAAGCTTTCATTCAAAAGGAGCGAGTATAATGCAAATTCTGACGGTAGCGGAACGTGTCATTTCACAAATTTTTCGGGATAAACGGACGATTGCCATGATGTTTCTCGCTCCCTTATTTGTTCTGTTCTTACTGTCGACGATTCTCGGTTCGAGCTCGGACGATGTGACAATCGGTACGGTCGATTTACCGGTGACCTTTCAAGATACACTGAAAACCAAAACAGACATCCGCACCTTTTCAAGCAAAGCGGCTGGTATCACTGCCATGAAGGATCGACAGATTGATGCCTTGATCACCTTTCAAAAGAATCAGCCGAAAATTTTAATTGAAGGCGGCGACATTTCAAAAAACGCCGCAGCGCTCCAACTCATTCAAGAAACCTTGATCACGATTCAAGGAAAACAAGCACTCACAGCCAACACGAAACTCACGGCAACCGTTCAACAGTTGCAACAACAATTGACGCAATTAACGAATCAAACATTCGATACGCCGCAGCCTGCATCACCCACTCTTACCAAACCCGACATCCAATTTTTATACGGCAATCCGGATGCTGAATTATTTGATCAAATCGCCCCTGCCTTGATGGGATTTTTCATCTTCCTATTTGTCTTCATCATTGCCGGTGTCAGCTTTTTACGTGAGCGGTCGAGCGGTACACTCGAACGGACGCTTGCGACGCCGCTCAAACGCTCGAGTATCGTCTTCGGTTATTTTGTCGGTTTCTTTTTATTCGTCACGATCCAGACGATTCTTATTCAGTTATTCATCGTCAACGTGCTTGACGTGACGCAACAGGGAAACTACTTCTTACTTTTGTTCGTCAATCTCCTGACGGCAAGTGTCGCCTTGTCGCTTGGTTTACTGCTGTCGAGTTTTTCCCGGACTGAATTTCAACTGATCCAGTTCATTCCGTTAGCAATCGTGCCCCAGATTTTCTTCAGCGGGTTGTTTGATTTGGGTGATGCGCCCGTATGGGTCGAAATCATTAACCGGTTGATGCCATTGACTTATGCCGCGCATGCTCTGCAAAATATCATGACTCGGGGCTACGGGCTTCAAGACATCTGGCTCGATCTTGTCGTATTGGCAGGTTTTGTTGTGTTATTCGTCGCCCTCAACATGCGGGCACTCAAAAAACAACGCCCGGTCTGAGTTCATTGACCTCATTTGCCCGATTCCATTGACAATCCATTTTTTTCCTTATACAATCAAAAAAAACGCGAAATGAGGTCGACCGATGTAAATTCATCTATTTATCCACCCACTAACTAAATACGAACGATGTGGAGGTTTTATAGATGAACCGATTTACAACTTTACTGGTCAGCCAGTGGGTAGCAAATGCGGGAGACGCGCTCTACATCGTCGCTCTCATTGCTACCCTGTACGCTCAGACCGGACAAGCAAGTACTGCCGCCCTATTCCCGATTGCCGTGACGGCAGGCATGACCATGAGCGGATTTTTCTTTGCTTCTCTTGCACGACGCTTTCGACATGCATCCTTGCTGTTGTTTAGCCAACTTATTAAAACCGTCACACTGGGAGTGATCGTTTTTCTTGATCTTCCCATTGCTTCTCTTCTCGTGTGCGTCGTTTGGATTGCGTTCCTCGATGGTTTTGCACGTCCCATCGAGAGTGCCTTTCTGCCTCGGATCACCGATGATTTGCAAAAAGCCAACAGTTTGGTCCAAGGAACCAATCAAGTCGTCCAACTCGTGATGTGGCCGCTTGGAGCCATTTTCGTCAGTGTTGGGTCTCCGCATCTTGTTTTGATGATTTCCTTCGGCTTGTTTATCGGAGCGACCCTTTGGACAACGTTGTTTCATCGTCAAGTGCGTCTGCTGGCTGATCCGGTCGAAGATTCGGACGAATCGCCAACATTTCAATCGAGTTTTCGATATACCCGCACACATCCGGCTGCCCGCCTCAATACGACGTTGCTCGGCATCGATGCGTTTGCAAGCACTGCCTGGATTTCAGCGTTGTTTCTTGTTTATATCGATACGCACCTCGCGCTGTCCCGCAGCTGGTGGGGAATTCTCAATGCCTTTTACCTGCTGAGTATGATCGGCGGCAGTTACTATATGCTCCGTCGCACGAAGCGGAAACCCTTGTTGATGAGCAGTGTCGTATTATCGATTGGTGCAACGGTCCTCTTCGCCTCGGCACCGCATGTCGTCTTTGCCATCATTGCCTGTATCATGCAAGGCGCAGCCAGTCAGTTACGAGCCATTGACATGAACACGCGGTTGCAGGAAGCTACACCAATCGCCCGGTTACCTTATGTTTACAGCATGCAGCAAACCGTCTATACACTGAGTTTTTGTCTCGGCAGTTTAGTGTTTGGTCTGCTTGCGGACCGCTTGAACATCGAAATCGTGTACTGGATCGCCGCTGTCATCGCTCTGTTGATGCTTCCGTCGGCACGGCGGCTTCAACAGTCCGTCCCCGCCTCCGCGGAACGCCACGTTTCGTGATCGATCCATGTTTTGAATACGATCCATGAAAATGGGGCTGACTCAAAAGTCAATTTGTACAAAGATGAGGGTGGCAGATTATAAGTCTGCCACCCTCATCTTGTTCAACAGGAATCACTCGCTTCTCGCAACTTTTACAGGAAAAAGTAAGCATCCTGAAAGCCAATTTGTATTATCAACCCTTTATCCGCAAGACAAACATCATTCCAAGTCCCAGCAACAGACCGGTCAGACCGAGGTAAAAGTACGCCCCGTTTCAATCGAGTTGCAATCCACTTGGGTCACTCAAAATCCAAAACAAAAGACAGTGCGTTCCGGGGAACCCACTGTCTTTTGTGTTCTCATCATCACTTGGAACGTCACTTATCGTTTACGAAGCTGACTGTTTGAAGCTGTTGGTGCCTCAATGATTTCTTCAAGCAATACATCTGCTTGAACGAATGGCAGTTCGACTGTAAAGACCGAACCCTTTCCTTCCGTCGATTCCACATGAATCAATCCTTCATGTGCCCGGACGATTTCTTGACAAATCGCCAGACCAAGACCGGTCCCGCCGATTTTCCGGCTGTCGGAGTTATCGACCCGATAAAACTTACCAAACAACTCCGGTAACGCTTGACGCGGAATGCCGATGCCTTCGTCCGTAACCGTGACGCGTAACCGGTCATCTAATTCTTCGAGTTTTAACTCAACCTGTCCGCCGTCCGGTGAATACTTGATGGCGTTGTTTATCAGGTTTCCAAACAGTTGCCGCATCTTCGCTTCATCTGCCTCAATCCAACGTAACGGTGTATCCCCTGTATCGAGACTCAATTGATGATGTGTCGCAGAACCGGCTTGGAATTCGGCCACTTCCTGAATCAAGTCTGCAAGGTCAAGTGCCTTGAAATGATACTGCTGTTGGCTCGATTCCATCCGCTGAACGTCGAGGAAATCATTAACGAGACTCGTCAGACGTTGTGTCTCGGTATGAATCGTCGTCAAGTAGCGTTGTTGTCGATCCGCCGGCAAATCTTTCGCAAGCATCAATTCCGTGTAACCAAAGATGGAAGCGAGTGGTGTCCGCAATTCATGGGAGACCGTCGATACGAATTCTGACTTCATCCGATCGATTCCCGTCTCAATCGTCACATCACGTAAGACGAGCATCGTCCCGCGGAATCGACCGCCATAATGAATGCCTTCCGCATAGACCTGGACGAACCGTTCTTCTTTATTCAGAGATAATGACAATCCTTCCGTCGGTATCTCATGGCTGCACACACGATCCATATAATCCAAAAACGCTTCATGTTGGTCGACTTGAACGGCCAACTCTTCGATTTTGACATCAAGCGTCATCAAACCGTCGTCGTTGAACTGATCATGTGCCGGATGGTGGAACAACGCCAACAACGGTTTATTGGCGAAGATTTTTCCACCTTCGATATAGATGACGGCTTCACGGATCGAGTGCAACAGTTTCGACGTTTTCTCGCGTTCCCGCTCGATTTCATCAAACACCCGCATCCGCAGGAGTGATAATGCTAACTGACGCGAGAACGACCAAATCTCTCCCGTCTGATCGTCATTAAACTGATCGCGGTATCGAACGAGATAAATGCTCGCAATCATCGTGTTCGTCGCCGGGTCCATGACCGGAACGACCGTTTCATACATGCTGTATGGATACGGAAGCGGATGATCACTCGTGACCTGTTTCGTCGATCGGACAGCCCGTTTGTGCATGCGCGCCCGCTCGAGCAAGGACATCGAGGACGTCAAGAGTTTACGTTCCTGATCGACGGTCATCCCGTAAGAGACGATATCCGTATAGCGGTCTTCTTCGAGGAAGACGATTGCCCCTAACTCTGCATCCGTGATCGTAATCAACTTCTCGATGATGGCCGGATAGGCCGTTAATGTCTCGCGTGAAGCGAGGGTTTCCGTCAATTCGTTCCGGTAACGCAAATGTGTTTCATTGCGTAACGTTATATCAAGAGCTTCTTCCAGCTCTTCTTGTTGTGTTTGCAACTCTTCTTGTTGCGCCACCAATTCTTCTTGCTGACTTTGCAGTTCGTCGTTGCTTGAGACGAGTTGCATTTTTTGTGCGGAAATCGCCGCCGCCATTTGATTAAAGGTCGTCGTCAATTCCCCAATTTCGTCTCGCTCGTTCACGACGTGAATCGGTGTAGCGTCTTCCCCTTTTGCCAAACGACTGCTTTCCCGGTTGAGTTGACGCAATTGTCCGGTCAACTTCGACACGAACGGGCGAACGAGTAAGGCAATGATAAGTAACAGGACTGCTAAATTGATGAAACCAAGAATTTGCGACGTATTCACTTGTTTTCCAAGCTTATCTTGCGCTGCCAACTCTTGTTTGTTTAATGAGTTACGATACTCCGTGAACACCGTTTCCATATCAACGATGCTCGAACTCATATCAGCTGCACTTTTTGTTTGGATGTTGAAATTCCGGTCCGGATCAAGTTGCTGCGCCTGCGTCACTTTTCCGAGCGTCGCCATCTGCAGAAACGGTTCCGTCACATCACCGTCTTTTTTAGCGGCAACATAGTTCGTTAAACTTGGCATGACACGTTCCGTATAGGCACTGTAGAGTGTCCGGGCATCGGTTGCATATTGTTCTTCTTCTTTAAAACGCGCATTTTTTTCGAACCACGTCGTCTGGCGATTAATGGCGTCTTTTTTCCGTTCGATTTCTTCAAGCATCGCCCTATCACCTAACAGGACGAATCCACGCATTTCATATTGAAGACTCTGCCAGGATTCATATAAGTTCGTCGCTCGTGTTCGATGATCGTTCAACGTCAAGAGTTCCTGACGCGAATCCTGCACTTGATTTTTCGTATAAAAGTAAACACCGGCTGAGGTCAGCACGAGTGTCAGAATAATCATATAGAAGGCGAACATAATTTGGCGTCCAATCGTACGATTAAGCCATGATTTCATCTATTGATCCCCCTCTATCGTGTTCTTAATACACAATTTTTTTGTTTCTAAACTCTATTTTAAAGCTTTTTTATTGAATTCCACTAAATATGCTCAAAAAAGACCACTTTTCATCTAACTTTAATCTAAACGGTTGTATGTTACAAACAGATGTCGAAAAACAGTGTTTTGTTACTCTAGTGAATGGGTTTCATACCAAAAACCCACTCCGATGAACGGAGTGGGCAACGATTTAAAAATTCGAATGATTGGAATTTTGATGATCCGTGTGATGCTGATTCATATGCATTTGATTATGATCATGGTGTGTGCCCGAATGACGGCGGACCGGCTGTTCGTCCGCTAATGGATCACCTTCAAGCAGACCAAGCCGTGCATACTGCGCCACAATGTCTTGTTTTGTTGTTCCTTGGATTACATCCGTCTGTTGAATCAGCGCCAAAATTCCTTTTGCCAGTCGAACCGGTTCCAAATTCGTCTTTTCAATCGGAAACACTGACAAGGAACGCATGTATGTCAAATAGTCTTGTGCTCCTGACTCTGATGGTGTCACAAGTTGTGACGCATGATGCCGAAGTGATGTGGTGATTCCACTCGTCGAAATTCCTTTTGAGGCTGCTGAAATCAATGAAATGACAATGACGGAAATAATCAGAACAAAAAAGATGACCATGAAAACCGGCATCCCGGAAAAAAAGCCGTCGCCTTCGATATACAGCAGCAGTCGGTTGCCGTTAAGCAATGAAGCGAATCCTGATAACGCCATAAAAACCCTCCTCGTTTCGTGTAATAGTTACTTTTACGCAACACGAACAAGGAGGGTTTCCGTTTTTTGTTAAGTTTCTAAGGAAACTTCCGCATTAAACCAATCTTCAACAAACAAAAAACCGTTCGGGGCATCAATCCGGTAAGAATACAGGACGGCAAAGTCACCGTCCGCCATCATCGGTAAGGTGATTTCCCGTAAGATGGCCTTCACTTCTTCCGTCATGACGGTCTCATAGCGCACGAAATCGTCTTCCCGGGTTTCCCGTTCCGTCAAATACGGTAACAATAATGATTTCCCAAACGATTGGGGATCATCGATGACTTCTGCCGTCACTCCGAATAATTCTTCCGCTTCTTCAATCAGCGCATCAGCCTGCCCGACCGTCACTTGATTCGGGAACCAGACCGTCAGTTTGGTCCCTTCTTTTAAAAATTGTTCGAACATCGGTATAAAGGTCTTATTTTCCATCAAATCGTAATGCATCAAGCTTCTCCCTTCACAAACTCGAATTTCAATTGATTTTGTTCCAAATACAGCATCGCCTGGAAGGTCCGTCCATTTTTTTTCATATCAAGTGGCTTTGTTTTTCCATTCGCAAGCAGTTTTTTCAGTTCGGTTTGCGTCAGGCGTGCCCCGAGAATCATCTTCGGCAGGGTAAACCCGCAATTGTTCTTCTGATAGGCACTGCACCCGTAAAATTTGCCTCGATCGAGCAACTCTGCCTGACAGACCGGACAGATGCCAACAGGCCGGTTTGTTGCGCCCCGCGCCCGTTTTGCCGGTACCTGGGTCGGATCGACTTCTAATTGTTCGACCCGTGTTTTTGCATCCTGAACTAAATGTTGCGACAGTTTCTTCGCCTGATCGACGAACTGAGCCGCTGAAGCCTCACCCTTCCCGATTTGATCCAGCCGGCTTTCCCATTTCGCAGTCATCTCCGGCGAGGCGAGAATACTTCCGCTGACGGCTTCAATCAGAATCCGTCCTTTCGCCGTCGGATGAAGTTCTTTTTTCTTCACTTGAATGTATTCACGTCGTTTCAGTCCGTCAATGATGCCGGCTCGGGTCGCCTCCGTTCCCAGTCCCTCGATTTCCTTCATGATGGCTTGAAGTTCATTTTCAAGCACTTTTCCGGCCGTTTTCATCCCGAGAATCAAGGTTCCTTCCGTGTAGCGTTTTGGCGGTTCCGTTTGTTTCTCGAGTAACTTCGCGCTTTTAATCGGTACCTGTTGTCCGATTTCAAGTGCCGGCAGTTCCTGCTCTTTCGCTTCAACCTTCAAGACTTTCTTGAATCCTAACTCAAGCGACCGGCTGCCTTTTGTGATGAAGCGGTCCTGTTCCCGTTCCGTAATGATTTCCGTTTTTTCCGACCGGGCGTCCGGGGCAAACGCCGCTAAGAAACGACGGACGATCAAATCATAGACTTGTGCGTCACGTCCTGTCAGTTTCGCAACAGCTCCCGCTTCTTCCGTCGGGATGATCGCATAATGATCGCTGACCTTCGCTGAATTGACGTACCGTTTATTGTTCGTAATGTTGTTCGTCACGATGTCCGTCAGTTCGGTATACTCCGGCTGCTTCAGGAGTCGTTTTAAAATCGTCGGAAACTGGCTCGCTTCATCTTTTGATACAAACGACGAATCGGTCCGCGGATAACTGATCCAACCCCGGATGTACAGTTTTTGGGCAATATCGAGCGTTTCCTTTGCGCCGAGTCCGAAACGCCGGCTCGCTTCGGTTTGCAACAACGATAAACTGAACCAAAATGGCGGCTTTTCAACTTGTTCCGTCTTATCGACCGCCGCTACGACACCTGTTCCTGTAGTTCGGGCAACAATCGTTTCCGCGAGGCTCCGTTCTGTAATCTTCGTTTGTTTTTTGATATTGATGTATTTTCCTTTATACCGGGTAAAGTCCGCTTCGACTTCAAAAAACGTTTCCGGACGGAAGGTCTCGATTTGCTTCTCCCGCTCAACGATTAACGATAGCGTCGGCGTCTGGACCCGTCCCAGTGAAAAGACGTCGGCGATACCTTTTTTCTTGAGCAACGTCGTATAAGCGCGTGAAGCATTCATCCCGATTAGCCAGTCGGCACAGGCGCGACTCATCGCCTCATGGAACAGATTCTCGGTTTCTTTGCCATCGAGCAGATTCGCAAAACCGTGATCTACGGCCTGCGGTGTCAGACTGGAAATCCAAAGGCGCTGAATCGGTTTCGCGTTATTGGCCAATCGGAGAATCAATCGGACGATTGCCTCTCCCTCTCGCTCGGCATCCGATGCTATAATGATGGAAGTCGTCGTCCGTTCGTTCAGTAACTTCTTGATGACTTGGAACGCTTTGCTTTTTCCCCGGGATAACCGGTAGTCGAACCGTTCCGGGATGATCGGAAGATGGTCATAGTTCCATCGTTTCCATTTGGCATCGTAATGGGCCGGTTCCTGGAGTTCACATAAATGGCCGACGGCATAAGCAAGCTTTGCCCCGGCCGGAAATCGGTCACACGGTTTGATTTCAATATAGCCGTCCCGCTTGACCGATGGATACGGCGCTGCCAGTTTTTCAGCTTGTTTCGGTTTTTCCGCAATGATTAATTGCATTGGTTCACCCTCATTTCCTTACTTCAGACACGCGGAGGTTAACATGCCCTATTTCACTTTATTCATGGCACTCTTTTTTATCTCGACATCTGCAATTTTCGTTAAATGGGCCGAAACCCCGATTGAAGCGGTTGCTTTTTACAGAATGTTGTTTTCGACACTGTTGCTGTTACCGTTGATTCACCTGAAAGAATTACTTAGTCTCAGTTCAACGACCATCCGACATATGATTTTAAGCGGAATTCTCTTAGCCGGTCATTTTTGGCTGTGGTTCCTGTCCCTTGATTATACGACAGTTGCCAGCTCGACGCTCTTCGTAACCGCGAGTCCGATTTTCGTTTTGATCGGGAACGCTGTCTTCTTTAAACAACATCCGTCAAGAAAAGCCCTCTTTTTCGTCGGCGTCGCGTTGCTTGGCGGCGGACTTGTCGCTTACGGTGACATCGCGGTCGGTCCAAGAGCGCTGATCGGAGACGGACTCGCCTTGCTTGCGACGATTCTTGTCGCCGGTTACTGGCTGCTCGGTCAGCATGTCCGGACAAGCGTCTCGACGAACACGTATTCATTCGGTGTCTATGCCGTGTCCTCCGTCGTTCTGTTACTGTTTTCGCTCATTCAGTCGGTCAATCTAGTCGGTTCATTCCAAACTGATTGGAAAATTTATATTTTACTCGCTGTTTTCCCGACGCTGCTTGGTCACAACTTATTTAACTGGGCCTTGTCGCGTGTCAGCGCTAGTATCGTCAGCATCACGATTCTCGGTGAAGCCGTTTGGGGGATGATTTTCGGATACTTCCTGTTCCAAGAGTCGTTGACCTGGATTCAAATCACCGGTGCTGCCTTACTGCTCGTCGGAATCGGTCTGTTCCTCCGGCGCAACGAACGGGATATCCGGGAACAATTCGCCAAACAAAATGCCGCTACGACTGCGGAATAAAAAAAACGAACACCAGTCAGACCCGCTTCTCACAGAAGGTGGCTGACTGGTGTTTTTTAATTGGTCGGATCTTCCGGACGGACTTTCGGCAGTCGGAAGGTCATGAAAAAGGCAAGGATGGCACAGACGAGCCCCCCGATGAAGACGAGGTGCAGTCCGTTTGCGAGCGCCTGTTCCGCGGCCGATTGAACGTCTGCTCCGTAACGGGCTGCCGTACCGGCCTGGAAAAACGGATCAATCGAGTAGCCGGTCAACAGCTTCGAGTCGGAAAATGCCTGGATGATCGAGACGTTAAACAATGTTCCGAATATCGCCACACCAAGCGTTTGACCCGTCGTACTCAAAAACGAGTTGACGGCAGTCGCCGATCCACGGAGCGACCAGTCGACTGATGTCTGTAAGACGACCATGAAGACCGGTTGTGCCAATCCGAAACCAATCCCGATCAACGAGACAGCCAAATAAATGAAGACATCGCTTGATTCCCGTCCGATTCCGATTAAAATCGTCATCCCGATGACGAGTAATCCCATTCCGGTCATCGTCCGGTAGCGCGGCGAAGCGATGCCAATCGTCCGCCCACCAACGATCGCAGTCAGTGTCCAAAACAAGGATAACGGCATCAGCATGAAGCCGGCTTCGGTCGGACTTTTCCCGAGAACACCTTGCGCAAAAATCGGGATGTACGCCGACATCGAGACGAGTACCCAGGCAGAAAAGAAGACGGCCAGATTGATGACCAAAATGACCGGATGGCGGATGACCGCAGGTGGCAATAACGGATCAGCTGCTTTTTTCTCGACCCGGTAAAACCAAAACAACAGGACCACACTGACCGCAAAACTGATTAAAATCAGCGGTTCGGCAAATGATTCGGTCTCACTCCCGGAGAGTAATCCGTACAGCAGGGCACTCATCCCGGTCGCAAATAAAATCGCTCCCCGGTAATCAATCTTGCGTGACGTTTCGGTAACATTTTCTTTATAGAACAGGACGATCATAATAAAGGAAATCAGGGCAAACGGAACATTTAACAAAAATATATAGCGCCACGATAACGTCTCGACCAAAAAACCGCCGACTAGCGGACCGGCGACACCGGAGATTCCCCAAACCGCACTTAAAACGCCCTGGATTTTTCCGCGTTCCTCGTATGTATACAAATCTCCGATGATGGTCATCGCAATCGGCAGGACGGCTCCGGCACCAATTCCTTGCGCGGCCCGGAACAGAATCAATGTTTCCATCGATTGAGCCAGTCCACACGCAAGCGATGCGACCGTGAAGACCCCGATTCCGAACAACAGGACTCGTTTTCTTCCGTACAAGTCAGCCATCTTTCCATAAATCGGTGTCGATACGGCCATGAACAGTAAGAACCCGGCGAAAATCCAACTGACGAGTTTAGCACCATTCAACTCGCTCGCCATGACGGGTGTCGCTGTTGCAACGATCGTTCCTTCAATCGCTGCCAAAAATGTAGCTAATAATAAGGCAATCGTGACATTTTTCCTCAAGACACTCAGCTCGCTTTCTGTGTTTGTACCATTCTCTTATCATACAGTGAATGACCGGACTTCTAAAAGGAGATGCTTATCAAGCAGGAATCAAGGGAACAATAGGGAATGATAAAGATTAGAGAATGAGTCATCAATTGAATGGAGGAGTATGACATGTTACGAAAAACTGCTTTGATTACAGGTGCTTCCGGTGGGATCGGTCTTGACTTAGCCGTATTGGCGGCACGCGATGGATTTGACTGTGTCTTGATTGCCCGCAACGAAAAGAAACTTACCGAGCTCAAGCACGTCCTTGAAAAACGTTACCAAATCAAGGCTTACACATTCGCAGTCGATCTCTCACAATCAGACAGCGTCTCCCGTGTTCTCAGTTTCCTCGAGGAACATGAACTGACGGTTGATTTATTATTCAACAATGCCGGCTTTGCGACATCAGGCCGTTTCGCGGAAATCGATCCGTCAGAAGATTTAAATTCGATTCATGTCAACGTCGTCGCCTTAACGGAACTGACGAAACGTCTGGTGCCGGGCATGCTTGATCGCGGGTTCGGTCGTATCCTGAATGTTGCCTCTGTTGCCGCCTTCATGCCGGGACCGTATATGAGCGTCTACTATGCCACTAAAGCGTATGTCTTGTCGTTGTCCGAAGCACTCGCATCTGAACTCGATGGCTCCGGTGTCACGGTTACCTGTCTTTGTCCGGGACCGACGGATACGAACTTTTTTGATCGTGCCCAAATCACGTTACCATTCAAAAGTATGCCGTCTCACCTCGTCGCATTTGCCGGATACCGGGGAGCATTAAAAGGAAAACGAGTTGTCGTACCCGGAGCAAGTAACCGCGCTATGGTGACGTTCGCTAAACTGTTGCCACGCCGTCTCTTAACGGAAGTTACTGGACGCATTCAAAATCCAGATCAGCAACAACAAGAGACACCGGTCGAAGAATTCGCTGTTTCCAACTAATCCGAACACAGAAAAGACGTTCATCCTTTCTTACTGGAAAGTGATGGACGTCTTGTTTTGTTTAATTTGGTTTTGGACGATGAAAATGATCCGTCATCCATTTTTGAACGTTTTTCGGAATGGAGGTATACCGGTACACGTACCGAAGCGTGACAGCCCCCGTCACCATGACCAGATAACCGCTCGACAGGACTAACAACCAGGCAACAATCGACAGGAACAAATCTGTCTCAAAAAAGAGATGTCCGATCAGTCCGCCTTCGACGGAGGTAATCAGCATCGCTCCGGGAAAAATCGCTGCTGCCAGTAAATAAAACCCCGCATAACGTCCACGAATCGTTTCCTTCAACAATAAGATACTTCCAAATAGCAGACCAAAACCAGCAATAAGTAACAACCCGACGAGATACGTTATGGACAGCGGCGAACTAAGCATCACGCTTCACTCCAATCGAAATGGGATTACTTATCATGTACCCTGATTTCCATCAAACGAGTGCAAAATCCGCAAAAAAATCGGGTACAAAAACCAGATGAAGACAGCATTCGAAACGCCGTGCAATAAATCAAATAGACCGCCTGTCAAGAGTAGTGTCCAAAACGCTTCTCGCGAAAACTCGGTAAAGATTAAAAAACCTAAATTGCTGATCCAGCCATAAAAAAACCCCGCCGCCAGTCCATAGATCGTTAAGAGCGATCTCGTTCGCATACCCGGTAAGACACAGAGAAGACTGATGACCGTGTACGCCACGATTTGAAATAACACAAAAGGACCACTTCCTAAAAATAAACTCGTCAAGACGACAACGAGCATTCCGACAATCGTTCCGGAAACCGGCCCTACACAGGCTGCGACCAGGAGAACTAGTGCGGTCGCCGGTTGAACATTCGGAATGCTTGCAAAAATCAGCCTTCCGACAATCGCCGCTGCCGTGATGAGGGCCATGAACCGAAGCATGGACTCTGAAATCGGACGTTTTTCGAAACAGAGAATAACTAAACTGATGAGGAGGACTGCTGCGCCGATCAACTCCATTCGTACAACCTGCTTTGCTCGATGAACATCGATGTCGGACCATCAAAGGCAATTTCCCCTTGGACAAGATACACGATGCGGGTCGCACAAAAAATCAGGTCGGGATCGTGCGTGGCGAGAATAATCAACTTGTCCGGATGATTCAGCATAGTTTGAATAAAATCAGACCGTTGCTGATTGGTTAACCCCGCCGTCGGTTCATCAAAATAACAGGCTTCTTCCGTCCAGGAAAGCCGTTCGATCAATTGTTTTTTTTGTTCGGAAAAAGTAGCGCCCGGCTTATCCAAGACAGGTGCCAGGGCAGGATGTGCCGGAACATAACATTTTTCCCCGGTTCGTTTGACCTTTCCGTAAAGCGGCCGGTCAACCCCAAGCAACAGGCGTAGCAAGGTAGATTTTCCACTTCCGTTGGCTCCTATCAAGGCTACCCGCTCCCCTAAGCGAAACGACATCTGTTCGACCAGCAAGGCGTATTTTGCCTGTAACGGATAACGGTGCCGGATGCGTAACATCTCGTCGATGACCTTTCCTTTAACCGTTCTCGTCCCGCTCTGTTTTTTGAGTGGATGCTGTTGTACCACGGAATAGGCGATGTGACAGGAAAAACGACGTTCGATTTCCTCAAACAACAGTATCAGCCGGTTTTTACGGACTTGATCTAAAAATAAAAACGGTTCCGCCAAGAAAATCCGTTCCGGTAAGCTAGACAATGTATACCCGAGCGAAACCAGTTGCTGTTCCCCCGAAGACAACTCACTTGTCTCCCGGTCAAAAAAAGCTTCCAGCCCAAGTAATGTCGCCAGTTCTCCTGCGACAAATAAACTGGTCGTCGCTAACATATCGCGAACACGACCATGCAACAGGCGGTCCGGATGAATCACTTCGGCTCCGGCCGTATGGGCCAGTTGTTCCAGACGTTCAAGTGAACCTTCTTCGTCGGTAATGATGGTAGGCATCCCGTATTCCTCCTTTTGAGAACATTACTAATCCGGGTAACACTAACGCGGCCCCGACCGCAACAGGAGACCATAAGGCAATGTATATTCCTGTAATCAGAAGTCCCATCAACAGATCAGAACGCGTCAAGTGACGTAACGGACTCGGGACTGCTTCGACCGGTAACAGATGATACAACGCAACCCGTTCCATCTTTTCTGCCACCGGTTGTTTGGCATGGCTCATCTTCACTTCCGGCCACGTACGGAGCAACGATGGCAAGATAGCCAGGACCATCCCCGTTAAGCGCGTCAGTCGCGGTAGAATCCGAAATAACGGACCCATCTGATCGAGTCGGACCAATGTAAAAGTCAATTGACTTGATGTTACGAACAAGGCAACCGTCAGTCCGGTCAACCAAATCCCGTATGGATCAACGGAAGCACCGACGAGCAGAGGGGCATACATCATTCCGATATAAATCAGAGGTAACGTCAGATAGCGCAAAACGTTCCATTGACGCATCCATGTAAAGAATACGAAATGTCCGGTCAAAACAATCAGTATGCCGGCATATGTGTGCAAAAAGAACGGGACCGATAACATCGCCACTAAAAAAAGAGCGACATTCAGTGGATGAAGTCGCTCCCGTTCCGCCTTACTGAAAATAAGCCATTGCATCTTTTTCAAATCGCCATTCCAGACGGTCGCCGTCTTTTAGTTCGTACGCCCCTGCCCCGACTTGTGCCGGTTTGTCATTGACGCCAAATACCCAGCCGCTGCTTGCTCCGGCTGATTTTTCACGGATACCGTCAACGGCCGTCACGTACGCCATTTCACCCTTACCGGTCTGTACGACCGGCAGTTTTGTCTCTTCCAGTGCATCGAGCGCCGTTTCCGATTTGCTCAAGCACATCTCTTTTTCGAATAATGTCGTCGTTTTTTTCTTTGCATGATTGACGACCGAAACGTCTACGGAGCGGTCACATGCTTTTGAATCCGCCGTCTGATCCGCCGGTTTTTCCGTACATCCTGCAAGCAACAAGATTCCACTCATCAGCATCCATTTTTTCATCGTACGACTCCTTTTCGTCTTGAGGTCTCAAAACTGTAATTGTATAAAAGTATCGTTTTCTCCCGTAACGATTGCCCGTCGGAACGAAGATACGTCAATCGAATCGCGTTGGCCAACACATCTTCTCCGGTATTCACATACGGAATCAATTCACCTTGATCGTTAATCAATAGAACCGTAGCATCCTGTAAGCTGAACGTTTCATACAAACCATCCAAATCCATCTCGACATACGGTGTCTTCGATTCATGAAGAATCTGCTTGATGGATAAAGTCTTTAACGTTCGAAACGAGGTCGAGGCATCAATCAATTTTTGATAGTACGACTCGAGCGAACGGGTCAGTACTTCTTCCCGGGGACGGTACGTCAATGTGCCCGTCACTTCTTGATAGGTCACTTCGTACCGGATGAACCGCTTCGGGCTTTTCGCGATCAACTCAAATGTCGCATTCCGCAGGTTGCCTCCTTGGTCAAACAACAATTGACTTTGTTCCAGTCGCAGCGAGTCGTCTCCGATCCGCCGGTCAATGTGCGTCATCAGTGTGTCAAAAGATTCATCTGTAATCGTGACCTGTCCCATTTGTTGTGTCTCTTCCCGAAGCGTAAACGTATCGAACGGTCCCAGGATGAGCTGAAGCAGGAAAAAAAGAAATCCGAATAAGGCCATATATCGTTTGTATCGAGAATTTTTTTTCGGGTGCAGGACAATCAGGAATAAGATGATTCCCAGCGGCAACTGAATGTCATAGACAGGAAACGATACCGCTCCTAAACATGCATAAAAAACGAATTTCAAGTAAAGATATTGTTCCTTTTCCGTCCGTTTTTCTAAAAAGAAACCAAGAATGATACTTGCTAGCAGAAACAATGACCATTGGATGAGAAAGTCCATGTTGTTTACCCCTTAATCACGACAGATTGATGATCTGTCATGAGGTATGACTCTTCAAATACTTCCCGCGCCTCCACTTCCAACCGTTGTTCTTGATCAACATACCGTGCAGAAATATGCGTCAGCAACAATTTTTTAGCCTGTGCTTTTAAGGCGATTTCAGCAGCCTGTCTTGCTGTCGAATGACCAAAACGTCCGGCATGATCTTGTTCCGAATCAGCAAATGTCGCCTCATGCACAAGGACATCTACTTCTTGTGCCAAACGGATACTCCCGTCACATGGCACCGTATCTCCTAACACGGCCAACTTGATGCCCGGCTTTGGGTCTCCAAGAAAATCAGTCGACCGGTGTTCGATTCCCTCAAATACAAACGTTTCCTGCTGTTTGATTTGACGATAGAGTGGTCCAGAAGGAATGCCCAGTTGTTGTAACGCTTCGACACGTAATGCTCCTTTTTCTTCCTGACCTTCAATCCGGTAACCGTATGCCAAAAATCGATGTTCCAATTCTTCGACAGTGATTCGGAATCCTTCCTGTTCGTATGTCCCGCCTGCCTCGACTTCAATGATGTCGAGCGGATAACGCAGATACGTCCCGGTAACCCGTAACGTCGCCTCCAGCCACTCCTTTAATCCTTTTGGTCCATAGATCGTCAACAACGTCGTACCTTCCAGTGCAGCCCGGGTACTGATAAAACCCGGCAGCCCAAAGATATGATCACCGTGCAGATGTGTGATGAAAATCGTACTGACCTTACGCGGTTTGATCGGACTGTGCAACATCTGATGTTGCGTTGCTTCACCGCAATCAAATAACCAGGTCATCTTCGGATGTAACAGTGCGATGGATGAAACATTCCGTTGTTTGGACGGCATCCCGGCTCCTGTTCCTAAAAAATAAAATTCCATCTTTTTCCCCTTTTCGTAAAATTAGCAATTTTTATACACAAAATACACCTTTCTCGAGTGGAAGCATGATAAACTGTACCCATACTGATTCGAAAGGTGGTTTTTCCATGACCAAAATCGAACGGACTTATGCACGAATCGTACAAAGTGCCCGGATGTTAAACGAAAACTATCGGCAACAGTATGGGAAATCAATCCAAATTCAAGACATTGCAACAACCTTACTATGTACGGAAGAACTTGTTCTTGAGTCGATGGAATATTTCGAACGTCCACAATTAACTTAATCGTACAACGACAAAGAGTGTACCGCAACGTTGCGGTACACTCTTTTTAGTCTGGCATCACTTATTCGTGATGTAATCCACTAACGTCACACATAATTCTGCTGTCTTGACGAGCTCTTCAATCGGCATTTTTTCGTTTGTCGTATGAATGTCCTCGTAACCAACAGCCAAATTGACGGTTGGAATCCCAAATCCAGCAATCACGTTTGCATCTGATCCCCCACCAGAATGCAACAAACGTGGTGTCCGACCGAGTTGTGTAATCGCTGCTTTCGCCACTTCGACGACTTGATCGCCGTCTTCGAATTTGAAACCAGGATACATGACTTTGACTTCGACTTCCGCACGCCCTCCGAATTCAGCAGCAACTTCTTCGAAAGCCGCTTTCATTTTCGCCGTTTGGGCCTCCATTTTAGGCGCAACGAGTGAGCGGGCTTCCGCAAAGATTTCGACGTAATCACAAACGATGTTAGTCGATGGACCACCTCCGCTGAAGCGTCCAATGTTCGCCGTCGTCTCTTCATCGATCCGGCCAAGCGGCATTTTAGCGATTGCTTTTGCTGCAATCGTGATGGCAGAGATTCCTTTTTCAGGTGCAACACCAGCATGAGCTGTTTTGCCGTAAATTTTTGCATTTACTTTCGCTTGGGTTGGTGCAGCCGTAATGATATCGCCGACTTTACCGTCTGAATCCAAAGCAAAACCGTAGTCTGCATCAATCTTCGATGGATCCAAAACCATCGCCCCCACTAAACCGGACTCTTCGCCGACCGTGATGACGAATTGAATTTTCCCGTGCGGTTGATTCGTTTCGTTCAAGACATGGACCAATTCGATTAATGAAGCGAGTCCCGCTTTATCATCTGCCCCAAGAATCGTTGTTCCATCGGTTTTAACATATCCGTCTTCGATGATTGGTTTGATTCCCTGTCCCGGAAAAACCGTATCCATATGGGAAGTGAAATAAATCTTATCGACTCCGTCTTTTGTTGCCGGAAGCGTGATGATCAAGTTGTTTCCTTTATGTTCGGTTTTTGATGAAGCGTCATCTTCGAATACGTCACAGCCGAGTGTCGTAAACGTTGCTTTTAAGTGGGCACAGATTTGTGCTTCCTCTTTTGATTCCGAGTCAATCTGGACCAGTTCTAAAAAGGTATCAAGTACACGTTGCTCATTCACCATGTTGCATTCCTCCTCATTTTTTCAGTTCGACTAGCGCTTTTTTAGTATACCATCTATAGGCAGATTTGCACTTCGCAAGCGTTGTTTGTACAATGGCTATAATCAATCGTTCTATGAAAGGAGTCGTTTTATTATGGCAAAACCATCAAAACAACAACGGATCATCAAATGGACCACGATTACGATTTTAGCAATTTTCTTACTCGGTACTTTTGCGTCGACGATGTTCTACCTCTTCTGATCGACGAATCGTTGCTTCAGTTTCAAATACTGTTCCGCTTCCTGCAACATGTGCAACAGAGCGGACCGGACTTCGAACTCATCGCGTGTCTTCGGTAACGGTGACTCGCGAAATTCTTCGAGTAGACGTTTGAGTTCCATCAAAAATAACGTCGCGTCGGCATCGGGTCGGACATTGTCACCAATCGTCCGGAACAGGTCGGCGACTTTTTTACCTTCGTCTACGACAAGGACTAAATCATCGACGTTGCGGACGATTCCACTCAACAATTCAAATTGTTGTTCGCGCATTCGGAAATACAGATAGTCTTCATCATCATTTCGCCGACCGATGGCATTCCCCATCCGTTTCAAGGAAGCATCCTTCCCCTCTTTCAACAGCCGTTCCGTCTCATGTAGCGTCAGCGAATGTTGGTTGATCCGCCCCGTCTCGATCGCCGCGGCCACTTCGAAGAACAAGGCGGCAATCCGTTGATCGATTTGCAGTCGCCGCTCGGCAATCGTCCGGTCGAGACTCGGCATGTACATATTAACGAGTAATCCGACCCCGACACCAATCAGCAACAAATACAATTCGTTTAAAAAAATGCTGAGGTTTAATTGGCGTGCGACATACAGATGGGTCAGGATGACGACACTTGTGATAAAACCGTCCTGTAGGCGGAGGCGTTGTGTCAGTGGAAGAAATAAAATGAAATAGAGTGCAATAGCAATCGGGCGGTATCCGATGACTTCGAAGATCACAAAACCAAGTCCAATCGCGAGGACCGAAGCCATGATCCGTTCATAAGACGAACGAAATGATTTTTTTCTTGTCGCTTGAATGCTCAAAATAGCGATGATGGCTGCAAAAACGTAGTAATCCAGTTGCATCTTTTCCGCAATCCACATCGCGAGTGCCGCTGCGACAGCGGTCTTTAACGTGCGATATCCGATAAACACAGACTTCCCTCCATTCTTTGTTAGGGTACCTATTCTTTACCCAGGTTGTCGATTGATTTTTTTGAAGGACGTGATTTTTTGACTAAACGTACGATTCGCCCCACTCGCCCGGTCCGTCGAACGGGCTCCTTCAAGGGGCTTGTCTTTTTTTTCTTACTCGGTTGCGGATTGTTCCTGTTGTTACGGGACAAACCCCAAACCATTCTTCCTCCGGCTTCCCCATACGTCGCGGAACTCTACCGGGACGGGAAAGTCATCCGGGAAGAAGAATTCGATTCCGTCACCGAAGCGAAAGCATTTATCAACGGACGCCGTGGCGCTATCAAACGGACGTCCGATGAACGGTATCTCTATTTGACCGGAAGCGGGATTGGAATCGTCAATTCAAATCAGACCTTAAATATTTATTCGGACCGTGCGTTGAAAAAACGACATACGTATGTCGCGCCCGGCAGTCGACTCGCTTTACTTGCCTATACGGATTCGGTCAGTCGGGTCGAGATTGCCGGTCTGACCGGTTATGTCGCTTCCGATCGGTTGACTCTTTATCCGCTCGAACAATCCAGTAACCGGTCCTATTATGAAAAACAAGACGAGCGTCTCTTGCATTATATCGTCGCCGATGCCGGTCTCGGTGGTTTAATTACGGCTGGTGAAGCACCGGCGTCATTAGACGACCGAACGATGCAGTATGTCGAGTCCAAAACGTTGACGCAGGATTTACGGAAACCGACCGCCCTGACAGCCAAGCAACTGGATGCCTATATTAAAAAAAATGCTCCCGACAGTCCCTTGATCGGCACGGGCAAGACGTTTAAGCAGGTTGAACGCACTTATCAAATCAATGCGGCCTATTTGCTCGCCCATGCCATTCATGAATCCGATTACGGACGGTCCGACATCGCCCAAGATAAGTTTAATCTATTCGGGGTTAATGCAACGGATATCGCTCCCGGTCAAAATGCGACGGCGTATACTTCCTTTGAAGACTCGATCCGTAAGACCGGCCGCTTCATCGCCCGTGACTACCTTGCTAAAGACGGGAAATACTACCGCGGTCCGTTTCTCGGAAACAAGGCACGCGGAATGAACGTGTTTTATGCCTCCGATCCGTACTGGAGCGAAAAAATCGCCGGAATCCTCTTGAAAATGAACGCCGTCTAAAACCGACTTATGGTACACTAATGGGCGAGACATCAATCATTTAGGAGTGAATACACATGGAAAAAGTTTTAGTATTTGGTCATAAAAATCCGGACACGGATACGATTGCATCGGCCATCGCCTATGCCGAATTAAAAAAAGAGCTCGGTGTTCACGCTGAAGCCGTTCGTCTTGGTGAAATCAACGGAGAAACGCAATTTGCCCTCGACTACTTCAAAGTCGCCCGTCCCCGCCTCGTGACAGAAGTATCAAAAGAAGCACAACACGTCATTCTCGTTGACCACAATGAACGTCAACAAAGTGCCGACGATATCGATGCCGTCAAAGTGACGGAAGTCATCGACCATCACCGGATTGCCAACTTCGAAACGTCTGATCCGATTTATTACCGGGCAGAACCGGTTGGCTGTACGACGACAATCTTAAACAAAATGTACAAAGAACACGGTGTTGCGATTAAACCGGAAATCGCCGGTTTGATGTTATCAGCCATCGTTTCCGACTCGTTATTATTCAAATCACCGACATGTACGGAGCAGGACGTTATTGCAGCACGTGAACTCGCAACGATTGCCGGCGTCGATGCCAACGTTTATGGTCTCGATATGTTAAAAGCCGGTGCTGATTTATCAATGAAAACTGTGGATGAGCTGATTGCACTTGATGCAAAAGAGTTTTCGATGGGACCATTCAAAGTCGAAATCGCACAAGCAAACACAGTCGATACGGCAGAAGTTTTGCTTCGTCAAGCAGAACTCGAAACACGGATCGAATCATTGATTGCTGAAAAAGAATTGGACTTGTACATGTTGCTCGTCACCGATATCTTGACAAACAACTCGGTCGCACTTGTTCTCGGACCTGAAGCTTCACTGGTCGAACGGGCCTTCGGACTTGATGCTACGAATCACCTCCTTTATCTTGAAGGTGTCGTTTCACGGAAAAAACAAGTTGTTCCGGTCTTGACGAATACGGCAACAGCAGTCGAATAATTTCCATCCAAAAGAAGGAGTTTACTCCTTCTTTTTTGAATACTTATAATGAATGGTTATTCATTCAGTATATAAGGGGGGATTTACACATGACAAAAACAGTACTTGTCACCGGTGGTACGAGCGGCATGGGGAAAGCGATGGCCCTCGCTTTAAAAGAAGCCGGCTGGAACGTCGTCGTGACCGGGCGAAATGCCGAACGGTTGCAACAAACCGACCAGGACTTACAGGCGATTGATGGAAAACACAGTGTCATTCAAATGGACGTCCGGGATCCAGACGCCTGCCTCGCTGCTGTCAATCAAACCCGGCAACAATACGGACAACTCGAAGCACTGATCAATAACGCAGCCGGTAATTTCATCTGTCCGACTGACGAACTCTCGCCAAACGGGTGGAAAACGGTCATTGATATCGTCTTGAACGGGACATTCAACTGTTCCCATGCGCTCGTCAAAGGCTGGCAGGAAGACGGGGTATCAGGAGGACAAATCTTGAATATTGTCGCTTCGTACGCCTGGCAGGCCGGTCCGGGGGTCGCACCAAGTGCCGCTGCAAAAGCCGGGGTCCTGAACCTGACACGGACACTTGCTGTCGAATGGGGGTACAAATACGGGGCCCGGATCAATGCAATCAGCCCCGGTCCGATTGAACGGACAGGTGGAGCCGATAAACTCGCCATGTCACCGGAACACGCAGAACGAATTCGACGGAACGTCCCGCTCGGGCGATTCGGGACACCGGAAGAAATCGCCGGTCTTGCGACTTGGATGCTGTCCGATCAAGCGAGCTACTTAAACGGAGAATGTATCGCCCTCGACGGCGGACACTGGTTAAATAAACAACCGTTTTGATGCTGTTCTCAGTCTCCCGTCTCCATTGCGGGAGACTTTTCAAAAGGTTTTCTGCCCGCCCCTTCTTATTTTCCCATTTAGCTATGTTTATCAATCATTTTTTTAGGAAAATAGTAATACAGATAGTCAGGAGTAAGGAGGATATATAAATGGGAATCGCTTTTATGTGGGGGGCAATCGCAGGAGGAGCTGTCGTAATCGGGGCATTAATCGGCTTGTTCATTCCTCTTAAACAACGTCTAATCGGGTACGTCATGTCGTTTGGAACGGGCATTTTAATCGGAGCGGCGACGTTCGAGTTATTGGATGAAGCCTTAAACAAATCCACGACGATGATTGTCGGTATTTCCTTTATCGTCGGGTCACTCGTGTTCACCGGTTTTGACATGTTCGTTTCCTCACGTGGTGCCAGTAAACGAAAAAGATCGTCCGGCGGTAACGAAGGCACAGGAACTGCCATCTTCTTCGGTACGATTCTGGACGCGATTCCGGAATCAATCATGATCGGTGCCAGTCTTTTATCCGGAAATGTCAGCGCCGCTCTCGTTGCAGCGATTTTCGTCAGTAACATCCCGGAAGGTCTCTCGAGTACGACCGGCTTACAAAAAGATGGCTTCTCAAAGAAAAAAATTCTGGTCATGTGGGGAATCGTCTGGTTGATATCCGCGCTCGCTTCCCTTGCCGGTTATTCCATTTTAGCGGAATTACCGGATATGCAGTTTGCGATGATCGGTGCCTTTGCGAGCGGCGGCATCATTGCCATGCTCGCTTCGACGATGATGCCGGAAGCCCATGAGGAGGGCGGTGCCATCGTCGGCCTGTTCGCTTCACTTGGTCTGATTACAGCTGTCATCTTAAGTTAACGAACAGGGATCCGTTCCATTTGGAACGAATCCCTGTTTTGTTGTGGTTACCGGCCTTCCCATTCCTGTTTGAACCGTTCGACGAACTCGAGCATATACTGATGGCGATCTTCGGCGATGCGTTTCGCTGTCTTCGTGTTCATTAACTCTTTTAAACGAAATAATTTTTCATCAAAATGGTGTAAGGCACTCGTCTTTCCCGTCCGGTCACCCGGCTTGCGGGGAACGAGTCCCGGTACATACATCGGTTCCTTGAATTGGCCGGCAAACTGGAACGTCCGGGCGATGCCGATTGCACCGATCGCGTCCAACCGGTCTGCATCCTGGACAATCTTCCCTTCAAGTGTCTTCATCGGTGGACGGTCGCCGGCTTTAAATGACAAATTGCTGATGATTTCAAGGATATGCAGGCGGTCCTGTTCCGATACGCGTGATCGCAGATGCTGATCAACGTTTTCGCTCGTTCCGCCGAGTTTACTGTCTGCTACATCATGCAGTAGTGCGGCATGTTCAATGATTCGGACATCACCCCCTTCAATTTCCGCAATCCGTAATGCCATCGTCCGGACACGTTCGATGTGGGCAAAATCATGTCCGGAAAAGTCATCTGCATGGAATATCCGAACGAACTGTTCCGTTTCTTCACTTAACATACATACCCTCCCTTTCTTAAAAAAGCGCCGACTCGTCTAATCGAGTCAGCGCTTTTTGTCATAATACTTTCTCCAGGAATTTCTTAGCCCGATCCGTTTTCGGATGATCAAACAATTCGACCGGACTGCCTTCTTCCATCAAAATCCCTTCATCGAGGAACAGGACACGATCGGCGACTTCTTTCGCGAAGCCCATCTCGTGCGTGACGATGACCATCGTCATCCCGCTTTCTGCAAGTTGCTTCATGACGTCCAGCACTTCATTGACCATTTCCGGATCGAGCGCCGACGTCGGCTCATCAAACAACATGACGTTTGGTTCCATCGCCAGCGCACGAGCGATGGCGACCCGTTGTTTTTGACCACCCGACAGCTGGTTCGGGAAGTTGTCCCGCTTTTCTGCCAATCCGACCCGATCAAGCAAGACTTCCGCCCGCTTGATAGCCGCGTCTTTCGAGAGACCCAGTACGTTAATCGGTGCATAAATCAAGTTATCGAGCACTGATTTATGAGGGAAAAGATTAAACTGTTGGAACACCATGCCGATATTTTGACGGGCTTTCGCGATGTTCGCTTTCGGTTTCGTCAGTTCAAATCCATCTACGTTGATTGTTCCGCTTGTCGGTTGTTCTAGTAAATTGATACACCGTAAAAACGTTGATTTTCCGGAACCGGACGGACCGATGACGGCAACCACTTCTCCCCGCCCGACAGTCGTCGTAATACCTTTTAATACTTCCAATTTTCCGAACTGCTTATATAGATCAGTAACTTGAATCATAGGTTCCATCTGATTACCCACTCTTTCTCATAGCTTTTTCGACTTGTTGACCAATCAAGGACAATCCCATGACAAGTACGAAATAGACGAATCCTGCAAATAATAACGGTTCAAAATACAAGGCTTTTTCTCCACCGACGACCTGCGCCCGGCGCATGACATCGAGTACACCTACCGTCGAAATCAAAGCGGATTCTTTTGTTAAGGTGATTAATTCATTCATGATGGCCGGTAAGATGTTTTTGAATGCCTGCGGCAAGATGATTGAACGCAGTTGTTTCATGTAAGGAATACCAAGGGCGTCCGCTGCTTCCCATTGCCCCCGGTCGACGGCTTGAATACCGGCCCGGATGATCTCCGAGATGTACGCGCCCGAATTTAAGGAGAAGGCGATGACGGCCGATTGATAACCGGTCGTGACGTATCCCGTCAACTGCGGTAATCCAAAATGAATGATTGCCAGTTGCAAAATTAACGGTGTTCCGCGGAAGACTGCCGTGTAGGCATGACCTAGAAATCGCAGGAACTTACTCTTTGTAATCTTCAGCGCGGCGACCACGATTCCAATCAGCATGCCGGCAATCGCGGCGACGATGACGACTTGAAACAGAACTGGAATTCCTTGCAGAATATATGGGATTGAATCTTGAATCTTTGTAAAGTCTATCATAACCAATCTCCTAACGTCGCACAAAAGGGATGAGGTTACCCCCACCCCTATGCACTACTCTTATTTTGCTTCTTTTTGGAACCATTCTTCCGCGAGTTTATCGATGTCTCCGTTGTCGATCATCTTTTTCAACTCTTTGTTGAAATCGTCACGCATCTTGTCCCCTTTTTTGAAGGCGACAGCAGAGCCGGTTGGTCCATCTTCTTTAATTTCATACGTTTTTAACGCCTTGTCTTGATTCATGTATTTGACGGCGACGGCATCCTCAATGATCAATGCGTCAATCCGACCCGTATTTAATTCTTGAATGATTTCCGGAATCTTGTTTAACGAAACCGCTTCACTGTCCTTGTACCGGTCTTTTGCTAATGCTTCCTGGATTGATCCAAGCTGGACCCCGAGTTTCTTGCCTTTTAATTCGTCATCCGAAGCGATTGCTTTATCTTTTGTCATGACAAGATTTTTAGATTGGAAATAAATATCCGTGAAATCAGCATTCTTTTTCCGTTCGTCAGTCGGCGTCATGCCTGCCATGACGAAATCGACACGACCTGCACTGAGTGCTCCGAGCAGACTACCAAATTCCATGTCCTCGATTTTTAGATCGTATCCGAGATTTTTTGTCACTTCTTTCGCGATGGCGACATCAAATCCGACGATATCATCACCCTTTGCTGTATCGATATACTCAAACGGGAAGTAATCCGCTGACGTTCCCATCGTCAATACTTTATCGTTCTTTTTCGTCGTGTCGCCTGTTGATTCCTCCGAGGCACCACATGCTGCCATCGTGACTGCGAGAATTCCTGCCATTGCCGTTGCTACTAGTTTCTTCATCAATAAATTCCCCTTCCAACGCTCAATTGTCAGAACTTTAACAATAGTATGACTTATGTTTTTTTCTAATTCAATACTAAAAAGTTCGACCTGATTTATTGCTTTTAGAATATACGAATATTTATTCATTGTAAAGCATAATAATATACAAATAGTGCATAAAACATGAATTTATTCATACCAGATGCGTAATCCGTTCTTTTGTTAACGTTTACATTTATTTTGATTCCAGTCTTTCGTCTGGTAACTAGACGGCTTCACAAAAAAACCTGTTCCGGACGTCCGGAACAGGTTTTTGATTTACTTAGGCGTAGATTTCAATTAACGACTCTAACTTCTCGACGACTTCTTCTGCTGTAAACGATTCGATGTCAAACCGTTCGACCATCGACAGGATGTTTCCATCTTGCATCAATGCGAATGATGGCGATGATGGCGGATATCCTTCGAAGTATTCACGCGCCCGGTCTGTTGCTTCCCGGTCTTGCCCTGCAAATACCGTCACGAAATGATCCGGTTTTACACCTTCCATCCGGTTGATATAAGCGGCAGCCGGACGAGCAATCCCACCGGCACATCCACAAACCGAGTTGACGAGGACAAGCGTCAAACCGTCACGCTTCATCGCTTCATCGACGCTCTCGACCGTCGTTAATTCTTCAAAGCCAGCAGCTGCTGCTTCTTTACGTGCCGTTTGAACGACATCTTCAAAATACATTTGGAAATCCATTGTATTTGTTCCCCCTTTAAATCGTTGTCTTCTTTATTGTACGAGTTTCGGTGAAATCTGTCCAAGTCTGCCGCTCAATTCACGTTCTAAATACGGTTTAGCGTGTAACAGGTCTCGGAAAGCGATATACCGGTCAATTTTTTCTTCCGTTGGTTGCTTCGGATTTTTATAAGCCCGAATCAAGATATTTTTCGGCGTGTTTTCTAAATCAATGAATTCAAGTAATTGCGTTTCGTACCCGACAAGTGTCAACAACTCTGCCCGGATGGAATCTGTTGCGAGCGAAGCAAACTTTTCTTGAATCAATCCATGTTGCAGCATGACGTCGAGCGGTGAACAATCCAGTTGACGGTTTAACTCCTTCTGACAACACGGGACACTGAGAATGACCGATGCATTCCAGTCGACTGCCCGGGCAAGCGCGACATCCGTCGCAACGTCACAGGCATGTAGCGTCACCATTAAATCAACTTCCGTATCCTGGTCGTAATCATGGACATCACCGACACGGAACGATAAATCATCATACCCTAAATCAGCAGCGATGGCGGTACAGTCTTCGATGACTTCTTTTTTGAGATCAAGACCGGTGACGTTTAAATCAAATCCCTTGACGATTTTCAAGTAATGATAGAGAGCAAACGTCAGATACGACTTCCCGCATCCAAAATCTAAAATCCGTAGCGTCCGTCCTTGCGGCAATGCTGCGATACTGTCTTCGACGAATTCAAGAAAACGATTGATTTGTTTAAACTTATCGTATTTTTGACGCTTGACCTGTCCTTCTTCCGTCATGACACCAAGACGAATCAAAAACGGTACCGGCACGCCGTCTTCTAACAAATGGCTTTTCTTTCGATTGTGAGACAGTTCGGCCTTTACCGGTTCCTTGCCTGTCGTCTTCAGTGAAACTTTCATTTTCTTCGAGAGTTGGAACTGGACTTCTTCCGTTTCAAAACGGAATAAAAATTGACGAAATTCGTTAAAATAGTCGTCCATTCGCAAAATAAATTCTTCTATACTTAAATTCTCATGCTTAATGATCCGTTCATGTTGAAACTCTAACTGGATTGCATACGTATCTCTAAGTAGAATCGGTTTTAACTTGATTCGACGCAGATCGTTTGATTTTTGACGCGGACCGCTAATCGTCGCGTGTATGAGTGAAGTTGCCTGCAGTTTTTCAGTGAGCAGGTCTTTTAATTGGTCTAGTTCCACGTATCGTCCCGTCCTTTTTTGTTTGGTCTTTCGAAACTGTAGCAAATTCACCCGCGTTCGACAAGCAAGCAAGCTTTATTTTTAGTCGTCATACTTAATTTAAAGGAGGAACACAACATGTTCAAAAAAATTCTTTCACAAATCGGCATCGGTGCCGCAACGGTCGATACACGACTCGAACAAGATCACTGTGAACCCGGTGGAACGATTCAAGGGGTCGTTCATATTAAAGGCGGTAACGTCGATCAGGAAATCGCCCGGATTTATCTCGCCTTCAATACCCAGTACAAACAAGAAGTCGGGGACAGCACGGCATTCACGACGTTCACACTGGACCGGTTTGCATTAAATGAAGCCCCGTTTACGATCGAAGCAGGTGTCGAACGGGAAATACCGTTTACGCTTCAAGTCCCTTTTAATACACCACTTTCCGTCAGCCAATCGAAGTCGTGGATCGAGACGGGTCTTGATATCGCGCAGGCGGTTGACCCTTCTGACCACGATGCTGTCGTCGTCAAAGCCAATGACTACCAATCGGTCATTCTTGAAGCGATGGAAGATCTCGGATTCCGCCTCAAGAAAGCCGATACAGAAAAATTACTGGGTCGCTTCCGGAAAGATTTGCCGATCGCGCAGGAACTTGAGTATTCTGCCCGCGGTACCCATTATGCTCACAAGCTGGACGAAATCGAAGTCATCCTGTTGCAAGACCGGTCCGGCATCGACATCGTCGTCCAAATCGACCGCCGTGCCCACAGTCTCGGTTCGCTGTTCAGTGAGATGGCCGGTACGGACGAGACGATGACAAAACTTTCCTTATCCAATCAGGATTTAAACAATCCGACTGCCGTCAAACAACGTCTGGCGGATTTGATTGAACGACACAGCTGAATATCGCAGACAAGAGAACGCGTGAACGTAAACACCGGACTCGACAATTTAGTCGTATCCGGTGTTTTTGTTTTCTTAGTTTAGTTTCAATTCAACCTTGATTTTTATTTATTACTCAATATGCCGTTTACTTTCGTTGCACATAAATTAGAGCTTAATTTGATTTTTTATTTTTAGTTGTTCTTAAAACCACCGTATATAAAATAGCAGTAATGATAACAACTACGCTTAATACTACATATATATTACTGTACTCGCCTCCACTCGCTTGGTTGTGCCAAGGATTGAAGCTGAAACTTGAACGACTACTGAGTGCTCTCCCTATGAACGTACCAGCAATCGAACTTGCTACGAAATTGACTAACATGAACAATCCCATTCCAATGCCAACTTGTTCTTTTGATAATGTATTAGATAAAGTATTCGCCATCGCGACTTGCCATTGACTTTGGGCTACGTATCCTAAAATCAGTATCACCATTACAAGATAAGCAGAAGCTCCTGCAAAAAACGAAAGTAATCCAAAACAGATCAAGAACAAAAGAATCGTCATGTAGGCAAGGGTAGCATTCCCTCTGGTATCGGCAATCTTACCACCGGTTTTAGCAAGTAGTGCTGCAATCAATGCCCCTGGAAACATAAATAGACCACTTGCGAAAGGCGAAAGATGGTTTACATTCACAAACAACAAAGGAGAAAGATAAGGTAGAGAGAATGCTGCACCTGCACCTAAAGCGAAGGTTAAAAGCGTGAATGTATAAGATTTATTTTTAAATAAACCCGGATGGATGAACGGATTTTTTGTTATTTTAATTCTCCAAACGAAGGCACCCAGGAATAAAACAAATAGGATGAAGAGGATCCAACTCGATTGTGAGATTACTAACATGAAGGACACAATCGTTGCAACAAGTAATAACGCACCTATGAAGTCAATTTTACTCTGCGTTCCTTTTTCGTCCCCCAGATACTTCCGGAAGATAGGAATACTCAACACCATGACGAGCGGAATGATAAACAGTTTATTCCAACTAAAGGATGTCAAAATCAGTCCAGCGATAATCGGACCTATTGCAATTCCAAACGTCAAACCGGCTGAAGTCATTCCAATCGCACGTCCTCGTGTTTCAGGAGTAAAGTAGCGGGTTGGGATAATCATCGCTAAAGCAGGAAGTACGGCTGCCCCTGCCGCTTGAATGACACGCGCGATGACTAACAAAGGATAATTTAAAGCCAGCAAACCAATCAGCGAGCCCAGAGCCATTAGTATGATTCCCGTTGTTATCAACGTTTTTAATTTATATTGATCTGCTAATTTACCATAGATGGTTACTCCTACAGCGAAAATAATCAAATAGCTGGTTACAATCCATCCCGTTTGCGAAGGAGATAATGAAAATTGTTCGCCAATCGCTGGTAATGCGACATTGAACATCGTCGTGTTCATTGCTGAAATCACTAATACACTTGTTAAAATAATCATTAATTTGTTACGTTTGCTTTGAGCTAATGATGTTGATACGTCCATGCTAATCCCTCTATTCTCTATTAGTTGCCTATGCACATATTCAATAAAATATTAGAACATACGATAAAGAAAATCATTGGATTTTCTTTATCATACGTTCTAATACAGAAGTAAAGATTTCTACTTCCGCTTCGGGAATGTCGTCCACTAAACTGTCTAAAAACGTTTGGACTTGATCGGTAGCAAGTTTTTCAAGTACTTCTCTGCCTTCTTCCGTTAAAAACACATTATTCGTCCGCTTATCGTTCACATCCGTCGTTCTTCGAAGCATGTTTTTTCTAATTAACGTGTTAACAATTTTGGAAACTGTCGTGTGTTCTTTTTCAACGATTTCAGCCAATTGATTTTGTGAAATTCCTTCTTGATAGTTCAATGCCGTCATGATTTTCCATTGTTGAAATGTAAGTGGACAATCAAGTTCTTTAAATTTTTTATTCAACCCAAATCCAATCAGCCGAGAAAGCGTCACTACCTTACGCCCGATGGATTTATTGTAGTCGTATACCTTCATCATTCATCCCCTCTTCTTTTCACACAAACATGTGCATATGCGTGTAATTAGTAAATTAACATAAAATATGTTCATATGCAACTATATGAATCAACTTGTTGATTTTCGGTTGATAGTACCTTTCGTTTCATTACAAAAACTCCACGTTTCCCCTTTTCGTGATTCGATCAGGCGTGGAGTTTTTTTACTTCCATATATTTTACTCAAGCTACTTTTTTCACTTTACATCTTGTCTGTCCATTGTCCGTAGATAAATTTGTTCAAACGTCTCTTCCGTCCAGCCCATCTGCCAAAACATCAATTCGTAATAACAGCTTTTGACAAAATGTTGTTTCATCCGTTCCCGTTCTTCGGCACTTGCCCGCTCCGCCAAATCATTCAGACGATCAATTTGTTCAAAGACGACCCGCTCGAACCACTCGGAACTGTATGTCGCAATCCATTGCTGATAAATCGGTGAAGCCGGTGTCGCCGTCTGTAACTGTTGTCCAATCTCATAGTAAAGCCAGTAACACGGTAAAATCGCAGCGATGGTCTCCCCGAGCGTCCCTTCACTTGCATGGTGCATATGCGAAATATAAGCGTATGCTGTCGGTGCCGGTTCAAACTCTGCCAGTGTCTTGTCCGAAATCCCAAGCGGTTCAAAAAACGATTGATGCAGACTGAGTTCTGCAGCATAGGTCGACGTCGCATGTTCCGCGAGTTCGGCAATCGTCGCGAAGTCCTGTGCCTTCGACGCGGCCCGCGCCTGAATTTTCGCGAAATGTTTTAAGTAATAGGCATCCTGTAGGACGTAATGGCGAAATTTTGCTTCCGGTAGTGTTCCATCCGCAATCCCTGTCACGAATGGATGGGTAAAGCTGCTGTCCCAATACCGTCTTGCCGCTTGCCGGATTTCTTCACTGAATGTCATGTTTTTTCCCCCTTTTGTAATCAAAAAAACGCCACACCCGATGTCAGGCATGACGTGAAAAGACCATAAAAAGAGGATCGTCCACGCCACTTCCCTCCGTAAGTCCAAACTTAATCAGGTTCAAAGGGTCCGAACGTCTTCGTCGTCTCAGTCAGCCTACTGACTCCCCTAGTGGTCGCTATTTGATTTATTTTGAGTTTATCATGATTTGATGTGAAATTGACCCATTCTCGTCATTTCACTCCATTTTTTTGTACAATGGAACATGACGGAAGGTGGATGACGGCTCGTCCTTGAGACCGATTCTCTTCTGTCGCCGGTCGATTAGACTAAATTTAGTACCTGATACTTAACTTATGGAGGAACTTTTATGAATAAAACCATGACATGGACCGCTTCGGCATTACTTGCTACGACGTTATTACTGCCAACGGCCGCATCTGCCGAACAGGTCGTCGACAAAACGATTATCACACTGGGCGAATCGCTCGGAGCGAAGGATAAAACATGGGTCTTGTCCCGTCTGAACGCACCGGAAGGCATCACTCCGATCATCGCGACATCTGCGGATGAAGAAAAATATCTCGGGAAAAACATTCCCCAGTCCCAACGCGGCGGCGGGATGTATTCGTCCGCCAAGATCGAGTTGGCTGAAAAAGGCGACGGTCTGTCCGTTGCAACGGAAAACATCACCTGGGTCACAAAGGACATGTACCTCAATGCGCTTGTCACGGCCGGTGTGACCGATGCGGACATCACGATTACGTCTCCTTACAAGGTAACCGGAACATCTGCCTTGACCGGAATCATGAAAGCCTACGACCAAACGTCGGCTGAGACCGGCATTAAACTGACCGATGAACGAAAAGATTTGGCCCAGCAAGAATTGTCGGTCACGTCAGATGTCGGGAAGACAGTCGGGACGGACAAGGTCGCCGACTTGATGAACGAAATCAAAGCGGAAATCGCCAAACAGAAACCGGAAACGAAAGTCGAGATTGAGAACGTCATCGTCCAAGTCATTCAAAATAACAATATCAATCTGTCCGACGCCCAAATGGACCGTTTGACCGGTTTGTTTAACCAAATGGAACAAGCCGACCTCAACTGGGGACAGATTGAGAGTGGACTGAAGGATGCCGGGCAAAACATTCAGGCCTTTGCAACATCAGAAGAAACAAAAGGATTTTTTGCAAAGCTGTTTGACGGCTTAAGTGCCTTCTTCAACTCGATCGCCGGCTTATTTAAATAATCTGTTCTTTCTTTCCTTCCAGGTGACATGGTAAAATAAAGATATCGAATGAGAAAAGGTGGTGGGAAGAAATGGGTTTTGCTGCGTGTAAGCATTGGTTGATGGAACAACTTTATCTGTTGCGCGCAATTTTTCATGGAATGGCGTTCTAAGGGGTCAGTCTGCCCTTTTTTGAAGAACTCCATACTCGAAAAATAAAGCAAAGCGCATCTTCCACGAGTCGAGGAGAGTGCTGTTTGCACTCTCCTTTTTTTGATGCGTCAGAGAGGAAATTTTAATATGATGATCTGCGACATCCAACACCTGACAAAACAATTCGGAGGCGATGACATCTTAACCGATGTGTCCCTCTTCATCCAACCACATGATCGGATCGGTTTAATCGGACGCAATGGTAGCGGAAAAACGACCCTCCTGCGTTTGATTGCACGACTAGATTCACCCGACGCCGGAACCATCTATCAAAAAAGTGGACTATCGATCGGTTACTTGGAACAGTTACCGGTATACAATTCCGACATGACCGGACTGGATGTCCTGTGGACCGCGTTTGCCCCGTTGCTCGACTTACGACAATCACTACACGATCTCGAACAAGCTATGGCAATGAACACGGATCAAATTGAATCGTTGCTTGAGCAGTACACGAAGGTGACGGAAACATTCGAGCGGCAAGGCGGTTATCTGCTTGAATCCAAGGTCGACCGGATGATCAACGGTTTACGGCTACATCCTCTACTCGACCGGTCGTTCGAACAGCTCAGCGGCGGCGAACAAACGAAAATCTGCCTCGGACGTATGCTGTTAACCGAACCCGATTTGTTGATTCTCGATGAGCCGACGAACCATCTTGATCTCGAAGCCGTCGAATGGCTTGAATCATTTTTATCGAGCTATGCTGGCGCCGTTCTAATTGTGTCACACGATCGTGTATTTCTCGATACGGTCGTGACGAGCATTGCCGAACTGGAAGATGGTCAGATCCAACTATACCGGGGGAATTATTCGTACTATATGACGGAAAAAGAACGTCTGTTGCTCGAACAATTCCATGCCTATCAGGAACAACAAAAAAAAATCAAGCAAATGAAGGATGCGATCCGCCGCCTCCGCCAGTGGGCGAATGAAGCTTCTCCGCCGAGCGAAAAGCTGTTTCGGAAAGCGAAATCGATGGAACGGGCACTTGAACGGATCGAACGCATTAAACGTCCTCAACTCGAAGCCGAGACGCCGGATGTCGTTTTTAATGCACAAGGCAAAACAAGCCGGATGGTCTATCGACTAGAAAACGTCAGCCTCTCCTTTACTGAATCTCCATTGTTTCACTCCTTAACTGTTGAAATCGCCGCAAAAGACCGTTTAGCTATCGTTGGTGCCAATGGCAGCGGAAAAACAACCCTGTTACAACTGTTGTTAGGACGTATCGAACCGACAAGCGGGCTCATCTCGCAGGGTCCTTCGGTAAAAGTCGGCTATTTATCGCAACACATCGATTTTCCTGACGATCAACGCTTGATTGATGTCTTTCGGTCAGCCATCGATAGCGATGAAGGAACAGCCCGAAAACGGCTTGCCCAGTTTTTATTTTTTGGTCCACGTGTCTTTTTACCTGTAGCTGCCTTGAGTGGAGGCGAACGGATGCGGTTGATGCTCGCAATCCTCGTCCACTCGGAATTAAATGTATTGATTCTCGATGAACCGACGAACCATCTCGATATCGAATCGCGTGACTCTCTCGAAGAAGCCCTTGAGTCGTTTGAAGGGACGTTGATCGCCGTTTCACATGATCGTTACTTTTTGAATCGTCTGTTTACGAAAACACTTTGGCTCGATCAAACGCCCATCCTGTATCCAGGGCCTTATGCGTATGCGGTAAGTAAACATGCCGGAAAGCCTTCTATTGCTGATACGGAGCACATCCCTTTCAATAAAAAACTGCCTAAACAATCGTCTCCGATTAGTTCGGGACAACCATCCCGACAGCTGGAAGAAACAATCGATCAAGCAGAGCAAGAGCTTTTCCTTCTGGAATCGCAACTGGAACAGGCAAGTGATTATGAAGTACTGGCGAAACTTTTTGCCACTCGTGAAGAGCTGGTCCACCAGCTCGATGATCTCTATGAACAATTCCTTGCTTCAGAATGACCTTTCCGCCGTATATCACGCTATTTCGACCTGTCGTAACCTGCGGCAGGTCTTTTTGTATAGTCGTGAAACAAGTTTATTTTTTACTTTATGAATAATTAGCCTGATTAGTTTTTGGAAAAAAGTTTTAAAATTTATCTTGCATATTATCTGAAAATTCATATAATTTAGCGTATAGACATTTTACTAAAACACATTAGGAGGAATTTTCAGATGGATGCTTTTCAGCAAGCAGTACAATCAGGAGTCGATTTTGCCAACAACTTATTATGGTCTTATGTTCTAATCGCGGCACTGATCGGAGTCGGCATCTATTTCACAATTCGGACAAAATTCATCCAGTTCCGGTACTTAAAAGAAATGTTCCGCGTTACGCTCGATAAAAACGAGAAAACAACGGATGACGGAGGAGAAAGCATTACCTCGCTTCAATCCTTCTTCATCGGTGCCGCCACACGAATCGGGACCGGCAACCTGGCCGGTGTCACGATTGCCATCACACTCGGTGGTGCGGGCGCCGTCTTCTGGATGTGGATGGTTGCTTTACTGGGAGGCGCAACTGCCTTGATCGAAAGCACGCTCGCTCAAGTCTATAAAGTCCGCGATAGCAAAACGAATGCGTACCGTGGCGGTCCTGCCTACTACATCGAAAAAGGTTTAAAAAACCGTGCTCTCGGTGTTGTGTTTGCCATCTTAATCGCTGTCACGTTCGGCTTAATCTTCAACTCCGTTCAATCGAACACGATTGCTGCAGCCTTTGATAATGCGTTTGGAATCAATAAAGCCGTCGTCGGTGGTGTACTCGTCGTCTTAACAGGACTTGTTATCTTCGGTGGCGTTCACCGGGTAGCGAAGTTCTCAGCTTTCGTCGTCCCTGTCATGGCCGGACTTTATCTCATTGCTGCGCTGTTCGTCGTCGTCACGAACCTGACGGAACTTCCGGGCGTCTTCGCGATGATTTTCAAGAGTGCTTTCGGCATCGAACAGGCTTTCGGCGGATCAGTCGGAGCCGCCATCTCACTCGGAGTAAAACGTGGTCTGTTCTCAAACGAAGCCGGTATGGGGTCTGCACCAAACGCAGCAGCAGCTGCGGAAGTCTCCCATCCTGCGAAACAAGGTTTCCTGCAAACACTTGGTGTTTTCCTTGATACGTTGATCGTCTGTACGGCAACTGCTGCCATCGTTCTTCTCAGTGACAGTTATGCGACAGGCAACGGGGAAGGAATCGCGATGTTACAGAACGCATTAGGTGAACAACTGGGTGCCGTCGCTCCTGCCTTCATCGCAATCTGTGTCTTCTTATTCGCTTTCAGTTCAATCGTCGGCAGTTACTACTACGGTGAAACGAATATCGAATTCATTAAAAACAGTCCGGCTGCTGTCTTCGGATTCCGGATCGCGACAATGGCCTTTGTCTTCATCGGTTCTGTCCTCAGTCTCGGAGTGGTTTGGAGCTTCGCCGATCTCTTTATGGCAGGTATGACGTTGATTAACTTGACAGCAATCTCGCTCTTAGGCGGCATCGCCCTCAAAGTTATCAACGACTACCAGGAACAACGGAAGAAAGGGCTTGATCCGGTCTTCTCGGCAAAAGCACTTGGAATCGAAAATACAGAGTGTTGGGACGAAGAAGAACCCGTCCGTCCGGCAGCAGGAGAAGCATCCCCTCCTCCAATCGCCCGTCGCTAATTTCATGATTGCCTTGGACATGACGTATCTCGTGATGTCCAAGGTTTTTTTCTGTCCAGGATTATGTTTATCTAATGTTGGGAAAATAGGAACAGATAGAATTAAAGGAGGAATCATTTGTGTCAAAAGTCATGCTCATCATCAATCCGTCATCCGGTAAAGAACTTGGAAAGAAACACGCTGAATTTGCAGAAGGAACATTGGCTCAACGGTTTACGGAAGTCGATGTGCGCTTCACAGAAAAAGAACGCGATGCAACTGAATTCGCCACACAAGCTGCCATCGGGCACTATGATGCCGTCGTTGCTATGGGCGGAGATGGGACGGTCAATGAAGTCATCACCGGTATCGCGGAACAGGAACATCGTCCGACACTCGGAATCGTGCCTCTAGGGACGGTCAATGATTTAGCGCGTGCTTTACACATCCCGACTGATCCCGAGGAGGCCATCAGCGCTTTAGAAGATGCTCCGCCCCGTCCACTCGATATCGGTAAATATGACGATCATTATTTCATGAACGTCATCGCTGTTGGATTGATTGCAGAAGCGGTCGAAGAAGTCAGCGTCGAACAAAAAACATCACTTGGTTCCGTCGCTTATTTCATTGAAGGATTAAAAGCCTTTAAGGACCACAGTCCCTATCCGATCCGACTGACGGCGGAAGAAAAATCATTTGATGGTGAAACGCCTCTCTTGATTATTTCCCTGACTAATTCCGTCGGAGGTTTTGAGTCGTTCGCGAAGGATGCCCGTGTCGATGATGGTCTGTTACATGTCTTCATCGTCAAGCAGCTTGGTTTCTTTGATGCTTTACAGGCCTTACCGAAACTATTGACCGGAAATATTTCCGATGCAGATCAAGTGGACTATTTTACGACAAAAGAAGTTCATATCGATTCGAAAGAACGTCTTCCGATTAATGCTGACGGCGACACAGCGGGTCATCTTCCCGTTACGGTTCAAGTTTTAAATCAACATTTAACTGTTTTCGCACCCATTTCCAACTGATTCTTTTCACCTATATCCCGTGACGATGTGCCCCCTCACATCGTCACGTTTTTTGATATTTTCTTAAAAGACGAACCATATATTCTATTTTGATAAGAATAAATTCAGATACTAAATGAAATATTATCCATTACAATATATGTTATACAACTATAATCTTGCAATGAAACTGAAATATTTTTGTGTTATTTGCGATGCTATAATCATGCTAGCAAGAAAATATTTATACATATTAAATACATATGCTTTGTATCTTACAACTTTGAAAGGGTCTTGTTCCCTTACATAATCGTCCGTCGTCTTTCACACTTTAGGAGGAACTTCTACATGAAACGCATGATTACAACTATGACAATGACAGCACTGATGGTTTCCGGTTTCGCTACAACGGGTACAGAAAAAGTTGAAGCAGCAACAACGTACAAAGTAAAAATAACCGCAGACGGGTTACGGGTTCGAACAGGTCCCTCGACTGCTTACAGAGTTGTCGGTAGTGTCAATTCTGGTCAAACTTTCAATTATTTAGGGGTTTCCGGATCTTGGACAAAAATTTCTTACGGCGGTGCATCCCGTTACATTTCTTCTACATATGCTAAAAAATACAGTGTCACGACATCATCGAAAGCAACAAGCGGGTTTTCACGACCAGCTAGCGGCCGGATTGCTCAAGGATATGGTGCCGCAAGCGGTTCATACGGTTACACATTCCATAATGGAATCGACATCGCCGCACCGACCGGAACACCGGTTTATGCATCGGCTTCTGGAACGGTCATCACATCACGCTACTATGGTGCTTACGGCAACCACATCATGATGAAACATACAGTTAACGGAATTTCTTATACGACGGTGTATGCACACCTAAGCAGTCGTGCGGTTTCTGTTGGACAAACGATTGCTAAAGGTTCACGAATCGGAAACATCGGCAATACCGGAAACTCATTCGGCTCACACCTGCATTTCGAAATGCATCGTGGAAACTACGTTTACAGTGCTTCATCTGCTGCGAACAGCGTCAACCCACTGAACTACTTTAATTAAGAACGGAACTTTCCTCACACGAAGCTTTGTCTTCGCGTGAGTTTTTTTGTCGTTCGTTCGAGATGAAATCCTTTGCAAAGAATGATACGGTTATAGGACAGACTTTCCGTAAAGGAGGATTTCCCTTGAAGAAGACACTCCCGCTTCTGCTTTCGACCAGCTTCGCACTGACTATACTTGCCGGGTGCCAAAATCAACCGACACCCGAAGAACGACTGGATGCCTATATTAAATTATGGGAAAAACAAGATTACGATAAAATGTATGCTGATTATGCCAGCAAGGAAACTAAAAAAACATACGGTAAAAAAGAGTTTGTCGATCGGACAAAAAAATTAGCCGATTCTCTTGCCATTGAAAAAATCTCTGTCGAACGAATGAAAACCGAAGAAAACGAAGAGAAGGAACAGACTAGTTTACCGGTGACAATTTCTTTTGAGACACTGGCAGGACCGGTTTCCTATAAAAAAGACATCCCGTTAACGTTCGAGAAACAACAAGATACGGAAAACTGGTTCATTGACTGGGATTCTTCGTTTGTTTTAAAGGATTTCAAGAAAGAGGATCAAGTCCAGTTGACGACGCTCGATGCCAAACGCGGTGATTTACTTGATGCCAAAAATCAGCCTCTCGCCACGACAGGTACCGGTTACCAAGTGGGTGCCGTTGCAGGTGAAGTCAATGATCTTACGGCGCTTGCAAAACAGTTGGACCGTCCCGTCTCAGCACTTAAAGATGCCCTCGGTGCCAGTTGGGTCAAAGACGGACAATTCGTTCCGCTGAAGACGTATACAGCAAACGATAAATCAAAAATCGACCGCCTCAAGCAACTCGACGGTATCAACGTCAAGGAAACGGAAGTCCGGACATATCCGTTCGGGAAAGCGACTTCCCATTTGATTGGCTATACCGGTTCCGCAACAGCCGATGAAATCAAACAATCAAAACAAACGATCCAAGCAGGCGAACAAGTCGGAAAACGGGGACTTGAACAAGTGCTCGACGAGACGTTGCGCGGTACGTCCGGTGCGCGAATCAACATCGTAAAGCCGGATAAAACAACGGTTAGCGTCGCCGAGACGCAAGCAAATGATGGACAGGATATCGTGCTGACGATCGACGGGAAGTTACAACAAACGACCTATGCGACGATGAAAGATGATCCGGGGACTGCGACCGCGATTGATCCCCGGACCGGTGAGACCCGTGTCCTGTTAAGTTCTCCCGGTTTCGATCCGTCGGAATTTACAACAGGTATTTCACAGGCCCGTCTCGATACGTTGACGAACGATCCGGATCAACCGCTGTTGAACCGGTTTACGAGTGCCTTTGCTCCCGGCTCGACCCAAAAACCGTTGACGGCAGCGGTCGGCTTAAAAAGTCAAACGCTCGATCCGGAAAAAGCGTATACGATTGACGGGTTAAAGACAAAAGTCGACGGTTTCAACGTCACCCGGATTCACGAGACACCGGATCCGGTCAATCTCCATAATGCCTTGGTCTACTCGGATAATATCTACTTCGCAAAATCGACACTCGAACAAATCGGAACCAGCACGTTTACTTCCGGTCTTGAAGCACTCGGATACGGAGAAAAGATTCCCTTCACCTACCCGATGCGGGCGTCACAAATTTCAAACGACGGTTCGATTGCTTCCGACGGTCAGCTGATGGATACATCTTACGGACAAGGACAGATGCTGACGAACATCCTGCACCTTGCTTCGATGTACGAAATCTTTCTGACGGACGGGACAATTTATCGACCGACGTTGCTTGCAGAAGAAAAAACGAAGCAGGTCTGGAAAAAAGACGTACTCGACGCAAAAGATGCTGCAATGATCCGCGACGATCTGTATGATGTTGTTCATGCCGGCTATTCCTTACCGGCTGATATTCCTGAAATTAAAGTTGCCGGCAAAACCGGCACAGCTGAACTAAAGAAGTCCGGTGAAGAAAACGGTCAGGAGAACGGTTTTTTCGTCGGCTATGATAATGATAAAAAAGATCTGCTCGTCGCGATCATGATTGAATCGGTCGAGAAGGAAAACCGGGGCAGCCCGTATGTATCGGGTCTTGTCGCTGACGTTTTAAAGAGTCATGCCAACAAATGAAAGCTGATGCTACAGCAAAAGAGGATGCCGGATTTACAATCCCGGCATCCTCTTATTTTGATTTCCCTAAATTGCTTACACAGTCACGTCCGGTAACCGGGCAGCCATCAACTGTTCAATCGCTGCTCGATCATCTTGTTGCAACAACTCGACGATTTTACTACCAACGATGACACCGGCAACACTTGTACTCAGTTGACGTACATGTTCCGGCGTACTGATCCCGAATCCGGCCATAACCGGAACCGGACTCAGTTGCGCGACTTTCGCCAAATGCTGTTCGAGCGAATCCCCAAAGTTGGTTTGTCCGCCGGTCGTCCCGTTGACGGTCACAGCGTAGAGGAATCCTTCACTATGTGTAGCCAGTTTTTCAATCCGTTCAATCGGACTGGTCAGCGAGACCAGTTGAACGAGTGCGATGTCTTGTTTATTGCGACCGGCAAAAAACTGATCACTTTGTTCGAGTGGCAGATCGGGAATGATCAACCCGTCGACGCCGATTTCACGGCAAGTCGATAAAAAGGAATCGATGCCGAATCGGAAAATCGGATTTAAGTACGTCATGACGACGATTGGAACGCTTGTTGATTGACGCGCAACCCGAATCGCCTCAAGGACGTCCTTTAAGCTGATTTGATCTGCGAGTGCCCGCAGTCCCGCTTCCTGAATGACCGGACCATCGGCGACCGGATCGGAAAACGGCACACCAACTTCAATCGCAGTCGCACCGGATCGTTCAAGGAATGCCAAGATATCCGGCAGACGATCAATGCCTCCATCGCCTCCCATGACATACGGGATAAAGGCTTTTTCACCACGTGCATTAACTGTTCGAATCGCTTGTTCTAATCGCATCATGCTTCCCCCTTCAAGGCATTTCTGACGGTCATGACATCTTTATCGCCACGTCCTGAGAGACAGATGACGACGACTTCTTCCGGTTGCATCCCTTTTGCGAGTTCCGTCGCCTGCGCGACCGCATGGGCCGACTCCAGTGCCGGAATGATGCCTTCTTTTTGGCAGAGCAGTTGCAAGGCATCAAGTGCCTGTTGGTCCGTCACGGCCTCATATTGAACACGACCGATATCTTTTAGCAGACTGTGTTCCGGTCCTACCCCCGGGTAATCCAGACCGGCCGAAATCGAATGGGCTTCCGTGACTTGCCCATGCTCATCTTGTAAGAGATACATCATTGAGCCATGCAAAACACCGACCTCACCTTTAGACATCGTAGCCGCGTGTTTGTCGGTCTCGAGTCCGCTTCCGGCTGCTTCGATGCCGTACAATGCGACTTCTTCGTCGTCGATGAACGGATGGAACATACCGATCGCATTACTTCCGCCCCCGACACAGGCAACGATGGCTTCCGGTAACTTACCTTCTTTTTCAAGAATCTGCGCCCGTGTTTCCTGACCGATGATGGCTTGGAAATCACGGACGATTTCCGGGAACGGGTGGGGTCCGAGGACCGATCCCATCAAGTAATGCGTATCGTCGACATGTTTGACCCAGTAACGCAACGCTTCGTTGACAGCGTCTTTTAACGTCCGGCTCCCTTGTGTTACCGAAATGACTTTGGCACCGAGTAACTCCATCCGGAAGACGTTTAGCTCTTGCCGGCGGATGTCTTCTTCACCCATGAAGATGACACATTCGAGATCAAGCAAGGCACAGACGGTCGCTGTCGCGACCCCGTGTTGCCCGGCACCTGTCTCCGCAACGATTTTTCGCTTGCCCATCCGTTCGGCGAGTAGCGCTTGCCCAATCGTATTGTTGATTTTATGGGCTCCTGTATGATTCAAGTCTTCGCGTTTCAAGTAGATTTTGGCGCCGCCGATCGCCCGCGTCAAATGTTCCGCGTAATAAAGCGGCGTTTTTCGTCCGACATAATTTTCGAGTAAATCATTCATCCGTTCATGAAACGCCGGATCTTCCTTCACTTCGGCATACGCTTGTTCGAGCTCAAGAACGGCTTGCATCAACGTTTCCGGAATGTAACGTCCTCCGTAGATTCCGTATTGTCCCAGTGCATCAGGTTGTGAATAACGTGTCATTTAAAAGTCTCCTTTACGGCATCATGAAATGCCTGCATTTTTTTCGTATCTTTTTGATCATTCGTTTCAATACCACTTGAGACATCAACAGCAAACGGTTGATAGCGTTCGATCACTTGTTTGACATTGTCCGGCTGCAGACCACCTGCGACGAACATCGGTTGATCGACCCGTAAATCGGTTGTCCAATCAAAGGTTTGGCCGCTTCCTGCTTCTGGTGCATCAAATAACACATAATCGGCGTCCGGATGAATCGTAGCCTGTGTTCCGGCCGCGAGTGCCTGAATGATCGGTACCCGTTTCTTCCGGTACAGCTCGTCCGCGGCCTGTCCGTGGATTTGAATCAAATCCAGTCCGACCTGCTCAATCGCTTCTTCGACCTCTTGTTGCGTCGGTGAGACGAACACACCGACGACTTGGACCGTTTCCGGAATCTCTGACCGGAGCGTCGCTGCTTCCGTCAGTGTGACCTGCCGCTTACTCGGGGCAAAGACAAATCCGATATAGTCGGCCCGTTCGATGGCGAAACGGACGTCTTCTTGCCGTTTCAGCCCACAGAATTTAATGCGTGTCATGTTTGACTCCACTGACAGCTTGAATGAAATCAGCCGGATCTTCCGCCCGCATCAAGGTTTCGCCGATTAAAATCCCATCTGCTCCCGCTGCGTGCAACATTTTCGCTTCCTCGACCGTTTTAATCCCACTTTCGCTGATATACCGGACATCCGGTGACTTCGTCTTCAGTAACGCAAGCGACGTGTCGAGACTCACTTCGAACTTCTTCAGGTTCCGATTGTTGATGCCGATGATTTTCGCCTGCAACTGTTCCGCCCGCTCGAGCTCCGTCGCATCATGGACTTCGACCAAGACTTCAAGCCCGCTTGCATAAGCATAGTCATACAGATCGTGTAACGTGTCATCATCAAGCGCCGCGACAATCAATAGAATCAAACTGGCGCCGTGTGCTTTCGCCAAATCAATTTGAATTCGGTCAACCATAAAATCCTTGCACAGGACCGGCACATCGACGGCTGCGGTGACCGCTGCCAGATCTTCCATACTCCCTTTAAAATACGTCTGGTCCGTCAAGACCGAGATGACGGTCGCGCCGCTGGCAGCATACCGTTTCGCCTGCGCCACAGGATCGACGTTTAATGAGATGTCGCCTTTTGACGGTGAGGCCCGTTTGATTTCCGCGATGACGGATAAATCGGTTCCACCAAGTGATTGATGGATCGATGGATTTGACGGGCGATGCTCCGCCGAAGGGACCCCGGTCATTTTCAATTGTGCGACTTCCAGTCGTTTCGTCTCGATGATGCGGTCTAAGATATTCATCCGATTGCCTCCTGTTGTTTCATTCGTTGTAAATATTGTAGTTTTTCAAGCGCCCGACCGGAATCAATGCTTTGCGCTGCTCGTTCGATTCCTTCACGAATTGTCTCGACCCGCCCTTCCGCAAACAAAGCGATGCCGGCATTGAGTAAGACCGTGTCCCGGTATGGACCTGCTTCTCCGCGCAGGACCCGCAATAGAATATCCGCATTTTCCGCTGCCGTACCACCACGGATGGCTTCGATCGGCGCAACGGATAATCCGACTTCTTCCGGGTGGAGACTGAACCGGATCAGTTCGCCTTGATCGAGCAGGACCAATTGATTTGTCCCTGCGAGTGATGCTTCGTCCATCCCGCACGCTCCGTGTAAGACGATGGCACGTTTTCGTCCAAGCCGATGCAACGTCAAGGCCATCGTCTCAAGCAAATCTTCCCGGTAAATTCCGAGTAACTGTGTTTTTAGCGGCACTGGATTCGTCAGCGGTCCAATCAGATTAAAGATTGTCGGAATCCGTAAATCGCGGCGAACTTTCATGATTTGTTTGACACGCGGGTGCATCCGTTGGGCGAACAGGAAGGCAATCCCGTTTACTTCAAGCAACTTTGCAATATCTTCTGCCGTGATATCGAGCGGAACACCCAGTGCTTCGAGTACGTCGGCACTGCCCGTCTTGCTTGAGACACTCCGGTTTCCGTGTTTCGCTACTTTGGCTCCGGCACCGGCTAAAACGAATGCCGCTGTCGTGCTGATGTTAAAGGATTGGGAACCGTCGCCGCCTGTTCCGCAGTTATCGATAAAGTCCGTTCCCGTCACCGGAATGTCGAGCGCAACTTCCCGCATGATGGAAGCAAGACCGGCTAGTTCTTCCGCCGTTTCCCCTTTTGCTTTCAGCGCAACGAGAAAAGCTGCGATTTCGCTGTCTGTGACATCCGCCGCAAATAACGCGCGGGCTGCCTGTTGCATTTCTTCATAGCGGAGATGATTGGCATTCGTCAATTTCGTCAATACGTCCTTCATTCCTGTCACTCCTTCGTCAGTTCGATAAATCGTTGAATCATTTGTTGGCCAAGCGGAGTTCCGATCGATTCCGGATGAAACTGAATCCCGTATGTCGGATGCGTGTGATGCTCAAGAGCCATGATTGTCCCATCCTCGGTCACAGCGGTCACTTCCAGCACTTCCGGTAAGGTCGTCCGGTCGACAATCAAGGAGTGGTAACGCATGACGTCGAGTTGTTCCGGAAGACCGGCAAACAATCGTCCGGTTTGCCGGATTGTTGACGTCTTTCCGTGCCGGATTTCATCCGCTTCGACGACGCGTCCGCCAAATGCTTGACCGATTGCCTGGTGTCCGAGACAGACACCGAGAATCGGAATTTTTCCGGAGTATGTCTCAATCACGTCGAGACAGATGCCGGCATCTTTCGGATGGCCGGGTCCCGGTGATAAGATGATGCCGTCCGGATTCAAGTCGGCAATCGCATTCACTTCAATCGCATCGTTTCGGATGACTTGGATTTCATCGTAGACGGCCGCATATTGATACAGGTTATAGGTAAAGGAATCATAGTTATCAATCAGTACAATCATTTCCAGACCTCCAGTAGTGACTTCGCCTTATGCAACGTCTCTTCATACTCCAAGGTCGGATCAGAGTCATAGACTATACCCGCTCCGGCCTGAACGTACGCTTTTCCATGTTGGATGACCATTGTCCGGATGGCGAGCGCAAAATCAAGATTTCCGCTGACATCAAAATATCCGACCGCTCCGGCATAGACTTCCCGTTTTTTTGTCTCATATTGATTGATCAGCTGCATCGCCCGGATTTTCGGGGCTCCCGAAACGGTACCGGCCGGCAAACAGGAAATCAACGCGTCAGCCCCAGTCCGTCCTTCTGCAAGCGTTCCTTCGACGACGGAAACAAGATGCATGACATTTTTGAAACGTTCGATTTCCATTTCCCGCGAGACATGGATGCTACCGATCTGACAGACTTGACCGAGATCATTTCGTCCTAAGTCAACGAGCATCCGGTGTTCGGCTTGTTCTTTCTCGTCGTTCAATAACTCATACGCCAGTTGTGTATCTTCCTGTTTCGTTTTTCCGCGGGGCCGGGTCCCGGCAATCGGATTCGTCGTGACATGGCGACCTTTGACTTGAACGAGACTTTCCGGCGACGCCCCGAGGACGATGACTTCCCCTAAATCGATGTAAAACAGGTATGGGCTCGGATTGTCCTGGCGCAACTTCCGGTAAAAATGGAACGGGTCGCCGGCGAATGTTGCGTCTAACCGTTGCGATAACACCAGTTGGAAGACATCACCCTGACGAATATGCTGTTTCGCCTGTTCGACAAGCGATAAAAAGGTTTCTTTCTCAATCTGCGGTTGATAGACGATGTTTTCAAGCGGTCGCTCGATCCGGGTCTGCTGACCGGTTTGTTCCAGTAAGGTTTTGCGGAGCTGCAATTTTCGAATCATCTCCTGCCGGTCGGTCATTCCGCCGAGTGACGTATGAATTAAATGCACCCGGTGTTCCAGGTGGTCATATAAAATGATTTCGTCATAGACGGCAAGCAACGCGTCCGGCAAATTGCGGTCACTGTCCGGTACCGGTCCGATGTTTTCATACGACCGAATCGCATCATAGCCGACATAGCCGATGGCGCCGCTTAAGAACGGAAAGTCGGCATCGGTTGTTCCCCGTGTCACAGACTGTTGCAGGAGTTGGACCGGATTCCCTGTCATCGTCACGGTTTCTTCCGTCTGAAGATGGTGCCGTGTCACTTGATTGCCTTCCGCCCGAAGCAATTCGACCGGATTGACGCCGATGATCGAGTAACGACCGTTACTGCCGCTCGCTGAGCTTTCAAGCAGACATTTCCGGTCCCCCTCGAGATTTAAAAAGATGGAGATGGGCGTCAACTCATCGCCGTTCATTTCGATTTGCTCGATTATCAATTGTTCTGTCTCGATCATCCTGTTCGCCTCCTGATATATAAAAAAATCCTCCATACAGCAAATGCCGTATGGAGGACGATAGACTCGCGGTGCCACCTCACAATTGGAACTACAAACGTTCCCACTCTTCCGATGCGTCTTGACGAGACATCGTAGCCTAAGATAACGGGGGCTTCCGTCACGACCTACTTACCGTTCAGTCATGCTCTCATGAGACCATTCATCAGACATCGCTGTACGGAAGTTCCACCTCTCTCCCGCTCTCTGGAACAACGATTCGTCTGACTACTTAACTCATTCATCGATTTACTTATTCAATTGAATACGAAAAGGGTTTTCCCGCCCATTCATGCTAAACATGAAGGACGGGAAAACCCGCGGTACCACCTTCGTTGACTATTACTAGTCCCCTCGAACAAACCGGTTACCCTGATTCGTCGTCCTTGATAACGGAAGGTACCCGTCAGAGCCTACTGTGAGTTCGGTCTGATGCTCAGAAGCCCATTCACCTGTTTCCCGATACTGATTCGCACCATCCATCAGCTCTCTTCAATCGTTTCATAGGTTACTTTTCTTCGTCATTGCGTCTGTTTTCTTTAATTGTTTTTTATGTTACGTGGGAAACCGTTTTCTGTCAATAGATTTGTCTCAATCAATATAAAGACAATTGATTCGGGTCGATTGACTCGAGTGCTTGTTTGACCGTCTGCAGGAACTGACCGGCAACAAGTCCGTCGAGCACCCGGTGGTCAATCGACATACAAAGGTTGACCATGTCGCGTGCTGCGAACATGCCGTTCACCCAGACAGGACGTTTGACGATTGATTCGACCGATAAAATCGCTGCTTGCGGGAAGTTCAGAATCGGTGCTGACTGAATCGATCCAAATGATCCGGTATTGTTGACCGTAAACGTTCCGCCCTGCATCTCACTTGACGACAGTCGTCCGGCTTGCGCTCGTTTGCCGAAATCATCAATTGCCCGGGCCAGTCCTTTAATGCTGAGTTCATCCGCATTTTTGACGACCGGTACGAACAAGGCTTCTTGCGTGGCGACCGCCAGTGACAAGTTGATTGCTTTTTTCTGGATGATCTTGTCGCCCGCCCACGTCGAATTCATGATTGGATGTTTCTTTAATCCTTCAACGGTTGCTTTCATGAAGAACGGAAGGAATGTCAATTTGACCCCTTCTTGTTTAAAGAATGCATCTTTATGACGATTCCGGGCTTCGACCAGGTTCGTCACGTCGACTTCAATCATCAACCAGGCATGCGGTGCTTCCTGTTTCGAGCGGACCATGTTCGTTGCGATTGCTTGGCGGACACCGGCCGTCGGAATTTCGATGTCTCCGGCTTCCGTCGTGCTTGCTGTCGGTTTGGCTGCTTGCGTTCGGACTGCTTGCGGTTGTTCATGTCGTTCCGGTTGTGCTTCCGGTTTTGGTGCCGGAACCGACTCAATCGTCGGTGCTTCGACCGTATCCGGTTGTGCGATTTGTCCGGTTTCGATGATTTTGAGAAGGTCTTTCCGGGTAATCCGACCACCGGCCCCCGTTCCCGAGACCTGCTCCAAATCAATGCCGTGCTCGGCAGATAATTTAAGAACGGCCGGTGAATAACGTTTCTTCATCGATTGATCACTTGAGACCGGTATTTCTGCGACCGCCGAAACGGCTTCTTCCGTTGCTGCGACTTCTGTCGATCCGCCGCTGACCTGCAAGGTCACGATTGCTTCCCCGACTTGTAGCGTGTCCCCTTCTTCTGCTAACAGTTTATCAATGACACCGTCGAAGGACGACGGGACTTCCGCTGTCACTTTATCGGTGATGACTTCCGCAATCGGATCATATTTTTTGACCGTATCACCCGGTTTGACGAGCCAGAGGGAAATCGTCCCTTCCGTTACACTCTCACCAAGTTGTGGCATCGTTAATGTTTCGGTTTTCATTGACGTTTCCCCCTTAGTACGCGTGTAGCGTCCGGATTTTATCTTCGATTTTTTCGCTCGAGACGTTAAAGAATTTTTCCATCGTCGGCGCGTATGGCATCGCCGGGACATCCGGACCGCACAGACGCTCGATTGGCGCATCGAGATCAAACAGTGCTTCTTCTGCAATGATCGCCGACACTTCACTCATGACGCTGCCTTCTTTGTTGTCCTCTGTCACGAGCAAGACTTTACCAGTTTTTCGGGCTGCCTCGACGACCGCTTCCCGGTCAATCGGATAAACCGTCCGTAAATCAAGAATATGAACATCGATGCCGTCTTTCTCAAGACGTGCTGCTGCTTCAAGGGCGAACTGGACACAAAGACCGTACGTGATGACCGTTAAATCTTCACCTTCCCGTTTGACATCGGCTTTACCGATTTCAACAGTATAGTCTCCTTCCGGCACTTCGCCTTTGAGCAGACGGTAGCCGCGTTTATGTTCAAAGAACAGGACCGGATCGTTGGAACGGATGGCTGCTTTCAGCAAACCTTTAGCATCATATGGATTAGACGGAATGACGATTTTTAAGCCCGGCGTCGAATTGAACATCGCTTCGACGGATTGGGAATGGTAAAGGGCGCCGTGAATCCCTCCGCCGAACGGTGCGCGAATGACGATCGGGCATGACCAGTCATTGTTCGAACGGTAGCGGATTTTTGCCGCTTCACTGACGATCTGGTTGACGGCCGGCATGATGAAATCCGCAAACTGCATTTCAGCAATCGGACGCATCCCGTACATCGCAGCGCCGATTCCGACTCCGGCAATCGCACTCTCAGCGAGTGGCGCGTCGATGACACGTTCTTCCCCGAACTGCTCCAGTAATCCTTGTGTCGCGCGGAAAACACCGCCGCGGACGCCGACGTCTTCTCCGAGGACGAAGACGGATTCATCACGTTCCATCTCTTCTTTGATGGCACTGTTAATGGCTTCGATTAAACTTAATGTCGTCATTTCGTTTCCCCCTCATCGTACACGTAACGGAGTGCATTTTCCGGTGCATCGTAAGCTGCCGCTTCCGCGTACGCCGTCGCTTCATCGACTTCTTGTTCAAGTTTCGCTTCGATGTCTTGTGCCGTTTCTTCCGTCAAGACACCCATTTTAATCAATTTTTCACGGAACAGTTTGACCCCGTCACGTGTTTTCAGTTCAGCCAGTTCTTCGGCTGAACGGTAGGATTTATCATCATCATCGGACGAATGCGGTACGAGACGTTCGACTTCAACTTCAATCAACGTCGGACCGTCACCGCGCAGACCGCGCTCACGTGCTTCTTTGACCGCTTTGTAGACAGCAAGCGGATCAATCCCGTCAATCGTCACACCAGGCATCCCATATCCGATCGCCCGGTCGGCAACGTGTTTCGCCGATAATTGTTTCGAGAGTGGTGTCGAAATCGCATATTTATTATTTTCACAGAACAGAATGACCGGTAATTTGTGGATGCCGGCAAAGTTTGCTCCTTCATGGAAGTCCCCTTGGTTCGACGACCCTTCACCGAACGAAACGTAGGCGACAAGCGGTTCCCGACGCATCTTCGCAGCAAGGGCAATCCCGACGGCATGCGGGACTTGCGTCGTCACCGGGCTAGATCCCGTCACGATGTTGAGGGCACGCGAACCGTAATGACCCGGCATTTGGCGTCCGCCTGAGTTCGGATCTTCTGCTTTTGCGAAAGCGGACAACATGATGTCACGTGACGTCTGTCCAAAATGCAACACGACGCCCAAATCGCGGTAGTACGGCAAGATATAGTCCGTCCCTTTTTCAAGCGCGTAAGCGGCACCGACTTGGGCCGCTTCCTGCCCTTGACAGGAGACGAGGAACGGGATTTTTCCAGCCCGGTTCAATTTCCACATCCGTTCGTCAATCTTGCGTGCCCGGACCATCGTTTCGAACATTTGAATCGCATCTTGCTCCGTCAAACCCAGTTCGACGAGTTCTTTGAATTCTATTTTTTCCATCTGTTTTTCCTCCTTAGGCATGAACCGCTAATCCGTCAACTGCGAGTGCTGCCTCACCGAATGCTTCCGAAAGCGCCGGGTGTGGGTGGACGAGTTGTCCGACTTCCCATGCCGTCGCATTCAAAACAAGTGCAAGACCGCCTTCACTGATTAATTCAGTTGCTTTTGGTCCAACGATATGGACGCCGACCAAATCATCCGTTTTCGCATCGGAAACGAGTTTAATGAATCCTGCCGCTTCCCCTTCAATCCGGGCTTTTCCGAGACCGTTAAACGAGAACATCCCCGTTTTGACGTCCAGTCCCGCTGCGACAGCCTCAGCTTCCGTCAAGCCGACCGAGGCTGCTTCCGGCACACTGTAAATACAACGTGGAACAAACGCATAGTTCAGTGGTGTCGTCGAACCGTTGACAATCGTCTCGACCGCTTTTGCACCTTCTGCCGATGCGACGTGCGCGAGTTGCAGGCGTCCGATGACATCACCAATCGCGAAGATGTGATTATCCTTCGTCCGGAACTCGTCATCCACCTGGATGAATCCGTTTTCGACGATGATATTCGTATTTTCAAGCCCGATGCCTTCAACATTCGCCATCCGACCGATCGCGACTAACAACTTCTCTGCCGCAAGCGTCGTCTTGTCCCCATTACGGTCGACATCAATCGTCACGCCGGACTCGGTTAACTGGAAGCTTTCGCTTTGTGCTGCTGCACTCGTCATAATCTTGACACCGCGCTTTTTGAGCTGACGGGCCACTTCCCGGCTGACAGCTTGATCTTCCGTCGGTAAAATTCGATCGCTGAATTCGACGACCGTGACCTCGACATCAAAGTCCGTCAACATCGACGCCCATTCAATCCCGATGACACCGCCGCCGATGATGACAATTGATTTTGGTAAGGCATTCATGTCGAGTGCCTCATCTGAACTGAGCACATACTCGGAATCAAATGCCAGACCATTCAACGGACGTGGGCGTGAACCTGTCGCGACAATCAGTTGGCGCGGTAAGATCAACTCGCCGTCGCCTTCTTCCGGCTCCACGCTGATCGTTCCCGGCATCGGTGAAAAGATGCTTGGTCCAAGAATCGAACCACGGCCATGAAAGACTTCGATTTTTCCTTTTTTCATCAGATGCTGTATGCCTGATTCGAGACCGTCAATAATCTCTTGTTTCCGTTGTTTGACCTGTTCGAATCGCAAAAACGATTCCGGTACGTCGACGCCATATGTAGCGGCGTGTTTAACTGTCTGATAAACGGCTGCCGACTTTAAAAATGCTTTGGACGGGATACATCCACGATGCAGACAGGTTCCCCCGAGTTTCCCTTGTTCTACGATTGCTACCGTTTTCCCGGCTTGTGCAGCGCGAATCGCTGCGACATACCCACCGGGTCCACCACCTAGGACAACGACGTCGAATTCTCTAGCCATGTTAGTTCGCCTCCATATTCCTTCGCTTGTTCCTCTTGACGCAGTACACGTAACACGCCTTCTGCGAGCGCACGTAACTCATCTTCACCCGGTATCCGGATGACAGATCCGATATGTGCAATCCGTTCTTCAATCGCTTTTGTCAATCGGTCACTGTATGCGAGTCCGCCCGTTAAGATGACAGCATCGACTTGACCATATAAAACAGCACTTTGGGCTGCGATTTCCTTTGCAACTCGGTATGCCATCGCCTCATAGAGTAGAGCGGCTTTTTCATCTCCATCGTCAATCCGACGTTCGATTTCAATCGCATCATACGTGCCTAAGTGCGCGACAAGTCCGCCTGACCCAACGACCAGACGCTTCATTTCCTCGAGTTTATACTTGGTACTATAACATAGTTCTACTAGTTGACCAACAGGCAAGGACCCGCTTCGTTCCGGTGAAAAAGCACCTTCTCCGTCCAGTCCATTGTTGACATCGATCACACGTCCATTCAGATGGGCACCAACTGTAATTCCACCACCCATATGGGCAACAATCAACCGCAATTGCTCGTACGGTGTCCCAATCTCTTTCGCATACCGCTTCGCCACTGCCTTTTGATTTAAGGCATGGAAAATACTTTTCCGTTCGAGTTCAGGTAAGCCTGTAAGGCGGGCAATTGGCTCCAGTTCATCCACAACGACCGGGTCAACGATGAATGCCGGAATCGAAAGCGTCTGACCAATCTCGTCCGCAAGCAGCCCTCCAAGGTTCGAGGCATGAACGCCAAACGTTCCGTTCAACAAATCCTCACGCATTTCTTGATTGACCCGGTACGTCCCGCTAACGAGAGGACGAAGCAGACCACCACGACCAACGATAGCCGTAAGCGCTTTCAATTCAATCTGTTCTTGTACCAATACATCAAGGACGACTTGGCGTCTGATGGTCAGCTGATCTGAAAGCGGTCCTCCGACCGCTTCAGCTGAATGGCGCAACGTTTTCGTAAACACTTGCTCTGTTCCATCAAAGATTCCGATTTTCGTTGAGGTTGAACCCGGATTGATGGTTAAAATACGTTCGCTCATTAAAATCCTCCTCTGATTTAACCGCGTGATCCCAGAATGTTTTTATCGCGACGTAAAAACTGGCTGCGGGCACTGCCCATCGTCGCAATCCGTTCTTCCGCCATCTTTTCAGCCGCCCGATAAGTCGGCAGATGATCACGTTTTGCGATTTCGATGACTTTTGCTACCGCATCATAGACAAGTTCCACTTTTTTCATTGCCCGCTCGCGGTTGTATCCGTCGAGTTCGTCCGCCACATTGATGACACCACCTGCGTTGATGACGAAGTCTGGTGTATAGAGAATACCGCGTTCTTGGAGCATGTCCCCATGACGGTCTTCTTTCAGTTGGTTGTTTGCGGCACCGGCAATGATTTTGACTTTCAGTTGTGGAATCGTCTCATCATTCAATGTCGCACCCAGGGCACACGGCGCAAAAATATCAGCATCGACACTGTAGATTTCATCTGGTCCGACGACTAAAGCACCAAACGCTTCTTCCGCGCGGCGTAACGCATCTTGATTGATGTCCGTGACAATCAATTTTGCGCCTTCTTCGTGCAGATGACGGCATAAGTTAAAGGCAACGTTACCAACGCCTTGAATCGCAACTGTTTTTCCACCGAGTGAATCTGTACCGTATACTTCTTTGGCTGCTGCTTTCATCCCGCGGTAAACACCGTATGCCGTGACAGGTGAGGGATTACCACTTGATCCGAATGCCGGGCTGACGCCTGTTACGAAGTCCGTTTCCATATGGATGTAATCCATATCGGCTACTGTCGTATTGACGTCTTCCGCTGTGATATAACGTCCGTTTAACGACTGTACGTAACGACCGAATGCCCGGAACAAAGCTTCTGATTTTTGAGTCTTCGCATCACCGATGATGACGGCTTTCCCGCCACCGAGATTAAGACCGGCTGCCGCATTTTTATACGTCATGCCTTTTGCCAATCGTAAAGCATCAATCAATGCTTCCTCATCCGACGCATAGTTCCACATCCGGAGTCCGCCGAGTGCCGGTCCGAGTGTCGTATCATGAATCGCGATGATGGCTTTTAACCCTGAGACTTTATCGTGACAAAAAACGACCTGTTCGTAATCTTCCATTGCCATTGTTTCAAAAATACTGAATCGTGCTTCTACGTTTGTTTCGACCATTGTTAATTCCCCCTTAGATTGTTTGTTTAACTTTTTTTGTAGGTTGCGCATTAAGTAGAGCAAAGGCTAATGAATACAGTTTCGCTTCTGCCGTATCGGCTCGACTCGTCAAGACGACGGGAGCCTTCGCCCCCACCAAAATGGCAGCGACCGATGCCTGTGCAAAATACATCAATGATTTATAAATCACATTCCCGACTTCAATTTGAGGAACGACGAGAAGATCCGCTGCCCCCGCAACGTCCCCTGTCAGCCCCTTTTGCTTCGCTGCTTCTAAATTGACAGCATTATCGAGCGCGAGTGGACCATCAACAAGGCAATCCTTGATTTGTCCACGCCGATTCATTTGAGTCAGTAAGGCAGCGTCAATCGTTGCCTGCATCGTCGGATTAACGACTTCGACAGCCGCTAGCACTGCGACTTTCGGTAAAGAGTATCCGACTGCCCGAAGTGCGGTCACTCCGTTTTCAATGATGTGAACTTTATCCTCCAGTGTCGGTGCGATATGAATCGCAGCATCCGTCAATCCGATGGCAGTCTCCCGTCCCGGTACTTCAAACAACGCGACATGAGACAATACATTTCCTGACCGTAAACCTGTTTCCTTATTTAAAACAGCTTTCATGAACGTTGCTGTCGGAACAAGTCCCTTCATCAAGACATCCGCATCCCCTTTGCGGACAGCATAAGCGGCACGCTCGGCTGCTTCTTGTGCCGTGGCTGTATGCGTGATGACGAATTGTGATTCCCTCAGCTGTCGGTCATGAATCATTTTTTGAATGCGTGTCGCATCCCCAAACAAATGAAAACGGGCTAAATCGTTCTCAATTGCCAGCGACACGGCATCCATTACTTCTTCATCATCTGCTGACGCAATCGCAACGACCGCATCTTCAAGACCTGCTGCTTGCTGAACCATCTGTTCAAACCTCAAGCCATTCCCCCCCTTACCTGTCGTTCTCTTTATTTAATAGCAATTTTCATGCCAGTTCTAAAACGACGCTATACCAACATCTACTCTTTTATTTTTGCATGGAATTGCATTTTTTTGCAATATATTGCACGCAAAAATTTGCAAACTAACATTGGATGTTAAACCGCTCCACCTTGTAATAGAGAGCTCGTAAAGAAATCCCTAATTGTTTGGCCGCTTCAGTCTTGTTTCCATTCACGACATCAAGGGCTTCCCGAATCAATTGTTCTTCCACGTACGACATCTCATCCGACAGGTGTTTGATTTCTTTTTTTGGACGTTCCGATCGTTTCGGTGACGTCGGGACAACCAGTTGCAGATGACCTTTTCGTAAGACCTGTTCCGTTTTATCTGTAAAAATCAAAGCACGTCCAATGACATTTTCTAATTCGCGGACGTTTCCTTTCCACGTCTGTTTTCGAATGGCGTCCAACGCGTCTTCAGAAACCCGTTCGACGGATCGTCCGTAACTTTGATTCAATTTACGCAACAGATGCGTCGAGAGCGGAGCAAGATCGTCCGGCCGTTCACGAAGAGCCGGAATATGAATCGGTAACCGATTGATCCGATAATATAAATCTTCTCGGAACTCACCGGTAATGATTTTTTGCTCGAGATTGGCATTCGTTGCTGCAATGATTCGGACATCGACCGGGACAGCTTTCGCTCCGCCGACTCGAACGACTTCATTTTCCTGCAATACGCGTAATAATTTCGCCTGTACATCAAGCGGCAATTCACCAATCTCATCTAAAAACAATGAGCCGCCATGCCCTTCTTCGAAATATCCTCGTTTTCCGCCACGACGTGCTCCCGAGAACGCTCCTTCTTCATAACCAAATAATTCGCTTTCAAGCAGGCTCGGTGCAATCGCTGCACAATTGACCCGGACGAATTGTTCATATCGACGATCACTTGCAGCATGAATCGCATGGGCAAACAATTCTTTCCCGGTACCGGACTCTCCCCGGATTAAGACATTAACCGGCATTGTCGCTGCAAGCTTCGCCTGGTCCACGACAAAACGCATCGATTCGCTTTCAGCGATAATGTCATCAAATGTGTATTTCGCTTCAAGCGTCCGGATTTTTTGTTTCGCAGCCTTCAATTCTTTTGATAATGCCTTCATTTCCGAGATATCCCGGATGACACCGACTGACCCCCGTACTTGACCATCAACGACGACAGGAGCTGCATTGACGATGATGTCCCGTCTGTCTTGACCAATTTTCATCCGGGCATCCCGGACACTTTCTCCCGTTTCCAGCACCCGTAAATGAACTGATTCCTGCATGCCGATATCAGCACTTGCCGGTTTACCGATGACGTCATCCTCTGTATAACCGGTCATTCGCGTATATGCCGGATTGATCAGCATCGTTTCACCCGCTTGATCAGCGACTGAAATCGCTTCGCTCGTACAATGAATGATTGCTTCGAGCATCCGTTCCTTTTCTGCCAGCCGTTCAAGTAACACACGAACAAATTCTCCGGGTAAAACCGCTGCGTCCGGAAAATAATGAATCAATTGTTCAAGCACACCGTGTTCTCCGGTCGCGTCGATAATAAAATCAATGGCTGTGCCCTGAAAAGCCGTCCAAGTTTTTTCTACCCGAATCTGTCCCCGTTTTGCGAGTTGAACACCAATCGCGTGTTCGTCTGAATCAACGACCCCGATAACCGTCAACAAAGGCGAACGCTGAAAAGCATGTAATACTTCTGTTCCACCGCGCCCCGCACCAACAATCAAGAGATGATGCATTCTGATTCCCCCTTTGAAACTGCTTACATCTTTATCCTACCTGTATTAAAACAGGAGGGCAAATCGAATTCGCAGTCATATGGATTTTCTGATACAATACGCTTGGAAAGGGGTCACAATCATGCGAATCATCGGTTTATTATCTTTATTCATTCCAGGTATCATCGGCGCCATTGGCATCAAGCTGATGCGGGACAGTGTTTTCCTAAAAGCTCAGTTCCCCTTCCGGTATCTAGGGGATTCTGCCTATGTATATGTATTACAAGGATTCACCGGCTTAGCGTTAGCCATCGGTGGGATCGGCTTCGTCGCCGGTTATGTTTTTTATCGTGATCGAAAACGAGGCAAGGTTTCCGAACGGTATCAAAAAAAATAAGCACACAAAAAGGTCCCCATCTCTTGAACTCATTTCAAGCGCGGGACCTTTTATTCATATAAAGTTGGTTTCACTTACGGATGAACTCCTCTCATAGTAGAACTATTCGTGTACTTCAAAACCATAGGTTGTCCTCTTAATGAAGAGGTTGAAAGAAATCAGATTTGGCTATCGAGCGATCGATAGAAAGATGAAGCTACTCCATTATCTGACTTTACTTGGACCTAGGTGAAGCATAATGTCATCCGCTTGACGCAGTCGATCATTCGGTTGCTAACATTCACTGCTAGACAACACTCCTTTTCACGAACTGTACTTGTTGCGGGTCTTGCTTGGTCTTGCTTGGTCTTGCTTGGTCTTGCTTGGTCTTGCTTGGTCTTGCTTGGTCTTGCTTGGTCTTGCTTGGTCTTGCTTGGTCTTGCTTGGTCTTGCTTGGTCTTGCTTGGTCTTGCTTGGTCTTG